>JBEKEK010000137.1:0-21142 GCA_050013875.1 Trebonia sp. | reverse complement strand
CGGAGTACCCGCTCGGCGACGTTGACATCAAGGGCATGTACCGCGACATGGTGCTTGTCCGCCGCATCGACAACGAGGCGGTCGCGCTCCAGCGCCAGGGCGAGCTTGGCCTCTGGCCGCCCGCGCTAGGGCAGGAGGCCGCGCAGGTCGGCTCGGGGCGAGCTCTCTCCCCCAAGGACATGGCGTTCCCCTCCTACCGCGAGCACGGCGTGGCCTGGTGCCGCGGTCTCGACCCGCTCTACCTGCTCAAGCTCTACCGCGGCGTTAACCACGGCGGCTGGGACCCAGAAGAGCACAAGTTCCACCTTTACACCATCGTCATCGGCGACCAGACCCTGCACGCCACCGGGTACGCGATGGGGATCAAGAGCGACGGCGTCGAGGACGAGGCGGTGATCGCCTACTTCGGCGATGGCGCGACCAGCCAGGGCGTCGTGAGCGAGGCGTTCTCCTGGGCGTCGGTCTTCAACGCGCCGGTGGTGTTCTTCTGCCAGAACAACCAGTACGCGATCTCCGCGCCGGCCGAACGGCAGAGCCGGATCCCCATCTACAAGCGGTCAAGCGGTTTCGGCTTCCCCGGCGTCCGGGTCGACGGCAACGACGTCCTCGCCTGCTACGCCGTGACCAGGCAGGCGATGCGCGCCGCACGCGAGGGACAGGGCCCCACGCTGATCGAGGCGTTCACCTACCGGATGGGCGCGCACACCACGACCGACGACCCCACCAGGTACCGGATCGCGGCCGAGCTCGAGACCTGGCGGCTGCGGGACCCGATCGCACGCGTCCGGGCCTATCTGGCCCGCACCGGCGAGGCCGACAGCTCCTTCTTCGAGCAGGTCGAGGCGGCGGCCGACACCGAGGCGGCGCGGCTGCGAGCCGGCTGCCTGGCACTGCCCGATCCGGCCCCGCTGGCGCTGTTCGACCACGTGTACGCGGGCGCGCACGCGATCCTCGACGCTGAGCGCGCGGATTACGCGGCTTACCTGGACGGGTTCACCGATGCCGGCGTCACCGTCGGCAGCGGCGCGGAGGAGGGCCGGTGACCACACTCACTCTCTCCCGCGCGCTCAACGCGGGCCTGCGGCGCTCGCTCGAGTCCGACCCCAAGGTCATGATCATGGGCGAGGACGTCGGCAAGCTCGGCGGTGTCTTCCGGGTCACCGACGGGCTGCAGAAGGACTTCGGCGACCATCGCGTGGTCGACACCCCGCTGGCCGAGGCGGGCATCGTCGGCACCGCGATCGGCCTCGCGCTGCGCGGTTACCGGCCGGTGTGCGAGATCCAGTTCGACGGCTTCGTCTTCCCCGCGACCGACCAGATCGTCAGCCAGCTCGCGAAGATGCGCTACCGGTCCCAGGGCCTCCTGTCGCTGCCCATCGTGATCCGCATACCGTTCGGCGGCGGCATCGGGGCGGTCGAGCATCACAGCGAGTCCCCCGAGGCCTATTTCGCGCACACGGCCGGGCTGCGCGTGGTTGCCTGCGCCGACCCCGCCGACGCGTATGCCATGATCCAGCTCGCCATCGCGGCCGACGACCCGGTGATCTTCTTCGAGCCCAAGCGGCGCTACTGGGACAAGGGCGAGGTCGACACGGCGGCGCCGCTGTCGTCGGCGCTGCCGCTTGACCAGGCCAAGACCGTTCTGCCCGGGGATGACGTCACCCTGATCAGCTACGGCCCGCTGGTCCGCACCTGCGTCGAGGTGGCGGTCGCGGCCCGCGAGGACGGGCGGTCGGTCGAGGTGATCGACGCGCGCTCGCTCTCCCCGCTGGACATGGCGACGATCACGGCCTCGGTCTCCCGCACCGGGCGGTGCGTGGTCGCTCACGAGGCACCGGTCTACGCCGGGCTCGGCGCCGAGATCGCCGCCCGGGTCACCGAGCAGTGCTTCTACCACCTGGAGGCGCCCGTGCAGCGGATCGGCGGCTTCGCCACCCCCTATCCGGCGGCCCGGTCAGAGGATCACTATCTGCCCGACCTGGACCGCATCCTCGACGCGGTAGACCGCACCTTCGCCTTCTGAGCCCCGGAGAATTCGGCATGAACAAGGAGTTCAAGCTCCCCGACGTGGGGGAGGGCCTCACCGAGGCCGACATCGTGTCCTGGCACGTCAAGCCGGGCGACACGATCACGATCAACCAGGTCATCGTCGAGATCGAGACCGCCAAGGCGGTGGTCGAACTGCCCAGCCCGTACGCCGGCACGGTCAGCGCACTGCTGGTGGACGAGGGTCAGACCGTCGATGTCGGCACCCCGATCATCACCGTCGACGTACCGGTGGCGGGCGAAGCCCCGGCCACCGCCGCCGCCCCGGCCCCGACCCCTGCTCCGATCCCGGCCGCCGAACCGCAGCAGCCGCCAGCCGAGGCCCCGGCGGCCCCGGCCCCCCCAGCGGCCCCGCCGGCCCCGCCGGCCCGCCAGCCGGTTCTCGTCGGTTACGGCGTCAAGCCGGGCTCGACCAGCCGCCGCCCGCGCAAGAACACCCCCACCCGCCCCGGCTCCTACCCCGCCACCCCCTCATCCCCGCCCAACGGCCTCCCGCCATCCCCGCCCAACGGCCCCCCGCCTCCCGGCAGCGGCCCGGTCCCGTCCCAGATCACGAATTTCCTCGCGGGCATCAGCAAAACCCCCAAGGCTCTCGCGAAGCCGCCGGTGCGGAGGCTTGCCCGGGATCTCGGCATCGAGCTCGGCGGGCTGACGGGCAGCGGACCCGAGGGCTCTGTCACCCGTGGCGATGTGCAGCGGGCGGCAGGCGAAGCACGGGACCGTTCCAAATCCCAGTCTTCGGACAACCAGGCAGACGGCCGCCAGGGTCCCGCCGACCTCAGCCCCGCGGGACCCGCCGCCCTCGAAGAGCGAATCCCGGTGCGCGGGGTGCGCAAGCACACCGCCGCGGCGATGGTGGCCAGCGCGTTCACCGCGCCGCACGTGACGGAATTCCTGCAAGTGGACGCGACCGAGACGATGACCGCGGCCCGGCGGGCACGCGAGCTTCCCGAGTTCGCCGGGGTCAAGGTATCGCCGCTGCTCTTCGTGGCCAAGGCACTGCTTGTCGCGGTGCGGCGGCACCCGATGATCAACTCGTCCTGGGACGAGGCCGCGCAGGAGATCGTCGTCAAGCGGCGGGTCAACCTGGGCATCGCCGTCGCGGCCGAACGAGGGCTGCTGGTGCCGAACGTCAAGGGCGCCGAGGCGCTAGCGCTCCCCGACCTGGCGCGGGCGCTCGACGCGGCCGCGGCCACCGCCCGGGCGGGTAAATCGTCGCCCGAGGACCTGGCCGGGGGCACGATCACGATCACCAATGTGGGGGTGTTCGGCGTTGATGCGGGTACGCCCATCTTGCTACCTGGTGAGGCCGCGATCCTAGCCTTCGGGCAGGTCCGTGACCTACCATGGGTGGTCGAAGGGGCGCTCGCGGTGCGGAAGGTGACAACGCTTTCGCTCTCTTTCGACCACCGGATCGTCGACGGGCAACTGGGCTCAGCGGTCCTCCGCGACGTAGGCTCAATGCTAGAAGACCCGGTCCGGATGCTGGCTTGGTCGTAGCGGCCCCACCGCGGGTCGTGAGCATCACCGGCACCGACTCGCCAAACGCGCCAAGGAAGAAAGATGGCCAGGCATGACGGTACATAAGCTGCGCGACGCGGTCGTGGTGATGGCCGGGTTCCTGGCGCTGATCTGGGCGCTCCAGGTATTCAACTGGGCGGACGGGTACCGGCTGGACTCGGACTTCGCCATCCTGCCGCAGCACCTGTCCAGGCTGCCGGACATCTTCACCGCGCCGTTCCTGCACGCCGGCTGGCAGCACATCGAGGGCAACAGCCTGCCGTTGTTCGTCCTCGGCGTGCTCGCCGCCTACCGGTCCATCGCCCGGTTCCTGCTCGTGTCGCTCATCGCCATAGTCACCAGCGGGCTGGCGGTCTGGCTGTTCCAGCCGAGCAACGAGCCGACCGTGGGCGCCTCGGGGCTTATCTTCGGTTACTTCGGCTATGTCCTGGTTCGCGGGTTCCTTGACCGGAACCTGATCGACATCGGGGTCGGCGCCGTGGCGGGCGTGCTCTACTGGACGATCCTCCAGGTCGCCCTCCCTGGCACGCCCGGCGTCAGCTGGATCGGGCACCTCGGCGGGCTGGCCGGCGGGGTGATCGCGGCCTGGGTGGTGCGGTCCCGGCCGTCGGTCAGCAACCCGCGGCCGCGCCCTGCCGTCGACGGCTGGTCTCCCGGTGGGCGCCCGAGCGCACCCGCCGGGGCCCCGACCGGAACGCGGACCGCCGGAACGCGCCCAGCCGGGGCGCGCACCGGCGGCAGTAAGTCGGCCGATGACCTGCTCCGTGAGCTCAAGCAGCAGGGCTTCTGAGCTCCCGCTACCGGGCTGCTAGAACGCGCCCTCGGGCACTTCCATCAGGTCGGTCGAGGTCTGCTCGATGATCTTCCTGTCACTCTCCAGGCGGGGCAGCACCGTGGTGGCGAAGAACTTGGCGACGGCGAGCTTGCCCGTGTAGAAGTCGCGGTCGGCCGCACTGAGAGAGTCACCGTTGTCGAGCGCGCGCAGCGCGACCTCGGCCTGCCGGCCCAGCAGCCAGCCAATGATCAGGTCGCCGAATGCGAGCAGCAGCCGCACCGAGGTGAGGCCGACCTTGTAGATCTCCTCCGGCCGCTCAAGCGAGGCCATCGCGAACGCGCTCATCGCGTTCAGCGCCGCCTGCAGGTTGGCCAGCCCCTCGGCCACGGCCGCCCGCTCGGCCTTGAGCCGGCCGTTCCCGTTGTCGGCCGCCGCGAACGCGGCGATCTCGGCCAGCAGCGCCTGGGCGGTGGCGCCCTGGTCGCGGCCGATCTTGCGGAAGAAGAAGTCAAGAGACTGGATGGCCGTGGTGCCCTCGTACACAGAGTCGATCTTCGAGTCCCTGATGTACTGCTCGATCGGGTAGTCCTGCAGGAATCCCGAGCCGCCGAGCGTCTGCAGCGAGAGCGCAAGCGTCTCGTAAGCGCGCTCGGAGCCGACCCCCTTGACCAGCGGCAGCAGCAGGTCGTTGCGGGCCGCCGCGGCCGCGTCTGGTTCGCCGTTGGCCGCGCCGATCTGCACGGCGTCCTGCTGGGTGGCGGTGTAGAGCATGAGCGCCCGCAGCCCCTCCGCGTACGCCTTCTGCAGCATGAGCAGGCGGCGTACGTCCGGGTGGTTGATGATCGTCACCCGCGGCGAGGTCTTGTCGAATTGCCTGGCCAGGTCGGGCCCCTGCACCCGGTTCTTGGCGAACTCGAGCGCGTTGAGGTAACCGGTGGACAGCGTCTCGATCGCCTTGCTGCCAACCAGCATCCGCGCGTGCTCGATGATCATGAACATCTGCCTGATGCCGTCGTGGACCCCGCCGATCAGGGTGCCGACGGCGGGCCGGGCCGGGTCGCCGCCGAACGTCAGCTCGCAGGTGGTGGAGACCTTGAGGCCCATCTTGTGCTCTAGGTTGGTGACGGACGCGCCGTTCCGCTCGCCGAGCGAGCCGTCCTCATTCACCAGGTACTTCGGCACCAGGAACATGGACAGCCCCTTGGTGCCTGGCCCGGCGCCCTCCGGGCGGGCGAGCACGAGGTGGAAGATGTTCTCCGTCATGTCCTGATCACCGTTGGTGATGAACCGCTTGACGCCCTCGATGTGCCAGCTGCCGTCGGGCTGCTCGATCGCCTTGGTCCGCCCGGCCCCCACGTCGGAGCCGGCCTCCGGCTCGGTCAGCACCATGGTGGCGCCCCACTCGCGCTCGACGGCGAGCTCGGCGAAGCGCTTCTGCTCCGGGGTGCCGAGCGTCCACAGGACGGTCGCGAACGACGGCCCGTTGGAGAACATCCAGGCGGCCGGGTTCGCGCCGAGGATGAAGCTGGCGACCGCCCAGGACAGCGACCTGGGCACCACGGTGCCACCGAGCTCCGGCGGCACCGAGATGCGCCACCACTCGGCGTCCAAGAGCGCCCGGAACGAGTTCTTGAAGGACTCCGGCATCGCCACACTGCCCGTGGCCGGGTCGAAGACCGGCGGGTTGCGGTCGGCGTCGACGAACGACTCGGCCACCGGCCCCGTCGCGAGCCTGTTGACCTCGGCCAGCATGTGGCGCGCGGTCTCCTCGTCCACCTCGGTGAACGGGCCAGTGCCGAGGATCTCCTGGCGGCCGAAAACTTCGAAGAGGTTGAACTCGATGTCCCGGAGGTTGCTCTTGTAGTGGCTCATTTATCACTCCGCAAGGTTGGTGCCGTGCCTCAGTGTATGTTACTCGCTAGTAGCAAGCGAGCGTCAGCCGGCCAGGCCCGGTTTTGCCCGTGAAATTTTCGGCTGCGAACGTCCGCGCCAGGGTGCTACAGTGCGTGAGAAGCTGAATACATAACCCCTCCCTCGTGGGCCTGTTTCAGCACTTTTACGGCACAAAGGACACCTTGGCACTAGGCTTCCGACTCGTGACGGACGCACGCGACCCCTCGGCAGGCATCCCTATGCGGCAGCCTCGCGACGGCGTCCCCTCCCGGCAGCCGGGTGGGCCGCTGTCCGCTCGCCAGTTCCCCGGAAATCTGCCCGAGAGGCACCCAAGCGCGGCCGCCCCGGGCGGTTTCGGCGACCGCGACGGTTATGGCGACCGGGCCGGGCTGAGCGACCGCGGTGGCTACGGCGGCGACCGCGGCGGCTACGACCGTGGCTACGGCGACCGCGGCGATCTGCCCCCCCGCGGGCCGGACCGCGGGCAAGAGGCGTTCCCTGTCCGCCAGCCCTCCATGCGGCCGCCACGGGCCAGCGGCGGCCGGCACCGCCGCGCCGTCCCCGCCAGCCTGCCGCAGACCGCGCCGGCACTGGTGCTTGCCGTCCCCGGGGCCGACACTGACCTCACCTCCGGCGCGGCCGGGGAACTGACCGCGGTGCTCCGGGTCGACAACCCGGCGGTCGAGGTGCGGGCCGCGCGCATCGATGGCGGGGGGCCATCCGACCCGTCCGACCTGCGGGCGGTGCTCGCCGACGTGGCCAGCCGGCGGCCCGACGGCACCCCCTGCGCCGTCGTGATCCCGCTCATCGCGACGGTCAACCCGCCAGTGATCCACCGGCTGCGCGAGTCGGTGGCCGCCAGCGGGGAGAACGCCCTCGTCAGCGGGTTCATCAACTCGAACGCGATGATCGCCGAGGCGCTGCACATCCGGCTGGCGGAAGCCGGCCTGGCCCGGGCCGACCGGGTACGCCTGTTCAGCATCGTCACCGCCGCCGACGGGGTGCTGATCGCCACCGTGGGCGGCCCCAACGGGGCCGCGTCGGCCAACGTGACCTCGGTGCTGCTCGCCGCCCGGCTCGCGCTCCCGGTCATCACCGCGTCCATGGATAGCGCCCCGTCCGTCCAGGAGGGCGCGATGCGGCTGAAGGAGATGGGCGTCAACCGGCTGGCGATCGCGCCGTGCTTCATCGGCCCGGAGGCCAACCGCGGCGACCTGGAGTCTCTGCACGTCGTCGGCGCGGAGTGCGCGTCGCCCATCGGCGCGCACAGCAACATCGCCAAGCTCGCCGCGCAGACCTACGGCCAGGCGATCAGCTCACTGGACCTTCCGTCCCAGGGCGACCCGGACAAGCACGGGCAGCACGAGTAGTTCTCGGCCGCCCGATTCGTGCGCATCGGCCTGACTAGGTAATTTCCCGACATATTCTCACAACCAGTGCCGCTTCACTGTCGTCTCGTATGACAGCAGAGCAAAGAGCAAGATGTGCTGATTGTGGGGACTCCTGTATGCGTTCGGTATCCAAGGCGCTAGGCGCCATCTTGACGGTGTCCGCCTTGGCGGGCCTCGGCACCGGCGCGGCCTTCGCCGCGACCTCAGCCAACGCCGCGACCGCGGCCAACGCCGCGGCCACGACCAGCGCCGCGGCCACGACCAGCAATGCGGGCTTCGCCTACGGAACCGACAGCTGGCCGGCGTCGGTCACCGGCACGGGCCCGTACTTCGAACCCGTCATCGGGGGCCACTACAGCGGCTATATCGGCATGGCCGGGAACTGGGCGCGCACCGAGGGCTGCAAGACCGGCAACTTCCTCGCCTGGTCATCGACTAACAGCGCGCAGGCGAACGTCAACTTCACCAAGTACGGCGGCGGCATCGGCACCGGCGTCTACTGGTACATGGGCGGTCCCGGGGTCGACCCGCACTACAACGGCACCACCACGGAGGCCCGCATGTGGGGCGAACTACAGGCCGAGCGCACGCTGACGGCGGTGAAGACCCTCAAGGTGACCTACCCGGTGCTGTGGGAAGACATCGAGCTGCCGGGCATCCAGCCGGCCACCGACAACGGCTGGAACAGCGTCTACTCCTCGCCCTGCAGCGAGCACGTGGTCAAGAGCTCCGTCCCCGCCGACGTCGACCGGGCCGAGGTCAACGGCTATGCGAACTACATCACCGCTCACTCGACGTACAAGGTCGGCGTCTACTCCTCGGCCCCGGTCTGGACCAGCATCTTCGGGACCGGCACGGACTCCCTGCTCCCGAACACCTATGAGTGGACCTACCTGCCGGAGACCTCGAACCCGTCCGCCAAGCCGTCCGGCTGGTGCTTGCACAACTCGAAGACGTGCGCGCAGTTCTTCGGCGGGCAGACCAGCTCGAGCAAGTACGCGCTGATGTGGCAGTGGTCGGGCGGCGGCGGCATCACCAACCGCTACGGCTTCGACTTCGACCAGATCGACGTCGCCCGGCTGAAGTAGCCAGACAAGGCAGCGCACTGCCAGACATGGCAATCGCCCGTGAGCGGCACCCCGGGGGAACGGGGCCGCTCACGGGCGATTTTTTGGGGGATGAGCGGTCCCGGGGCGGGGGGACGCCCGGGGCCGCTCAGGAGGGGATCGCCAGCCGTCATGCGCCGGCTTTGGGGGAAAGCCGGCGCCGGCCGCGAACCCAGTTCTCGGGCTGTCAGTCGTTCCAGCGGATCCGGCACGTCCCGCGTTGCTTACCGCGGGTCCGGGGGTTCCGGGGTTCCGCTCCCGTCCTGACATCTCTAATTGTATATGGTACGTATATAAGTTGCCAATGTTACGCCGGTCACAGACAGTCACAGCGACGGCGGCGCGCCCGGCGTGCCGGCCAGCCAACGCGCCGGATCAGACGACCGTGCCGGCCAGCAGCGGGTCGAGCTTGAGCGACGGGTTGTCCCGCAGGATCGCGTTCAGCCGCCACTTGTCGGCGAACAGCGCCAGCAGCGCCCCGTCCAGCCGACGCGTCAGCACCTCGGCCCCGCGCGTGCCCGCCAGCACCGTGACGGCCGACTCATCGGTCAGCCGCGCCAGCTCATAGCCGAGCCGATCGAGTTCGGAACGCGCGCCGAACTCATGCTCAAGCCGGTGCAGGACCACGTCGAACTGCAGCGGCCCAACCGCCGCGAGTACCGGTGCCTGGTCGCCGCGCAGGTCGGAGGCGAGCACCTGCACCACGCCCTCGGTGTCCAGCTGGTCGATGCCCCGCCGGAACTGCTTGTACTTTCCGGCATCCTTGCACCGGACGACGGCGAAGTGCTCGGGCGCGAACGACGGGATCGGCGGGAAGGAAACAGGAACCCCGGCGTAAAGCGTGTCACCCGGCCGCAGCGCACCCGCGTTCACCAGCCCGATCACATCACCGGGGTAGGCGACCTCCACCGTCTCCCGCTCCTGCCCGAACATCGCCTGCGCGTACTTGGTGGCGAACGGCCGCCCGGTCGCGGCGTGCGTCAGCACCATCCCGCGCTCGAACCGGCCCGAGGCGACCCGCACGAACGCGACCCGGTCACGGTGCGCGGGGTCCATGTTCGCCTGCACCTTGAACACCAGGCCGGAGAACGGCGCCGCCACCGGCCGCTCGTCACCATCGACGGACTGCCGGGGCGAGGGGGCGGGCGCGAGTTCGCACATCGCGTCGAGCAGCCGCCGCACCCCGAAGTTGGGCAGCGCCGCACCGAACAGCACCGGCGAGGACTCCCCGGCCAGGAACGACGGCATGTCGATCCCGGCGCCGATCTCGTCGAGCAGCGCCAGCTCCTCCGCGGCGGCGTCGTAGGCCGCCCCCTCGCGCTCGCGCGCCTCGTCCGCGGTCAGCACCGACTCGAGTGCCCGCTCGGCGCCGCCCGGCGTCCGCGTGTAGGCGGTGTACACGCCGGTGGAGCGCTCAATCAGCCCGCGGAAGTCGCCGGCGATGCCGACCGGCCAGTTAACCGGCGTCGGCCGCAGCCCGATCCGCTGCTCGATCTCGTCAAGCAGCTCAAGCGGCTCCCGTCCGGGCCGGTCCCACTTGTTCACGAACGTCACAACCGGCACATGGCGCGACCGGCACACGTCAAACAGCTTCAAAGTCTGCGGCTCTAGGCCCTTGGCCGAGTCGAGCAGCATGATCGCGCAGTCAACGGCCTCAAGCACCCGGTAGGTGTCCTCGGAGAAGTCCGCGTGGCCGGGCGTGTCGAGCAGGTTGAGCACGTGCCCGTCATAGTCGAACCTGAGCACGGCCGAGGTGATCGAGATCCCCCGGTCCTTCTCCATCGCCATCCAGTCCGAGGTGACACCGCGCCGGCCGGCCTTGCCGTGCACCGCACCGGCCGTGTTGATCGCCGCCGCGTGCAGCGCGAGCGCCTCGGTCAGCGTGGACTTACCCGCGTCGGGATGGCTGATCACCGCGAAGGTGCGCCGCCGCGCCGCCTCATCCCGCACGACCGCGCCCGACGCGGACCGCTTCTCAACAACATCTGACACCGACACCGCGGCAGCACTCCTTAACTCAGCGCGTCTCACCCAGCGCGACGCCCCATACCAAACAGGAGAAAGTCAAGATCTATTCTCCCGAACGGACGCGTGGTTCCACGCCAACGCACCATTACCGCACGACCCGGGCGACCGAAGGTCCAGCCCGCACTCGGCAGCCCATAAGTCTGCCAACGCAACAAACGCAGCCTACCCGACCCCCGCCACCGCCCCCCAACCCCCGTCATCCCCCGCCCCCGCCTCAACCCCCGCCTCAACCCCAACCCCGCGACCGCCTCACCACCACCGCCACTGTTCCAACCCCCGCCACCGTTCCAACCTCCGCCATGCCCACAACCCCGTCACCACCCCAACCTCAGCCACCACCGCCCGACCGCCGCCACCCCAACCCCGCCACCGTTCCAACCTCCGCCGCCACCCGAACCCCGCCACCGCCACCGCCACCCGCCTCTACCGCCCCCAACCCCAGCGACCACCTCACCCACGCGACCACACCAGCCCTCGGCGATCTCACCTCCCTGCGACCTCACCCCCACCGACCGCCTCACCCCTGTGACCTCATCTCCCGCGACCGCCTCACCACTACCGGCCGCCCTTCGCGACCGCCTTACCGTCTGTGGCCACTTCACTTGGCCGCGACCACCTCACGCTCCCCGCCCCCTACGCGACCGCATCACGTGACAGCTCACGCCGGCTGCCCCGGGGTCAGCCGTCGCCTTGGGGCCAATCTTGTACGGTTATGACCCGTCCAAATAGGGACAAATCGGCCGCTCAGGCGTACAACTTTGGCCCCAAGGCAGTCCGCGGGCGGGGCCTTCAGGCGATGAGATTGGCTGACCTGGGCTGTCTGCCCTGATGAGACTGCAAGGACTGGGAGGCGGGACTGATGCTGATCTACTCGGTGATCGCGTCGCTAGACGGGTACACGGCCGACGAGGAGGGCAATTTCGACTGGGCTGAGCCGGACGAGGAGGTGCTCGCCTTCATCAATGAGGCGGAGCGTCCGATCGGTACGCACCTTTATGGCCGCCGGATGTACGAGGTCATGCGGTACTGGGAGGACACGGACCTGGCTGGCGGGTCAGCCGCGACGCGGGAGTACGCGGGGATATGGCGATTGGCGGACAAGGTTGTCTACTCCGCATCGCTGCCGGAGGCCCCGACCACCAGGACGCGGCTCGAGCGCAGCCTCGACCTGGAGGCCGTCCGCGCACTGAAGCAGCAAGGCGAGGTGAGCATCGGCGGGCCTACCCTCGCGGCCGACGCGATCAGGGCCGGGCTGGTAGACGAATACCAGCTCTTCGTGACCCCGGTGATCGTCGGTGGCGGCCTGGCCGCTCTCCCCCTGGGCGTGCGAGTTTCCCTGGACTTGGTCGATGAACGCCACTTCCGCAGCGGCGTCGTCTACCTGCGCTACCGCCCGCGCACCGCGGGCGGGTAGCGCAAGGTAAGCGCAAGAAAATTGACTGACAAGAAGATTGACGATCGACGCCGACCGGGGTAGCGTCCCGGTATGCCGAGTCCACCTGCGGAACAGGCTCCAGCCACGGAACCGACTCCAGCCACGGACGAGGAAGAGATCCTGGTTCTGCTTGTGCGGGCGCGAGGCGGCTACGCCAACACGGTCGCCACGCATCTGTGGTTGGCGGGGTTCGATGACCTTCCAAGGAACGGGCCATTCCTGCTGGGCGGGATGGCGAACCGCGGCGGTTCCGCCGTCGAGATGATCCGCAGCCTGGGAGTCACCCGGCAGGCGGCCAGCCAGCTCATCGACACCCTGGTCCTGCGCGGCTACCTCAGACGCGAGAGCAACCCCGACGACCGGCGGCGGCTGAACATCGTCCTCACCGAACGGGGCCGCGCCGCCGCCGCGGCCATCCGCGCCGCGACCACGGAAGTGAATGCGAGGCTCGCCCAGATGCTGTCGCCGGCCGAGCTAGCCGGGCTGCGAGCGGGCCTGGCCGCGCTGGGAGAGATCCGGGAGGAGTCCGGGCATGACTGACGAGCACAACGCCTTCGACGTGCCGCTTGGACGCTTGCTGAGCGTGGCCCCGGGGATGCCGACCACCAACATGGCCCGCACGGTGGAGCACTACGGCCGCCTCGGCTTCAGCTTCTCCGCTCCCGGCGCGGAGTCGCTGGCTGGTGCCGAGTTCGCGATCGGCGAGCGCGACGGGATCGCGTTGCACTTTGCACTCAAACCGGAACACGACCCGGCGACCACCGCCACCTGGGTGTTCATCAGAGTCGAGGACGCTAACGAACTGGGCGCGGAACTCACTGCCGCCGGCATGGACCAGGAGCGTCCGGTGCGTGACACCGACTACAAGATGCGCCAGATCACCCACATCGACCCGGACGGAAACCTCCTGTTGTTCGGCTCGCCGCTCCGCGATCCACAAGATCCCGGAGGGGAGGCGGCCGAGACCCCGGCCCATCCGGCGGGGCCGCGCACGCTTCCCGACAGCGACCGGGCCGCCTTTGAGCTGCTACGTGCCGTCAAGCGGGGAGACGCCAGGCAGCTGAGCCAGATCCTCGGCGCGGATCCCGGCCTGGCTTCCAGCTGGATCGGCGGGTGCACTCCGCTGCACCATTTCGCCGACGCGCCGGGTCACCGCCCGAATGCCGCTGCGATCGTGAGGGAACTGGCCGCGGCCGGAGCCAACCTGAACGCCCATGCCCGGGACACCTGGCACCAGGAGACCCCGCTGCACTGGGCGGCCAGTAACGATGACGTCGCGCTGATCGACGCGCTCCTCGACGCGGGCGCCGACATCGAGCACCCCGGCTCGTCCATCGACGGCGGATCGCCTATCCAGTCCGCGCTTGGCTACGCGCAGTGGGCCGCCGTGCGGCGGCTTTGGCAGCGCGGCGCCCTGACCGGGCTCTCACACGCGGCCGTGCTGGGTCTGACGGACACCGTGGCCTCTCTCGTCGAGGCGGACCCGCCGCCCGATCGAGACGACATTTCCATCGCGTTCTGGAACGCGTGCCGCGCCGGTCAGCTCCCCGTCGCCCGCTACCTGCTCGCCCATGGCGCCGACCTCAACTGGCCAGCGCCCTGGGACGGCGGCACCCCCCTCGACGCCGCCGGTGCCAAGCACGAGCGGGAAACCATGGCCTGGCTACTCGACAACGGCGCACATCCCGGCAGCCCGGAATAGCCATACGCCCGACGCCGATTCAGTACCGCTTGGGGCCGCACCCCACTGCCGTCATCGGCTGTTAAGTCCGGCTCCGGCAGCTGATTTCCTTGCGAACACGGTGGTGACCGCCGCTACCACGGTTCCACCGATGAGAACTGTAAGTGCGAGCGGCAGGTTCCTGGGGTCGTTCCGCGAGGTAAGCATCAGGCCGGGGAGCCCGAGTACGACCAGGAAGCTCCACATCGCGGCTATCGCCATCTTCCGGTTAGTGTCGATCTCAGTCGCCTTCCTCCACTGCTGCAACCGCTTCGTCTCAGTGCGGGCAGATCGTCACGCCAGCCTACTTGCGCCCCCGGAGCGGGCGCGTCGGGCGCGTCGGGCGCGTCGCGCGCGGATATCGCCGCCAGACCATCGCGTCGGTACTTGCAGGCACTGGCCCAGGAAGCGACCCACCCTGAACTACCCTCCCGCTGTGAGCAACAGTCTGCGTAGCGTCCAAGCGCTGATCGTCGTCGACATGCTGGCGGCTTTCGTTTCCGGTGCCGAGGCCGTCCCCGCCGCGGCCGGGCTCCTGGTCAAGGTCAAGGACCTCATACGGCGAGCTCGGGAGACGGACGCACTCGTCGTCCAGTTGCAGAACGACGGTCCGCCGGGATCCCCTGATGAGCCGCATACGCCTGGCTGGAAACTGTTCCTTCCGGCCAGGGAACGCGACGCCGAGTACGTGATCAGAAAGCGCACCGACGACGGCTTCCACGAGACCGAACTCTCGAGCCTCCTCACGGAGCGCGCTGTCCGGCACGTAGCTGTGTGCGGCGTGATGTCGGAGATGTGCGTCAGCGCAACTACCCGGTCCGCGCTGAACCTGGGCTACCACGTAGTGCTGCCGCACGACGGCCATGCGACGTACGACATCCCCGCGGTCGAAGGGCTGGCCGACGCGGTACCGCACGCTATGGTGTCCCGAGTTGCCGAATGGGCTCTCGGCGACCAGATCGACGTCATCCCCCGCGCCGCCGACATCCGATTCAACCCCCGTCAAGGGTCGGCGCAGTCCAACCCGTAGCGCCATCGAAGGCGCGTCATCCATACTTGCGGGTACGCCAGGAAACCGGAGGCCAGATGGCACGGGTGGATGTCAATGGAGTCGGGATCGAGTACGCGGTCACCGGGCGCGGACGGCCGGTGGTGCTGCTACACGGCTTTCCCGACTCCGGCCGACTCTGGCGGCATCAGGTACCGGCCCTCGCCGCCGCTGGATTCCAGGTCATTGTCCCCGATCTGCGGGGCTACGGGCAATCCGGTAAGCCCGAGGCCGTGGAGGCGTACTCGCTGCCGCTGCTTGCCGGGGACGTCATGGCCGTGCTGGCCGATCTCGGCATCGCCCGGGCCCACGTGGTGGGCCATGACTGGGGCGCGGCCCTGGCTTGGGGGCTGGCCTCGCTCGCACCCGACACGGTCGATCATCTGGCCGTCCTGTCGGTCGGCCACCCGGCTACCTTCCGCCGCACACCGCGGCAGCGCGAGAAGTCGTGGTACATGCTGCTGTTCCAATTCCAGGGCATCGCCGAACGTTGGCTGAGCGATGACAACTGGGCCAACTTCCGCAATTGGGCCCGGCACCCCGATACCGACCAGGTGATCGCTGACCTGGAGGCAACCGGATCTCTGACACCAGGACTCAACTGGTACCGGGCCAACCTGCCGCCCGAATCGTGGGTAGAGCCGCCGCTCATGCTGCCACCAGTGCAGGCCCCCACCATGGGCATCTGGAGCACGGAAGACGGCGCGCTGACAGAGGCCCAGATGACGGATTCCGTCGAGAACGTGACGGGCCCATGGCGATACGAGCGTCTGTCGGGCCCGGGTCACTGGATGCAGCTTGAGGCACCGGACGAGGTAACCGCCCTCCTTCTCGACTTCCTGCCTCGCTGATGAACGGCCGTCCCGGCTCAGGTGTCGTCCCGCCCCCCTCGCCGCCGGTGGATTTCCCGCTCTACGGGCTGGATACGTCGTGGCCGGGCGCGCGGTGGATCGAGTCGTTCGGCGAGGCGATCGGCAACCCGGTGCACTGGGTGTCGCTGGGCCACCAGAGTCCGGGCGGCGAATCCCTGGTCTACGTGGAGACCTTCTCCCGTCCTCGCATTGATGCTCATGCGGCCACGTCCATCGAGACGCCGCCGCAGGACGTGGCGTTCTACGCCACTGCCCTGTTGATCAACGCGACGCTCCCTGTGGCCTCCTTGCCCCGGCCCGACGGCCTTATCAGGGCGGCGGTTGACCATGCCAATGAGCGCAGCAGCCAGTGCGCGCAGTGGCCGCAGGTTCGCTGGCAGGTCGATGGAGTAGCGGTTACCGCGCGCATCTGGTGGTTCGCTGGCGGGTGGGCCGCGGTCAGCGACGCCGTGGAAGGCGTGTACCTGGCGGCGGTGGGTGTGGGCATCGATCCGGACGGCCTGTCGCTTGCTGTGCTTGCGGACGGCGATGCCTACCACTTCGAGCTTGACCAGCCGATGCACACGCCGGTGATGGTCACGTCTCACGCCGCGCGTACCGATGGCGATCCACCACCGCCACGCCGGGAGGACTGGCATCCCGACCAGCTGCAGCTGATGCGCCAGCGGGGACACAATACTGTCGAGTGAGCCGGAGGGGCCATGACGAGCGTCTACGACAGCGAGCGCCTGGCGAGGGCCTACGCCTACGACCGGCCCCCGATACACGAGCAGATCCTACGGTTTGCTCGCCTGGACCGGCAGGTCGACCGGGCTCTGGACGTGGGTTGCGGCGCGGGCCTGTCCACCGCCGCCCTAACCCCGGTGGCGCGGCAGGTGATCGGCGTTGAACCGATCTCAACCATGCTCATGCACCGGCGCAGTGTCGCACCGCAGGCCAGGTTCGTCATCGGCCAGGCGGAGCGCCTGCCGTTCGCAGCCGGGTCATTCGACCTGGTCACAGCGGCAGGCTCGCTCAATTACACCGACCTCCCGTCGGCTCTGGCCGAGATAGCGCGCGTGCTGACCCGCGACGGGACGTTCCTGCTGTACGACTTCTCCGTCGGTCGGCGGTCAGTGAGCGGCGACAACCTGGCGGCCTGGTTCGCCTCGTTCGAGCAGCGCTTCCTCTGGCCGCCCGGCTGGCAGCCTTTTGACGTGCGTGAGTTGCCCCTCACCGCTTACGGTCTGCGCCTGCTCGATTACACCGCCATCGAGATCGATTTGCCGATGGCATTCGATGCTTACCTGCGCTACATGCTCAGTGAGGTCAACGTCGACGATGCCATCGCACGCGGGGCCTACAGCGCTGAAGAGGCGCGGGACTGGTGCCGACAGACACTGGAGCCGGTCTTCGCGGATGGCGAAGTTACCGTGATCGTCCCCGGCTACATCGCCACACTCGGTCTCACATCCGATGAATCCCGTGTGCTCGGGGAGTTGCGCCAGACAACCCTGACGGACCCCGCGACCGGTCAGTAGCCGCCAGCTGACGCGGCCAACCATCGCGACGATGTGCGTTCCGGGAAGCGCTCATGCGTTTGCGGGCTCTAAAACCGCGTGCGAGCTACCGTGAGGTGTCTTTACTATCCGGACATGGACCTTCGCGAAGAAGTGCCGGGCGATAGAGAGTCTGTGCGAGACCTCCAGTTCCAGGCGTTCGGCGGAGGTGATCACGGCCTGGTCGTGACCCACTTGGTCGACGCGCTGCGGGAGACCATCACCCCGGCGGATGGTTTGTCGCTGGTGGCCGAGGACGCTGGACAGATCGTCGGGCACGTCATGTTCACCCGCAGCCTGCTCGATGCCCCTCGGCGGCTGGTTGGGGTGCAAGTGCTCAGCCCCCTGGGCGTGCTGCCTGGGCATCAAAGGCGTGGCATCGGCTCGGCGCTGGTACGGCATGGGCTTAAGGCAGTTGCTGAGCAGGCCGCCCCCTTGGTCTTCCTGGAGGGGGATCCACGCTATTACTCACGTTTCGGCTTTGCGCCCGGTGGCGATCAGGACTTCCGGAAGCCATCTTTGCGGATTCCGGAAGGCGCATTCCAGGCCATCAAGCTCCAAGCGTATGAGCCGTGGATGACAGGGACACTCGTCTACGCAGAGCCGTTCTGGCGGCACGACTGCGTCGGTCTCCGTGACCCCGGTGCATAACGCCAGGCCACCAGTGCCGCGACCGCTCATCCCAAGTGGCATCGTTACCCCGCCAGGCTGCCGCGTGCCCATGACGACCTTAGGAAAGAAAATTCTTCCAGACAGTTCTTGCAGTCTTGACAATAAAAATTGTCGGTGGCAGGGTTACGCCATGCAAGATGTCGCAGTGATCGAGGATGCCGCGGCCGCGGAGGTCTCGCTCGATCCGATCCGGGCTCGGATGCTCGCAGAGCTGGCCGAGCCACAGACCGCGACCACACTCGCGGCCCGGCTTGGGCTTGCCAGGCAGAAGGTCAATTACCACGTCAAGACCCTTGAGCAGCACGGTCTGGTGGAGTTGGTCGAGGAGCGCCGCAAGGGCAACATGACCGAGCGGGTCGTGCGGGCCTCCGCCGCGGCCTACGTGATCTCGCCGGCCGCGCTCGCCGCGTTCGCGCCCGATCCGGCCCTGTCGCCCGATCGGCTGTCCTCGCGCTGGTTGCTCGCGCTCGCCGCGCGACTCGTTCGGGAGACGGGCGCGCTCATCAACGGGGCGGCACGGGCCAACAAGCCGCTCGCCACGTTCGGGCTCGATGCCGAGGTGCGGTTCGCGAAGCCGGCCGATCGCGCCGCCTTCGTGGGTGAGCTCACCGACGCGCTCACCGGAATTATCAGCAAATATCAGACCAAAACTGGTCGGCCACACCGCCTTATCGTCGCGGTGCACCCGAGCATCACCGAAGACGCCGACCTGCCAGCAGAGGAGCAGCAGTCATGACGCATCCATTCGAGGTAAGCAACGAGATCACCGTCGACGCCACGCCGGACGAGGTGTGGGAGGCGATCGCGTCGGGGCCGGGAGTCGACTCCTGGCTCATGGGACGCACCGAAATCGATAGCGCCAGCAAGACCAGCACGTTCAACATGTTCGGCGAGGTGTCCAGCTCCAACATCACCGTCTGGGAACCCGGTCACCGCTACGCGACGCAGGAGGACAAGAAGCCGGATGGCACGTTCATGGCCTTCGAGTGGCTCATCGAGTCGCGCGATGGCGGCGGTGCGGTGGTGCGCGCTGTGCACAGTGGTCTGCTCGGCGACGACTGGGAGGCCGAATACAACGGCCTGTCCGTCGGCGACCACGCCTACATGACGAAGCTCGCCGTCTACCTGAAGCACTTCGCACCGCGCACCGCGAAGGGCTCGCTGTTCATGCCGGGGCCGATCACCAAGGACTCGTGGGCGGCCATGACGGCGGCGGTCGGCGTCGGCGCGGACGCGGCGGACGGTCAGCCGGCGCGGCTCAGCGTGCCCGGGATCGAGCCGGTCGACGGCACCGTGGAGTTCGTCGGCCCGCCGAGCTTCGTGGGCATGCGGACCGACGACGCGATCTACATGCTGATCCACGGCTACAACGACATGGTCTTCGCGACCGCGCACTACTTCGACGACCGCGACCCGTCGACCGAGACCGAGGCGTGGCAGAACTGGCTCGGCGGCCTCGCGGCCTGATCAACGCACACCGGCCGGCCGGAACTGGATGCCGATCGGGGGCCGATGAGATCCGGGCGACCGTTACGTCATCACTGCGGACCGTGGGGACAACCCCGCGACAGAGTAAGGGGACGAGGCCGTGGCAATCAACTTCGACGGCTGGGCGGTCGTGACGTGAGCGGCAAAGTGGTCGTGAACAGGTCGATGTCGCTCGACGGCTTTATCGCCGGTCCCGGTGACGCGATGGACTGGATCTTCGACTTCATGCCGCCGGACGCCGCGTGGCTGACGGAGATCGCGGCGGCCACCGGCGCCATGCTCGTCGGTCGGCGGACCGTTGAGGTGGGCGACAGGATGGACGCTAACAAGGAGCGGGGGGCAGCATCGAGCGACGGGGGCTACCCCTTCTCCGGACCCACGTTCGTCCTCACCCATAGGCCGCCGCAGCAACCCGCCCCGGATGTCACGTACCTCACCGGTGACATCGGGGAAGCGGTCGCCACGGCACTGGACGCCGCGTCAGGCAAGAACCTCGAAATCCTCGGTGCTGACGTGGCCGGCCAGTGCCTGCGGCGGGGACTCGTGGACGAGATCCTGGTGTATGTCCTGCCGGTGCTGCTCGGCGACGGCATCCGGTTCTACTCCGCTCCGGATCTTGCGAGGATAGACCTGGAACCGCTCGACAGCACCCGGCATGGAGCCGTCACCATCCTTCGCTTCCACGTCCGCAAGTAGTCATTGGTGTAGTGCTGCGGCCAGCGTGCGCTCGCGACCCGCAAGTCCTGATCCGCCCGTGAGTGACCGTGAGACACCGCGAACAGCGGGGCCGGCCTGCACGACCTCATGGTTCGGCTGGGCCACGGCTCCGAGCGGGCCGCGATGATCTACCAGCACGAGACACGAGGCGTGGACAAGGCGATAACCGACGCGATCGACAAGCATGTCGGCTAGGAGCAGCGCCAGGACGACGACGGGGACGCCGCCCGGCGGTGTAGCCCGTGCCCGCTTAGCGGCACGGTCGTCCGTTTGGCTGTGAGGCGATGGGCAGCTCATGCCGGTGAATCAGAGTCGCACCCGACTTTTCTGGACGATATTCAGCGCTGCTTGCCAGACTAATTGGTGGCGGGCCCTCATTTTGATCAACATGGTCATCGCTGTGATCCGGTGGGCCACGCACTCAATGCCTGCGCTGGGCTGCCGTCATCGATGCACACCATCATGGGGAAGCGAGGGTCCCGCACCAGAACCTAATGGCCCGCTAATGGCCCGGCGGGCTGGTCGGGCAGCCGTGCGACAAAGGGCCAGGTCTTGGAAACAGGTTCCGAACTGGCCTCTTGTATGAGAGCGGATTGCGGGAATCCAACCCGCACTGTCAGCTTGGGAACTGGATTGTCATGGCTCACTGACCACGGCGTCGCAGGTCAGGCGGTATCTGACGTTGTCCGTGGGTAGCCGTCAGATGCTGCTCTTGACTCTCCCATCGGGAACACAACGGGCACGATGCTCTGCTGGAGGCAGACCCCTCGACGGCTCCCTGGTCCGAAAATAGGAGCCTCACATGAGCATGGCTTTTGAGCCGGCGGCGGTTCGTGCCGCCGGCTCACGGTGCGCAGCGCCAGGAGGCGCGGGCCGACTATCCGGCGGCGGC
>JBEKEK010000136.1:0-32268 GCA_050013875.1 Trebonia sp. | reverse complement strand
GTCGGCGACCTCGCACTGCACCTGGTCGCGGTGGGCGCGGACCCGCGGGACTTCGCGGAAAACCCCGGCAAGTACGACATACCTGACTCCGTCATCGGCTTCCTGTCCGGCGAGCTCGGTGACCCGCCCGGCGGCTGGCCCGAGCCGTTCCGCAGCAGGGCCCTGGCGGGCCGTCGGCACCACGCCCCGGACGCCGAGCTCACCGACGCGCAGCGTGCGGGCCTGCGCGCCGACCGCCGGCGCACCCTCGACCGGCTGCTGTTCCCCGGGCCGGCCAGGGAGTTCGAGGAGTCCCAGGCAACCTACGGCGACCTGTCGGTGCTCGGCACCGCCGAGTACCTTTACGGTCTGCAGCCCGGGCGTGAGCACGAGGTCACCATCGACGAAGGCAAGACGCTGCTGTTCGGCCTGCAATCGGTCGGCGCACCGGACGAGCGGGGCATCCGCATTGTCATGTGCACCATCAACGGCCAGCTCCGCCCCATCCCGGTCCGCGACCGCTCGGTCGAAGCCGACGCCCCCGCGGCCGAGAAAGCCGACCCGGCCAGTCCCGGGCAGATCGCCGCCCCGTTCGGCGGCAGCGTGACCCCGACCGTCACGCTCGGCGACCAGCTCGCCGCCGGGGACACTGTCGCCAAGATCGAGGCGATGAAGATGGAGGCCTCAATCACGACCCCGGTCGCCGGTACCGTCGCCCGTATCGCGCTGGCCGGCCCCGCCCAGCTCGACGGCGGCGACCTCATCATGGTCATCGCCTTAGGCGGCGGGTCCCAATGTTCCGGCGTTGCCGGTCGGCGGGGAGCTAGCCTGGGAAGTCATGGCTGACTGGATCTTTCAGGGCAACCCGCGTCACTACGACCTGGACGCCGCGGTGACCGCCTCCCGCGAGCAGTGGTGGGGCACGCCCCGGTACCGCGACCGGATGGCGGTCGGCGACCGGGTGTGGCTGCAGGTTGTGGGACCGAAAGACCCTGGTATCCACTACGCCGCGACGATCGTGTCCGAGACGTACGAGCGCCCAGTTCAGCCGTCCGACCCGGCGCATTTCCGGTGGCGGACCGACATCCGGTTCGACTACCGCATCCGCCCGCCACTGCTCAGGTCTGAGCTGCTCGAGGACGTCCAGCTCGGATCGTTCCGCCCGTTCCGCGGCTTCCAGGGCTCGAACGTTCCGGTGCCGCCAGACGTCGCTGCGGCACTGACCGCGAGAGCCGCCCCGCGCCTGGAACCTCTGCCACGCGGGAACGGCTGAGCCGATTATCACCCAGGCCAGCTTCGCGGTCACCCGGGCGCCGAGAGCAGGCATCCAAAAACTAACGAGCTAACGGGATTCGGAACCTGACCTGCCGCGGCCTGCCCGGTGGCGGGCCGTCATGAAATCACAGTCCGGCTGGCAGGGGCCTGCGGAGGTAAGCTTTCGGTAGTGTCCCGTTCACCGACAGGCGGATGGTCCCGTGCCCTCTCGCTCCAGGTTCGCTGGTTCCCGGATACCGGGCTACCTCGCCTGCCTGGCCGCGGGCGTCGCGGTCGGCCTGGTCGCCGCGTCGTTGATCCCCTCCCTGGCGATCTCGGCAGGCCGCGGGCACCAAGGCAGTACCAACAGCGCTGCTCCCAGCGGTAGTGCGGCCCCGCACGCCCGCACCCAGGCCGCTCGCGCGTCCTGGGTCGCTACCTGGGCGGCCAGCCCGATGGCGGCCTCGGACAGCCAGCGGGCGGAGCGGGGGTTCAGCGATCAGACGGTCCGCGAGATCATCTACGCCAGTGCTGGCGGCGAGGCCCTCCGCGTCCACCTGAGCAACCTTTTCGGTACCCGGCCGCTGACGATAGGCGGGGCCAGCGTCGGGCTCGTTCTTGACGGCGGCGCGCTGGTCCCGGCAAGCAGCAGGCGGCTGACGTTCGGGGGAAGGCCCGCCGTCACCGTCCCGGCCGGGGCCACCGTGACCAGCGATCCCCTCAGCGGGCGGGTCGCGCCCCTGGCCGAACTGGCGATCAGCATTTACCTGCCGGGTGCCACCGGGCCGGCGACCAATCACCAGTACGCCGGGCAGACGACCTTCGTCGCATCCGGCGATCAGGTCGCCGACACTCAGGGAACTCCTTTCAGCCGCGGGGAACCGTCCTGGTACTTCGCCACCGAGGTCGATGTCAGGACGGCGACGGCGGGCGGAACGATCGTGGCGTTCGGCGACTCCATCACCGATGGCGTCGGCTCCGAGCCCGGATCCGATGATCGCTGGCCCAACTTCCTCGCCCGCCGCCTCGAGGCGACCCTGGGCGACCGTGCGCCGGGCGTCGTTGACGAGGGGATCAGCGGCAACCGGGTGCTCAGCGGCTCCCGCTGTTACGGGCAGAGCGGCCTCGCGCGCTTCGAGCGGGACGCGCTGTCCGAACCAGGGGTCCGCGCCGTCATCGTGCTTGAGGGCATCAACGACATCCGCTTCGCCACGGAGTCTGCCCGCGCCTGCACGATGCCGGTCAGCGGGCACATGGCCGCCGCCCGGATCGAGGCAGGCTACCTCCGGCTGATCGCGATGGCGCACGCCCGCGGCATCAAGATCTACCTGGGCACGCTTACCCCGGCGCCGGCCGCCGAGCCGCTGCGCAGCGAGGTGAACAGCTGGATCATGACCAGCCACGCCGCCGACGGAGTGATCAACTTCGCCGCGGCCACCAGCGAGCCAGCCGATCGGCACTACTACAACCCGGATGACAACAGCGGGGACAACCTCCATCCCAATGACCTCGGCTACGACATGATGGCGGACGCGATCCCACTGGCGTGGGTCCGCTAGGAGGTGAGATCTGCCCCGGCGGGCCGCCGCGGTGCGCCCGCCGCGGTGCGCCCGCAGCGGCTGACAGCCCTCTGGCCAAAACTGCAACGTGTTCTACTATTGCCGCATAGCATCCACCACGTCTGGGGGTTTACCGGCGATGATCAGTGCGCGTGCGGCGTTGCTCTACGGACCCGGCCAGGACTACAAGATCGACACTGTCGAGCTCGACGAGCCGGGTCCTGGCGAGGTGCTGGTCGAGATGCGCGCCTGCGGGATGTGCCACTCTGACGAGCACGTGCGGACCGGTGACCTGCCGCTCCCGCACTACCCGGTGATCAACGGTCACGAAGGCGCCGGCGAGGTCTCGCAGGTCGGTGAGGGCGTGACGTCGGTGGCGCCCGGCGACCACGTCGCGATGGCGTTCATCCCCTCGTGCGGGTCGTGCGCGTCGTGCCTGGCCGGCCAGGCGTTCCTGTGCGACCTGGGCATGAAGCTCTTCGACACCGGGATCATCACCGACGGGCGCGTGGCGCACCGGATCGGGAGGGAGCCGGTGGCACGGTTCTCGCAGCTCGGCGCCTTCGCGGAACGGCAACTGCTCCCCGTCTCCTCGGTCGTCAAGGTGGATCCGGACATCCCGTGGCCCGCGGTCGCGCTGGTCTCCTGCGGGGTCGCCACCGGGTTCGGCTCGGCGGTTAACCGCGCGGGAGTTCGCCCCGGCGACACGGTCGCCATCCTGGGCATCGGCGGGGTCGGCATCAGCGCGGTCCAGGGCGCACGGGTGGCGGGAGCACGCCGGATCATCGCCGTCGACCCGGTCGAGTTCAAGCGCGAGCAGGCCCTGCGCTTCGGCGCCACCCACGTGTATCCCTCGCTCGATGACGCCATCGCCGCAGTCGGCGCACTGACCTGGGGCCAGATGTGCGACTCGGTCATCTGCACCTTCGGCGTGATGCGCGGTGACCTGCTCGAGCCGGCCCTCACGCTGACGGCCAAGGGCGGCACCTGCGTCGTCACATCGGTGGCGCCGCTCGCCCAGGCGCAGGCCGACGTCAACCTGTTCCTGCTTGCCATGATGAACAAGGAGATCAAGGGCTGCCTCTACGGGTCGGAAAGTCCCCGCACGCAGATTCCCAGGCTGCTGAGCCTCTACCGCGACGGCATCCTGAAGCTGGATGAGCTGATCACGCAGACGTACTCGCTCGATCAGGTCAACCAGGGGTATGCGGACATCGCGGCCGGCCGCGTCCTGCGCGGGGTCATCGTCTTCTGACCCGTGAACTCTCGTCGGCCCGCATCGGGTACCTGTGTCAGGGGCTGAACAGCTTCCAGTGCCCTTCGGAGACGACCTCAACGGTGCCGTCGATCACTGTGACGGCCGTCTCATCGTCTATTGCGTACGTCGGTACGGGTAGTCGGCCTGCCCATTTCTCTGCGTTCGCCACGTCTTGGTGATCGTCGTACTCCACGTGCGGAATGATCGCAAAATCAACGAGCCCCACTCCCTCAGCCATCACCAAGGTCATGGTGATTTCTCCCTCGGGCCTGGCGAACACGATGTCTTCGGACGAGATCCTTTCCCCGCTGCATTTGGGAGGATCAAAATACGTCTCACCGAACATGGAGGCCATCGCGATGCTCCCGGCGCTCACCCCCACGTACACCATCTCGGGCGGCAAGGACGGCAAGAGGTCCGCGAGTCCCGAATGCTTCATCCAGTAGGACAAGTACACGGGGTCGCCGCCCCAGACCAGCAGGGCGTCTGACTCCCTGACCGCCGCGGCCCACACTTCCGCATCGATGCTGGGCAGCGAGGTGAGCTCCAGTACCCCCACCGACTTCCAGCCCAAACCGCACAACGGGCTCTTGGCGGTTCCGGTGATCGCCTGGAATGCCTGGCCGGCACCGCCAGGGAAGGGGTAGATCGCGGTGGGAACGAAGAGGGCGCTGGACTCGGCAATCGGCTTGCCCAGCAGATCGACGAGCACGTCGTGGATGCTCGGGTTGCTGATGCCTGAGGAAGTGAGAAGAAGCTTCATGAAAACCCTGCCTTCCAGGACCGCCGTATGACGGCGGTCATGTTGTCGCTCGCGGTCAGCCCGGGGAGCCTCCGGGCACCCGGCGCCAGGGAAACCGCGCGTTACGTACCGGGTGGTGGACATCATCACCATAACGATCATGAGCGCGGCGGCGACGGCTTCGGGGGCTTCATCGACGAGACGTCTCTGCCAAGGCGCAGCCGGACTATCTAGAGATGTTTCAATCACGCGACCCACACCGGGCTGCGATGTGGCAGACTCCGACATACGGCAGAAGTCGGTGGATATTCTTCTGATTACCCGTACGCAAGCACGCTGGCACTGATCGCCACACATCAGAAGCGGACCCAGCGGGATCGGACTCTATAAAACTCGGGGATGGCTGCAAATGGAAATACCTGTCTTTGTCTCATGTCCGACGAACTTGAATGATAAGCAAGAAATATCGCGAACGATTGTTATGCGCCTCCTGAAGCGCTACAGCCTGGAGCCTAGGGCCCTTGGGCGTTCGGATTATCCCACGGAACTCCCGCTGCGCGAGGTGCTCGGAATTTCCCGGCATTGCGCAGGCGGGATTATTCTTGGCTTCGAGCAGTACCGTAGCTTGCAAGGTATCAACAAGCCAGGCACCGCAGAGGAGCGGTTTCAGAACTTCCCCACGTCGTTTCCGACTGCCTGGAACCAGCTCGAGGCGGGAATACTCTTTGGCTTGCGCCTGCCCATTCTTATTTTTAAGGAGGAAGACATCTCTGGAGGAATATTCGATCCCGGGGTCAGTGATGTCTTTATCCATCCAATGCCGGACGACGCAAGTGATAGTCGTGCACTGAATGCCGTATTCCTGAAGTGGCAAGTAAACGTCCAGCGGCGATATCGTGACGAGTGACCTCGCGTTTCCGCGGTCGGCTATGGCTGCCGGCCAACCCGGGCGGCACTTTGGCTTGCCGCCCTGTGCCTGCCGGGTTTCAGCCTGGCGGGTCGCCGGGGACGTTGGCGGCTCGGCGGAATAGCTGCTGTGCCGCGCGGATGAGCCGGGCGTCGGCTGGCGCGGCCTCGCCGTGGAAGTCTGGGTCAAAGCCGTGGGTGCTCGCCCAGCACAAGACGGCGGTCGCTTCGGGATCCTCGACGTCGAACGCGCCGGCCGCCTTGCCGCTGGCGAATACGTCGCTGATGGCGTTCAGGACAAGCGCATGGGTGGCCCGGTGGCTGGCGGACACGTGGCCGCCGTGGCGGAACAGGACCTCGTGCAGGTCGTCGCGCTCCCGGTAGCTGTCGAAGATTGACTTGACGCACGCGTCGAGCTTGGCGGGCCAGTCCGCGACTGGGTCGGTGGCGGTGCGGATGCGGTTGGCGAGCTCGGTCGAGAACTGGTCCTGCAGCGCGGTCAGCAGGTCGTCCTTGGATCGGAAGTAGAGGTAGAACAGCCCTTTGGAGACCCCGGCGCGGCTGGTGATGTCGTCGAGCGAAGTGGCCGCCACGCCTTTGGCGAGGAATAGTTCCCTGCCTGCTTCAAGCAGGTCGGCGCGGCGCTGTTCGGCGGGCTTGGTTCGGGCCATGCGGGCGCTCCATCGTTGGGTTGACGATAACGCGATCCTACTGGGTGACCGTCAGTCATTTGATTGACTGACCGTCAGTCATTAGGTTAGCCTGCCTGTTATGAACAAAATTGCCCGGCTCGGGCGGCATCTTGTCCTGGACGTGTCGCCGCTGCGGAGATCCCGCGATCTGCGTTGCCTGGTCGCCGGGCAGCTGCTGTCCACGCTTGGCGCCCAGCTCACCACCGTCGCGGTGCCTTACCAGGTGTACCTACTGACCCGCTCGTCGCTCGATGTCGGGCTGGTCTCGCTCGCGACGGTGCTTCCGCTGATCGCCGGGGCCCTGCTGGGCGGCTCGCTGGCCGACGCCGCCGACCGCCGCAAGATACTGCTCGGCGCGCAGTCGCTGACGCTGCTGTGCAGCGCCGGGCTGGCGGTCAACGCCGACACCGGGCGCGCCTTGTGGCCGCTGTTCGCCCTGCCGGCCATGGCGGCCGGCTTCGCGGCGGCAAACGAGTCGGGGCTGTCAGCCATCCTGCCGAACCTGGTCCGCCGGTCCGAGGTGGCCGCCGTCAACGCCATGTTCCAGGCACTGTTCCAGATTGGCGGGGTCGCAGGCCCCGCCGTGGCCGGGCTGCTGCTCGCCGGGGCTGGCGTCCGCTTCGTCTACTGGATGGACGTGGCGACCATGGCCGCGGCCATCGTGGTGACCTTTCTGATAGGCCCGCAGGTCCCGCAGGTCCCGCAGGTCCGGCAGGCGGGCGCCGGCCACCGGCCCGGCCTGCGCTCCATCGTGGCCGGCTTCAGCTACCTGCGCGGCCGGCCGGTCATCCAGGGCGCTTACCTGATCGACATCAACGCCACGGTGTTCGGCATGCCGCGGGCCGTGTTCCCCGCGCTGGCACTCACGGTGTTCGGCGGCGGGGCCCGCACACTCGGGCTTCTTTACGCCGCGCCCGCGGCCGGCGCCCTGCTCGGCGCGGTTACCACCGGCTGGCTCCCCCGGATCCGGCGGCAGGGCCGCGCGGTCATCGCCGCCGTCCTCGTGTGGGGCGCCGCGATCACCTGCTTCGGCCTCGTGCGCTGGCTGCCCGCCGCGCTCGCGCTGCTGGCCGTGGCCGGCTGCGCCGACGTCATCTCGGCCGTGTTCCGCAGCACGATCATCCAGCTCGGCGTGCCCGACGAACTCCGCGGCCGGATGATGGGCATGCAGATGGCCGCCGTCGCCGGCGCGCCGCGGATCGGGGACGCGGAGTCGGGTGCGGTAGCGGCCGCGTTCACCCCGCTCACCTCGGTGGTCTCCGGCGGCCTGGCCTGCATCGCCGGCGCGCTGATCCTGGCCCGCCTGCTCCCGGCGTTCCGCCGCCAGACGGCACCCGCCACCCACCCGGACCCCGCCCCGCCAGCAGAAAGCGCATCAACCAACACGGAACACGGCCATACCGCCGAGCCGCCCGCCACCCGGGCGGCCTAACGCCGAACTGATCGCCCTGCACGTGGGAGATCGAGCATGGTCGTTGTCATGACCAACTTCAACAACCTGGGCACCTGCACGGCGTTCGACGCCAGCTGCTACGCCCTGGACGTGAAGGATTACGTCATCACCTTCGTCAATGCTCAGCTCGCCACCTGGCCGCTTCAAGTTGGTAAGGTGCCCGCCATGGGTGTGGCTGTGGGTGCGGAAGTCCGCCTGGCAGTGAGCGAGGCTGACCGGCCCGACCGCGAATCCCGGGCAGCGAATGAGAGCAACCGGGGTGCTCGGGTACGCAGCCCAAGGCGAAATGCACCGAAACAACGTTTGAAAACCCATCTAAACGGCGGCGAGCAGGGCAGCGAGCGGGTCCGGTATCCGGTTGAGGTCGATCGCCTCGATCAGCAGGCGGGCGTAGCGCAACTTGCGCTGCGAGCCCGCACCAAGGAAACGTCGCAACTGCGCCGCCTCGTCCTTGTCCCGCCAGGCGGGCTGTCGCTGGATGGTGCGGAACGTAACCGGCGAGGAGGTGCTCGCCGTCGTCCGCCCGCATGGATCCACTCTTGACCACGGCCGCCGGCCGACGCCACCCGGTTTCGCCGCGCTGCAGCACGACCGTTCGCCTCACCATTGAGGGTCGTGACTCATCGACTCTGGTAGACATCATACAAACAATTTGTAGTACGAACTCTTTGTAGTACAAACACCTTGTACTATGAGAGCATGGTTGAGCTCATCGGTCGTGATCAGGAACTCGCTGACCTTGAGGGTTCGTGGACGCGGGCAAAGGCGGGAGCACCTCAGCTCGCTGTGGTGTGGGGGCGTCGGCGGGTCGGCAAGACGTTCCTGCTGTCTGGTTTCGCTTCGGCCAAGCGGGCGGTTTACTTCACGGCTACCCGCCAGGACAGTAACGAGCGCCAGCTGGCCCGGTTGGCCGACCGGATCCGGGAGCAGCTCGGCGGCGAAGTCGAAGATCTGCTCGCGGCGCCTTTCCGGGACTGGGAGTCGGCTCTTCGGTTCCTGGTGCGGCTGGCCGAGGCAGCCCCGTTGCTGGTCGTGATCGATGAGGCCCCGCGGCTGCTGGCGTCTCAGCCCGACTTCGCCGACCTGGTCTCCGCCGTCTGGGAGAACCGCGTCCGGGATCAGCAGGTGATGCTTGTCCTTACCGGCTCTGCCGTCAGTGTGATGGAAGAGATGCTGGGCGCGCAGGGCGGACTGCACCGCCGGGCGGCGCTGGAGCTGCGCCTGGACCCGTTCCCGGCGCGGGAGGCGCGGGCATTCCTGCCGGGCATCCCCGCCGCCGACTTCCTTACGGCCTACGCCGTGTGCGGTGGTTATCCGCTCCACCTCGACCAATGGGATCAGGCGGCTGATGTCGAGACGAATCTCCGCCGGCTTGCCTACCAGCCGGGCGGGCTCCTGGTTCGTGACGCCCTGGACATCATCGGCGAGGACCTGGACTGGCGCGGGGGATACGAGCGGGTGCTCGCGGCGATCGGGTTCGGCGCCCGCCGCCGGTCCCGCATCGCGGGACGGGCGCAGCAGCGGATCGATTACACGCTGGAGCGACTGCGCCGCGCCGGTTACGTGCGCCGCACCGTCCCCGTCGGGAGCGTCGCCTCGGACCCCCTGTACGAGATCGCCGACACCTACCTGGCCTTCTGGTTCGGTGTGCTCCGCGATGACGTGGACCTCATTGAAGGCGGCCAGGGGGCGGCTGTCCGCCAGCGGACGGCCGCGCGCCTTGACCAGCACGTGGCGCGGGTATTCGAGAGCGCGTGCCGTGACCACGCCGCACTGCTGGCCCGGGACGGCGAATTCGCCGGCGACATGATCATCGGCCGCTGGTGGCGGGACGAGACCGTGGAGATCGACGTGCTCGGGATCTCCGGGGACAGGACAGCCATGCTAGGGGAGTGCCGCTGGCAGAAGGCCCCGCTGACCAGCCGTGACGTGCTCGAATTGCAGCGCAAGATCACTTTCGCGCCAGCACCGGCCGCCGAAGTCCGGCTGCTGTTCTGGACCCGGACCGGAGCGGCAGAACCCGGATTCCCCGCCCGTGCGTATTCGGTCGCAGATGTCATTAACTGACCACGAGGCCATCAGTCGGGAGAAGCTCCCGGGCAGGATCATTCCAGTGCTGCTGGTACGCGCCAGGAAGCTCGTCTTTAGGTTGCAGCCGAATGCCGGCGTCCGTGTGGCCTGCTGGATGCGGCCTAGTGGTCATCTTCCCTTTCCCCGGACATGCCGGGCGCCGACCGCGCCCGTGCGGCTGTGGGATGCGACGGCTCAGGCGGCGATCCGCGGGTTCCTCCGATGCCGATGCCGATGCCGGAGCCGATGCCGCTGCCGGCCCCGGGCGATGGGAATGACCTTTCCCGAGATTCCAGTCACGGTTTCCTTCCGGTCGTGGTCTCGGTCCCCATGAGATTGGGGGTTATCAATTTCACTAACAAAAAACGGCCACGCAATCTCATGGTAACGAGAATGCCCACAGCCCCGCCTCGCGTAATACCCCAGAGTGATCAATTGGGCCTGGATGGCCCATTGTGTTTGACGATGATTGCCGCTAGGGTCCGGAACATACCCGCTCATAGAGGAACATTTCGCTGCGCATGCGCTCAGAGGAAAGGGAAATCATGAGAACTGCCCGATTGCGGGCCCTGGCCGGGGCCGCTGGGCTGGCGATATCGTTCACCGCGGTGACAGCCGGGACTGCGGCAGGCTCAACCACGGCGGCGGCGGCCGGGACCCCAGCCGGCTCGGCGCACCCTAGCTTCTCCAAGCTAAGCACGAGCCAGGTCAAAGCCCTCTCGTCCGGCAGGCAAGAGCCCATGGTGGTTGTCTTCGACGACCAGCTCGCGAGCCTGCCCGCGAACAGGGCCCACCGGCAGGCCCGGGCAGCGGCCGCCACGTCTATGCAGGCGCCGCTCGTGGCCCAGCTGAAGCAGGTCAGGGCCACGCACATCACGGCCCTCTCGCTCCTCAACGCTGTCGCCGCGACGATGCCCGCGGCCGAGGCACAGGCACTCAGCCACGTCCAGGGCGTCAAGGAGGTCGTCCCCGACGGGACCATCATCATCGGGGACGCGAGGTCGACCACGAAGACGGCATCCGCCTCCCAGGTTCGCAAGTCGGCCATCCCGGCATCGGCGGCCGACGGGCAGCAGCTGTGCAGCACGTCCTCCGGCAAGCCGTTGCTTGAGCCCGAGGCCCTCACCAGCATCCACGACGCGTCAGACAACCCCGATGCTTCAGGCGAGGCGTCCGCGATCGCGACCGGCCAGGGCGTCATCGTCGGGAACGTCGACGCCAACTCGCTGGCCGGGAACCCCAACCTGATCCGGCCCGACGGGCAGCCGGTGGTCATCGATGCCCCGAACCCGAGCGAGAACGTCTATAGCGACGAGTTCAACGGTGACGTCTCCACCATCGCCGCCCAGGGCACGGTCACCTACACCTATGCGTCCCAGCTGCCCTACTCGAATGTGCCCGCTAGCTGCAGCTTCCGGATCGTGGGGGACGCTACCGGCGCCTCTCTGCTCAGCACCGGCTATTTCTCCGACACTAACTCGGCCGGTCAGACCGTGGCTCCCGAGTCGCAGGTCATCGCCGGGCTGCAGCAGGCGGTAACCGAGGGCGCCAACGTCGTGTCGGAGTCCTACGGTTTCGGTGCCCTGCCAGGTGCCAACGACGACCTGCTCGAACCGACGAACGACGCGATGGTGGCGGCGGGCGTCGTCGTCGTCGAGAGCGCGGGCGACAGCGGCTCGTCCGGCACGGTCGAGGCCCCCGCCGATGACCCCAACGTCATCGACGTCGGCGGTACGAACGACCTCAGGCTGCTCGCCCAGGCTGACGGCTACACCAAGGGCTGGGAAGACGACAACCTGACCACCCTGTCGTCAGGTGGCACCGCTCCCAACGGCGCCGTGGTGGACCTCGTCGCCCCGGGCTACCTGGCCCTCGCCGCCGCCGGCGCCGGCCAGGACCCGCCGCTGCCGACCGAGGCCTTCGGCGGTACCAGCGAGTCGGCCCCCTTCGTCTCCGGCGCCGCCGCCGACGTGATCCAGGCCTACCGTGACACCCACGGCGGCGCCAGCCCGACCCCAGCCCAGGTGAAGGAGATCCTCACCAGCACGGCAACCGACATCGGGGCGGCGGCGGACCAGCAGGGCGCCGGGCTCCTGAACGTGTACGCGGCCGTTGAGGCGGCCCGCCAGCTGCCGGGCACGACCCAGACTCACTCCGCCGCCCGCGAACTGGTGGACAACCCCACCCAGCTCGACGTGCAGGGCCCGGGCGGCTCAACGGTGCACACATCGGTCACGCTGTACAACGCCTCCTCCGCCACCGAAAGGGTGGCAGGCAGCTACCGGGCGCTCGGAGACGAGACGCCGCTGGGCAGGCCCGTCACCGAGAACGTCAGCGCCCCGTCGCCCAGCGCCCCGATTCCCGCGCAGGGGGCAACCGCGGCGGCACCGGTCAGGTTCACGGTGCCGCCGGGCGTCGGCGTGCTCGACGCCGACATGCGCTGGCCGGACCCGGCCAACAGCGATGGCAACATCCTGACGTTCATCCTGACCGACCCGGCCGGGAAGCTGGCCCAGATCTCCTACGACTACGGCGCCTCCAACGGCCCCAACGCCAGCCCCGACATCCAGCACGCCGCGGTCGAGCACCCGATGGCCGGAACGTGGACGGCCCAGATCGTGTGGGCCAATGGCCGCGGCCACGTGCAGACCGCGCCGGATACCCCGGGGACCTACACCGGAACCGTGACCTTCCAGGCCAGCGGTCAGGACTTCACGACGCACCCGGCGTCGGCGCCCGTCACCATCCCGGCTCACAGCTCGGTGAGCGTGCCCCTCGCCATCGCCCTTCCCCTGGCGCCCGGTGATGCCCCCGAGTCCGTGCAGTACACCGCGCCCGGCGGGCTGGAGAGCTCCGTGCCGATCGCCCGGCGTACCCTGATCCCCTCGGCCGGCGGCTTGTTCCGCGCCACGCTGACCAGCTCGGTATCTCGCGGCGCGGGGCAGATCAAGACCTTCTACGTGGACGTGCCCCCAGGGGAGGGTGACCTCGACGTGTCGTTCTACGCGCCGGATCACGCCGCCGACGACCCGGTGTACTTCTACCTGTTCTCGCCCGCCGACCTCGCGCCGGCCGTCACCGAGTCAGGGAACGTCGACGTCACCGCCACCGACACCGCACCAACGCCCGACAACCCGACCGGCCTCACCTCGCTCGTCGCCCCCGATCCCCAGCCAGGATTGTGGGAGATCGACGTGATGCAGGGCGCCACGACCGACGGAACGGAGTTCTCCCAGGACGTCACCGGGGTAGTCGCCTACAACCGGCTCGCGCCCGTCACCGAGACCGGTCTCCCGTTGTCGGCGTCGACGACCATCGACTCCGGCTCCAGCGTCCCCGTCACGGTCACGGTCAAGAACACGACGGGCCACGTTGGCTACTTCGAGCTCCAGCCGTCGGGCAACGACATCACCGGAGGCAATACCGTCACGCCCGAGGAACTGGCGCCAGGAGCCACCGGGACGCTGACGGCAACGCTGTCGCCCACGGCAGCCGCGGGCTCCGCGCTGACCGGCACCCTCAGCGTCATCGACTCGACCGACTGGGGCGGCTCCGAGCCCGCTATCGGGTTCCCGGCGTCGTTCTCCGACTTCCACGACTTCTCCTACGCCTACACAGTCGGGAGTTAGCCCGGCGGCCAGCACCGGCAGCAACGGCGCGGCCCGGGCCCTGATCGAGGGCCCGGGCCGTGTTGCCATGCCTGCGGTTACGCAGCCTGGCCAACAACCACCGCCAGCGCGCCCCGGCTTACGGCCGGGGCGCGTGTACTAGACCGGCGGGAACTCCCGCGACCGCTAGAAGAAGAGCTGGAGGTTGTTCTGGGCCGGGGGATTGTTGTTGGGACCGCCGCCGAAGTCGTCGACGAAGTAGACGGCGTCGGTGCCGGGCTTGACCGCCAGGCCGAACAGGTTGCCCGCGCCGCCCTGGTTGTTGTCCACGGTCTTCACGGCCACCTGCGTCCCGCCAGGCGTGGTTTCCACCATGTTCCCGTCGCCGCCGTTGACGGTCAGGATGTCACCGTTGGGCGCGATGGCCAGGCCAAGTTCGCTGTTCAGGGCGGCGCCCTCAGAAACCGTGGAGCCGGGGCCGTCATCCTTGGCGCGGAACACCGCGTTAGGGATGCCTGCGATCCTGTTGTCCAGCGTGTCGGCGACGTACAGGGTGCCGTTCGGGCCGAGGCCCACGCCGGTGGGGCCGATGACGAGCGCGTTGGGGTCGGTTCTGGCCGGGAAGCCTGATCCGATCGTGGTGCTCGCCAGCAGGCGCGGCGTCTGGTTGGGGTCGCTGGTGATGAGCAGCCGCTGCACCGTGCCCCCGTTGGGGTTGCTCGGCCCGAGGATGCCATTCAGCACATTGGTCACGAACAGTTCGGTGATACCGCCCAGGTCAAGGGCGGTCATGTCCCACGGGCCGTCGATGCCGTGGCCGGAGATAGTTTCCCGGACATGGCCCCGCTGGTCGAGGACGATCAGGCAGCCGGCTCCGGAGATGCTTCCATTCTGGGTGGGCAGCGAGCCGACGACCACCCAGCCGCTGCGCAGCACCACGAGGGCGGTGGTGAGGCCGACGCCGCCGGGGCATGCGCTGTCGGTGATCCCGGCGAACTGCGACACCGCGCCCTTCGGGCTGACCTCGACGATGGTGGTGCCGGTGCCTTGCACGTTGTCGCTGTTGTTGAAGTTGCTGACCAGGACGTCGCCCTGCTGCAGGTCGCCGGTGCTGCGTGGCACGACGGCCACGCCGTAGGGGTTGACGTCCCCGTTCTGCGGGACGGTCGAGGCGATGACCTTGGTCTGATTGAGCGGGCCGATGAACGCGGTCGAGGCGTTCGCTGACGTGGCCAGGACGCCGGTACCAGCGAGCAGGCCGGCTGTGGCGGTGACGACCGCGGCGATGGCTGCCGCGGACCGTCTATTGAGACTCATGTCATGCAACTCCCTCTGGTAGAGAATTCTCCCAGAGGGACTACGGGCGGCCGGCCGAAATGGATTGGATCGGCACACCATTGACAAGGAAGCCGAGGAGATCGGGCTCGAATGGCAGATCGGCCGCGTCGGCGGACACCACTTACCCATAAACCCCAGCTCAAAGCGGACGGAGGCGTCGAAAACACTGCCAATGCCGCCGATCGCTGTTTTACGGCAGGTCCGTCCGCGTCTTGCGGTAAGGCTCGTCGCGGAAAAAACGCCGCCATTCCTGCGGGCTTAGATTCCTGGTCAACCTGGCTGTAGCCTGTTCGATCAATCCCCGGAGTTCGATTGCCCACACACGTGTGGTGCGGTCGTCGCTTCCTGATGCGAGGCGGGTACCGTCCGGGCTGAACGCCACGGCGACCACGGCGCCGTCGTGGTCGAGGCGGCATAGTTCGGTGCCGGTTTCCGCGTCGATGATGCGTGCGCTGCGGTCCTCGCTGCCGGTCGCGACGCGGGATCCATCCGGGCTGAACGCCACGGCGACCACGTCGTCGTCGTGGTCGAGGCGGCATAGTTCGGTGCCGGTTTCAATGTTAAGCACGCGAACTGTGGCATCCCAACTGCCGGTTGCGACACGGGTTCCGTCTGGGCTGAACGCCACGGTCACGACGGCGCCGTCGTGGTCGAGGCGGCATAGTTCGGCGCCGGTTTCCGCGTCGATGATGCGTGCGCTGCGGTCGTCGCTGCCGGTGGCGAGGCGGGTTCCGTCTGGGCTGAAGGCCACGGTCACCACGGCGCCGTCGTGGTCGAGGCGGCGTAGTTCGGCGCCGGTTTCCGCGTCGATGATGCGTGCGCTGCCGTCGTCGCTGCCGGTTGCGACGCGAGATCCGTCAGGACTAAAAGCGAGGGTGGTGACCTCGCCATCAAGGGTGACCCTCCATATTTCAAAACCCGTTACTGCGCTAAATACGCGTACGGTGCCGTCTTTGCCGCCCGTTGCGATCAGCGATCCACCGGGGTCGAATGCCACCGCGTAGACGGCATCGTTGTTTTCGAGATGGCATTGTTCCACGCCGGTCTCGGCATCCAGCACTCGTGCGGTGCCGTCTTTACTAGCAGTCGCGATCAGTGTTCCGCGGGGGTCGAATGCCACCGCGTAGACAGCCCCGGTGTGCTGGCTTCGCCAGACCTCACAGCCCGTCGCGGCATCGATCAAACAGGCACTGCCGTCCCAGCTTCCACTGGCCACTCCGGTCCCGTCCGGACGGAAGGTCACCGCGACGACGGCACCGCGTTGTTCGAGCTTAGACAACTCGGCGCCGGCGGCCGTATTGAATACCCGCGCGGAACCGTCCCGGCTGCCACTCACCACCCTGGACCCATCCGAGCTGAACGCCACCGCGACCACAGCACCGCCGTGATCAATACGTGAAAGCTCGCTGCCGGTCGCGGCGTCGAATACTCGCGCGCTGCTGTCTCTGCTCCCGGTAGCTACCTTCGCACCGTCTGGGCTGAACGCTACTGCGGTCACGTCGCCTCCGCATTCCAGGCGGCACACCTCCGCGCCGGTAGCAGAGTCGAACACCCGGGCAAGACTGTTGCTCCCCCCGGTTGCCACTCTGGACCCTCCTGGACTTAGGGCGACCGCCAACACCGCACCGCCTTGGTCCATCCGCGAAAGTTCGACCCCTGTGTTAGTGGCGAATACCCGGGCATGGCCATCCACACTGCCCGTCGTGACGCGCGATCCGTCGGGGCTGAATGCGACGGCGGTCACTGGCCTGGTGTGTTCCAAGCGCGCGAGTTCGGCACCCGTCGTAGCGTTGAATACCCGCACGCTATTGTCCCTGCTGCCGGTCACTACACGCGATCCGTCCGGGCTGAATGCGGCGGCAGTTACGGAGGCACCGTGCTCGAGCCTAGCCAGTTCGACACCAGTAAGGGCATCAAACACCCGTGCGAAGCGGTCGTAGCTGCCGGTTGCTATCCGTGATCCGTCTGGACTGAATGCCACTGCGGTTACGGGTCCGCCGTGCTGGAAGCACATCAACTCAGCGCCGGTGGTGGCCTCGAATACTTGCGCTTTGTTGTCGGTGCTGCCCGTCAGCACGCGAGTTCCGTCAGGGCTGAATGTCACCGCGGCTACCAGGGCGCCGGACTTAAGCCGCCTTATCTCAGCTCCGGTGAGTGAGTCAGACAACCATGCGCCGTCATCACTAGCGCCGGCTATCCGGTAGCCCTCAGGGCTGAAAGCAACTGCGGTAACCGGACTGCCCTGATCTATACGGCTAATCTGGCGCGCTGCTTTCCGAATCGCGTGACGTGTGGCAAGATCAGTCTCAAATACGAAATCCTTATGCAGGGATTCTACTGCCAGTGCGATCGGCACTTGAAGGGATATCTCGCGCGAAGCCAGGCCAAGCTCGGCCGCGGCTGCCAGTCTGCGGGCCTCGGCTTGACGGGCCATCGCCTCCGCACGATTGCGCGCCTGCTCCAACTCGGAGATTCTCCGAGACCACTCGGACTTGCTGTCATCGATTAGCTGCTTAATCTCCTGCGGGATATCGTCCGCACGCTCGGTAAGCCATCTGTCCGCTTCGGCAAGCCTCTTGTCGGGCAGCAAGTCACCCTCGGCCGCACGGTTCTCTACAGCAGTTAGCCAGTGCTGGAAGTCCGCGTCATCGTCGACCCAGGAAGCAAAACGGGGCCATTCGCGGATAAGAGCCTCATGTGCGACCTGCACGCTGTCCTCGCCCTTGACGGAATCATGTCCGAGGATAACCAGTCGGTGCTCCGCCAGTGCCTTGGCGACCGCCCAGTCCGTGCCCAGCAACTCACGCGACACCACCCTGCGAGTCGCCTCCAATGACCCGCCTTGGCTGCGTACCAGAGCAAGCATGACGCGGCGGATCTGCCGGTCGTTGAATCCCTCAAGTAGCTCCTGGTAGACGCTCTCCGCGTAGGTGCGCAGAGCTCCCATTACGCCGCCAATTTCGTGATACTCGGCTAGGGTGATGTGCCGGTGCCGCTGTTTCGTCCACAGTTCCTTGAGTGTGAAACCGAGTAGCGGGAGTCCGCCGCCGTCGCCCGCATCCCGGGCGATCAGTCGGCACAGGCCGGACTCGTACTGCACAGTCCTTGTTTCGGCCGGTTCGCGGATTACCCGTTCCATTCCCTCCGTCCCCATCGGGGACAGGGTGAACAAGCGCGGGCGTAGGTAGGCACCAGCCTCAGGATGCTGCAGCAACTGCGAGAGAAAATCAGCGCGTAGCGTGCAAACCAACCGTAGTTGGTCGGTTGGTTGTGTATGGAGAAGCAGGTCAATGAATTCCTTACTGACCATCGATGGGCAGATTCCCGGATCCAAGATCTGCTCAAGTTGATCGATGACAAGAAGGATGGGCTTTCCGGTAAGCAACGATAGCTGTGCGGCACAGGTCTGAAGGCCGCTAGTACGAAGTCGATCGACCCATTTGGCCAGGTCATCAAGGGTAGCCGTTTTGTCTGACTGCTCAATGCAGAAAAGCGCCTGCGCCAACGCGTCAAGCGGAGCTCCGCCACCCCGAAATGTCTGTGTGATCCATCTTTCTTCCTGCAGAACAGGCATCAGCCCCGCATTCACCAGAGATGACTTTCCCACACCGGACGGGCCGACGACGATCACCAGCTCCTGCTTGCGGAGCATCTCACGCAACTGCCTTGTCTCCACCTCTCGGCCGACGAAGACTCCCGTTTCGGCATCTTCCGCGGTGAATGCCTCGAGACCCGGATAGGGACACGGCGGTACAATGGCCCCACCCAGAACATCAGGCCATGCATCGGCTAGCTGGGCGGCAGGTATGGCATAAGCGTCCCGCGTTCCTTCATTGCGGCTGGCTACTGAGAGCATTCCCAGGATTTCATCACCCGCGTCACCTTTCGCGACAATGGGGGACCCGCTGTAGCCGGGCTGGGCCCGGATCGCCGATTCGCTGTCGGAGTCGAGTTGAATCAGCCCGTCGCCCACAGTGTCGCGCAGATGAACGGGCACCCATGCGCCACGCTCCAGACGGGGCGGATCCTCCGGATAGCCAAAGATGTCGACTGGTGGATCCCGCAGGCTGGCCTCCTCAGCCAGTCGACCCACATGGGCACCGGCCGGCAGGCCCTCACCTATAATCAAAAGGCCTGCCACGTCACCGCCAGAAGTCCCAATCACCGGCGGAGGTGCCCATGCCTCTACGCGGCAACTGCGCCCGGGCGCACCTGCTGCCTTGCTGAGCAACGGAAAGTCAACGCCGATCCGGACGCCCTGATCCGGCCTCTGCTGGGCCCGCTGATCGCGGCCCATCGCGGTGTTCACTACGTGCGCGCACGTCACGATATGGTGGTTGTCCACGACGAAGCCGACTCCTGCAGGGGCGTTCGATCCACTGCGCAGAATCCGGACAATAAACCCTTTTCTGCTGGCTGGCACCGGCTACTTCTTCGGTTTCCACGACATACGGACGGTGAAGTTCACCTCCGCCGTCCCCTTCGCGATGATCACGCCCGTCTCGCCGCCGATCTTCAGGCCGAACTCCACCTCCGTCTCGTCCGGCGACATGTCCTCGAGCACATGAACGATCTTGTGGAGTGACGGCCTTAGCCTCGACAAAGCCTCTTCCAACGTCACCTGAGTTCGGTCGGCCAGATCGCCCGGACTCGGGGACGCCAGCACCAGGTCATCGGAGATCTCATCGCGGTCGACTTCGAACACGAGTACGTCCGGGTTCCCCGATGCCACCGGCATGCCTATCAGATATGCCACGACCCCTCCCACTCGCCGGCAAATCGCGACTGTCGATACAGGGCCCGCCCCGGTGCCTTTCAGTGAGGCTCGCCCTTCGCACCAAATACTACGGGAACAAATTTTCCCGCAAGCGATCTCCTAATTGCAACGTCTACGCAGTGCGAGGTCGGCCTAGTCGAGACTGGAACTTCGCCGCACCCAGCGGCGTCAGCCTCATGTACAAACACGATGTAGGTGTTACCGCGGTTCCATTCCCGGGGAGCGCCCTGGCGGGGCGGAGATCACGGTAGAGCAGTACCGCCATCCTGCTTATCATCGGCTCGTGATCTCTTCCTCCCATGCGAGCTCCGCGGACATCGATTTCGCCACCGGCGCACCGATCGACGGGGCCGGGGAGCCGGTGTGGATCCACGGCGCCGCCTCGCGCAAGCAGTGCACTGACCCGGCGATCCAGGTGCACCAAAGCGATCGGCACACCTTCATCCTGCGGGTGAGCAAGGCGGTCAGCTTCGAGGCGCCGTTCGTCTTCCTGCTGTTCGGCAACGAGCGCGCCGTCTTGTTCGACACCGGCCCCAGCGCCGACCCGGCCAAGGTCCCGCTGCGCCGCACCGTCGACGAACTGGTCGGCAGCTGGCTCGCCGAGCACCCGCGCGAGGACTACGAGCTGGTCGTCGCGCACACCCACGGCCACCACGACCACCGGGACGGCGACCCGCAGTTCGCGGGCCGTCCGCACGCCACCGTCGTCGGCCACACGGCCGAGGAGGTCCGCAGCTTCTACGGCTTCAGCGAATGGCCGGGGCAGATCGTGAGCCTCGACCTCGGCGGCCGGGTTCTCGAGCTCACCGCGACCCCCGGACACCACCCGGCCGCCATCACCGTGTACGACCCGTGGACCGGCTTCCTGCTCACCGGGGACACGATCATGCCGGGGCGGCTTTACGCCAAGGAGTACGCAGACTTCCTGCAGAGCCTGGAACGCCTGGTCGAGTTCGCGGCGCAGCGCAGCATAACCCGCGTCCTGGGCTGCCACATCGAGATGAGCCGAGCGCCCGGGCGCGACTATCCGGCAGGCAACGTCTACCAGCCCGACGAGGTCCCGCTCCGCCTGCCGGCCGGACGGATCACCGACATCCGCGACGCCGCCCGGGCCGCGACCAAGCCGGGCGTTTACGTGCACGGGGACTTCATCATCTGGAACGGCGGCCAGCGGCTGGCCCCGATGCTCGGCCAAGCCGTCCGGCTGATCACCTACAACCGGGCGAACCGGAAGCAGGCGAGGCGCGGCCAGTCCTGGATCATGTGACGGTGCGATCGCGGTGCTTGGCATCTCCCGGGGCAGCGAGGCCGCGCAACTGCTCGGCGCGTACTACCCGAGCCTGGTGCACGCCGTGACGTTGCACGGCAAGCCGCTGCCCTACACGCACGACTACGACGACCCCGCCCCGCCCGACGACCCGGCCGCGGTCATCCCCGATCAGCGGATCAACGGCCCGGTGTTCCTGGACTGCGGCGAGGACGACCAGGCGTGGACGTCATGCCCCTACGGCCAGGCCATCGTGAACCTGCTCGACGACCACCACGACCAGTGGTCGCACGTGCTGTATCCCTACCCCGAGGCCGGGCACGGCGTCGGGTCCCTGGTCCCGTACGAACCGTACGGGCCGGCCACGGTCGCCGCGGAAGGCCCCATCTCCTTCCAGGCGGACCAGGAGGCCGATGCGCAGCTGTGGCCTCGCCTGCTCAGCTTCCTCGCCAGCCTCTGAAACTGCCGACAGTCCAAGTCAATGGGTGTGGGGGAGTGCCCCGTGGGGCGCGAGCGAGGTGAGACCACGCGTGCGTGCTGAAAAATCCAGATCTTCCTTTTTGAACGCACGCGTGGTCTCACCAGCCACCCTCGCTTCCGCCCGTCTGGTTGGCGGCGAATTCGGCACTCCCGCCTCGCGCGGTTAGCGGACCGGTGACGAGGGGCCAGACCCGGCGCCGGTGGCGCTGATGGCGGCGGCGATGTCGGACAGGTCGTCTTCCTTGAGCTGCAGGGTCGCCGCGGGCAGCCATCCGTCGACCTGCCGCGGGCTCCGGGCGCCGACGATGGCGCCGGTCACCCCGGGGAACGCGAGGGTCCAGGCGACGGCGACCGCGGCCGGGGTGACGCCGTGCCGTTCGGCCACCGGGCGCAGTGCGTCGGCCAAGGCCAGGTTGGCCGACACGGCCGGCGGTGTGAAGTCGGGGTGCCCGGCCCGCCAGTCGCCCGGCTGCAGGCGCGCCGCTCGCTCGGCGGTGAATGAGCCGGTGAGCAGGCCCGAGGCCATCGGGCTGTAGACGATCGCGCCCGCCTCGTGCTCCCTGGCCCAGAGCAGGACGTCGTCGGCCGCGTCGCGATGGATCAGATTGAACGGCGGCTGGATGGCGTCCACCGCGCCGACCTCTTCGGCCTCCTTCAACTGGAGGATGTTGTGGTTCGACAGCCCGGCCGCGCGGATCTTGCCCTCACGCTTAAGGTCGGTGAACACCTGCCAGTACTCCTCGACCAGGGTGCCGTCCTCGGCCGGCCAGTGCATCTGGTACAGGTCGATCCGCTCGACCCGCAGCCGCCGCAGCGAAGCCTCGACCTCGGCCCTGAGGCTGGCTGGCGCGCCCACCCGGCGCGGTGCCGCCGACCGGTCGGCCGGATCCCAGACCAGGCCCCCCTTGGTGAAAACGAAGGGCCGGTCCGCCTCCGGCAGGTCAGCCAGCGCGGCCGCCACCACCTCCTCGGAGTGCCCGAGACCGTAGACGGCGGCGGTGTCGATCCAGTTGATCCCCGACTCAACCGCATGCCGGATGGCCGCGATCGACTCGGCATCATCCTGGTTGCCCCAGGCGAAGGCCCAGTCGCCGCCGCCGATGGCCCAGGCGCCGAAGCCGGCTCGGGTCAGTAGCATGCCGGTCCGGCCGAGCCTGGTGGTGGGAAGAGAGGTGGTCATGGTCGTTCTCCTTGTCGTTGGTTTCCTCCGCTGTGCTCAGCCTGCCGGCCCAAGGGGTGAGCGGACGTCACACCGCCGGGTGATTCGCGGCGGACCTCGAGCAGTTCCAGCTGGCCTGTGCGGACCACCCCGGCCGGCCGCACCTACACCCAGGAACCCTGGCGCTACATCGCGTAAGACTGCTGTGGGCACGAGCCGGGTACGAACATCGCGCCGGGCTGGCGGGGGCGCCTTGACCTGGCCTGAGACCAAGGAACGGGGGGACGCGGCCGCCGATGACCGTGCTCGGAAGCCGGATGTCGGCCGGCCGGGTGGCCGCGTCCGCGATCACCCGGGTAACCCAGCTCGGCCTGGCGGCGATCGGCTTCCTCACCGGGCGGTGAGCACGTCCGGTGGCGCGAAAGCCACGCGTCCGTTCGGGCTGATGTTTTGATCTTTTGAACGGACCGCTGCTTCGCGTCGATGCGCCAACTCGTCGATAACCCCGGGCAAGCTTGGCCGCCGCCATGTGACGCGAGCTGCGCGCGTGGAACTTTCATATCGAAATAGGCGGTTAACTGAACAAATGACCTCTGCCCTTGTGGGCAGGCCGCGTGACCCCTTCACTTTATCCAGTTATCGCTATTTTCTCCGATAACTTTCGATAACGAGGAGGGTCATGAAGATGTGGCGATCCCGCCCGGCAGCGAACGCGACCAGGTCTCCTGGCAACGCGTCGCGGCGCCGGATATCCGCAGCCGGGGCCATAACCACGACCGCGGCAGCCGCGGTAGCCGTGGCGACGCTGGCGATCGGAGGTACCGCGCAGGCGACGCTGGCGCCGGGGACACCCCTAAAGACGCTCGCCCAGGCGGCAGGCGGCCGATACTTCGGCAGTGACATGACCGGAAACCTGCTGTCTGAGTCGACGGTCACCCAGCTCCAGTCCCAGCAGTTCGATATGGTCACGCCGGGCAACGAGATGAAGTGGGACACCACCGAGCCGTCCAACGGCACGTACAACTTCGGCCCGGGCGACCAGATCGTCTCCTATGCCCAGGCCAACGGCGAGCGGGTGCGCTGTCACAACCTGGTCTGGCAGAGCCAGCTCCCCTCCTGGGTGTCGTCCCTGCCGGCTAGCCAGGTGCAGGCGGCGATGGAGGCCCACATCACGACCGAGGCTACTCATTTCAAGGGCGAGTGCTACGCGTGGGACGTGGTCAACGAGCCCTTCAACAGCGACGGGTCGTTCGTGGCGGACCCGTTCTATAACGCGATGGGCAGCAGCTACATCGCCGACGCGCTCAAGACCGCGCACGCCGCCGACCCGAACGCGAAGCTGTACCTGAACGACTACGGAATCGAGGGGGAGAACGCGAAGAGCAACGCGATGTACAGCCTCGCGCAGTCGCTGCTGGCGCAGGGCGTCCCGCTCAACGGTATCGGCTTCGAGAGCCACTTCATTCTCGGCCAGGTCCCATCCGACGTGGAAGCGAACATGCAGCGGTTCGCGAACCTGGGCCTGGATGTCGCGGTCACCGAGCTTGACGACCGCATCACGCTCCCCGCCAGCAGCGCCAACCTGCAGCAGCAGGCCACCGACTTCGCCACCGTGGTCCGGGACTGCCTGGGCGTCTCCCGGTGCGTGGGCGTGACCCAGTGGGCCGTCGGCGACGCCGACTCCTGGGTTCCCGGCACCTTCTCTGGTCAGGGCGCCGCCACCATGTTCGACCAGAACTACAACCCCAAGCCCGCCTTCACCGCGGTGCAGAACACGCTCGCCGCCGCCGGCGGTAGCGGCAGCGACACGGTGACGGTGACCAACCCCGGTACGCAGACGGGAACCGTCGGCACCGCTGCCAGCCTCCAGATCCACGCCGTCGATTCGGCGTCGGGACAGACCCTGTCCTACTCCGCGGCCGGCCTGCCGGCCGGGCTGGCGATCAACGCCTCCAGCGGGCTGATCTCCGGCACGCCCGCCGCGTCGGGCAACAGCACCGTCACCGTCACCGTCACCGACGACACGGGCGCAACTGGCACTGCCACCTTCGCCTGGACCGTCAGCGGCGGTAGCAGCGGTGGCACCTGCCACGTCACCTACACCAGGAACAGTGAGTGGCCCGGTGGCTTCACCGCTCAGGTGGTCATCGCCAACACTGGTACCACCACGATCAGCGGATGGTCGCTGACCTTCACCTTCCCGGGCGATCAGAGGATCAGCAGCAACTTCAACGGTGGCTTCTCCCAGGCTGGTGAGAACGCAACCCTCACCAACGCCGGCTATAACGGCACCATAGCGGCCGGCGCCAGCGTCACGGACGGCTTCCAGGGCACCTGGGCCAGCAGCGACGCTAGCCCGACGAGCTTCTCCGTCAACGGCACCGCCTGTGACTAAGTCCCCCGGCGCCTAACCGCGATCCGTCCCGCCGGCGGCAGCCACGCGCTTCCGCCGGCGGGCATCTCAGGCTGCGCTCCCTCGACCCCGCGGCCGACGGCACGCCCGATCTCGGTGATGATTTTAAACGGACGAGAAAACGCGCACAGTTCACTTTCCGTTTGGCATTACGATAACTAATTTCTGAGTCATTTTAATGCGTTGACGCGAGGCGGCGAGAATGTAATTTTCATGGTCGGCGGCAGGCCCCGCACCACTGAATGCGCTGTCTGAACGCGGCTGCGCCGCGCCGCCCCTGGGCATACTTTCACACCCGGCGTAACGTCACGGGCCATGAGACACCGCGCTGTCCGCGTCATTCCCGCCCTCGCCTTGGTGCTGGCGGCCGGCATCGCCGTAGCGGGCTGCACCGCGGCTACCGCCTCCGCCGGAGGCGCCTCCGCTGGCTCCGTCCCGGCTGCCGCCTCTTCTGCCAGGACGAGCGCCCCGGTCGACGGGCCGTATGGTCTAGACGCGGCCTGCGTCGTCGCGCTGAAGGCCGAGCAGACCTTGCAGGCGCGGCAGGGCAAGGACGAGAACGCCGAGTCCGCCCTCGACCTTGACTTCACGAACTTCGCCGCCGCGCTCAACGCCGCCGCACGGCAAGAGACGCACCCGGCGACCGCCAAGGCGATGACTGCCCTGGCCAACGACTACACCGCTCTGGTCGAGTCGCAGAGCGGCGCGGCTCAGCTTCCGGACATGAGCACGGTCCAGAGCGACGGCGCCGCCTTCGACGAAGCCTGTTCTAATTCGTAACGCCATCTACTGCCCACCCGCCCTGCTGCCCACCCGCGCACTGGCACGGCATGCCGTTCGCCGGGGGGCGCGGCGCCCCCCGGCGAGCGGACTGCGGTTCTGCTTCCCGGACCGGTGGCCGGCCCGGGAAGCAGGTTCGCCTGTTAGGTGCAGGTCGTGCCGTTGACCGAGAACGACGTCGGCGAGGCGTCGCTGTTGGTCCAGGTGCCCTGGAAGCCCAGCGTGGTGGAGCTGCCTGCCGCGATCGCGCCGTTGTAGCTCTCGTTCGTAATCGTGACGGCCTCCCCGCTCTGGCTCTCCACGCCGTTCCAGGCGTTGGTGATCTTCTGGTCGCCGGGGAAGGTGAAGGCCAGCGTCCAGCCGTTAATGGCCGTCGTGCCGGTGTTGGCGATCGTGACGTTGGCGGTGAACCCGCCCTGCCACTGATTGGGCGTGTAGGTGACGTGACAGGCGCCTGACGAGCTGCCAGAGATCGTCCAGGTGAAGGTGGCCGTGCCCTTCGCCCCGGTGCCGTCGGTGGCGGTCGCGGTGACGCTGGAGCTTCCCGCCGTGGTCGGGGTGCCGGAGATAAGGCCGGTTGAGGAACTGATCGACAGGCCGGCCGGCAGGCCGGTCGCGGTGTAGGAGAGAGTCTGGCCGGCCGCCGAATCCGACGCGTGGATCTGCAGGCTGGCCGCGGTGCCCACGGTGCCGGCCTGGGTGCCTGGGTTGGTCACCGTGACCGTGTTGCCGGTGCCGGTCGCGCCGATCGTCCAGTCGAAGTTGACCGAGGACGCCCCGCTGCCGTCGTTCACGGTCACGGTGGTGGTGTAGCTGCCCGCCATGGTCGGGGAGCCGGTGATCGCGCCGGTGGACGAGCTGATCGACAGGCCGAGCGGCAGGTCGGTGGCGCTGTAGGCGAGGGTCTTGCCAGTGGCCGAGTCGGACGCCTGGACTTGCACGGTGTCAGCGGTTCCGACCGTTCCGGTCTGGGTGCCTGGGTTGGTCACCGCGACCGTTGGCGTGGCGCTGGCAGGCGGGGACACGTTCGGGAACAGGAAGGCGAACGAGTCGAACGCCGTCGCGATGTCTGCCTCCGCCCAGAACCGGTGGTAGTTGAAGACCGGGGCGGCGCCGCCGTTCAGGTAGTTCTGCACCTCGGGATAGTCCGCGACGCTGGTGTACCACGGGCGGATGGACAGGAACGTGTTGTCGGCGGAGGTGATGCTGGCGCCGTTGAGGCCGGGGTAGCTCCCGGACCAGCCGGACGGGATGAAGAGGCCCTCGTAGTTGGTCGTGTTGAAGGCGGAGGTGAAGTTGCTGTAGTCGGTGCGGGTCTCCGGCGCCGAGTAGCCCAGCGAGTCACCATAGAACTGGTGGATGATGTCGATGATGTTCTGCGCGGCGGTCTCCGCGGCGGTGTTGCCCGACTTGGCCGCGTAGTACATGTACGTCTTGGCCAGCGAGGCGGACACGCCCAGGTCGGAGGAGCATCCCGTCACCGCTACGTGCAGGCCGGGATTGGCCGGCGGCTGCGCCGTGCTCGACGTGCCGGTCGTGAAGTTCTCGGCCGGCTGGCCGGACCAGGACAGCGTCCCCGGCAGGCAGATCGCCCCGGTAGACGTGTTGAACGTGGCGACCGACTCGGCCCACGTCACCCATTTCGACAAGATCGCCCCGGCCTGGGCGTTGCCGGTCACGTAGTAGTACTCCGCGACCCGCTCCATCGGCCAGGTCTGGTAGCCGAACCACTGGTTGGATGGCGGATTGTGGTACACGGGCTCGAAGTCGTAGTACATGCCGTCGAAGGTGGTGTCACCGGCCGGCGGCTTGGACACGTCACCGTAGTTGCCGCCCCAGTTGTTGGTCACGCCGCCGGCGATGGCGCCCTCGTTGGACTGGAGCCACTGCATAAGGTTGAGCTGGGTGGTCAGGCTGGTCGACCAGTCGGACTTGGCTGACGGGGACAGCGGGATCAGGCTCGAGGTGGTGGACAGCGCGTAGGCCGCCATCGGGTTCTGGTAGCCCTCGTGGATCTCGGTGCCGCTGATCCGCCAGGACCAGGCGCCGGTGGTGGAGCCGCCCCAGGCGTAGTACCAGGACAGCAGGTAGGTGTCCTCGTTGGCCTTGGACGTGCCCGCCGGGCAGGACACCGACCCGTCCTGGCTGCACGCGGAGCTGATCTGCTTGAAGTACTTGTCGTACGTCGAGTACCTCAGGTAGTCGCCCAGCTTGGCCGCGTCGGCCATGGTGGCTGAGATCTGCGACTGGTTGCCCTGGGCGGTAGCGTACTGCTCGGCCCAGTACGCGGCCTGGATCAGGCGCGCGTCGGCGTCCGGCGCGTCGGTGTACTTGTACTGGGACGCGAAGCTCCCGCCGCCGTTGTTGAACAGTGCGAGGTAGCCCGATCCGCTCTCGCCATCCTTCAGCGTGTCCCAGTCAGGCTGTGGGACGGTGTCCCACACCGACTCCTCGGAGCCGCGCTGGAACGTGTTGACCCAGCTTGGCGTGGAGGTGCCATCTTCCTGCTGGCCGAAGCCGTACCGGTTGTCGGTGTCCATGATCCACATCGGCGCGTAGATGTCACAGTTGCCGTAGGTCGAGTTCAGCTCGCTGTACAGCGGGTCCGAGCCGACCGGGACCGAGGAGTTGAGGGCCACCGGGTAGTCGGCCGGGGACGGCTCCTCCGGCCCGTACGTCGCCGGCGAGGAGGCGTTGTAGCCGCTGCACCCAGGCTGGTTGGCCGCGTTCGGGATCATGTACTGCTGCAGGTTGGACCAGGCTCCGTTGAACTCGGTCCAGTCACCGGTGACACGGCCGTAGTCGGCGGTCAGCCACAGCCAATAGCTGTAGGTTTCCGAGGTGGTCTCGTGGCCGTAGTCCGGGGCCTCCACGATGAGCTCCTCGACCGAGTGGTAGGGGATGCCCAGCGGGCTGAAGTACCCGTTGGCCGGGTTCGTGATGTCGTCGTAGAGGTTGAGGAACCACTGGTCATATCCGGTAGCGGTCGCCGCGGCGGTAACCCCGACCGAGGCACTCCCCAGCCCGGACGCCGTCGCGGTGACGGTCGAATGGCCGCCGGACTTGACCTGCGCCGCGGCCACGGTAACCTGCTGCGGCCGGTTCCAGTCCGACGGCGTGAAGGTGAGCGTCTGGCCCTTCGACAACCTGGTCTCGGTGCCGGCGTCGGCCAGGCGCACCGTGACAGACCTGCTGGGCGCCGTGGACAGCGAGACGCCGAACGAGGTGCTGTGGCCCTTCTCGACCGTGAGCGAGGACTGGTCTGTCACTACGCTGGGCTTCTCGACTTGGATGGCCACCGGGTCCGACGTCGTGCTTCCTTGCTTGCTGGTGGTTACCGCGGTCAGCGAGTAGTCGCCCGCTGGCACGTGGTTCCACCGCACCGTCCAGGGCGCTGACTTGGCCACGCCCACCAGTCGGTTGCTGGTCAGGCTGGTGCTCGCGTAGAACGCGATGGAGGTCACCGGGCTGCTGCTGAGCCCGTCCTTGATGCTGTCGCTGACCAGGAGGGGCGCCGCCGACAGCTTGATGTCCGAACCTGGCGTGAACACCTCACCAGGGACCGGACTGGTGATCGGCGAGCCGGCGGGCGGCCCGACGATTGCCTTACTCGATGACGCGTGCGCGGCCCCCGCGGGATAAGCAATGGAGGCCGATGCGTTGCCGACGGCAAGCAACGCGCCAGCGAGCAGGCCGGCTACGGCCAGCGCGCTAGCTAGCGTGCGCGGACGAGGTCGATGTTTCCTCATCTGTATCTCCTCAGTGGGAAGGTGGAGAAATCTGAGGTGGCGCTGAGCGCTCGCTCATCAGATTCGCAAAGTAACTCCGTGCGGGGGAGACCGAAAGCGCGCGATCGCGACCCAGCGGGAAACCGCGACGGTGCGCGGCGACACCGAATTCCGCGGCAGTCGGCATACGGCGCGCAGTGTCGCCTCTACCTGCGCAGAGCCCGGTTCCGCGAGGCCGGCGGCCGGTTGCGCAGCTGCCTGAGCTCGGTTTCATTGCCTATAAAGTTTTTCTCAAGCTCGTGAAACTCTCATGGCGGACTCGCCGCCCGCCAAGTCAATGGCGCGGCCGTCACCCGGTCTTGTGCTGGCCGCTCTCGCCCTGCCAGCAGAAACAGGGAAGCCAGCGTCCCGGCAATCCAGGACAGTTAGTGGCCCCTCTAGCCTCTTGTTTTGCAGGGACCACGTGAAATTCCATTTCGCATAGCACCGCTTACTTCGCCTTTTACAGCTCGCCGCACTGCGTTGCGGTGGGCCTTGTCGCGGCGGGGCTCGGGGATGACGGGTCCCGCGGAGATGTCTGAGCAGCTCAGGGATGGGTGACGCGGATCAGCCCGAGTTCGCCGGGCCTGCCGTCGCGGGCCCGCTGCAAGGCGGCGGCCACGGCGAGGAAGGCGTAGGCGGGCAGGCTGATCGCGGGACAGCGGGGTATCTCGTGGACGACTGACGTCCACGTAGCTGACACATATGCAAAGGGCTACAGCACTGATGGCCATGCGCAGGTCGTCCAAGCGACCGCGCCAGCGGCCTCGGTATTGGCCCGGTTCACCTTCGAAGATGAAGTGGTGGTTGACCCTGGGCTACTCAAGAACGTTGACGTGAGAGGCTATAGGCCGCAATTCAAGCTGGAGCTGGGGTTTTAGTCCTGAAGCCCCTTGCCCGCCGCATAAGTATCCATGTAGATGTCGGATTCATTGATTGATGATCCCTCTTCAGCCGCTCATGTTTGTCCGGATTGCTTCGCGCATTACCTCTGATCCGAGCCGTTGCCTGGCCTGGCAAAGCCCGCTTGAAGTCGGCACGGACCACTCGCGCCGCCACGTGCCGATGTACTTCAGCCCGGAAGCGAGCTTCCGGATAACTTCCTCGTACCCGTCTCCGTAGAAGAGCGTAAGCGCCATCACGAAGTAGACCGTGACCCGGGCCGGCATCTTGTTCTTCCGGATCTCCGTGCGGGCACGGCCGTTACGCAACTCTCATGTTGAGCTCGACCTCCCACTTGGTCTTGCGCGGTTCGGTCCTCGGGTCAGTGATGTAAGCCTCGTATCGGCAGGCGAAGGCGTCGCCGCTAGGTTCATCCCAGCAATCGAGAGCGACCCCGTTGTTGCGGGCCCACTCGATGAGAGCCTTATTGGCGCGTCTGGCGTGATCGACGTAAGTAAGGGTGGCGTATCCGCCTGCTGGCAGCACGCCGGGCCGGACCCGGTCATCCCCCTCAAGCTCTGTCGTCGTGACGACACCTACTTCGAGGTCCATCGGGCCTTCCATGTCTATGACGTGCAAGCGCAGGAAGAACGGCCCGGTCGGTTCGATGTCGTGGCTCGCCAGCCACGTGTAAAGCTCAGCTAGCAACTCGTCGCGGACTCGCAGCATCCCGCGGAATGGTGTAACCACCCGGGTGCCTAGATAGGTCTTCTCAGGACGCTGCTCCACTCGTGGCGGCTGAATGATCAACACCAGCATCTCCTGTCGCGTGGGCCGACTTGCCCCCTGGCATTATCCGACTCATCGGCGGCAGAGAAATAATCGGCGTCTAGCGGACCGGATTCTGTCATCGCCGGCAGATCATTACTTACAGTAGTGCCTTGGGTTTGGGTCCTTCAGAGCGGTGATGATGGCGGTTTCGTCGGGGCCGAGCGCGGGCGGGAACGTGTGGATGGTGCCGTTGATCTCGATGGTCGCCGAGCGCAGCGGCCTCAGGGTTCGCAGGACCCGGCGGAGCGATCGGCCGGTGCGGTCCTGCACGGTGCGGGAGACGGCGAGCGCGGTGAACACGATGGTCAGGTGTGCTTCGATCGCGTCGCGGGTGCGCGCGAACATCGGCCTGGCGGCGAGGTCTGTCTTGGACATGCGGAACGACTGCTCAGCGTGCCAGAGGTCGTGGTACCGGCTGATGACCTCGGCCGGCGGCATGACCGAGACGGGGAGGTTCGTGACGCAGCCCTTCAGCCCGGCCAGCTTGCGGGCGCGGGCGAGGGCCTTCTCGTCCAGGGCCGGGGTCCGGCCCGCGTTCTTGACGAACCGGGGCGTGCGGGCTGACTTCGCGCCGCTGATGACGTCGCGGGCGCGGTTCTCCTGCGCGGTGAGGGTCCGGTTGTCCCGCGCGAACCGCTTCGCGGAGAACGCCCAGACCGCCCGCCAGGACTTCGGGTGGTCGTTCCGGTCCCAGGCGGGCTCGGCCCGCAGGGCGGGGTCGTTGTCCTTGTTCTTCCCGGTCTTCGGGGTGACGGTGTCGATGACCTGCCCGTCGCTGAACGCGTCGCCGTGCCAGCGGAAATGCGACTCCAGGTCGACCGGGGCCTTGGTGACCCTCGATCCGACGATGAACCCCAGTCCCGCCTCGTCCAGGTCGGCTAGGTTCGCGGCCGAGAGCATGCCGGCGTCGGCGACCACGACCATGGCCTCGAGCCCGTGCCGGGCCTGGAACTGCCGGATGACCGGCAAGATCGTGAGCTTCTCCGCCTGGTTCCCCTCGAAGCAGCCGATTTCCAGGGGAAACCCGTGCCGGTCGACGAGCAGCCCGACCAC
>JBEKEK010000135.1:0-22008 GCA_050013875.1 Trebonia sp. | reverse complement strand
CCTAGCCCCCCACCGGGGCCAGCCGGTCCCGCCAGGCACCGGGCACCGCCGCAACCACCCCCCGCCACCCAAGCAAGCCCCCGCCGCACCCAGCCGCCCAAGCCATTCGGCAACAGCCCCCCCGCGACCTGAACTTCACACGATGACGCACGATCCCGGCCTCGCCGTTTACCAGGACTTAGCGACATGAATCGATGAACGCATTCCCCCGGTAAAGCACACGAAATTGCGCAAGTGGCACGCAAAAGGCTTCGTGATCCTACGATTTGCGCATGACGGCACGCGGCGGCAGCGAGCTTGAGCGCGGCGAGATTGACGTGGCCGGGGTGCGCCGGTCGTACTGGCTGGCGCGGGCGCCGCGGCAGTCAGGGCGGCCGGCGCCGCCACTGATCATCGCCTTGCACGGATCCGGCATTGACGGGCGCGGCATGGCCTGGTTCACCGGGCTGGCCAAGCGCGGGCCCGCGGCGGGGGTCACCACGGTGTTCCCCGATGGCTGGCGGGAGGCGTGGCACCCGGCCAGGCCGCCGGACGGCGAGCCGGACCTGGACGACGCGCGGTTCCTGCTTGAGCTGACCACCCATCTGGAGGGGCTTGGCGCGGCCAGCTCCTGGCCGATCCTGCTGGCGGGGCTATCCCAGGGTGCGCGCTACGCCGAGCATGTCGCCAGGCACGGACTGCTCCCGGTGACCGGCCTCTTCCTTGTCGCCGGGACCGGACTTGAGTTCAGCCGCAGGCAGGCGCCGGTGCCGCAACTGCGCGCGAGCATGACCCTCATCATGGGCACCGCGGACCGGACCACCCCCTACCAGGGCGGGCGGCTGATCAGGCGCGGGGTCTCCGGCCTGCGGCAGAAACGGCGCGCGGTCAAGCACGGGGAACTGGCGGAGGAAGACATCGTCCTCGGCGCGGAGGCGCTCATGGTCGACTGGGCGGCCGCGAACGGGATAACGACCGGCCCGGCGATCGAGGAGCTGGACACACCGCCCGGCGACCTGCCGGTGACGCGGAAAAGCTGGACGAAGCCGGGCGACCATCCGGTCACCCTCTACCGGATCGACGGCGGCGGCCACGGCTGGCCGGGCGGCCTCCAGTCCCCCCCGTCCCGGGTCATCGGCCCCATCACCGAGCACCTGGACGCGACCGCCCTGCTGCTGGACATGGCCGAGCGTGAAAGCGCCATCGGCCGCCCCGCCCTGGGCCGCAGCGACCCTGCCTGAGGCACTGATCCTAGGAACGGACTGGGCCGTTTCTGGCGTGATGGTTGGTGAAGGCGAACATGACCGCGTCCGGCTCGGGCGGTTCCGGCGGTGCGGTGCGGCGGTGGGCGCCGACGCACTCGACGTAGTTCGCGCTGGTCAGCGCGACGCGGTCGAAGCCGCGCTCCTCGAACCATGCGCAGACCCGCGGGACCAGGTCTGGTGCCCAGCGGGCGCGGGTCCACACGACGGTGCCGCCCTCGGCGCAGAGCTGGGCGCAGTAACCGATCGTCTGCTTGACGTGCGCATCGGTCATGTTGCCGAACAGGCCGCAGGCGACCACCAGGTCGGCCGGGACGAGGTCGGCGTACTGGCTGGTGAGCGAGGCATCGCCGGTGACGATCTGAACGTTGCCCAGGCCCGACTCATCGGCGAGGCGGGCGGCCACCTCGGTGTTGCGCGGGTCGAGTTCGACCAGGCGGGCCGTCACGTCAGCGGCCCGGGGGTGGCCGGCGAGCACACCGATCAGGTCGCGCCCCTGGCCGGCGCAGAGGCTGATGGCACGCAGCGGGCCGGCCGGGGCGGCATCGAGCACCGCCCTGATCTGGTCCTGTACCCAGGAGAGCCGGCGGGCCAGCCCGCTGCCCGGGTTGTCGTAGGCGGCATGCCACTCATGCCAGTCTCGCTGCGCCATGCGCCCAACCTCTATCCAGGTAATTCGGGTCGGCTAACCGTTAATAGCTGGCCGGCACCTCGCCCGCGACCTCCTGCCGCTTCACCCTGGCCAGCAGCAGGAACTGCTGGACAGCGAGCGTGACCACCAGGTAGAGCACGATGGTGGCGTCCCCGATGTTGCCACCGTTGCCGCCGACGATGTGGCCCGCCACCAGTTCGTCGTAGCCGAGGTGCACGGCGAGCGAAATGATCCATCCGATGGCGGTCAGCCAGGTCCCCCGGCGCATCAGCTGGCCGTCGTCCTGCCGCCAGACCCGGACGGTCAGCGCACGGGCCGCGCCGAGCACGGCGGCCAGCAGCAGGCTGCCGACCACGGCCACGATGATCCGGTTATCGTCGTGCGGGCCGTGGACCGACTTGATGAAGTTGACGAATTCCACCAGGCCGATGACGGCGAGGATGACCGACAGACGGTAGTTGTCATTCAGCCGCCGGGCCGTCAACTGCCGGGACACCAGCAGCACGACCACGGCGATACCGATTATCAGGTTGGTGACATTCGCACCGGACATAAGCGGCTCACACCGGACATGGGTACACCCTGCTACGCCCAAGCCCGGCTTGTCACCTTATTTCAGGCGGGTGCCCATCCCGCGGGCACGGGCCTCACGGATGAGCCGCGGCGGCCTGCTCCAGCGACGCCAGCGACACCCAGCCATCGTGCGACCAAGTGATCTTGCCGGCCGCGTTCACCAGGACGAGCCAGGGCTGGTCCTGCACGCCGTAGCCGTCGGCCACCCGGCCGGTCTTGTCCAGTGCGACCGGGTAGCCGAGCGGGCCGAGCGTGCGCAGATAGCTGGTCACCGTAGCCGCCGACGGCTCGGTCACGGTCTCGTCGACCGCGGTCAGCGCGGGCAGGTGGCTCTTCGCCGCGGCCTTCGCGTAGGTATTGAGCCCGGTCAGCTCGGCCGACAGGCCGGAGGTCTCGGTAAGCCAGGTCGCGAAGAAGACCACCAGCCTCGCCTTGCCCGGCCCCAAGGTCACGGTGGCCGTCTTGGCATCGGCCGAGGGGACCGCGGCGGGCAGTGCGACCGAGTCGGCCGGAGTCTGCGCGGGGATGGTGGCGAGCGATTCGACGCTGGCAAGCTTGGGATGGCTGGGCAGCAGGCCGGATACCTCGGTGGCGAGCACCTGCGCGGACTGGGACACGCTTGAGTACGCCATCGCCGTCAGGTAGAGCTTCTCCAGGGTGCCCTGCTGGTTGATCACGTAGAGCGCCGGGGTGTGGTCGATCTGGCCTTTCTCGATCGCCACCTCGATGTTGTAGGCCTTCCAGACCGACTTGAGCTGGGCGTCGGAGCCGGTCAGGAAGTCCCACTGGTTGACCATCCCGTGCGCACGGGAGTAGGCCATCACATCGGACACCTTGGTCGCCGTCGGGTTCGCGTCCACCCCGAGCAGCTGGACCGAGTCGCCCGCCTTCCCGAGCAGTTCCTTAGCCATGACCATCGACTGCGTGGTCAGCGGGCAGACCGTGGTGCATTCTGAGTCGCTGAACGCCAGGATGACTACCCGGCCGCGGAACTGGCTCAGCGACATTGGCTGGTTGAACTGGTTGACCAGCTTGATGTCGGGGGCCTTCCCGCCGTCAAGCGAGCTGCCGAGGTCGAGGTTGGGGTTCTGCATGGCCGCCTGGCTGGCCGCGCTCATGGCGGACGCGCCCGTTCCTGAGGACGAACTGGACGACGATGCGCAGCCGGCCATGGCCAGCGTCGCGGCGAGCGCCAAGGCGGCGAACGCCGGAACCCGCTTGATCATGCGGTCAGGCTACTACACGCGGTCGTAATGCATCATTCCGGGTTCGCCGTCGCCTTCCCGGTTGCCTTCTGTGCCAGGGCCGCCTGCTGCACCGCGGGGTCAGCGATTTTCTTCTGCCCAGGCAGCGGCTCTGGCGGCTCGTCGCCGACGATCACGCTCTCGCCGTGTCCCCAGGCGAGGTACCGCCAGGAGAGGTTGATCAGCGTCGTGACCCGGTTCCTGCCGCCGAGCAGGTAGATCAGGTGCAAGCCGAGCCAGGCCAGCCAGGCCAGCGTCCCGGTGAACCGCACGCCGATGGGCAGCTGCACCACCGCCGAGCGGCGGCCGATGGTGGCCATCATTCCCCTGTCGCGATAGCGGAAGGGCTGCGTCGGCTCACCGCGCACCAGGTGCACCACTTGCTCGGCGGCGTGCTTGCCCTGCTGCAGCGCGGGCTGCGCCAGCTGCGGGTCCGGGTCCTGCTCGCACAGCGCGATGTCGCCGATCGCGAAGATCCGGTCGCTGCCCTCCACTCGCAGGTCGGGGTGGACGAGCACCCGCCCGCCCTTGCCGCGGGGCAGCCCCCAGGCCGCCAGCGCGCCCGGCCCGGCGACGCCGGCCGCCCAGACCGTCAGGTCGCTCGGCAGCGACTCACCGTCACCGATCACCACCCGGTCGGGCCGCACTTCCAGGATCTTCGTGTTCAGCCGGATGTCCACGCCTCGCTTGACCAGCTGCCGCCGGGCGTACTCCCGTAGCTTCGGGTGAAACGGCATCAGCAGTTCCGGGGCCATCTCGACCAGGTGGACCTTGATCCGGTCCGGGTTCACGTCGGGGAAGGTGGAGCGCAGCACGGTGCGGCGCAGCTCGCCCATGGTGCCAGCGAGCTCCACCCCGGTCGCGCCGCCGCCGACCACGGTGACCGCGAACTCCCGCCTGCCGTCGGGGTCCGCGCTCAGCTGCTCGAACCCGTTCATGATGTGGTCGCGCAGGACGATGGCGTCGACCCGGGTGTAGAGCCCGAAGGTGTTCTCGTCCGCGCCGGGCGTGCCGAAGTAGTTGGCCGACACCCCGGTGGCAAGGACCAGGTAGTCGTACCCGAGTTCCCGCCCGTCGGTGAGCTTCGCCCGCTGCGCGACCGGGTCGATCCCGGCGAGATCGCCGCGGAGGTAGCGGGCATGGCGACGGCCGGTGAACCCGCCGACTGGGTAGGAGACGTCGCCCGGGTTGAGACCTCCGGTTGCCACCTGGTAGAGCAGCGGCTGGAACGTGCTGTAGAGGTTCTTGTCCAGCATGGTGACCCGAAGGCCGGCCTTGCGCAGCTTGCTCACGGTCGCCAGGCCGGCGAAGCCGGCCCCGACAACGACGACGTGCGGCGGATCAGTCATGCGGCCTTCCCTGTCTTACCGTCGCCTGCAGGTGTGTTTTCGCCCCTGTTCCATTGTCGCCTGCCGCTCGCTCGCCCGTGCCGGGGGGTTCACCGGAACCGCCGGAAGCGCCCGGGTCAGCGGGGGCGGAGGCGGGAGAGGGAGAGGGGGCGGAAGCGGGAGAAGGGGCGGAAGCGGGAAGGGTGTTAACGTTCGCTCCGGACTCGGCGTCGGCGTCGGCGTCGGCGTCGGCGTCGGCGTCGGCGTCGGCGTCGGCGTCGGACTCGGCGTCGGCGTCGGACTCGGCGTCGGCGTCGGACTCGGCGTCGGCGTCGGACTCGGCGTCGGCGTCGGCGTCGGACTCGGCGTCGGCGTCGGACTCGGCGTCGGCGAGCAACGTCCGCGGCCAGAGCCGCCGGGCGAGCACCACGTCCACCTCCGCCGCGTACAGGGTGACCTCGGCCTGCAGGTAGAGCCAGGCGATCAGGCCGAGCACCAGACCGAACGTGCCGTACAGCTCGGATGCCCGGTGCAGCTGGTGGCTGACCACGTACCCGCCGACCACCTGCAAGAGCTGCCAGATCATCGCCGCGATGGCCGCGCCGATGACCAGATCGCGCCAGCGGACCTGGAAGAACGTGGCCAGCCGGAAGCCGAGCCAGAACATGCCGAGGTTAAGCGCCAGCGATATCAGCACCGCGCCGATAAGCGCGCCCGCCCCGGTCAGCAGGTGCCCGGCCCCGCCGATCAGGCCGGACAAGAAGGTGGTCGCCACGAAACCGATCGCGACGGTGAACAACAGAGCCAGCGGCCACAGCTGTGACATGGGGAAGCCGGGACGGTCTTTCCGGTCGATTTCCCAGACCTTGCAGAGCGCGTGCTGCATGGCGTTGGCCACGCCGCGGGCGCCGAGCAGCAGGAAGATCGCGCCGATGACCAATGGCAGGCCGTTGCCTGAGAGCGAGCCCAGATTGGACTTGATCTGCGGGCCGATCACCGGGTACTGCGCGAGGGCGGAGTTGAGCAGGGTGGCGTGCAGCGCCGGGTCGTTCTTGAGCACGATGTTCAGCACCGTTACCAGCACGAGCAGCAGCGGGAAGATCGCGACGAACCCGTTGAAGGCGATTAGCGCGGCGAGGTTGCCGGCCTGATCGTCGTTGAACCGCTTCCAGACCGCTATCGGGAACGCCAGCGGTGGCCACCGCTGCTGGAATTCGTCGACCGCGCGTCCGGCCCGCGTGAACGCGTTCATACGCCTCGATTTACCCGGTGTCCCGGCCCTGACCCGCTTACCCGGTGTCCCGGCCTTGACCCGCCCCGGGCGGGGCCTCGGGCCAAGCAGGTCCTAGAGGTTGAATGCCACCAGCTCCGGGTCGGCGCACGCGCCGGCCGTGCTGGCCTGCGGGCAGGCGGCGACGACGACCACGTCACTGGAGCTGGCGGCGCTGCCGCCGAGTCCGGACAGGTCGGAGAAGTAATGCGGCCAGGGCAGCGCGGCTGAGGTCCAGGTGACCCGGCCGGCCGCCACGTCGTAGCCCCAGGCATCGCCGTTCGCCCCGTTGTCCAGGCCGAGAGCCACGCCGTCGCGGACCACGTACATGCCCGCGGCGCCATCGGCCACCGAACCGGAGACTGACGTCTTCACCCGGCCGGTGAGCGGGTCGACGCCGGTCAGCGTGGTCCCGGCCGACGTCAGGTAGACCAGCTGCGCCGCTGGGTCGGTGCCCTCGGGGACCGCCCCGGCCATCGACCAGAGCACTCCGCCGGTTGATCCGCTGTAGGCGGTCACGCCGCTCACCGACGCGAACAGGACTATGCCATCGTCGGCGATCGCCAGGGTGCCGGAGAAGGGGCGGCCGAGGGGGGAACCAAGCGTGCGTTCATTACCGGTCTTCAGGTTTATGACTTTAAGAGCGGTCACCGGCGACGAGCCGAGGTAGCCGTCGGCGGACTCCGCCACGTAGAGGGTCTGCCCGTCCGCGCGCCAGAACCTGTTCTGGCCGGTCTTGTGGTACCAGCGGACGCGCCCGTTGTCGTTGTCGTAGCTGGTCACGCCCTCACGACCAACGACGACGGTGGTCGTGGGTGACGCCGTGACGGCGCCGCCGAACACCGCCGCCGGGTACATTCCCAGCTCCGCCCCGTTCGCCGCGGCGACGACCGCCTCGGTCCGGCTCCGGCCGCCGGCCGCCAGGATCCCGGCGGTGACCGCCCCCGGCCACGCGCGGACCGACATGATCGACGCGCCGGCGGGCGCGGGCAGCGTGACCTGCCACAGCTGACTGCCGTTGGCGATGGAGAAGGCGGTCAGCATCAGCCCGTCGCCGAGCACCGCGATCCCGCCGCCAACGGCCGCGTACGCCTGTCCGGCGGCGGGCACGGTGCCCGTCACGCCGCTGCCGCCCGCCAGCCACGTGCCGGGCAGCGGTGCCGTCCAGCGCTGCTTGACCGCGGGCTGCGCGGCGTCGCACCCACGGCAGGGCGACTGCTGCGGCTGGTCGCTCGGGACCAGGCCGGAGGCCGGGAAGAACACCACCGCGAGCAGCACCAGGGCCAGCAGAACGCGGCGCGCCACCGGCGGCCGCAGGCCAAGCAGCCGCTGTCGTGGCGCGGCCGCCCGCCGCCGCGCGGGCCGAGCGGGCGGCGGCCGCCGCCGCCTGGCCGGCCGGACGAGCCGGGCCGGCCGTGCTGGCCGCGCCGGTCGCGGCCGGTGCCGCTGTGCCGGCGTCCGCACCCCAGTCATCACCTGCCTTGATCCGGCAATAAGGGTATTTGTGAACGGTCCCGTGCGCTGCCACTCAGTTCAGGGACCGCTGCCCCGGGTGGCGGACGCCCGGACGCGCCGATAGCGTTTGACTCAATACAAGGAGGTATTAGATGGCCAACCGTGCGCCGCTTCCGTATGACAACCTACCGCCGGTCCCGGCATTCACCGTGACGAGCGACGACGTCTCGCACGGCGAGATGATGGGAGACAAGCAGGTCTACAACAGCTTCGGCATGAGCGGTGAGAACATCTCACCGCACCTATCCTGGTCCGGGTTCCCGGCTGAGACCAAATCCTTCGCCGTCACCTGCTTCGACCCGGACGCGCCGACCGGCTCCGGCTTCTGGCACTGGCTGGTGATCGACATCCCCGCGTCGGTGACCTCGCTTGAGGCGGGCGCCGGGACCGGGACGGGAAAGCTGCCGAACGGCGCGTTCCAGGTCCGCAACGACTACGGGACCAAGGACTTCGGCGGCGCCGCGCCCCCCGAGGGCGACGGCCCCCACCGGTACGTGTTCGCCGTGCACGCGGTCGACGTCGAGAAGCTCGGCATCGACTCCGATGTGTCGCCGGCCGTCGCCGGGTTCAACCTGCGATACCACACGATCGCCCGCGCGCTGATCATCCCGGTCTACGGGCACTGAGCGGACCGCCGCTCGGCGGCCCTGATTCCCCCCGTGCCCGGGCAGGCCGCCCGGGCGCGGGGGAACAGGCCTTTGCGCGCGCCACGGCCTGCGGCCTGGCACGGGTCAGCGGCGCTAGAGGTCTTCCACGTCTGCTGACGCGGGTGACGTGCCGAGCGCGTCCTTGTGCTTGAGCTCGTAGTGCTTGGTGAGGGCTGCGCTGGCCGCGCCCGCCTCTCCGGGCCGGTAGGCTACGGTGCGCTGGCACAGATTGCAGCGGGTAACTGGCAGCTGGGTAACCGTGACGGGAAAACGATTGCTGGCTGAGCGGGTCATAAGCCTTCACAATGCCGGAAGATTCGGGGCAAATGTTCGCCCCGCGCTGCGTATTGTCTTCCTAAAGGATAGGCGATGCAAGTGACTGAGCAGGTGCCCTCTGAGTCACGGCTGAATTCCGACCGCGAGCGGGTCCTTGACCAGATCGCCGAACTCGAGCGGGAGTTCACCGCGATCGCCGCCAGCGCCGCCGACGGCTCGTCCGGCAGCGACGACGAGCACGACCCGGAAGGTGCCACCGTCGCGTTCGAGCGTCAGCACATCGCCGCGCTGCTCGCCCAGGCCCGCAGCCACCTGGACGCGATCGACGCGGCGCTGCGCAAGGTCGATTCCGGCGTTTACGAAATATGCGATATATGCGGCTGTCCGATCGGCGCCGAGCGCCTTGCGGCGCGCCCGGCCGCCCTCACTTGCGTCCGCTGCGCTGGCAAACAACGCCAGTAATCCCTGGCATTAATTAGGGCGGCCGGGGGAGACCGCGCCGGTTTCGTAAGCGAGGATGACCGCCTGGACGCGGTCGCGCAGGCCCAGCTTGGCCAGCAGGTGGGCGACGTGGGTCTTCACTGTTGCCTCGCTCACCACGAGGTCGCGGGCGATCTCGAGGTTGGACCGGCCGCGGGCGACCAGCAGCAGGATGTCGCGCTCGCGCGGGGTCAGCGAGGCCAGCCGGGACGGCGACGGCAGCGTCTCGGCCGGCCGGGCGACGAACGCCTCGATCAGCCGCTTGGTCACCGACGGGGCGAGCAGCGCGTCGCCCGCCGCGGCGACGCGGATCGCCGCGATCAGGTCCGCGCGCGGAGCTTCCTTGAGCAGGAAGCCGCTCGCGCCCGCGCGCAGCGCCTCGTACACGTAGTCGTCGAGGTCGAAGGTGGTGAGGATGACGACCTTGGGCGCGTCCGGGCCCGCGGCGGTGAGCTGCCTGGTCGCGGCGATGCCGTCGAGCACCGGCATCCTGATGTCCATCAGCACCACGTCCGGGCGGTGCCGGGCCGCGAGCTCCACCGCCACGCCGCCGTCGGGGGCCTCCCCCACCACGTCAAACCCGGCCGCCTCGAGGATCAGCCGGAAGCCGGCCCGGACCAGTTCCTGGTCGTCGGCCACCAGGACGCGCAGCGGATCGGTCACGTCAGCGGCAATCGGGCGGTCACGGTGAAACTCCCGTCCCGGCCGGGGCCGAGGCTGAGCGAGCCACCGCAGGAGGCAACCCGCTCGGCGATCCCGGCCAGGCCGTAGCCGACGCCGAGGTCAGGAGCCGGCCGGGCGGCGGCGGACGAGGCGGCGGTTCGCGCGGGGGTGTTGGTGACCTCGACGGTCAGGCAGTCGCCCTCGTAGGCCACGGTGACGGCGGCGGCCGAGCCCGGGGCGTGCCGCAGCGCGTTGGTCAGCGCCTCCTGGACAATCCGGTACGCGGTCAGGTCCACGCCGGGAGACAGCGCCGGCCCGCTGCCCGCGGCCAGCGAGACCGCCAGGCCCGCGCCGCGCATCACGTCGATCAGCTCGTCCAGGCGCGACAGGGACGGTGCCGGGGAAAGCACGGTCCGTTCGGACGAAGGATTTTGATCTGATGAATCGAAGCGGAGCACCCCGAGCAGGCGGCGCAGCTCCGTCATCGCCTGCCGGGCGGTCGCCGCGATCAGGTCGGCTGACCGCGACGCGTCGGCGGGCCGCGTGGGCAGCAGCGCGCCCACCGCTTCGGCCTGCACCGCCATCAGGCTCACGTGATGGGCCACCACGTCGTGCAGCTCGCGGGCGATCCGCACCCGCTCGGCGGCGGCGGCCCGGGCGGCGGCGACGTCGAGGGAGGCCTCGGCGCGGTCCGCGCGCGACGCCGCGTCGGCCAGCGCCGCCCGGCGGTGGCGGCTCAGCGTGCCGACTGCCCAGGCCGCGCCGAAGATGTACGCCTGGAAAATCGTTGTGTACGGCTGAGGGTGGGCCGGCAGCGACTCCGAGTAGGCGATTCCGCCGCAGGTGCAGACGAGGGTGATCCAGCGGACCGGCGGGCGGCTCCGCTCCGCGACGGTGGCGAACGCGATCGCGGGCGCCAGCGGCAGCGGCGCGAAACCGAACCCAAGGCCGTCGTAGGTGTCCCGCAGCACCCCCGAGCAGATCAGCGCGGGCACCGGCAGAACCCGGCGCAAGGCGAGCGGGAGGCACTGCGCGCAGACCAGGACGAAGGCCAGCCAGGCTGGGTGCAGCTGCGACTGGTAGGGCAGCAGCGTCAGCAGGTTGAGCACCGCGAGCGCCAGCGCCAGCCCGGTGTCCTGCGCTATTTCCCGGCGCCGGACGGGCAGCGCGGCGTACCAGGACGCGGCCTTACCCGCCAGCGCCCGCCCGCGCGCCGGGCGCGGCACCTCGCTAGCCGGGCCGCCGCCAGCGGCGCGGGCCGCGGCGCGGGCCGCCCCGCGCGCCGTCTGCGTCACCAACCGATCGTAAAGCCTCGGATCCGTCCGTAACCATCGTCCGTAAGCGGGAGATGCGAGTTCATCCGTCAGACCGACGCGCGATCGGCATCGCGGGACCGACCGTTGCCTCATGGACGCAACTATGACCGCGCGGGCCGCCGCCCCGGCCGCCGCCCCGCGGATGTTCGGCAACATGATCAGCAGCAAGTGGGCCGTCTGGCTGGTGGCCGCCGCCGCCTTCGGCGTGGAGATGGCGGTCAGCGGGCGGTACGGGTACGACCGCGATGAACTGTACTTCCTCGCCGCCGGGCGGCACCTCGGGTGGGGGTACGTTGACCAGCCCGCGCTGACCCCGCTGCTCGCCCGGCTCGACGCCGTGCTCACCGGGAACACGCTGGTCGGCCTGCGGGCGCTGCCCGCGCTTGGGCTGGCCGCGCTGGTGCTGCTGACCGCGGCGATGGCGCGGGCGCTTGGCGCGGGGCGCGGCGGCCAGCTGCTGGCCGCGCTGGCGACCGCGTGCTGCGGGGAGTACCTGGGCACGATGCACGAGCTGACCACGACCCCGGCTGACTTCGTCTGCTGGGCCGCCGCCCTGCTGGCGGTCATCAAGCTGCTCACCAGCTCTGACACCCGCTGGTGGCTCGCGCTCGGCGCGGTCGCGGGCGTCGGCATGGACGACAAGTGGAACATCAGCTTCCTGGTGGCCGCGCTGGCCGCGGGCTTCGCCCTCACCCCGGCCGCCCGGCCGCTGCTGCGCAGCCGCTACCTGGCCTGCGCGGCGGTCCTGTTCGCGGTCCTGGCCGCGCCTGACTTCGTCTGGCAGGCGCTGCACGGCTGGCCGAACTTCGCGGTCTTCAGCCACCTACAGCAGCAGGCCTGGCAGAACCGGGAGCTGTACTGGCTGAACCAGGTGCTCTACACGAGCATCGTGACGGTCCCGCTCTGGGTCGGCGGCATCGTGTGGGCGCTGCGGGACGCGCGGCTGCGGGTGGTCGGGATCGCGGCGGTGACGGTGATCGTCCTCCAGTTCGTGCTCGGCGGCAAGCCGTACTACCCGGGCGGTATCTACACGTTCTGCTTCGCCGCGGGGGCGACGGCGCTCGCGGGCCGGCCGCTAGGGCGGCGCGCGGTCACGTACGCCGCCGCCGCGGCGGTGAGCGCGGTGATAGCGCTTCCGGTGCTGCCGGCCGCCGCGCTGGCCCGCTTCCCGGTGCAGAAGGTCAGCTACGACCTGGGCGAGGAGATCGGCTGGCCGTCGCAGGTGGCACTGCTCGCCCGCACCTATGACTCGCTCCCCGCCGCACAGCGGTCGGTGGCGACCGTCATCACCGGCAACTACGGCGAGGCCGGCGCGGTCGACCGGTACGGCGCCGCGCTGGGGCTGCCCCCGGCCTACAGCGGCCACAACAGCTACTGGTTCTGGGGGCCGCCGCCGTCGCGCGACACCGTCGCCATCGCGATCAACGTGGCCCCGGCGCTGCTGCACCGCTGGTTCAGCTCGGTCCGGGTGGCGGCCGTGTACCGGAACGGCCTGGGCGTGTCCGACGACGAGGAGGGAGCGGTGATCTACCTGGCCACCGGCCTGCGCTCGTCCTGGACCACGGCCTGGCCCTCCTTCCGGCTCTACGGGTGAGGATTCGCGGCCATGGGACTACGTGAACCGCTCGCCGCAGGTGGCGGCGTCGTAGCCGGGGATGCTGGCGAGCTGGGCGAGCAGCCAGGGCGAGGTGAGGACCTTGAGCAGCGCCTGCGCCTCCCGGGAGGCGGTGTGCTCGGCCGGGATCACCAGGTTGAACCGCTCGCGGGCGAGGGGAACGAATCCCAGGCCGTAGGCACGGGCGGCGGGCTCGCTTGCCACCCCCGCATCGGCCAGGCCCGCGGCGACGGCGGACGCGACCTGCAGGTGGCCGGCCGCCTGGGTGCCGTACCCGATCAGGTCGTCCGGCTTGAGGCTGAGCCGGGCCCGCTCCCGGTCGAGCAGCAGGCGGGCCTCCGCGCCCGGCTCGCGGTTGACCAGGCGCAGCCGGCGCTTCGCGATCGCGTCAAGGCCGGTCACGGTGCCCCCCAGAGCGGGGGAGACCACGAGCCCTTCGCGCCAGGCGGTGAAGCCCACCACCTGGGCTCCGTCGGGGATGGCGGGGCCGGTCCCCCGTTTCGCGCCGTCCGCCTGGGCGTGCAGCCCGGCCGCGTGCACCAGGCCGGCCCGGGCGAGGCGGAGCGCCTCGCCCGAGCCGCAGGGCCACCAGGCGAAGGCGACCGGCGGGTCGAGCAGCGAAAGCGGGGTGGCGAGCAGCGGCAGGGCCGGGTCGCAGCCGGCCACGAGCAGCGTGGACCGGGGCGGGGCGATCGGGCGGACGGCGATCACCCCCGGCGCGGCGCCGGCCGCGGCACCGGTCCCTGAACCGGCCTTGGCGCCGGGGACGGCGAATCCGCCGGCCGGCAGGAAACCCAGGCCGGCTCCCGTGTCGCCGCGGAGCGGGAGCGCGACGAGCCGGTCGCCGACCGGGGCGAGCATCACCCGCTCGCCGCCCGCCGGCTCCGCGGCGGGCCGCGCCCCCGCGCCCTGGCCGGCCATCGCGGCGACGCTTGTCGCGGTCACCAGCGCGGCCGGCTCCCCCGGGCCGAACAGCTCCTCGACGGACAGGCCGAGCGCCTGCCCGAGCGCGAGCGCCACCCGCAGCGACGGGTCGGAATGCCCGGACTCAACCGCCGATACCGCCTGCCTGCTGACCCCGGCCATGCCCGCGAGCTGCTGCTGCGAGAACCCGCGGGCCTGCCGGGCCAGCCGCAGTCCCGCGCCAGCCGTACCTGGTCCGTCCGTCATGAATACGGATCGTAGGCCACCCCAGGTCGCGAAATGACTATCGCAGTTACCAATGCGATAACTAGCGATGGAGGCGGTGGCCAGCAGCGGGGCTGGGAGGATACCGTAGGGAGTCCTTTGATCAGGTTCATGTCGCCAACCGCCTGCGGGGACGCAGGGCGCCGGCGGCTGATTTCCGGGCCCCGCCGCCCGCCTGACAGCCGCTTGATGATGAGGTGATGACGACCATGGCCCGCATCGTTGTCATTGGCGACTTGATGACGGATACCGTCGCGCACGCGACCTTGCCGCTCGCCCGCGGTTCCGACACCCCCGCCAAGGTGACCACGCACGGCGGCGGCTCCGGCGCCAACGTGGCCGCGTGGGGTGCCGCCGACGGCGCCGACGTGGCCTTCATCGGCCGCCGCGGCGCGGACATCGCCGGCCGGAACCGGGACATGGAGCTGATGGGCTACGGCATTGACGCGCGCCTGGTGATGGACCCCGAGCGGCCGACCGGGACCTGCGTGGTGATGGTCACGCACAAGGGCGAGCGGACCATGCTCTCCGACCCAGGCGCCAACGCCGCCCTGGCGCCGGAAGACCTGCCGCACGACCTGTTCATCCCCGGCGCGCACCTGCACGTCTCCGGGTACACGCTGCTCTCGGAGGGGTCCCGGGCGGCCGCCCTGGCCGCGCTCGACTTCGCCCGCAGGACCGGCATGTCGACCTCGGTCGACGGCGCGTCGGCGGCGCCGCTCGAGCGGGTCGGCGCGGAGCCGTTCTTCGAGCTGACCGGCAACGCGGTGCTGCTGTTCGTGAACGTCGCGCAGGCCAAGGTGCTGACCGGACGGGAGGATCCGGAGGCGGCCGCCCGGGTGCTCACCGCCTGGTACCCGCAGGTCGTCATCAAGCTCGGCGCGGAGGGGGCGCTGTTCTTCGCCAACGGCCGTCCACCGGTGCGGGTCGCCGCCCCGCCGGTCGAACGAGTCATCGACGGAACGGGAGCGGGCGATGCCTTCATCGCCGGCTTTCTGCCCGCCTGGCTGGACAAGAAGCCGCCGGCCGAAGCGCTCGGGAGCGGCTGCCGCCTTGCGGCGCACGCGCTTAACCTGATCGGCGCCCGCCCCATCTTGTAGCCCGGCAGGGGCACCGGACCCTTCAGATACGCTTCAGGAACATTTGCGCGACTGTCGCTGTGGCGTTAGCTACCGCGTGGTAATAAATTCGGCATGACAGCCTTCCTGACGGAGTTGTTCTCGCTTGAGGGCCGAGTGGCGGTTGTCACCGGCGGGAGTTCTGGAATCGGGGAGGCGATGGCCTCCGCGCTGGCGTTCGCCGGCGCCCAGGTCGTGATCATCGCGCGCGACCCGACCCGGCTGTCGGCCGCCAGCCGGTCGCTGCGCGACGCCGGATGCTCGGTCGCGTGGGTGAGCGCGGACCTGTCCGACCGGGCCGAGGTGCGCCGGGGCGCCTCCGCCGCCGCGGCCGCCTTCGGCGAGCCCGACATCCTGGTCAACTGCGCGGGTGTCAACCTCAGGCCGCCGCTTGAGTCGCTCACCGAGGAGCACTGGGACCTGATGTTCGCGGTCAACGTTGACGCCCCGTTCCTGCTCGGCCAGCGCTTCGGGCCGCAGATGGCCGCCCAGGGCTGGGGGCGGATCATCAACGTCACCTCGCAGCAGGCGGAGCGGGCGTTCGGCTCAAGCGGCGGGTACGGCGCGACCAAGGGCGGCCTGGCGTCACTGACCCGGTCCCAGTCCGAGGCCTGGGCCGCGTCGGGGGTCTGCGTCAACTCGGTCTGCCCCGGCTTCGTGGCGACCCCGCTCACCCGCGAGGTGTCGTCCGACCCGGTCCGCTCGGCCAGCCTGGCCGGACGCACGCATATCGGGCGGAACGGCGAGCCGTCGGACTTCGCGGGCGTCGCGGTCTTTCTCGCGTCCGCCGCGAGCGACTACGTCACCGGCCAGACCGTCTACGTGGACGGTGGCTTCTCCGCCATGTAACAGTGCTTTCCCGCTCGCCGCCGGGCGCTTGAGCCCGGTGCCTTCCCTCGTCGCTCGGCAAAAACCGCCTCCCTCCTCAGTCCAGGTACCGGCGCGCCCTTTTGGCCGGCGGGTGTGCTCCTCAACGACCCGCCGGGACCTGTCGGCTACGCCAACGACACCAATAGGCGCTGTCATTGGCGTAGATGACATGCTCCCGACCTGTCGGCTGCGCCAACGACCCGCCCGAAGCTGACAGCTACGCCAACGACACCAATAGGCGCTGTCATTGGCGTAGGTGACAGGTGGGTGACGCTACCGGTGGGTGGTGGGCAGCCGGAGGGGTTAGGGCAGGCGGGGTGACGCGGGAACCCCCTGTGAGCCGAGGGGCTAAGAGCGCCCGGCGGCGAGCGGGGAGGCACTGTAGGGCTGGCCTAGGCGGGCTAGCTGGCGGGTGAGGGCGGTGCCCGAGCCGTCGCGCTTGCCTTGCATGTCGGATAGGTCGACCATGACGCCGGATTCGGTGGCGGCGATGACCGGGGTGGGGCCGACCCAGGCCAGGATCAGGCCGTCCTCGCCCTTGAGGAAGCGCTGGCAGCGGACACCGCCGGTCGCGCGGCCCTTGGGCGGGTACTCGGCGAACGGGGTGACCTTGACCGACGCGCCGCCGGTGCCCGGCAGCGCGCCGGAGCGGCCCGCCACGGTGACGACGACGGTCTCGGGGGGCGCGCCGGGAGCGATCGCGCCGAACCAGAGGACGCTCGCGCCGTCGGCCAGGCGGACGCCCGCCATGCCCGCCGCCTGGCGGCCCTGCGGGCGGACGGACGATGCCGGGAACCTGAGGAGCTGTGCGTCGGTGGTGATGAAGACGAGCTCGGCCTCATCACCGGCCAGGTAGGCCGCGCCTACCACCCGGTCGTCGTCCTTCAGGGTGATCAGCTCGAACTCGTCCCGGTTGGTCGGGTACTCGGGCTGCACCCGCTTGACGATGCCGGACGCGGTGCCGAGCGCCACCCCGGACGAGTCGCCGCCGTCAAGCGACGCCAGCGCCAGGACGGTCTCGCCGGCGGCCAGCCCGGGCACGAACTCGGCGACCGGGTGCCCGTTCTCGAGCGAGCCGGCGACGGCATTGGACGGCGCCGCCGGGATCTCAAGGACGCTGAATTTGATCATCCGGCCGGCCGTGGTTACCGCGCCGATGGTGGCGCGGGCGGTGGTCGAGAGCGACGTGACCGCGATGTCCCCCGCCTTGAACCTCGGGTGGGCGGAAGAAGGTGAAACCACCTTCCGTTCACCCTCAGCTTGAGCTTGGTCTTGATTTGCCGTCGGGAAGCGGGAGAGCAGGCCCGCGGATGACAGCACCACCAGGCACGGGTCGTCGCCCACCTCGAGCGGGACGGCGGCGGTGACCGCCGCGCCCGCCTCCATCAGCAGCGTGCGGCGCGGGGTGCCGAACTTCTTCGCGAGGTCAGACATCTCGCCGCTGACCAGTGCGCGGAGCTTCTCGTCGTTTTCCAGGATGTCGGTCAGCGCGGCGATCTCGGCGCGCAGGGTCTCCTGCTCGCGCTCCAGCTCGAGGCGGTCGAACCTGGTCAGGCGGCGCAGCGGGGTGTCGAGGATGTACTGCGCCTGGATCTCCGACAGGTCGAAGATCTGGCAGAGGCGGCTCTTCGCCTCGGCCGAGTCGTCGCTGGTCCTGATGACCTGGATGACCTCGTCGATGTTGAGCAGCGCGACGAGGATGCCGTCGACCAGGTGCAGCCGATCCTGGCGCTTGCGCCGCCGGAACTCGCTCCGCCGCCGGGTGACGTCGAGGCGGTGGTCGACGTAGATCGTGAGCAGCTCTTTGAGGCCGAGGGTGCGCGGCTGGCCGTCGACGAGGGCGACGTTGTTGATGCCGAACGTCTCTTCCATCGGGGTGAGCCGGTAGAGCTCGGCGAGGACCGCCTCGGGATTGAAGCCGGCCCGGACCTCGATGACCAGGTAGAGGCCGCGGTTGCGGTCGGTGAGGTCCTTCAGGTCGGAGATGCCGGCGAGCTTCTTGGCCTGGACCAGGTCCTTGATCCGGGCGATGACCTTCTCGGGGCCGACGCTGTAGGGCAGCTCGGTGACCACGATGCCGGTCTTGCGCGCGCTGAGCTGCTCGATCTTGGTCGTCGCGCGGGTGCGGAAGATGCCACGGCCGGTCTGGTAGGCCTCCCGGATGCCGTCAAGGCCGACGATGTGACCGCCGGTCGGCAGATCCGGGCCGGGGACGTAGCGCATCAGCGTCTCAAGCGTGGCGTCCGGGTGCTTGAGCAGGTGGCGGGCGGCGGCGATGACCTCGACCAGGTTGTGCGGCGCCATGTTGGTGGCCATCCCGACGGCGATGCCGGCCGTGCCGTTGACCAGCAGGTTGGGGATGGCGGCGGGCAGAACCTGCGGTTCGGTCTCCTGGCCGTCGTAGTTCGGGCCGAACTCGACGGTGTCCTCGTCGATGCTCTCCACCATGGCCATCGCGGCCTCGGTGGGGCGGCACTCGGTGTAGCGCATCGCGGCGGGCGAGTCGTCGCCGCCGAGCGAGCCGAAGTTGCCGTGGCCGTCGATGAGCGGCAGCCGCATCGCCCACGGCTGCGCCAGCCGGACCAGGGCATCGTAGATGGCGGAGTCGCCATGAGGGTGCAGACGGCCCATGACGTCGCCGACCACGCGGGCGCACTTGACGTGCCCCCGGTCGGGCCGCAGGCCCATCTCGTTCATCTGGTACAGGATGCGGCGCTGTACCGGCTTGAGGCCGTCGCGGGCGTCGGGCAGAGCGCGCGAGTAGATGACGCTGTAGGCGTACTCAAGGTACGAGCCGCGCATCTCCTCGGTCACGTCGATATCGACGATGTTCTCTTCGAACTCTTCCGGGGGCGGTGCGGTCGGTGCGCCGCGGCGTGGTGGCATGCGGGGTCCTCGGTACGGTGTCTGTCTTTACTGGATCAGGTGTCGATGCGGGAGAGGTCGAGTTCGGCCGCGCCGCCGATGATGAAGTCACGCCGGGGGGCCACGTCGGTCCCCATCAGCAGGTTGAACACGCCCTGGGCGGCGGCCCCGTCCTCCATCCTGATCCGGCGGAGGGTCCGGTGCCGCGGGTCCATCGTGGTGTCGGCCAGCTGCTTGGCGTCCATCTCGCCGAGGCCCTTGTAGCGCTGGATCGGGTCCTTGAAGCGCTGGCCCTTGCTCTCAAGCTGGAGCAGCGTCCGGCGCAGCTCGGCGTCGGAGTAAGTGTAAATGTACTTCTCCTGGCCCTTGCGCGGGTTGGAAAGCTCCACCCGGTGCAGCGGCGGGACGGCGGCGAACACCCGGCCCGCGTCGAGCATCGGGCGCATGTACCGGTGGAACAGGGTGAGCAGCAGGGTCCTGATGTGCGCGCCGTCGACGTCGGCGTCCGACATCAGGATGACGCGCTGGTAGCGGACGGAGTCGAGGTCGAAGGTGGAGCCAGAGCCGGCCCCCAGGACCTGGATGATCGCGGCGCACTCGGCGTTCTTGAGCATGTCGGCCAGCGATGACTTCTGCACGTTGAGGATCTTGCCGCGGATCGGCAGCAGCGCCTGGAACTCAGAGTCCCGCGCGAGCTTGGCGGTGCCGAGCGCGGAGTCGCCCTCGACGATGAACAGCTCGCTGCGGTCGTCGGCCGACCGGCAGTCGACCAGCTTGGCGGGCAGGCTGGAGCTGGCAAGCACCGACTTGCGCCGCTGGTTCTCGCGGTGCTCGCGGGCCGCGATGCGGGTCTTGGCGGCGGAGACGATCTTCTCGAGAACCGCCCTGGCCTGCTGCTTCGCCCCGCGCGGCGGGTTCTCGAAGTAGCTCGACAGCTGGCTGGAGACGACCTGGCGGACGATCGCGGTGGCCGCCGGGGTGCCAAGGACTTCCTTGGTCTGGCCCTCGAACTGCGGCTCCGGCAGCCGGACGGAGACCACGGCGGTCATCCCCTCGAGGATGTCCTCCTTGGTGACCGGCTCGTCGCCGTTCTTGAGCAGCTTCGCGTTGCGGAGCTGCTCGTTGATTGTCCGGGCGAGGGCGCGGTCGAAGCCGGTGACGTGGGTGCCGTGGTGCGGGGTGGCGATCACGTTCACGAACGAGCGGGTGATCGTGTCGTAGCCGTTCGTCCACTGGACCGCGACGTCGACGTCCAGCTGGCGCTGCACCTCGGTCGGGGTCATGTGGCCACGGTCGTCGAGCACCGGGACGGTCTCGGTGAACGTGCCGTCACCGGTCAGCCGGAGCACCTCGGTGATCTTCTCGCCCGCCGCCAGGTGCTCGCAGAACTCGCCGATGCCGCCGGCGAAGCGGAACTCCGCGGCGCGGCTCTCCTTCGCGATCTCCCCGCCGCTGTGGCCGTTCGCGTGCTCAAGGTGCTCCGCGTGCTCCCCGCGGACGGCGATGGCGAGCCCCGGCACCAGGTAGGCGGTCTGCCGGGCGCGCTCCTCGAGGCCGTCGTAGCTGAACGTCGCGTCCTTGAGGAACACCTGTCGGTCCGGCCAGAACCTGATCCTGGTGCCGGTCTTGGCCTTGGCGACGGTGCCCGCCTGGCGCAGCCCGGACTTCCTGGTGAAGTCGGCACCCGGCCCCGGGCCGGCGAACTCGCCGGCCACGCCGCGCCGGAAGCTGGTGGCCCAGATCTTGCCGTCCCGGTCGACCTCGATGTCGAGCCGCGCGGAGAGCGCGTTGACGACCGACGCGCCGACGCCGTGCAGGCCGCCGGAGGCGGTGTAGGAGCCGCCGCCGAACTTACCGCCGGCGTGCAGCCGGGTGAGCACTAGCTCGACGCCGGAGAGCTTGGTCTTCCGCTCGGTGTCGACGGGGATGCCGCGGCCGTTGTCGCGTACCTCGGCCGAGCCGTCGGCGTGCAGGATGACCTCGATCCGGTTGCAGTGGCCGCCGAGCGCCTCGTCCACCGCGTTGTCGAAGATCTCCCAGAGGCAGTGCTGCAGCCCCCGGCCGTCGGTCGAGCCGATGTACATGCCGGGGCGCTTGCGCACGGCGTCCAGGCCCTCGAGGACCGACAGGTGCCTGGCGCTGTAGGAGTCGGCGGCGGCTGTATTTGACGGAGGCACAGTCGTCACCCGGGCGGTTTCTGTGAGCGGTGGCACGGGCGGCGCGGGCTCCTCTCGAACGTATATACGGCACGTGTGGGTGGTGTCATTCGAAGAGTAGCGTCCTCCGGGGGGTGCCGGTGCTTCGCCACGCCTTTCACGCTACGACGCGATGGGATAGTTAGCCGCAAATGTGTCACGGCGCGAGTGTTGGGTATCAAGTTCTCGAACCGCACGGGTACTTCACCGGTGACGACCCAAACGGTGGTGTAGTCACCGGTGACTGCGCTGGGCCGGGGGCCGGGGCCAGTTCGGCTAGCGGCCCGGTCAGTGCGGTTTTCGCTTGTGGCGTACACCCGGTCAGTGCGGTTTTCGCTTGTGGCGTACACCCCCCGGTCACGGGAAGCCTGACGCCGGGGTATGTGTTGTGCTGTTCTGTAAGGGACAACGCAGCAAACCGGAGCCAGCCGGACGGAGCAGCCGGAGGCATGAGACCAGGAGAAGGCGACGTGACCGGAGCTATAGCCCCCACCAAGCCGCTGAACGCACTGGACCTGTGCGATCGCTGCGGCGCACAAGCGTACGTCCGTGTCCTGCTCCCGAACTCGGGTGAGCTGCTCTTCTGCGCCCACCACGGCCGGGAACACGCGCAGGCGCTCGCGAAGGTCGCCGTAGACATTCAGGACGAGTCACAGCGCCTTACCAAGCCGGAGAACTGACCGGCAGAAGACGCGAAACTAAACCCCCCGGGCAGACAGGTTGTCGCCCGGGGGGTTTTAGTGTGCCTGGCTTGCTTGGCCGAGCCAGTCTGCCCGTTTAGTCCAGGTAGTCGCGGAGGACCTGGGACCGGGACGGGTGGCGCAGCTTCGACATCGTCTTGGATTCGATCTGGCGGATCCGCTCGCGGGTGACCCCGTAGACCTTGCCGATCTCGTCCAGGGTCTTCGGCTGGCCGTCGGTCAGCCCGAACCGCATCGAGACCACGCCGGCC
>JBEKEK010000134.1:0-21554 GCA_050013875.1 Trebonia sp. | reverse complement strand
GGCCGCCTAGACCCAGGCCGCCTAGACCCAGGCCTAGACCCTGCTCGGCTAGACCCCGGCCGGGTGGATGGGGCGGCGGCGGCCGCGAGCGCCGACCCGTGGGAGATCCCCGACGGCTGGCGGATTGGCGGCCAGGCCTGGACAAAGCTCCGCTTCGGCGCGGCGGGCTCGGCCGCCGAGGTACGCGTTCGCGGGCTGGCATCGGCTGCCGTTGAGGTCGTGGTCGGTGACGGTGACCAGGTGCCCGCCGCCGCGGAGCTCCGCCCGGGCCCGGCGGGCGGCGGCGCCGATCTGCTCCTCAGCTACGGCGGCCGAACCGTCCGCTACGTCTACGCGGCCGAGGGCGGGACCACCTGGCTGAGCCGGGGCGGGAACGCCTGGGCACTGGCCGCGGAGCGCCCCGGCCCGCTCCGCGCGGGAGGCGCCGGGGCCGCCGACGCCACCGTCCGCTCGCCAATGCCGGGGACCGTACTGGCCGTGCACGTCACCGAGGGTGGCCAGGTCACGGCCGGCCAGCCGCTGCTTATCGTGGAGGCGATGAAGATGGAACATGTGGTTACCGCGCCGGCCGACGGCGTGGTCACGGAGCTGACGGCCAGGGTGGGCCAGCAGGTCCGGCTGGACGAGGCGCTCGCGGTCATCGGGGTGCACCAGTGAGCGACGGGCAGCCGCAGACGGACGGGCAGCGGCCGACGCTCGGGCAGCCGCAGACGGTCGTGCAGCAGCGCGGGCTCTGGTTCGAGGAGCTCGAGACCGGCGTCACCTACCGGCACGCACCCGGCCGGACGATCAGCGAGGCCGACAACACCATGTTCAGCCTGATGACGATGAACCAGCAGGCGCTGCATATCGACGCAGCGTTCAGCGCTGGCACCGAGTTCGGCGAGCGGCTGGTGAACAGCCTGCTCACCATGTCGGTGCTGGTGGGCCAGTCGGTCACCCACCTCACCCAGGGCACGATCGTCGCCAACCTGGGCTTCGGCGAGACCAGGTTCCCGGCGCCGGTGCGGGCCGGTGACACCCTCTACGGCGAGACGACCGTGATCGGCAAGCGGCTCTCGGCCAGCAGGCCGGGAGCGGGCATCGTCACCTTCCGGCACGTCGCCACCAACCAGCGGGGCGACGTGGTCGCCACGATGGAGCGCTCCACCCTGATCCGCTGCCGTCCGGAGCCGGAATGAGCGCCGGGATGAACATGCCTGGGATGAACATGCCTGGGATGGGCACGCCCGGGATGAGTCAGCGAGACCGGGGCCGCGGCGGGCCGCCGCTGCCCCGCCCCGCGCTGCTGTTCTGCCCGGCCGACCGGCCCGACCGGTACGGCAAGGCGCTGGCGGCGGCCGACCTGGTGGTGATCGACCTGGAGGACGCCGTCCGCCCCACCGCCAAGCAGGAAGCACGGGCGGCGCTGCTGGCGAACCCGGTGGACCCCGAGCGGGTGATGGTCCGGGTCAACGCCGTCGGCACCCACGAGTTCGAGGCGGACCTGGCGGTGCTGCGCCAAACCGCGTACCGGACGGTCATGCTGCCCAAGGCGGAGGACGCCAGCCAGCTCGGCCCGCTGGCCCGGTGGCAGGTCGTCGCCCTGTGCGAGACGCCGCTTGGCGTGCTGAACGCCGCCACCCTCGCCGCCGCGCCCGGCGTGGCCGGGCTGATGTGGGGAGCCGAGGACCTGATCGCGGCGATGCACGGCCGCACCAGCCGGCACGGCGACGGCCGCTACCGCCAGGTCGCCCTGCATGCCCGGTCGGCCGTGCTGCTCGCCGCCGCCGCCTACGGCAAGGACGCCATCGACGCCGTCTACATCGACATCGAAGACCTGCCCGGCCTCGCCGGGGAGGCGGAGGACGCGGCGGCCTCGGGCTTCGCGCTGAAGGCGTGCATCCACCCGAGCCAGGTGCCCGTGGTCCGCGCCGCCTTCCGTGCCAGCGAGGCCCAGGTGGCCTGGGCGCGGCGCGTCCTCGCCGCGGTCAGCGATGGCGGCGTGGCCAGTGTGGACGGCCAGATGATCGACGGCCCGCTGATCCGCCAGGCCGAGCACATCCTCGCCTCCCTCACCTAACCCCGCCCCCCCGGGCCGCCCAAGAGCGTGTGCACTTCGGGCATCGTGTGCCGTTGGGGGCTGCACACGACCCGAACTTCACACGATGAGGCAAGGCGCGGTGGTTGGCGGCTCAGCGAGGAGGCCGCGGCCGGGGCCGCCGGCCGGCCGCGTGCCGGTCGGCCGGCCCCGGCCGGCCGCCACTAAGGCTGGATTGGCCGGGCCCGACGAGGGATCGCGTCATGAGCTGGGCAGGTAGGCGATTCCCGCCAGGGACGTGAACGCGCGGGGGTTGCTGAAGGGCTCGCTGCCGACGAGCCCAAGGGATTTCGTCATGGCTACCGAGCCGGTGCTCCCCCTCGATGTGTCAGCCTCGAGTTCAAGCACGTCGCCCGTGGTGCGCGCAGGGGCGGGGATAAAGGTCCACAAGCCGGTGCCGCTGACGGGCTGGTGCATGGACCCGGTCGGGTAGACGAGGCTGCTCTTAACGCCGACTTGCTGCGCTCTGGGCGGGGGGCGTCACCGGAGGTGCCCCGAACCTCGCAACCTGGCCGCCGAACCGGGCGGCGCGTGGCGGCTTACGCGCGCAGCAGAGACGCCGCGTGCTTACCCGCGGCCGCGGCGGACAGGAAGTACTCCAGGTCCTGGTCGAGCGACCGGCCCATCGTGGACAGCGGGACCGGGCAGCGGCGGAGGGCCTCCTCCAGGCCGTCGGCCGGGACCGTGATCAGGCGGTGCCGGCCGGCCAGCGGGGCCGCGTCGGCGGCCAGCCGGGATGCCCGCGGCTCGGGCAGGCCGGGCAGCACAATGTCGGCCGCCGCCAGCGCGACCCGGCCGTAGGCGGTCAGGCTGTGATGGGAGACGCCCTGGTGGCGGTCCCTGGGGTCGGCGAAGGAGATGCGCAGCGAGCCCACCGGGCGGCCGCCGAGGACCGCCGCCGCGTTGACCGCCTCGCCCGCCGCCACGCCGGAGAAGCCCCACTTGGTCCCGGTGCCCAGGTTGCCAGGTCCCTGGGCGACGATCGCGATGTCGGCACCGACCACGTGGCGGGCGGTCAGCAGCCCGGAGTGCACGGTCACCGCCTCCAGGTCGCCGCCGAAGGACTGGCCGGTGGTGATCGTCGCGGCCAGCCAGCCGGCCTCGCGCAGTCCCGCGACGGTGCGGGAGAACCACGCCGGGAGCGCCCCGCCGTCGGTCATGACATAGGCGACCCGCAACTCGAAGTCACGGTCCGTTCCATAGCTGCTCTGGATTCCCGCGAGGACCGCGGGCAGGGCCGAGTGGAGATCGGCCACCACCACCGGCAGCTGCCCCAGCGAGTCCGCTGACCGGAGCGTCTCGTGGTGAGCGGTGCCCTGTTCGTCGGCGCTGGCCACCATCACCTGCAGCGGCGTATAGCGAGATTTCACGATATGTCCGGGCATATCGCCCTGGTCGGGCGGCAGCCGGTCCGGGATCGCCACCACCAGCGCGTAACCGCCGGTGCCGAGCCCGGCCTCGAGCGCGCCCACGTTGAGCAGCACCCGGTCGCCGGCCCTGGGCAACCCGACCAGCGCCGGGTACGCAAGCGCGCGAATGGGGACCCCGTCCACGGTTACCATGAATTCGGCAGCCCCGGCCCACTCTCGCCGCACCGCCGTGACAGTTCCGCTCCGCCATCGGATCACGACGGCAGACTAGTGGGTGCCCGGCGCCCCGGGGCAAAGACAGTAAGGAGTACACCTGATGTCGAAGCGCAGGACCGAACGCCTCCTGTCCATCGTGGTGCTCCTGCTGTCGTCGCGCCGGTACCTGTCGGCCGAGCAGATCCGCGCCTCGGTCAGCGGCTACCCGGAGGCCGAGGAGTCGTTCAAGCGGATGTTCGAGCGGGACAAGGAGGAGCTGCGCGAGCTCGGCATCCCGCTGGAGACCGGCAAGAGCAGCGTGTTCGACGACGAGATCGGCTACCGGATCCGCCGCCAGGACTATGAGCTCCCCGAGATCCAGCTGGCGGCCGACGAGGCGGCCGTGCTCGGCATCGCCTCCCGCGTCTGGCAGTCGGCCGAGCTGGCCGGCGCCGCCGCGGGCGCGCTGCTCAAGCTCAAGGCGGCCAGCCGTGAGGTTGAAAGCGAGGACGACGGCGCCCGGCTCAACCGGTCCATCGAACCGCGGCTGACCACCCAGGAGCCGTCCTTCGGCCTGCTCTGGGAGGCGGTCCGCGACCGGCGCCCGGTCACCTTCAGCCACCTGGCCAGCGGCCGGTCCGATGCGATCAACCGCGAACTCGAACCGTGGGGCGTGGTCAACCGGCGGGGCCGCTGGTACGTCGCCGGCTACGACCGGGGGAGGGGCGCGCCGCGGGTCTTCCGCATGAGCCGCATCACCGGGCCGGTCAAGATGGCCGGGCCGCCCGGCAGCGTCAAGGTCCCGGACGGCGCGGACGTCCGCGAGCTGGTCAAGGACTGGGACCGCAGGCCCCCGCGCGACCGCACGGCGGTGCTGCGCATCCGCGCGGGCGCCGGGGTCGCGCTGCGCCGCTGGGCGCGCGAGGTCACGCCAGAGACCGGCGCGGCAGCCGGCTGGGACCGGGTCACCCTCAGCTTCGCCGACGCGGGCTGGTACGCGGAGTACCTCGCCTCGTTCGGCCCCGACATCGTGGTGCTCGACCCGCCCGACCTGCGCGAGGCCGTCATCACGCGGCTGAAGGGGGTGCTCGCGTGACCGTGCCCGCCCCGGCCGGCGGACCGCGGATGGTGACCTCCGCCGAACGCCTCCGCCGCCTGCTCGCGCTCGTCCCCTACGTGGTCGCGCGGCGCGCGGTCGGGCTGGCGGAGACCGCGGCAACGTTCGGCATGACCGAGCGGGAGCTGATCGACGACCTCAACCTCGCCTGGTGCGTGGAGCTCAAGTCCCCCGAGCCGTACTGCCCGATCGACCTCTCCTACGAGGACGGCCAGGTCACGATCAGCCAGGCCGAGTCGATCGCCCGGCCGCTGCGGCTGGCCGCCGACGAGGCCAGCGCGCTGCTCGTCGCGCTGCGGATGCTGGCCGAGGCGGGCGGCGACGGCGACGCCGTGACCCGGCTGATCGCGAAGATCGAAGACGCGGCGGGCGCGTCGGCGGCGGCCAGCTCCCAGCTGTCCATCCAAATCGAGGGATCGAACGAGAGCGGGGTTCCCGCCGCCCTCGACGCTGCCCTGGCCGCGGGCAAACGGGTCCACCTGCGCCACTACGCGCACAGCCGTGACGAGGCGACCGAGCGCGACGTGGACCCGAAGCGGCTGCTGGTCGTCGACGGGCGGACCTACCTGGAGGGGTGGTGCCGACGGGCCGAGGCGGTGCGGAAATTCCGGCTCGACCGCATACTCGACGTCACGGTGCTCGACGTGCCCGCCTCGTTCCCTGAGGAGGCGGAGTGGGCGGACGTGGACGCGGGGCTGTTCCAGCCGTCGGAGGCGGATGTGCTGGTCGAACTCGAGCTTGCCGCGGGGGCGCGCTGGGTCGCGGAGTATTACCCGTGCGAGTCGGTGACAGATCTGGGGGACGGGCGGTTGCGCATCGCGATTCGCACCCCGGACACCGGCTGGGTCCGGCGGCTGGCGCTCAAGCTCGGTGAGGAGGCCAGGGTGACCGCCCCGGCCGAATTGGCCGACGAGGTCCGCTCCGCCGCCGCGGCGGCGTTGGCTCTCTACGACTAACTAAAGAATTCCCTCATTAAATCTTAACTATTTCCTGCCTTTCTGTGGTCAATTCCGGACCGTGATGATCGCTATTTTCTAAGAATGCAGGAAAGCCCACCGGGACGACTCGCGGTAGCCGCCCCGACGGGCGAGGAACCACCACGCAGCCCCCGCTGGCGCTCGGTAGTGCGACCGGTCCTCACGGTGATTTTGATCACTGCCGCGACGTTCGGGCTCTACTGGGCCTACCTGCTCCAGTCGCGGACACAGGCCGCTACCTCCGACTCGGCCGGCCAGGTCCTGCAGGGCTGGGCCATGGTGCATGGCAACTGGCTGCTGAGCGGCTGGTACGTCTCCGATGTGTCGTTCTGGACCTTCGAGGTGCCGGTTGACGGACTCGTCGCGGCGGTGGACGGGCTGCGCGCCGACGTCACCCACGTGGCCGCGGCCATCGAGTACGCGCTGCTGGTGCTGTTCGCCGCGCTGCTGGCGGCGGGCGCGGCCAGGGACCGGCGGTTCGGCGGCCGCGAGGGCCTCATCCGCGGGCTGGTCGCGGCCGGGGTGATGGTGACTCCAGGCACCTGGGAGGGCTCCGGCGTCCTGCTGGGGGCGCCGGACCACATCGGGGTCGGCGTCCCGGTACTGATCACCTTGCTGACGGTGGACCGGCTGCGGCCGCGCCGTTGGCGGCTGGCGGGCGCCACCGTGGTCGGGGCCGGCCTGCTGCTGGTCTGGGCGCAGCTCGACGACCCGGTCGCCACCTTCAGCTGCGCGCTGCCGCTGGCGGTGGTCTGCGGCCTGCCGGCGGCGGCGGCCGGATTCGCCGCGATCGTCCGCGCTCTGGTCGGCGGGGTCCGGCGGCGGCGCGGCCGGACCGTGGCTGACCCGCCCAGGCCCCGTCGTCGCGGCGCGGGGGCGCCCGGCTATGACGCGGCGCTCGCCGTCGTCGCGGCCGCCTCCTACGGCCTGACCCAGCTGCTGGTCCGGGTGATCTGGCACTCGGGCGGCTACTACCAGCACTCCATCCAGGGCGGTTCGCAGCTCTCCGGCTGGACGCAGGTCTCCACCCAGATCCAGGCGGAGGCCGAGAACGCGCTGATCCTGTTCGGCGCGAACTTCTGGGTCAGGCCGCAGCCGCAGACCGCCTTCGCTTACCTGCACCTGGTCTGCCTCGCGGTCGCGCTGCTCGGCTTGCTCCTCGCCATCGCTTTCTGGCGGCGCGGCGACCTGGTGACGCGGACGCTCGTCGTCGGCGTCCTCATCATGCTGGTGGCGGGCGCGTTCAGCCCGCTGATGCTCCCGCTAGGCGGCACGCACGAGATCGCCATCGTGCTCCCGTTCGGCGCGGTGCTCGGCGGCCGGCTCATCGGCCCCTGGCTGGCCGCTCGGCGGGCGCCGCGGGCCGGCTGGTTCGCCCGCTCGGTCCCGGTGGTGCGGCTGGCGGCGGGCTGCGCGCTCGCCGCCGCCGGGCTCGCGCTGCTGGCCGGCCTTGGCTACGCGGCCGCGCAGCCCGGCGCCGCCCCCAGGGACCAGGCCCTGGCGAACTGGCTGCTCGCCCACAAGCTGACCAGCGGGCTCAGCGGCTACTGGCAGGCGAACATCACCACCCTGCAGACCGGCGGCAAGGTCCGGCTGGCCCCGCTGACCAGCGCGGGCAAGTACGGCTACCTCTGGGAGTCGAAGGCGGAGTGGTTCAATCCGGAGGTCTCCTCGGCGAACTTCATCGTCGCCACCACCCAGCAGACGGGCGGTAGCGGCGTCACCGCGGCCGAGGCCCTGGCCTGGTATGCCAAGCCCGCCAAGATCTACCGGTTCCAGCAGTTCAGCATCCTGGTCTACCACCGCAACCTGCTGGCGACCGTCGTCCAGCCGACCCCCAGCCAGCTCTACGCTCCGCCGGACCTTGATGGCGCAGGCTTGACCACGGGTGAGGTCCCAGCGCCGTTCATCGGCGTCCGGAACGGCGGCTTGTAAGGCTCGTGCGGAGACACGCGACTGCTGCGCTGATTTCGCTCTCTGTAATCATTTGTCTTATGGCGGTCGCTACTTTCTCAGGTTGCACGTGAGCCGACAGGGACGACTCGAGATAACAGACCAGGTTGGCGAGGAACTGGCGCTACCCGGCCGCTGGCGGCGGGCCGCGCGCCGACTACCCACCGTGACTGTGATCGCGGCGGTGCTTGTCGGCCTTTTCTGGTGCTATCTGCTGCAGTCCAGGACCCAGGGCGCCGACTCGGACTCGGCCGGCATGGTGCTACAGGGCTCGGACATGGTGCAGCATGGCAACCTGCTGCTGCGCGGCTGGGTGATGGCCGATGTGTCGTTCTACACGTTCGAGATACCGGTCGACGGGCTGGTCGCGGCGGTGTACGGGCTGCGGGTCGACGTGATCCACGTGGCCGCGGCCATCGAGTACGCGCTGCTCGTGCTGTTCGCCGCGCTGGTGGCGGCCGGCCCGGCGCGGGACCGGCGGCACGGCCGCCGCGAGGCATGGACGCGGGGGCTGATCGCCGCCGGGATCATGGTCGCGCCCGGCACCGATGGGGGCTCGGGCGTGCTGCTTGGGGGGCCTGACCACACCGCGATCGGCGTCCCCGTGCTGATTGCGCTGCTGATCGTGGATCGGGTGGCCCCCCGCCGCTGGCGGCCGGCGGCGGGCGCGCTCCTGCTGACGTTCGTGCTGCTGGTCTGGGCGCAGCTCGATGACCTGGTCGCCACCCTCAGCTGCGCGATCCCGCTCGCCGTGGTCGGTGCCGCGTCTGTCGCGTCGTTCCTGATCGCGGCCGGGGTCCGGGCGCTTGTCGGGATGGTTCGCAGGCGGGGCGGGCGGGCGGCGGCCCCGCCGCGGCCCGGCCGCGGCGCTCGGTCGCCCGGCTATGACGCGGCGCTCGCCGTCGTCGCGGCCGCCTCCTTCGGCGTGACCGAGCTGCTGAACAAGGGGATCTGGCGAGCCGGCGGCTTCTACCTGCGGGCGATCCCGGCACGGTCGCAGATCTCCCACTGGGCCACGGTCCCGGCGCAGTCGCGGGCTGTCGCGGGAAACCTGCTCATCCTGTTCGGCGCCAACTTCCGGGGGCTGCCGCAGCCGCAGCAGGCCTTCGCGTACCTGCACCTAGTCGGCGCCGCGGTGGCGCTGCTCGGCCTGCTCGTTACCATCGCCCGTTGGCGGCGGGCGGACCGGGTATCGCGGGCTCTCGTCGTCGGCGTCGTCGTCATGCTGGCGGCTGGCGCGGCGAGCCCGCTGATGATCCCGGTTGGCGGCACGCACGACATCGCCGTCGTGCTCCCGCTCGGCGCGGTGCTCGGCGGCCGGGCTGTCGGCCCCTGGCTGGCCGGCCGCGCGCGATCCCAGCGGTTCGCCCGGGCGGGGCGGGCGGCCAGGGCGGCGGTGGCCTGGGCGCTCGCCGCCGTCGGGCTCGGCCTGCTGTGCTGCCTCGGCTACGGCGCCGCGCGGCCAACGGCGCAGCCTAACGACGCACCCCTCGCCAACTGGCTCATCGCACACCGCCTGACCAGCGGTCTCAGCGGCTACTGGAACGCGAACAGCACAACGCTGATCACCGGCGGCAAGGTCCACCTCGCGGCGGTGATCAGCGGCGGCAAGTACGGCTATCTCTGGGTGGCTAAGGAGGACTGGTACAACCCGGCCGTCGCCGCCGCGAATTTCATCGTCACGACCAGGCAGCAGACGGGCGGCAGCGACGTCACCGCGGCCGAGGCCCTGGCCTGGTATGCCAAGCCCGCCAAGATCTACCAGTTCGAGCAGTACAGCATCCTGGTCTACCACCGCAACCTGCTGGAGAGCGTCGTCCAGCCGGTGCCCAGCCAGCTCTACGCGCCGCGGAACCTCGACGGCGAGGGCAGGACCACGGGTGAGGTTCCCCCGCCCTTCGTCGGCGTGCGAAACGGCGACTTGTAGAGCTCGCCGGTAAAACAGCCTGACTAGCCCGAGTCCCAGCTGTGGCCGCGTCCCGCTCCGCGGCTCGCGATCGCCCCGGCTAATCGGCAACCTTCCGTGCGATGAGGAAAAACTGCTTGCCGAGCAGCGGCCACAGGGCCGGCGTGCGGAGGTAGGCGCGGGTCAGCCGGGGCGAGGGCGGCAGCAGGCCACGGAAGGAGAACGGCAGGAATCGCGGCACCACCGACTCGAGCTCGAACCCGGCCGCGTACAGGTGCTCGGCCACCCCGAGGTGGGTGAGGATCACCGTGTGGTCGGCGCAGTCGAAGTACTCCCGCTGGCAGTACTTGAAGTTGGGGCCGATAATCGCGATCCGGCCGCCCACGGTCATCGCCGCGTGCAGCTTTCCGAGCAGGGCCGCGACCGCGTCCTGATCGGGCAGATGCTCGAGGAAGTTGGAGACCCAGATCCCGTCGAAGTAGTCGGCGGGCAACTCCGCTTCCATGATGTCGGAGATGATCATCTTCACGTCAGCGGCTTCGAGGTCGGCCTGCTCGACCAGGTCGATCCCCCAGCGTTCGGCCGCCGGGACGGAGCGGATGAACTCGCCCCGGCCGGCCGCCGGGTCAAGCACGCGCTCCGGCTTGCCCATCCGGGCGTGCACGTACCTGGCGATCTCGCGCCACACTGCTAGCTTGCCGGCCTGCTCCACATCGCGAAACCGGTACTCATACAAGCGCGCGTAATTGATGCTGGGCTCCGCTCGCGTGGATGTAGGCGGGAACTGCTGGGCTTGGGCTGTCATGACAAGTGACCATACAGGCTGACAAGTCAAATCACATACAAATCTACAGTAATCCTATAGGTACGGTAGAGATCTAGCCCCATTCCGGGGAACCTTTGCGTCGCGTAAGACTGAACTGCCACGAGGCTGCTGGCGGGACGCTGGACCACCCCCGGTGCGGGTCCGCTGCCTTCGCCCCGCCGGCTGAGGATTCCGGACCCTGTCGATACCTGATCACGTTCTTGATGCTCTGGCTTGCCGGGCCAGAAACCTGCGGGCTTGGACCGGTTGACCTGACCGGGCGCTGCTCGGCCTGCTCATCGCCGGGCTCGTCGATAACCCGGGCTTTCATCCTGTCGATAGCGAAGGCTCTCATCTAGACATGCTCTGGTTTGGAGTTTTCGCTCTCCGTAATCAATTGATGACGTTATGCTTCGCGTCATGCTGACGGGGGTGAGCGGCCGGGCGGGGGCGGCGCGCGCGGGCCGGAGCGCCCGCGAACGGCCGCCGCGGACCGGGCTCGCCCGGTGGCGGCGCTGGCCGGTGGTGGCCGTCCTGGCCGGGATCGCGCTGCTGTTCTACTGCGCGCAGCGCCAGGCGCGGCAGATGGGCGTGCAGTCCGACGGCGCCGGAATGGAGCTCGAGGCCTGGGCGATGCTGCACGGCAACGTGCTGCTGCACGGCTGGTACCTGTCCGACGTGTCCTTCTACACGACCGAGATGCCGGAGTATGTGCTGGTCGAGATCGTCCGCGGGCTCAACCCGGACGTGGTGCGGCTGTCCGCCGCGCTCACCTACACGCTGCTGGTGGTGCTGGCCGCGGCCGTGGCCTGCGGACCGCGGCCGGCCGGCCGGCGAACGGCCGCCGTGCGGGCCGGCATCACGGTCGCGGTGCTGCTCGGCCCCACCCGGATGGCGGCCCCGACGGTGCTCAACGACCCGGACCACCTCGGCACGGCCGTCCCGGTCCTGCTCGCCCTGCTGCTGCTTGACCGCGCGCCGCGGCGCTGGTGGGTGCCGGCGGCGGTAGCGGCGGTGCTCGGCTGGGCGCTGGTGGGCGACTCGCTGGTACTGCTGATCGGCGTGGCGCCGCTGGTGGCGGTCTGCGGGGCGCGGTCGTTCGGCCTGCTCGCGCTCCGCCGGGCGCCGCTGTCGGCCGCCTGGTACGAGCTGTCGCTGACCGCCGCCGGGGCGGCCGCGGCGGTTGGCGCGACCGCCTTGAGCCGGCTGATCCGCTCCGGCGGCGGCTTCGTGGTCAACCCGAGCAAGACGCACTACCTGGTGCCGTCGAGCGCGGTCCCTGGCAACGCCTCGGTGACCCTCGAGGACTTCCTCAGGCTGTTCAGCGCCGACTTCTTCGGCGCCCGGCTGAACGACTGGCTGCTGGTGACCGCGATCCACCTGGTCTTCGCGGGCCTGGTGGCGGCCGCGCTGGTGCGCGCGCTGCGTGGGTTCCGCCAAGTCCGCTATCCCGGCTCCGTCAGCTCCTCCGGCGGCGTCCCCGGCGGCTCCGCCGTCTCTAGCGCTGAGCTCGGCCCGGCCGGCCGCCCCGCCTCCCGCCCCGGTCCCGATGCCGGTGACCTGATCGCGCAGCTGCTGGCGGTGGCGATCGTGATCAACCTGCTCGCCTACGGCCTGCTCTACCCAGGGTCCGTCGGCACAGTGCGGGAGATCGCCCCGCTATTCGGGCTCGGCGGCGCGCTGGCCGGCCGGATGCTGGCCGGGCCGCTGCTCCGGCGCCGCCTCGAGCCGCTGCTCGCCGCCGGGGCCCTCGCCGCGATTGCCGCGCTGGTGACGGCGCTGGTGTCCGTCACTGCGGCCCGGCCCGCCTCGGTCCCGCTGGCGCGGTTCCTGTCCGCCCACCACCTGCGGAACGGGCTGGCAGGCTACTGGAACGCCGACAGCACGACCCTGGTCAGTGACGACCGGGTGATCATGCGGTCGGTCCGGTTCCGCCGGGGGCACGGGCTGTCGGCCTACCTGTGGGAGTTCAACGACCAGTGGCTGGACAGCCAGGCCAGCGACGTGAACTTCGTCGTCGCCACCGCGCCCGGTCCGCACCCCGGGTCCACGGTGACCTCGGCCGAGGCGATCGCCCAGTTCGGCCGACCTTACCAGCAGTACCACTACCAGGGGTACGTGATCATGGTGTGGCGGAAGAACCTGCTGGGGGAGCTGGGAAGGTCTTACCTGCCAGGTTAGACGCTGCCCGCGGCGTGGAATGGACACGGCATATCGAGGGGCGGCCGAGCAGCCGGAGCAAATGTTATGTCGCGATCTAGGCAATTCGTGCCGCTATTTTTTAAGAATGCCTGAGAGCGGAGAGGGACAGCTGGCGGTAGCCGCTCCCACGGGCGGCGAAGCCGCCCGGCCCGCTCGCCGCCGGGCGGCCGTGCGGCGGCTGCTCACGGTGGTTGCCGCGGCGGCGCTGACCGTCGGGCTCTTCTTCGGCTACCTGCTGCAGTCCCGGTCGGAGGCGGCCAACTCCGACGCGGTCGGCCAGGTGCTGCAGGGCTGGGACATGGTTCACGGCAACCTGCTGCTGCGCGGCTGGGCCGTCTCCGACGTGTCGTTCTACACCCTTGAGGTGCCGCTGGACGGCCTGATCAGCCTGGTCTACGGGCTGCGGGTCGATGTCATGCACGTGGCCGCGGCCGTCGAGTACGCGCTCCTGGTGCTGTTCGCCGCGCTGGTGGCGGCGGGCGCCGCCCGCGACCGCGGGCGCGGCCTGCGCGAGGGCTGGGTTCGCGCGCTGCTCGCCGCCGGGATCATGGTCGCGCCGGGCGCCATGCCGGGCGGGCACGTGCTGCTGCTGGCGCCGGACCACACCGCGATCGGGGTCCCGGTGCTGGCCACGCTGCTCGTCGTCGATCTGCTGCGGCCCAGCCGCCGGCTGTCCGTGATCGCCGCCGTGCTGCTGGTCTGCCTGATGCTGACCTGGGCGCAGCTCGACGATCCGGTCGCCGGGTTCAGCGGCGCGCTGCCGCTCGCCGTGGCCTGCGCCACGCCGCTGGCCGCGCTCTCGATCCGGCGGCTGGCCGGCCGGATCCGCCGGCGCCAGAGCAACCCCGAGACGCCGCCTGCGACCCGGGGGCACGAGCTGGCGCGGCACCGGTGGGATCTGGCGCTGGTCGTGGGGGCCGTCGTCTCCTACGTCCTGACCGGGCAACTGGTCCGGGCGATCGGCCACGCGGGCGGCTTCTACCTGCACACGATCCCGAACGGCGGCGGCACCGTGCAGATCGCCAACCTGCAGCTGCTTGGCGGGCAGCTGGGGGCGCTCGGTCAGAACCTGATGTACCTGTTCGGCGCGAACTTCTGGGGGCAGGGGCAGCCGCTGACCGCCTACGCGTACCTGCATCTGGCCGCCATCGCGGCCGCGCTGCTCGGGCTGATCGCCGGCATCCGGCGCTGGCCGCGGGCGGACCGGGTGACCCGGACGCTCGTCCTCGCCATCCTCATCGTGCTGGCGGCGGGCGCGGTCAGCCCGCTCAGCACGCCGGTGGCCGGCACGCACGAGATCGCCATCGTCCTCCCGCTGAGCGCGGCCCTCGCGGGCCGCTGCCTCGGTCCCTGGCTGGCCGGCCGCCGGGCGGCCGGTGTGCGGGAGCCGGCCGGGGCCCGGCCGGGGCGGTTCGCCCGCAGGGAGTCGGCGGTGCGGCTGGCAGCGGCCTGCGTGGTCGCCGCGGTCGGGCTCAGCTACCTGGCCAACCTCGGCTACAACGCCAGCCAGCCCGCGGTCCCGGCGGTCAACCAGGCGCTCGCCGACTGGCTGGTGGCGCACCGGCTGACCAGCGGCATCGGCGGCTACTGGGACGCGAACGTCACGTCGGCGGCCAGCGGCGGGGCGGTCCGCATCGCGCCGGTGACCATCGGCGCCGACTACGGCTACCTGTGGGAGGCCAAGCAGTCCTGGTTCGACCCGGCCACCTCCGCGGCGAACTTCGTCATCGCGCACGAGCAACAGCTGGGCGCCGGCTATCTGTACGTGAACACGGTCATCTACTGGTACGGCAAGCCCGCGCAGATCTACTACCTGGGCAAGACGCTGGTCCTGGTCTACCACCGCAACCTGCTCGGCAGCGTCATCCCGCCGGTACTCAGCAGCCTCAACGCGCCGCCGAGCCCGTAGCGCCGCCCGTCGCCGCCCGTCGCCGGGCGGGCTGGGCATTACGGCCAGGTCGCGACGCCCGGCCGGTCGCCGCTATAGCCGCTGCGTGAGCGAGTGATTACGCTAAGCTGCCGGTCATGCTTACGGGGGTGGTCGGCCGCGTGCGGGTGCGCGGGCCGGCCGGGGCGCGGCGCGACGGCGGCCATGCCCTCCCCGGATCGCCGCCGCGGCGCCGGCTGGTGCGGGCGCTGGCGCTCGCGGTGGCCCTCGCGGCGCTGTTCCTGCTGGCGCTGGGCCAGTCGCGGACGGTGGCGGCCAACTCCGATGGCGCCGCCAGCGTCCTCCAGGCGCAGGCGATGCTGCACGGGAACCCGCTGCTGGTCGGCTGGTGGACCTCGGACGTCTCCTTCTTCACCACCGAGCTGCCCGAGTACGCGCTGGTGGTGGCCGCCCACGGGGTGTCGCCCGGTGTCGTGCACATCTGCGGTGCGCTCACCTACACGCTCACGCTCGCGCTGGCGGCGCTGCTCGCCAGGGGGAGCGCGGCCGGCCCGGCCGGACTGGGCCGGGCCGGGCTCACGGTCGGCATCATGCTCGCGCCGTCCATCCTCGGCGGCACCGACGTGTTCCTTGAGAACCCCGACCACTTCGGCACCTCAGCGCCCATCCTGCTCCTGCTGCTGCTCCTGGACTGGGGATACCAGCCGGCCAGACGGGAGCGGCCCGCCGCCCGCTGGTACGTCGCCGCGGTGGCCTGCGTTCTGCTCGCCTGGACCCAGTTTGGCGATGAGCTGTCCCTGGTGGCGGCCACGGTCCCGGTAGCGGCCGTCTGCGCCTGCCGCCTCGCGGCGGCCGCCGTCCGCCGTCGGCCCGCCGCCGGACAGGCCGCCGCCCGGCTGCGCGCGGTGCTGCGGGGACTGCGCGAAGACGGGCCGCTACTGGCCGCCGCCATCGCGTCGGCCGGGCTCGCGTGGCTCGCGCAGCAAGCCATCGCCGCGCTCGGCGGCTTCGACCTGCGGCCGATCCCCGGTGGCCGGCTCGCCCCGCTCGGCCAGGTGCCGGGCAACGCGCGCGTGCTCTGGCAGTCGATCGTGCTGCTCTTCGGCGCCAACGGCCCGGGCCCGCCGCGCCAGGCAATCACCCGGTCGCAGCATGTCCCGCTCGTTCTCATGATGGACCTGCATGTCATCGGGCTGGCGCTGGCCGTCGCCGGGCTTGCCGCGGGCATCGCGGCCGGCTTCTGCTGCTGGTTTGGCGCGGCCGGTGACCGCGTCACCCAGATCCTCGTCGCCGCCATCGTCGCCACCATGGCGGCCGGCGTGTTCGGCTCGGTGCTGCGGTCGCTTTCCAGCGCGCACGAGGTCGCGGTCCTGCTGCCGCTGGCGGCGGTGCTGGCCGGCCGCACGCTGCCGCCGCTACTGCCCGAGCGGGCCCGGCTTGCGCGGGCCGCGACCGTGGCGCTCGTCGTCTGGCTGGCCCTGGGCGCGGCCGAGATGGGCGACGCGGCCATGTGGCCAGCCGGAGCGATGCCGGTGCAGACGGTCGCCGACTGGCTCATCGCCCACCACCAGCGCGACGGTCTGGCCGCCTACTGGCAGGGCGCCCAGACCACCGTGACCACCGGCGGCCGGGTCCTGGTCGCGCCGGTCACGGATGTGGCCGCCGCCCCGGTCCGCTGGAACGCGTCATCCCAGTGGTACTGGCGGGGCCTGCACCGCGCGACGTTCGTCATCGCCCAGGCTCACCCGCCGCAACCGGAGGACTCGCTGGCGGTCGCGGCGGTCCGCGCCCGCTTCGGGCCGCCTGCCGCCGAGTACCACGTGGGCCAGGACATCATCATGACCTACGGCTACAACCTCCTCACCCGCGTGAGCGGCGCCGCGTTCCCTGGGCTGTCGTGATAACCGGCGAGCCCCGGCAGGCAGCCTCCCGGCCGCGGCCGGCCAGGCGGCCGCGGCTGCGGCTGCGGCCGCCGCGGCGCGAGACCGCGGCCTTGGCGGCCGGCACCGCCGTCGCCGCGGTGGCGCTGTTCGCCTGCTACCTGCTCCAGTCGCGGACCGTCGCGGTCGGCTCGGACGGCGCGTCGCAGGCGCTGCAGGCGTGGGACTTGCTGCACGGGAACGTGCTGCTGCACGGCTGGTGGGTCACCGACGTCTCCTTCTACACCACCGAAATCCCGCAGTACGCGGCGATCGAGCTCGTCCACGGGCTGTCGGCCAACGTCATGCACCTGGCGGGCGCGATGACCTACACCCTGCTGGTGCTGACGGCGGCCTGCCTCGCCCGGGGCCGCGCCACCGGCGCCGCCGGGGTGAGCCGGGCGCTGCTCACGGCCGGCATCATGCTCGCCCCCCAGCTCGGCGCGGGAACGCAGACCCTGGTGCTCTCACCGGACCACACCGGCACGTCGGTCCCGGTGCTGATCATCTGGCTGCTCATCGACCGCGGCCAGGAACGCTGGTACGCGCCTGCGCTGGTCTGGCTGGGCCTCGCCTGGACCGCGGTGGCGGACGCGATGACGTTGTTCATCGCGATCATCCCGCTGGCCGGGGTGTGCGCCTGCCGGGTAGCGCAGGGTGCGCTCCGCGACCGCGACGTCAGGCGCCGGGCGCGCACGCACCGGGCACCGCGGAACACCGGACCGCTGCCCCCGCGCCGCTACGAGCTGGCGCTGCTGGCCGCCGCGGTGCTCGCGATCCCCACCGAGCTCGCCGCCACCGCGCTTATCAGGGCGGCCGGCGGCTGGCAGGTGCACGGGCTCGCCACGTCGCTCGGCGGTCCCGGGCGGCTCGAGGGGAACACCAGGCTGGCCGGCCAGGGGCTGCTCCTGCTGTTCGGCGCCAACGTGCTCGGCGCCGGCTCCGCCTTGGCCGTGACCTTCGCGATCATCCACCTGGTTGGCGTCGCGCTGGCCATCGCGGCGCTGGTGGCGGTGTTCAGGCGGCTCGCACCGCGGGCCGGGCGGGCCGGCCTTATCGAGTCGGTGCTGCTGGCCGGGATAGCGGTCGATCTGGCCGGCTACCTGGTCGCCGTGCAGGCGGTGAACATCTTCTCCACCAGGGAGATCGCGCCGGTCCTGCCGTTCGCCGCCGTGCTGGCGGGCCGCGTCTTCGGTGACCGCCTGATTGGCGGCGGCGGGCCGCGCCGGGCGCTCCGCTACGGCCTGTGCGGGGTGCTCGCGCTCTACGCCGCCATGCTCGGGTACGCGGCGGCCCAGCCGCCGGCGGCCCCCCAGTACGCGAACCTGGCCGTCTGGCTGCGCGCCCGGCACCTGACCAACGGGCTCAGCGGGTACCACCAGGCCAACATCGTGACCCTGGAGAGCGGCGGCCTGGTCACCTTGCGCGCGGTGGCACCGACCGCCCGCGGCCGGGTCCGCGCCTACGCCTGGAACGCGTCGCTGCGCTGGTTCGACCCGTCCGGCCACGCCGCGGACTTCCTCGTGCTCACCGCGCCGAAACTGCCCGACGCGGCAGGCGGGTCAGGGATCACCGTCGCCCAGGCGGTGGCCACGTTCGGCCGCCCGGCGCAGCGGTACCGATACCACGCCTACACCATCCTGATCTGGCCGCGAGGTGAGAACCTGCTGGCGAGGCTCCGTTGATCAGCGTTGATCAGCTTCACTCCAGTCACATCACTAGTCAAGCGGACCACCCGAAATGTACCGTTCTGTAGCACTTTAGACTACTTGCCGGATCCTGATCTTGCCGCGGGGTGAGAACTTGCCGGCCAGATTGCGTTAACCGCCCGTCTAGGCCAATCCGCTAGCCTTGTCGCTGCGAAGGTGGAGTGTAGACTCGCTCGCAAGGCGAGTCTCAGGCTAACGGGACTCATCCCCTGTGACTTAAGGACTCAAATGGACCTGTTTGACAGCCCGTGGAAGATCGCGATCATCGCGATATTGATCATCGTGCTGTTCGGGTACCGCAAGCTGCCCGAAGCCGCGCGCTCGCTCGGGAAGTCGATGCGCATCCTGAAGACCGAGGTTCAGGGCATGCACGAGGACGACAACACCGAGACGACCTTCAGCGCGGCTACTCCGGCCGTTACCCCGACGGTCGGCCCGGCACAGATCCAGCCGGTCGCCAGCACGCCGGTGGACGCCCACCAGGCGCAGATCGACGCGCTCAGCGCCCAGCTCGCGAACCTGCAGCAGTCGGTTGCCGGCAACAAGACGACCGACAGCGCGCAGGCCCAGTAACCCTGCCGAGCGCTTCAGCCCCCACCAGACCCCTTCGGGAAGTCGGTTGTAACGATCATGGCATCGAAGCCCACCGCCATCCGGGGTGCCCGCGTCGTAGGCTCGCGTTACCTGCGCCTCAGGCGACAGGCCAACCCGGACGGCCGGATGCCCCTGATGGATCACCTGCGCGAGCTGCGCAACCGGGTGGTCACGATCGCCGTGGTGGTCCTCGTGGGCGCGGGCGTGGCGTGGGCGTTCTACAACCAGATCTGGTCCTTCGTCCAGCGGCCGTACTGCCAGGCGGTCAATGGCTGCCACGTAAACGTGCCCGGGCACTCGCTCATACTCAACGGCGTGATGGACGGCTTCTACCTGCATATCAAGGTCTCCGTCATCGCCGCGATCGTCGTGACCAGCCCGATCTGGCTCTACCAGCTCTGGGCCTTCATCGCTCCCGGGCTGTACTCGCGGGAGAAGCGCTGGACCTACCTGTTCATGGGTACCGCGGTCCCGCTGTTCGCCCTGGGCTGCTGCTTCGCCTTCATCGCGATGAGCCGCGGGCTGAAGTTCTTCATTGGGATGTCGGGCGGGCTGACTAACTTGTTCACCGCCGACACCTACATCGGGTACTGGATCGCGATGATCATAGGGTTCGGGCTCTGTTTCGAGGTGCCGCTGTTCCTGGTCATCTTGAACCTGGCCCGCGTCGTGACCCATGAGCGGTTCAAGAAGTGGCGCAAGATCATCATCTTCCTGGTCTTCGTGTTCGCCGGGATCGCGTCGCCGAGCCCCGACCCGCTGACGATGCTCCTGCTCGGCGGCGTCGTGGTGCTGCTGGTGGAGGCGGCCGAGGTCATCATCTTCTTCAACGACCGGCGCTATACGCGGCTGCACCCGGACCTGAATGAGGGCCTTGCCGATGACGAGCTATCGCCGATCGACACGCCCGAGCGGGTCGACGTCGACAGCTCGCTCAACTAGCGGCCACGAGTAGCGGGACGTCTCACCAGTATCACCGGGGACCGAAGTCTCATACCCTGGAGCCATGAGCACCCCCGCGGTGGGCCCGGCCGAGAGGTACGCGCAGTTCCGCGACCGGCAGGCCAACCCTGAGCTCGCCTCGTTCCGCGACCTCTACGACTTCGATTTCGACCCGTTCCAAGTCGCCGCCTGTTCCGCGCTCGCGGGCGGTGACGGGGTGCTGGTGGCCGCCCCCACCGGCAGCGGGAAGACCGTTGTCGGCGAGTTCGCCGTCCACCTGGCGCTGAGCAACGGCCGTAAGTGCTTCTACACCACGCCGATCAAGGCGCTCTCCAACCAGAAGTACAACGACCTGGTCAAGCGCTATGACAGCGAGACCGTGGGCCTGCTCACCGGTGACAACGCGATCAACGGCAGCGCGCCGATCGTGGTAATGACCACCGAGGTGCTGCGGAACATGCTCTACGCGGGCTCCGCCACCCTCAGGGACCTCGGCTACGTGGTCCTCGACGAGGTGCACTACCTGGCCGACCGGTCCCGCGGCGCGGTCTGGGAAGAGGTGATCATCCACCTGCCGGAGTCGGTCAGGGTGGTGGCGCTGTCGGCCACCGTCTCCAACGCCGAGGAGTTCGGCGACTGGCTCGCCCAGGTCCGCGGCGGCACCGAGGTCATCGTGGACGAGCACCGGCCGGTGCCGCTCTGGCAGCACATGATGGCCGGCCACCGCCTCTACGACCTGTTCACCGACGACAATCACCGCCAGGTCAACCCCGACCTGGTCCGGCTGGCGCGGCGCGAGGAGATCCGCCAGCCGCGCAGCCGCCCAGGCCGCGGCGGCCACCGGCCGCGGCGGGACGCGGCGCCGTACCGCCCGGAGATCGTCGACCGCCTCGACGCGGCGGGCCTGCTGCCCGCGATCACCTTCATCTTCAGCCGGGCCGGGTGCGACGCCGCCGTCCAGCAGTGCCTGCAGGCGGGCCTGCGGCTGACCACACCGAGCGAGGCCGAGTACATCGAGTCCGTCGCGTCCAGGCGGACCAGCGACATTCCCGACGAGGACCTCACCGTCCTCGGCTACCACGACTGGGTGCTTGCCCTGCGGCGGGGCATCGCCGCCCACCACGCGGGCATGCTCCCCGTCTTCAAGGAAGTGGTGGAGGAGCTCTTCACCGACGGTCTGGTACGGGCGGTCTTCGCCACCGAGACGCTGGCGCTCGGCATCAACATGCCAGCCCGCACGGTCGTGCTCGAGAAGCTCGACAAGTGGAACGGCGAGGCTCACGTCGCGCTCACCCCGGGGGAGTACACCCAGCTCACCGGGCGCGCGGGCCGACGCGGGATCGACGTCGAGGGGCACGCGGTGGTGCTCTGGCAGCCGGGCCTTGACCCGGGCGCGGTCGCCGGGCTCGCGAGCACCCGTACCTATCCGCTCAACTCAAGCTTCCGCCCCTCCTACAACATGGCCGTCAACCTGACCGGCCGCGCGGGCCGCCAGCGCGCCAGCGCCCTGCTGGAGTCGAGCTTCGCCCAGTTCCAGGCCGACCGCGGTGTCGTCGGGCTGGCCCGCAGGCTCCGCCGGGTCAAGGAGGCAGGCGACGACCTCGCCCGGCAGATCAGCTGCGACCGGGGCGACTTCCTTGAGTACGCGGCCCTGCGCCGCAGGCTCACCGACGCCGAGCGCGGCGCGTCCAAGGGCCGCGCCTCGGCCCAGCGCGCGCAGGCCCGCCGCGTCCTCGCCACCCTCCGCCGGGGTGACATCATCCGCGTACCGTCCGGCCGCCGGGCCGGCTTCGCGGTGGTGCTCAACCCGCCGCCGGCCGAGGGCGGCTTCTCGCCCAACCGCGCCGACGGCCCGCTCGTGCTCACCGAGCACGGCCAGCTCAAGCAGCTGTCCGCC
>JBEKEK010000133.1:0-21721 GCA_050013875.1 Trebonia sp. | reverse complement strand
GTTCGGTCAACTGTGGTTCGGTCAACTACAGTTCACCGTCCGCCGAAGGTGACCGGGAGGTAGCGGAGCCCGCGCAGGACGGTGTTCTCCTTCCAGGCCGGCTGGCCGGCCAGGCGGAGATCGTCCGGCCGCTCCAGCAGCAGACGGAGGACGATCTGCGTCTCCAGCCGGGCGAGCGGTGCGCCCAGGCAGAAGTGAATGCCCTGGCCGAAAGACAGGTGGTGGGTTGGCGGCCGGGTGATATCGAGGCACTCTGGCTGGGCGCACAGGCTGGGGTCCCGGTTGGCGGCACCGAGCAGCATCAAGGTCGCGGACCCGGCCGCTACCGGCTCCGCGGCGATGCTCGCGTCGGTCAGCGCGACCCGCGCGGTCAGCTGGACGGGCGGGTCATAACGCAGGAACTCCTCGACCGCCCCCGCCATGAGCTCCGGCTCGGCGCGCAGCCGGGCGAGCTGGTCGGGGTGCTTAATCAGCTCAAGGACGGCGGAGCCCATCAAGCTGGTCGTTGTCTCGTGTCCGGCGACGAGAAGCAGAATGCAGGTGGCGATCAGCTCTTCTTCGCTGAGTACGTCGCCGTCATCGGCCGCGCCCACCAGCGCGGACACCAGGTCGTGGCCGGGTGACCGGCGGCGCTCCGCGATCAGGCCGGTCAGGTAGGCGCCGAATTCGGCCCGGGCCACCTGCTGCCGCTCCCGGTCCTCGGCCGAGATGAGGAACGCGGGGTCAAGGCCCCGTGCCAGCGCATCGGACCAGCCGACGAGCCGGTCGTAGTCGGCGGCCGGCACGCCAAGCAGTTCGCTGATCACCGTCACCGGCAGCGGCGAGGCCAGCGCCTCGATCAAGTCCACCGGCCCGCCGGACGCGCTGGCCGCCTTGATCAGCTCCGCGGCAACCGCCTCGATCCGGGGGCCAAGGTCCCGCACCCGCGCCGGAGTGAAGGCCCGCGAGACCAGCCGGCGCAGCCGCGTGTGGTCCGGCGGGTTCAGTGCGAGGAAGGAGCGCACGGCCGGGCGCTCCGCGGTCGGCCCGGCGTCCTGGCCAGCCCGGCGCAGTCCCAGGCGTCCCCCCTCGGCGCGCCCGAACCTGGGATCCCGCAGCACCGCGGCGCAGTCTTCGTGGCGGCTCAGCACGTACACCTGCTCGACCGGCCGCCAGATGGGCCGGGCAGACCGGAGCCACGCGTACGTGGGGTAGGGATCGGCGACTCGGTGCGGGTCAAACAGGGTCATCAGCCCCGCGACCCCGTCAGCCAGCATCTCGGTCACGTCTCGAAGTCTAGACCTGCCCAGGAAGCGCAGATGAGGCGGCGAATTGGACCTCGTCCAAGAGATGGATTGGACCTCGATCACCGTATTGCGCGCCATTATGTTCTAATTCGGGCGGATCGCGGCCGCCGCCGCGATCCGCCTCAGCACGCGAGGCGAAGGTGGCCGCTCGGCCCGCGCGATGGGAGGCCGCCCGCCTCCGGGGGCGGTGGGCGGCGGCCACTCGCGCGGCCGCGGGGCGCCCCCCGCGGCCGCGCACGGCCGTGATCCGCAGCCGACCGTGATTCAAAGACCCCGAGCGCGGGTAGCGCTGCGGATCATGGATGGTGATACTCCGGTTTCGGCAGTACCAGCGCCACCAGGCAGCGAACGGCCCCGTCGGTTCCGGCCCAAGCTGCGGTATGAGCTGATCGGCTGCGGGCTGCACGGGCACGAGCTGCTCGGTACCGATGCCGCGGCACTGCGGCCCGGTGATGCCATCTTCGCGCGCGAGTCGGACGGCCTGCGCTGGTACCGGTGCCTGCGCTGTGACTCGTGGGTTCCGCTGAGCCCGCCCGCCGACCCGGCCCGGCCATATCCGCCCCGGCGGGATGAGGTCCGGTTGCCGTTGCGGGGTAAGCCGTTGCGCGACCGGTACGTGCTGCGGCTTATCGCCTTGGAACGGGTGCTGCACTTTATCGTGCTGTCCGTGCTGGCCGCCGCGGTCTTCTTGTTCGCCAGCAACAAGATCGCGCTGGACTCCGATTTCACCCGGGTGCTTAAGTACATGCAAGGCGGCCTCGGCGGCCCGATCAACGACACTAACCACGGCATCGTGCATGACCTGCAACGCTTGTTCGCGTTCAGCATCCGCAACTTGTACTGGGCCGCTACCGCGATCGCGGCCTATGCCCTCCTGGAGGGGGTGGAGTCGGTCGGGCTCTGGTTCGCAAAGCGCTGGGCCGAATACCTGACCTTTATCGCCACCGTCATCTTCGTGCCCTACGAGGTCTATGAGCTGACCAAGGGTGTGTCGGCGCTGAAGTTGGTGGCGCTCATCCTCAACCTCGCCGTCGTGGCGTACCTGCTGATCGCCAAGCGACTGTTCGGGCTGCGCGGCGGCGGCAAGGCCGAGCGGGCCGAGCATGACGCCGACACCGGCTGGCCGCCCATCGAGCGGGCCACTCCCGCGCCATCCACCCCGTCCCCGGTCACTCCGGGGAACCCCGCGGCCGAAAGCAACCGCTAAGTCCACCGGTGTCGTATGCGCCTCATCCAGGGCAACGGATCGCCGCCTGGCTGCGCTCACGCAGGCGAGGTCGGCGTCCAGCCGCGGCGGGTGGCCGGGCGCAGCGCCCAGGACGTGACGGTCAGCGCGGTCATCACGGCGAGCACGGCCACCTCGGCGACGTCGTAACCGCTTGCCAGGTGGGAAATCATCGCACCGGTGTAGGCGAAGAACGCGCCTGCATAGGCCCATTCCTTCAGCAGCGGCTGGCGGGGGACGAGCAGGGCCGCCGCGCCGAGCACCTTCCAGGTGCCGAGCAGCACCAGGAAGTAGGACGGGTAGCCGAGGTGCACCACGACGCCGGTGACGAAAGGCAGCCGGGCGATGTCCCACACACCGCCGACGCCCATCTCGGCGACCACGCACGCGGTGGCTGTCCAGTACCCCACCGCCCGCAGTCGCGGCGACAGCGGCAGGGCCAGTGGCTGAGACCAGGTGTTCATTGGTTTCTCCTCGTCGTTCCTCGTCACATCCGGGGCTCCGGGTGGTTCATGGCTATGAGCCCGGCAGACAGGAGAATGTGACGCATGGACGACACCGACTGGCTGGCGGCGCGGTTCGAGGAGAGCCGGCCGCACCTGCGGCTGGTCGCTTACCGGATGCTCGGCTCGCTGCCGGAGGCGGACGACGCCGTGCAGAACTCCTGGCTGCGGCTGAGCGGTGTCAACGCGAGCGAACTGGAGAACCTGACCGGGTGGCTGACCACGGTAGTGGCCCGGGAGTGCCTCAAGGCGGCCAGCTATGCGCTCAGGTACTCACGCCAGGCCCGTTTCGTCCGGCCCGCGCTAGTCGACGGCACACCAGGACTGGCCATCGTCTTGCTCGGGAGGGTCATCGGCGCGCTCGGCTTCACGTTCCGCGACGAGGCGATCATCGAGATCGAGATGATCGACATCCCTGACCGGCTCCGGCGCGACGTCGTCATCTCGCGCGGCGGGCGCCTACCATGACCTACCCAGCCTTCCCGATCTGCATCACGCCAGCTCAGACTGCAATCAGCGGCTGTCCTACTAGGGGTATCCAAGTTCGTCGCCCGATGCTCATGTGACTACGCCACACGCGAATGGCTCGCGGGTAGCGGGCAGTGTGGCGGAGGATATGAGGTTATGGACGCCACTCAGCTGGACCTGGAACGGTACGAGCAGGATCTGCGGGCCGCCCGTGTCGAGATCGTCGTCGGCTCGGTGATCGACTTCGCCGGTGTCGCGCGGGCCAAGACCGTGCCTCTCGAGCGCCTGAGCTCGTTCGCGACGGCGGGCATGGGTGCCTCGCCTAGCTGGAATGTATTCTGCATCGACGACAGCATCGCCTTCACCGAGAAGCTCGGGGTGGTCGGCGACCTGCGGCTGCATATCGACCCGGCCGCGCTGCGGGTGGTGGCTCCGGGGGTGGCGTGGGCGCCGGGTGAGTTCACCGAACAGGACGGCACCCCCTCACCGCTCAACACCCGCGGCCTGCTGCGCCGGGTTAGCGCTGACCTGGCTGCCGACGGCTACCAGGCCCTGGTGGGCTGCGAGCTTGAGTTCGCGCTCCTCCCCGCCGACGGTTCGTTCGAGGGCCCCTGGCAGGCGTACGGGCTCGGGGCCGTCATGGGGGAAGCGGAGCGCGGCTTCATTCGCGCTCTGGTCGCGAGCGCCGCCGCGGTCGGTCTTCCGCTCGAGCAGGTTCACGCCGAGTACGGGCGCCGCCAAGTCGAGATCTCGCTCGGTCCGACCGATCCGGTCCGGGCAGCCGACAATGTGGTGCTGGCACGCCTGCTGATCGGCCGGGCGGCCGAGGCTCTCGGCCTGCGTGCGTCGTTTTCGCCGCTCGCCTCGGTGGAGGCGAACGCGGCCAACGGCGCCCACGTGCATTTCTCGTTCACCGACGCGCGCGGCGTCCCCGTTTTCTCGGGTGGTGAGGGGCCGCATGGCATCACCGAGGCCGGCGGCTCCGCCATCGCCGGCGTGCTGCGCCGGCTGCCCGAATTCCTCGGTTTCTACGCGGGATCGGTGCTCTCGTCGCACCGGCTGCTGCCCGGGCACTGGTCGGGCGCGCACCTGTGCTGGGGGCTGGAGAACCGCGAGGCGGCGGTCAGGTTCTGCGCCGCCACCACGGGGAACCCTAGCGGCGCTTCGGCCGAACTGAAGGTCGTGGATCCGTCGGCCAATCCGTACCTCGCGGTGGCGGCGACTCTGTGGAGCGCGCATGAGGGTATTCGCGACGGCTTGGCGCTGCCCGCCGAGGTCGGCCGCCCCCCTTCCGCGCACGGAGGTGCGGTCGAGGTCCTGGTGCCGGAGCAGGGCGCGGTCCTCGAGGCGCTGGCCGCGTCGGCCGCCGCGCTCGCCTTCGCCGGCCCTGAGGCGATGGAGGCCCTGCTCGCCGTGCGCGGTCATGAGGTCAGGACCTACGCCGACACGTCGGCCCACGACCTGGCCGAACGATTCCGGTTCACCTGGTCGGTCTGAACCAGGACTCTGAACCAGGACATGGACGGATCCGAGATGACCGCGGGGCAGCGGCTGGCGGAGCTGATCGCGGCCGTTCCGCTGGTCGACCATCACGTTCACGGGGCGCTTCGCGCGTCGCCGACCCGCGCCGGCTTCGAGTCGATGCTCAACGAGGGTCTGCCCGGGGAGCCCGCGGCGTCCATGACTCCGTTCGACTCCCAGCTCGGCTTTGCCATTCGCCGCCACTGCGGGCCGCTTCTCGGGGTCGCGCCGTCTGCCCCGGCGCAGGAGTACTGGCAGGCCCGCGCGTCGCTGACCGAGGCCGAGGTCAACCGGCGGCTGTTGCCCGCCGCGGGCGTCAGCGACTGGCTCGTCGATACCGGCTACGGCGGCGACACCGTGCTCTCGGCGGGCGGGCTGGCCGGGAGCGGCGGCGGCCGCGGACACGAGATTGTCCGGCTCGAAGCCCTGGCCGAGACGCTGGCGCCGTCTCTTTCCGGCGGCAGGGACTACGCCGACGCGTTCCGCTCTCGGCTGGCGTCCGCGTTTGCCGCCGGGGGTGCGGTGGGCGCGAAGTCGGTCATCGCCTACCGCACTGGGTTCGACATCGAGTGGCGCAGGCCTTCCGACGGCGAGGTCGGGCTGGCAGCCGATAGATGGCTATCCGAGCTGGCCTCGACCGGGGCGAATGTACGGCTCAAGGACGAAACGCTGCTGCGCTTCGGCGTCTACGCGGCTCTGGACGCGGGCAGGCCGTTGCAACTCCACGTTGGGTTCGGCGACCGGGATCTCGATCTGCGCCTGGTGAACCCCCTTTACCTGCGTGGCTTCCTCTTCGACGCGGAAGCGGCCGGCGTCCCGGTCATGCTGCTGCACTGCTATCCCTACGAACGGGAGGCCGGATACCTGGCCCAGTCATTCCGCTGCGTCTACATCGACGTCGGGCTGGCCGTGAACTACGTGGGCGCACGATCGGTGTCCGTCATCGCCAATAGCCTCGAACTCGCTCCCTTCGGCCGGATCCTGTATTCCTCGGACGCCTGGGGACCAGCGGAGCTCCACTATCTCGGCGCGAAGCTGTGGCGCCGCGGCATGACGCGCGTTCTCGGCGCCTGGGTCGACGAGGGCGAATGGTCAGCGGCGGACGCCGGGCGAGTGGTGGAAGCCATCGCCCACCGCAACGCACAGCGCGTCTACGGCCTCTGACCGGCTTCGGCCAATGTTGGAAAATCTCCTCGACCAACAGCGCCGTGGGCAGGTCGGACAATGCCTGGATCCGCACCTAACCGAGTGCCGGCGGGTGCTCGGCTGGACGGCGTCCCCAGGCCGAGATCAGCGGCGCGAGCGTCAGGTCGAGTTTGCCCGCGTGGATGGCCGCCAAGTGCGCGTCGATATCGGCGTCCTCGACCAGCAGCCAGCCGCCGGGCCGCAGCGCCGCCGCCATCGTGGCCAACGCCCGAGCCCGGTCGGGCACATGGACCAGCACGAGCCGGGCAGGCCACGGCAACCTTCATGCCCAGCCCTGTCGACACCAGTTTCTGGTTCGTAACGATCACGTACGCTAACGGCATCACCGAGAAAGCGTTCATGATGAACATGGTTGCGTCGGGCGGGCCCTCAGGCTGGCGTATGACCATCGGGACGGGCGTCAACTCCGGCCCCTCCGGACCGCCCCCAGCCGTGGCCAGCCCCGACCCTGGGAGTTCCGCATTATGACTGCCGCCTGGTCTCCAGCTGAGCTGGATCGCATCAATGCGGCCGAAGAGCTGCGAATCGCCGCCAAACGCGCCGACGGGACGCTGCGCCGCGAGGTGCCGATATGGGTCGTGCTCGCCAGTGGGCAGGTCTACGTGCGGACCTGGTACCGACGTGACAACGGGTGGTTCGGTCACGCGGTGGACTCGCGGCGAGCGCGCATCCGCGTACCGGGCCTGGCGGCCGATATCGCCATCGAGGACCTCGGCGACGACAAGGCGGAGCTGCGCGAGAGCGTCGATGCCGCCTACCGCGCCAAGTACGGCCGCTACGGCGAAGCGACTGTTGATCGCATGGTGTCCGATGACGCCGCCGCCACGACCCTGCGGCTTATCCCTTCGTGAGGACCTGAGGAGCCGCGGCACCGGGCTGCCCGGGCCAGTAAGGCCATTCCTCGAACCAGCGGCAGCGGCCGTCATCACCCAGGTGCATGATCCACAGGTCGCGGTACTCCTGGCGAACCGGATTCCCGTAGCGGACCTCGGCGCGCACGACAGCAGTGGGGCCGTCGACGGCCAGGATGTCGGTGGCGATGGTAAAGACCTCATCCGGGCCTTCACGCTCCTCATCCCACATCCGCCTGATCCCGTCCAGACCAGCGACGGGATCTTGGTAGGGGGACTGACGGTAGCTGGCATCCGCGGTAAAGATCCCGGCCAGGCCGTCGGTACCGGGGGCCCGCCACGCGGCCTCATAGGCTGCCAGCCACCGTCCCACCATCGCTCGGTCGGTCATCTGGCTAATGGTGCCAGAGATGTCGTCAGGGTGCTTCGCGCGGCTCCTGGCCGGTCACGGCGAGCGCATCGCCGCGCAGCTGCGGCAGGCGGAACGTGACCTGGCCGAGCTGACCGGCCGCGGTCAGAGCTACGACCGCACCGCGACCCACCGCAGCCTGGTCGTCGATGCCCGGGACTAACCCCGTGCGTGAATGAGGTTGCGCGCGACCCAGGCCGCTGCTAGTAATCTTTTGGGCTGATATGAGTGGACGGGGTTCGTTATGAGTCGGATTTCGGTTGGTGCGGTTGCGGCGGTCTCCCTCCTGGCCGCGGCGACGGTGATCTGCGCGCAGCCGGCGCGGGCCGTCCAGTCCGCGCCAACGCGGGCCGTGGCGGCTGCCACCTGCTCGCCCGCACTCCGGGGAATCTCCCTGTCGCCGGCGTCCGTGCCGGGAGGTGCTCCCTCCACCGTGACGGCCACGCTGACCTGCAGCCCGAAGAAGGCGCAGACGATCACCCTCAAGAGCTTCGCCGGGACCCGCGTCCCGGCCACGCTGCCCGTGGCCGCGGGCAAGATCAGCGCGTCAGGCACGATCACCACCGCGACCAGGAAAGCGGCCGTGCACGGCTGGATCACCGGCACGCTCGGCAAGACCAGCCGTCGGGCACTGCTCACCGTCGGCGTGACGCCGAAGACCTGCAAGTCCCCGGCACTGTCGGCTGCCTCGCTGCCCAGCTTGGCCTATGTCGGCGACCACGTGGTCCTAGCGGTGAAGCTGACCTGCACACCCGCGAAGGCGGTCCGGCTCTCGCTCGCGTCCACCGACACTCCGGCGGCGGCCCCCGTCATCCCCGTGCCGGCCACGGTGACGATCGGCGCGTACTACCAAGCGGTAAACATAGTGCTGGCCCCGAAGACGTACCAGCCGGGCCAGTACAAGTCGACGGTCTCCGTGCGCTACGGCGGCAGGACCCTATCCCGCACGATCACCGTCGATCCCGGGCTGTCGGAGTTCGCGAATTCACCGGACAGCTGCTCGCCAAATTCGGTGAACCTGTACATCTTCTTCACCGGGGAAGTCCCGGCAAGCGGACTGACCGTGAAGCTCAAGTCGGACAACGCGGCCATCACGGTGCCCGCGACCGTCGCGTTCACGCAGCAGGGGTCCATCGGCGGCGGGTTCGCCGGGGTCAACGTCAACAGCGTCAGCAAGAACACCAAGGTCACGCTTACGGCAACGCTGGGCAGCCGGACGCTCACCTGGTCGATCGTCCTACTCGCGTCGTGGCAGAGCGGCGACAAGATCACCCTGATCCCGTCTCCCGGTCCTGGCCCGTTCTATGGGCCGTCGTTCGGCTACGAATATCTCGTGTACCTCAGCAACCCCGCGCCGGCCAGCGGGCTGTCCGGCACGGCGACCACGGATCACCCAAACGACGTCCAGAACCTCACGAGCCAGGTCGGTGTAACCCCGGGCTGCACCAACACGACTATCTCGTTCTACGTGCCTTACGAGTCCGCGCCGGTGCACGCCGTGGTGACGGTGAGCATCGGCGGCTCCACGGCATCGACCTCGCTCACGATAGAGCCGAGCCTCGCCTCGGTCACGCTCCCGGCGACGATCGTCGGCGGGCAACCCGGCACCGGAACCGTCACGCTGGCCGGGGCCCCCGACGCCCCGGAGACTGTGTACCTCGAGTCGACCTGGGGCATCCTGACCGTGCCGCAAAGTGTCACCGTCCCCGCGGGGCAGACCTCCGTCACGTTCCCCGTCACGACGGTTGCCGTGACATCGGACTCGCAGGTGACCGTCATCGCTTCGCACAACGTCAGCGATCAGGTGGCCGACTCGGTAACCTCCAACACCATCGACGTGACGCCGTGACCGTCCGGCCGCGTACCTGGAGCGCTTGACTTCGAGCACACGAACGGCTCCTGCTGCTGCGAGCGCCTCACTCTCGCCGCCCTCCGTCCCGTTAACCAGGTACAGGTAGTTGTTCGAGGTGTCGATGAAATTCCCGCCCGCCTCGACGTACCGGTCCAGGATCGCGAAGGAGGCCGCTTCGTCGGTCACCGTGCCGAACCGCATCGCGCCCAGGTTGAGCGCGCTAACCTCGCGCGCCGAGGGCGACTCGCTTCCGATGGTTGTATCGCATGACCCAACGTTCGCAATTCGCGCGCGCTCGAAGTCAAGGCGGGCCGATGCGCACCACCACCGGGCAAAAAGCAAAATCTATTCTTCTGAACGGACCGGGGCGCCCGTCGTCTGGAAGCACTGCCCGTCCGGCGTGGTCACCAGGCGAGGTCCGCGAGCCCCCGCTCGACCGACGCCAGCAGGCGGTCCACGTCCGCTCTCACGTACCCAGGGCGCAGCCTCACCGCGGTGAACTCGGCCTTGCCCGCCAGCTGGGTCAGTGTGCCGCGTTCGCCCCGGACGAGACCGTCCATGATTCGGTCGAGGTAGTCATCGACTTCTTTCTCGTCGTAACCGCCCCGGCGGGTCGTGCCGAACTGGCAGTTCCTGATCTGGTCGACCAACTCGCGGACGGCCGGCGGAAGGTCCGTGCTCGACACGCGTCCCCGGACCAGCTGAGCGAGCTCGCCCAGCAGGCGGTCCACGTCACGCGGGGTGTACCCGGTGCTCCATTCGCTGGTGAGGGGGAAAGTGACGGCGCGGACATCGGCCGACGCGGGCGGCTGGCCATTGCGTACCGCCGCCAGGACCCCGTCGAGGTAGGAGTCCACGTCTTGAATGCGATATCCCGGTGAATCTCTTGCCAGCCGGTCTTTCGCGGTCTCCAGCAAATAGATCGTGCCAGGATCATCGTCCACAAAACGATCATCCCAACCACGACGGCCGACTGTCCAGGATCGCCCGCATCGCCCTGGTTTACCGGGCCGGACGGATTGAGGCACTCAGCTCGCGGGGTTATGCCCTAGCCCGGCGAGAAAGGTGAGCAGGCGGGGCCAGAGCAGCGCGCTTGCCTGCTGGTCAGCTGCGTAGTCAGGGTCTGCGACGGGGGAAGCCGGCTCATAGGGGACGAGTGCCCCAACCGGGTGCCCGGCGCCGGGGTAGGCGTACAGCACGTGTGCCCAGCGATCGTGATGGGCGTCGAGCAGGCGGAGTATGGCTTGGGCGTACGGGCATGAGGTCCATGTCCGGTCCGCCTCCCCGCAGTCCAGGAACACCGGGCCTTGTATCCGCTGGTCGGGGATGACCGCGGCCGGGTTGTCAGCGGGGCTTGGGTTGTCGACCTCGCGGGTGTAGGGAAGCGCCTGGCCGTGCAGCGTCCAGGCCGGGCCGGTGCAGCCAGGGTAGGAGCAGATGGCGACGTTGCTGGGTACCGAGGCGATGACGGCATGCACCAGACTGGGGTAGTACACGCCGAGCAGTTGCGCGGCCTCGCTGCCGCGGGAGACGCCAAGCACGGCGATCCGCGACGGGTCGACACCTGGCTGGCGCGCCAGCCAGCGCAGGGCGCCGGCGAAGTATTCGAGCGGGATTCGCGACAGCGTCTTCGGCAGCCCAGGCTCGGCGAAATAGGCCACGCCCAGGGCTGGATAGCCGTTGCTGGCCAGCAGTGCCGGGAGCAGCGCGCCCGGCAGGCCGCCTTCTGACCCGCCGAGGACCAGCACGGCCGGGCGCCGGGCAGCGGTATTGGCCGGTTGCCAGAACTCGCCGACGAACCCGTCAGATGTCAGCGATTCCGTCGTCTCGGCGATCGCACCGGCCGAGAGCTTGCGCTGGAAGCTCGCCGACGCGACCTGCGCGCCGTGTGCGCTCACCGCCAGTGTGAACGCGAGTGGCGTATCACCACCCCAGAAATAGAAGCCCGCCGGGTCTGGCCTCAGCGCATGCATGGACCAGATCAGGCCCATGCCGGAAATGCCGTGGTAGCTACCCGAGATCGCCGCCGCCGTGCTCAGATCGACGTCACCGCCCTGATCCGCGCGGTAGGCGGCCGATGCCTGCCACGGCACGCCGTGTCCGTCGGTCGAGCTGAGTTGGACGTTCACCAGCTCGCCAGGGCTCAGCCCGGTGATCCCTATCTGCACGGGCTGGTCAGCGAGTGAGGAGCCCGGCCGCACGGCAACGCTGACCGTGCGCTCGGGCCGCGACGACGGGCCTGTGCAGCCCGACAGCAGCCCGGCGAACACCAGGGCGGTGACCATGCACCCGGTCATGGCGGGCCGCGAACCGTGCAACACTTTGCCAGTTCCCCACTTCGGGCAATTCGGCGACACAGTGCTATTGCCCGCTGATCTGAAACAGAGCTTTATCGCGCGCTACCGTAAGATTAGTAGGCGAAAGCTAGATCCGCGATACCACCGAGGCGGTCACCATGCTGGAACTCGGGTCTGCCCGGGTGATGACGGCGATTGTCAGCTACATCCCGCGGGTGCCGTCGAGGGTCTCGCGGATGATGTCCGCGTGGCCGGCGTGCCGCGCCGTCTCCTCGATCAGGTGCAGCAGCACCCAGCGCAGGTTCCGGTCCGCCAGGTCCGTCCGCGCGCATGGTGCGTCCAGCTCCAGGCTGGCTGTGATCTCCCGTGAGATGGCGGCCTGCTCTCGGTAGCTGGCTACCCAGTACTCCGCCGTGTCCTGCTCGCCGACCACGAAGTCCTCGGCCATGCCCGTGTAGTTGCCCTCTGGCCACTCGCCGGGGAACCTCCGCCCCGCCACGACGACCTGGAACCACCGCCGCTCCCACAGTGCGCAGTGCTTGACTATGCCCAGCAGCGACAGCGCGCTCGCCGTCGGCGTCCTGCGGGCATCGGCGTCACCGACACCCTCGATCTTCCGGATCAAGCCGTCGCGCTGCAGGTCCAGAAAGCCGCCGAGCGCATCTCTCTCGGTCAGTGTGGAGAAGTCCGGGGGTTGCACGCGATGAGGCTACCTGGCCGAGACGCGCGAGTGGATCGCGGGCTGGCAGGGCGGCTGGGCGGCGGAGACCGGCGCGCACTGGGCGGTGACCGACGCGGGAAGCGGCATCCTGCTCGGCCGCGCTGCCCTGAAGCACCTGAAGTTCTCCGACGGCACCGCCGACGTCGCCTACTGGACCGTCCCGGCGGCCCGGGGAAAGGGCGTGTGCCCCCGGGCGGAAAGGACGGGCGCAATGACGGGAACCGCGGAGTGCTGACCACGGAGAAAGCTGGCGCCTTCCGGCTTGGGACAGCGACCGCGGTCAGTTGTTTTACGCGAAACAAGATCCAGTAGTGCGGGTCTGTAAGAGGATGCCGGCGTAAAGGTCGGCCGGGGTCAGCAGGCGTACTTCGCCTGACCGAGCTGCCTCGTCCATGAGTTCCGCGGTGAAGCCAGCGCCGCTGAAGCACAGCAGCCGGGCCGTTGGCGCGCCATGCCGACCTTGTGCGGTCAGCAGACCGCGGATGTGGCGCAACCGCTCCAGATGAGCGAGGCTCATGGTCTCATGCCATTTCGCTTCACCGATGGCCAATATGGCCTCTCGGCCGCCATCGTCGACCGCGAATGCCGCGACATCGATCTCCCGGGTCTTCTTGCTGGCCGGGTCGTTCACGGTGCCGGGCTCGACCCGGGCAGGAAAGCCTCCGGTGATCTCCTCGGGAGCGAAGTACCTGGTCCAGTACCGGCACAACTGCTCGAAGTGCGGGCCGAGGATGTTGGAGGTGAAGCGGGGCGAGCTCCGCTCCCACAGGCGCGCCGGGTCCCTGGTGTGCGCCAGGTCGGACCAGATCGGGCGCATCACCCCGTGGTAGAAGGTGATCAGCGGCTCGGCGATCTCGTAGGTTGACCGGTTTCCGCGGAACGCGTCCGGCTGCCGGTAGACCAGTCCGCAGTCCATCAGGACGTTGAGCGGGTGGGCCAGGTCACCGGACTTCCGGCCGATGTAGCCGGCGATGCCGCCGCTGGTGGTGTTGCCATCGGCGATCGCGGCCAGGACCGAATGGTAGAGCCCCATGTCCTGCACTTCCGTCTCGGCGGCGAGTAGGTACCGTGCCTCACGGAACAGCGGGCTCGCCCGGTTCAGCACTGTTCGCTTGACCCAGCCATCGAAGTCGCCAGCATCGGCGGGTGAGTCGTCGCGGGCAAACTCACGCCGGTAGGCGGGCGTGCCGCCGACGATCGCGTGCACCTTGATCGCGAGCACCGGGTCGGTGATGTTCCAGAACTGCGCAGCCAACTGGTAGTCCAGCGTTGGGACAACAAGCTCAAGGCCGGCCCGTCCGCGCAGCGGCGCGTTCCCAGCCAGCAGCGTGCCCATGAAGGTCATGGCCGAGCCGCACAGCAGCAGGCGGCTGCGGCTACCCTCCCGCTGTGCCCGGCGCGGTGCGAGCGCGTTCTGGAGAATGGACGGCAGTGACGGGTTCGCCCGGACCAGATAGGGAAACTCGTCGATCACGACGACCGTCGGTTGATCGTTCCCGAGTGCCAGCAGCGCGTCGAGCGCCACATGCCAGCTGTCGAAGCGGAGACCAGCCGTAAGCCCGAGATGCTGCCCCAGCACCGCTCCGATCTGGTGCAGGGAATCGCTGTCGGTCGCCTCATCGGCCGCGAAGTAGAAGCCTCCCGTCGCCTCGCACAGCGCCCGCAGCAGGAAGGTCTTTCCCTGCCGGCGCCTGCCGGACACGATCCCGAGGGTCGCACCTGGCCTCTCGTCGTCCGCGAAGGCGGCGAGCTCCATCCACTCGACGTCACGGTCGAACATGTCGTCGGGCTTGTCTGGCAGCACACTAGGCGAAGTTCTCATAACTCGACCTATCATAACTCGACTTATGAGAGGATTGACCTAGCGGGCGGTCTTAATTGAGGGGTCCGCTGTGGTCGGGGCTGGCTGCCAGCGAATGCAGGCAGGGCCGCAGCAGCCCGATGATCTGCGACGGGTCAGCGGTGGCGAGTTCGCCGGACTTGATCAGGTGCCGGGAAACCGTGATGCCGAGCGTGATGGCGCTGATGATCGCGGCCCGCAGGTCCGCGTCGTCGGCGGGAATGGCCTGGGCGATCTGCGCCTGGTAGCGGGCGATGCCGTCGCTGGTGGCACTGGCGGCCTCGGGATTGGTCAGCATCGAGCGCAAGAGGGCCAGCGAAGCGACCGGTTCGCTCATCAGCCGGCTGGCTAGCCCGGCCAGGATCTGGTCGGCTGCCTCCGCTCCGGTCCCGCTCACCTCGGGGACGGGAGCGGCCTCGATCACCCGCCTGTACAACTCTTGCTTGGACCCGAAGTAGTGCATGACCAGGCCCGCGTCCACTCCCGCGGCCGAGGCCACGGCCCGGATGGTGGCCCGGTCGTACCCGGCGCCGAAGAAGACCCGGGTCGCGGCGTCGAGGATGCGCGCCTCGGTGCGGCGGCGCTGCTCGGCGCGCGAACCGGGCCGGGGAGTAGTCATTGTTTCATTCTACGGGTGTTGACCGGAGGCTCATTTGATTCTACGCTTGTTCAATGAACGTCCGTTGAACGAACTGCCTGAACGAAGGGACGGCACATGTCATCCGCCACGCCCGCCGATGTCCTTGCCCGGCGCCGTCAGCTGCTCCTGACTGGGGATATCGATGGCTTCGCAGACCTGTTCACGCCCGACGCGGTGATCGAGATTCCATTCGGGGGACAGCCCGATACGCCCGTGCGCATCGAGGGCCGGGAGGCGATCCGGGAGTTCTCGCATCACTTCACAGCGTCGGCGGTGCGGCTGGAGGACTTCGAGGTAGCGCAGCTCTACCAGACCGAGGACCCGGAAGTGGTGATCGCGGAGATGCGGACAACCGGCACCGTTACCACGACGGGCCGGTCGTTCACGGTGACGTCCGTCCAGATCCTCCGGATCCGGGACGGTCATATCGCGCTCTTCCGCGACTTCGCCGATCCCCGCGTCATGGAAGCGGTGCTAGGTGAACCGCGTCCGGGAAGCTGACATGGGTCCCGGACGCAGGGTGCTGTGGCAGGTTGAGGCCGGCGCCGGCCGGCCGGCCGTCGTGCTCGAGGCGGGGATGAACTGCGGGGCCGCGTCCTGGCAGCGGGTCATGCCGCTGCTCGCACCGCACGTGCGGGTCGCCGCCTACGACCGGGCGGGGCTCGGCGGCAGCGCCCCCGCGCTTGGCCGGGCGACGATCGACAGTCAGATCGATGACCTGGTATCCGTGATTACCGGGCTAGCGACGGGACCCTGCGTGCTGGCCGGGCATAGCTGGGGCGGGATCCTGGTCCAGCTGCTGGCCTTCCGCCGGCCGGATCTGGTCGCGGGCCTCGTCTTGGTGGACCCAGGGCACGAGGAGATGGAAAGCGGACTGCCGCTGCCCCTGCGGTGGGGGTGGCGGATCATGCGCGCGGTCCGCCCCGATGAGCTGCACGGTGACGTCACCGCGTCCGAAGCGACCCTGCGGGAGTTGCGCAATGCCGCGACGCCCTTTCCCAACGTGCCTGTTGTCGTGCTGAGCGCTGCCCGTAGCTTCCCGTTGCCCCGTCGGTTCCGCGCGCACTGGACGCGCCTGCAGGCCGGGCTGGCGGCGGCAGCCCCGCAGGGACGCCATGTCGTCGTCAACGGCACCGGCCACAACATCCCCAAGAACCGGCCCGACGTCGTGGCCGACGCGATCCTCGCGGTAGCCGCCCAGGCGCGGGCCAGTGACGGCTGACAAGAGGGGATGGCTGGACGGCTCCGGGCCTGCCTGAGCAGCCTGCCACCGCGTCGTACCCGACTCGATCAGCCCGGGCAGCTGACCTTGTCCTCGGCCTGGCTCTCGTCGAGAGCCGCCAGGAACCCCGCTATCGCCTCAACGACCGCGTCGGGAGCGCGCAGCGGGAGGTGATGGCTGGCGTGCGCGACGAGACGAAGCCGGGCGTTCGGCAACTCCTCGGCTAGCCGTTCCGCGGTCATGATCGGAACAATCTGGTCGGCCGGGTCGGCCAGCAGCAGCACCGGCACGCCGATCGACGGCAGGGCGGTCTCCAGCTCGGCTAGCTCGCTGAGCAGCGCCCGCTGCTCGGTGAGGAAGGCGCGCCAGAGCGGCTCCGCCCCGCCGCCCTGCTGCCCCCAGACCTGCAGGCTGACGTGCTCGCCGGGGTACAGCGGCCTGCCCAGCCGCCTGCGCAGGAAGGCAATCCGGGCGCGGGCGATCCAGGGCGTCCAGCGCCACATGACCTGCGCGCTCAGCGGGCCGAAGACCGGCGCCGCCAGCAGCCAGTCCAAGATGCTGACCGATCCCGGTCCGACGCCGGCCAGCAGCACCACCGCCTTCACCCGGTGCGGTGCCAGGGCCGCCGCCTGCAGCGCGATGCCCCCTGCCCAGGAGTGGGCGACCAGGACCGCGGAGTCCACGTTCCGTTCATCCAAATCTTCGAGCACTGCCCTGGCGTTGGCGGAGAACCCGGCGGCCGGACGCTCGCTGGTGCCGTAGCCCGGCCGGTCGACGGCCACCGCGTGCAGCTGGGCAGGCAGCCGCGCCATGACCGCCTGCCAGTCGGCGGCACTGCCCGGCTGCCCGTGCAGCAGGACGAGTTCGTGAGCGCTTGGCTCCGCTGCTGGCAGGTCCCCTGATATCGGTTCCAGTTCGGGTTCCGGCGCGGACTCGGCCGCGGGCCTGCGCGACCGCACCAGCAGGATCAGCCACCCCGCGGCGGCTACCAACCAGAAGCTGACCAGCCGGTAGAGCACCGCGGCGGCGACGGCCGGGCCGACCCGCAGCCCCGATGCGACCAGTGCCACGCTGATCGCGCCCTCGGTGATGGCCAGCCCGCCGGGGGTGAGCGACAGGCTCTGCGCGCCGATCCCCGCCAGGTAGACCAGGAGCAGGTCGCGCCACGGCACGGCGGAGCCGACGGCGAGGATGCTGACGGCCAGTACCGCCGCGTCGGCGAGCCAGTTGACCAGCGAGTCACCGGTCGCCAGGGCCCAGCTCGCGAGGGGCAGGCGGCGCGAACCCCACCGTCCGGCCCAGGCCCGCAGAGCCAACTGCGGGTCGGTGGCCGGCCACCGCAGCAGCCGTGCACCGTGCTTGAGCGCCTGCGTCAGGTACCTCAGCAGCGCGGCGCGCAGCCGTGGCCGACGAGCGGCGAGCGCGATCATTGCCGTCGCGATGAGGGCCAGGGCGGCGCAGGGAACGGTAATGGCGAAGGCCAGGGTGTGGCCGGAGGCAAGGCCGCCAAGGGCCAGCACCAGTACCCAGGTGGCGCTGGAGATCACGCCGCCCGCCAGCAGTGCCCAGCCAGCCGGCAGGACGCCGGCCCCGAGCCGGGTGAAGCGGCGGAAGAGATAGGCGGCGGCCAGCCCCGGGCCGGCCAGCGGGACGGAGGCCGACATCGCGTTCGCCGCGTAGACGGTGGCCAGCATCGAGGTGCGGGTGGGGCGGACGTGGCCGGCGGTGAGCAGGCGGCGGAACATGGCGGCGAAGGCCGCCATGGACACTGCCTCGAGCAGGATGCCAAGCGGGAGCCAGGTCCAGCGCAGATGGGCAAGTACAGTCAGTGATCCAGCCAGCCGGGACCGCTCGGCCGCCGCCGCCCCGGCCATGACCGCAAGGGCAGCAATCGCGACGCCCGCCCTCGCCGCCCTTCCCGGCCTTCCCGGGCGACGGACCAGGTCGCTCTCGATCACCGGCGCTGTCCTCTCCTGGTCAGCCTCGGTTGAAGGTCGCACTTTAACTGTCAACAACCACTGCAGTCGGGGCCATACCCGAAATGTCATACCGGTAAGCGCTCTTCGTAACCGTCCCGCCAACCTCTTTCTGTTACGAAGAGACGACTTTGTGTTATCAGTGGCAGCGGGGAGCTTGAGGTACAGGGCGACGCGTGAGTTCTGGCCGACCCGGCGGCGCGGCAGCGGCAATGCGAAGGGACGGCCGCTTGGCGGCCGTCCCTTCGTTTTGTTCTCTCAGGCGGTGGCGAGGGTGGCGGTGGCGGGCTGGTGGCTCTTGGCGGTGTGCCGGCTGGCGATGAGGACGACGGCGATGGCGGCGGGGACGCCGAGCTGGATGGCGAGGTCGGCGATGTTGAGGGAGACGCCGTGGCCGGCCAGGTTGAGGTGGATCCAGTCGACGACGCCGCCGGTGCCGATGCCGGGGGCCCGCAGCAGCCGGTCGGCGAGGTTGCCGAGGGCGCCGCCGAAGACGGCGGCCAGCAGGAGCGCGGCGGTCCGGCTGGTGACCCGCAGTGCGAACGCGGCGGCGAGGGCGGCGACGGCCAGGGCGGCCAGGGTGACCAGGACCGGGGAGCCGGCGCCGGCGCCCATCGTGGCGCCGTGGTTGCTGACCAGGCCGATGCTGAGGGTGCCCTGGGAGATGCTGCCGGGGATGCGGGTGGCCATCACCAGGCACTTGCTGGCCTGGTCGGCGGCGAGGACGGCGACGGTGACCCCGGCCAGCGCCCACCGCACGGCGTGCGAGCTGCTTGCGTTCCTGCTGGTGTGCTGGGTGGCCGTCATGTTGATTCGCCTCTATTTCGCCGGAGCCTTTCTCCTTAACTCCAATCTGCTCCTTTTGGCTACTGCCGGTTAGAGGACAATTACCTGAAGTGAGTGAGGCTTTATCCCTATCTTTTCGGCCCAGGGAATTAGGCCTGCTGTAACCAGGGAATTAGGCCTGTCATGCCCAGGGAGTTGGACCTGTCATGCCCAGGGAGTTGGACCTGTCATGCCCGGGAATTTAGTCCTGGGGAATTAGGACTGGGAATTTCGGCCCGGGGACAAAGACCCGGGTCGAGGGTCTCTCCCGCACCGCGGCGGCTGCGGACAACGGCCCGAGCTGTCACCACCGGGCGGCAGGACACCGCCAGCTCGCCCGCTGATGGCGCCCCGGTCCGCGCCGTGACGGTCCCCCGCCGCTAGCCCGCAGGTCAGCGGCCCGCAGCACGACCGTTCCCGCAGGAGTCCCAAATTCACGGACCCCGCTGGTCGGCTTGCATCGGCGACGGCAGGCAGATAAGAAAGCACAAGGGCTCCCGGAAAGGCATGGGCTCGGCACTGGAGCATCCCGGAAAACCGGCGGACGGGCGCACGCTAGCTGAGGCCGGTGTTGCCAGTGCGGTCCAGGATGAGGCTGAACTCCACGATGCCGTGGTTGGCGAGCGAGCCGAAGACACCGTAACCGGCCGGCGCCTTGATGCCCCAGGCCGAGAACTGGACGGGGATGGATCCTGCCGCCCGCAGCACCGGGCCGTCACGGCGTTCCCGGATCGTGACCGTCGCCGGGCGGGAGACGCCGTTCATGGCGAGCGCGCCGACGGCGGTGCTCGTGACTGTCGCGCCGGAGGCGAACGCGAAGCCCAGCGGCACCGGGTGGCTGAGGGTAAATGTCGCGATCGGATGGGCCTGGGTACCGAGGCTGATGCCGAACTGCGGCTGCGTCTTGCCGTTGATCTTCACCGCGGTCAGGTCGACGCGGAACGTCGCCTGGGCAACCCGGCCGCCGGAGACGGTGAGAACGCCGCTGACCGCGCTGGTCCGGCCCACCGCGTCATTGCTGAAGCCGAGGGCGGTTTCCCGGACACGGAAACCCGCCACCGATCCTGCGGCAACGCGCCACGTGCCGTCGAGCGGTCCGGCCGGCGCGCTGGTGCCGGTCGCGGGCAGCGCCAGTGGCGGCGGGACCGACGGCAGCTTGATGATCAGCGCAGCGGCCCCGTAGACGAGGCCGGCGAGTATCACGGCGCTGATCACGATCCATCGCCACCAGTGACGCCTGCGCGGTGCGCGGCCTGGCACCCTGCGGCGCGTCCTGGACGGCTCTGTCTTGTCGGTCATCTCTACCCTCTCGTCCGGCGCCGGCACTGGGGCGTGGCCGCCAGCAGGGGCCGTCTCTGTCAGGTAACCGGGAAAGGGGTGCGGGACAGCACGAGCTGCTGCAGGTCCGGGGCTTGCCGACAGGCTCCAGGCCCGGTTCATCCCGCGGGCCGACCGGTGACGGCTTACCCAGGGGAGATGAGCGAGCAGCCGGGCCGTCTGCCGCGGGCCACGCTGCGACGTACCGTAGGCGTACCTCATACGCCTACGGTAGCGCGTAAGGTGTACGCTTACAAGGTCATGCCACGCCCGCGTTCTCTCAGCCACGCTGCCATCGCCGCTGCCGCGCTCGCCGTGATCGACCGTGACGGCCTCAGCGCACTGTCGATGCGAGCGGTCGCGGCCCAGCTCGGCATGGGCGTCATGGCGCTGTACCGGTATGTTGCCGGCCGCCAGGAAATCGAGCTCCTGGTCACCGACCTGGTCTTCGACGCGGTGGATCCCAGCGTGGCCCAGTCCGCCGGATGGCAGGAGCAGGTCACGGAGCTGGCCTGGCAAGCCCGCACGGCCATTACGGCACATCCCGCGGTCATCCCGCTGCTGCTCGCCAACCACCAGTCCTCGCCCAGCGCATGGCGCTGGCTGGAGGCCATGCTCGGCGCCCTTACCAGGGCAGGCTTCACCGGACAGAAGCGGATCATCGCATTCCGCTGCCTGATCGCCTATGTCCTCGGCGCGTTGATGAACGAGTCCTTCATGCCGCTTGCCGGGGCGGGGACCGCCGCGCTAGCCGCCTTGTCCCCAGCCGCCTTCCCCCTGGCGGCCGAGACCGCCCGGCAGGCCCCTACGGTGACGCCGGAACATGAGTTCCGCCAGGGCCTCGCCATCCTCCTTCAAGGACTGAGCGCAAGCCTAGCTGGCAGCGTCTTCTAAGTAGCTGGTGTTAGGGCCCAGGCAGGCCAGCCGGCACCCGGTTATCCAGGTCACCAGCCCGAGAGCGGCGGTGACGTGGCCGCGAGTAGCCTGCCGGCGGCGTCGCGGGCGCGGGTGACCTCCGGCGCCCCCAAGCCGATCAGCCGCAGGCAGGACGCCGCGATCTCGTGAGCGTGGAAGTCTCGCAGGTCACCGGACCGGCGCAAGTGGATGACGGACTCGACGACCTGCATGACCAGCGTCGCGATGAGGGTCTCATCCAGGCCGACGGATGGGGCGGCCGCGTGGCCCAGCCGCCCGTAGGCCGCCTGCAACTGCGACCGCTCCGCCCGGAACGACGCGAACTCTTCCCCCTGCACCTCCGGCACCAGGTACAGCGTGGCGATGTTGTGCGGCGCGCGCGTCAGGGTCCGCACGTCGATGAGGACGAGCGCGTACAGCCCGGCGGCGGGATCGTCGCCGCAGCGGGACTCCAGCATCGCCGCGACCTGCAGGCTGGGCCGCACCGACTGGGTCAGCAGCTCGAGCAGGATCTCATCCTTGCCCGCGAAGTAGTAATACAGCGACGCCTGCTGGATGCCGACGCGCCCGGCAATCTGCCGGGTCGTCGTCGCGGCGAGGCCCTGGCTGACGAAGAGCCCGGCCGCCGCGTCGAGTATCTCCTCGCG
>JBEKEK010000132.1:0-21756 GCA_050013875.1 Trebonia sp. | reverse complement strand
GAGCGGACTGGGGACACAGGAGGACATCGACGCGATCGCGGCCGCGTGGCGCGAGTGGGCGGCCCACCCGGACGGCTGGATCAGCGTCCTGCACGGCGAACTGCTCATCCGCGTGCCGTAGCTGCCGCGTGGGTCGCCGGCTGCCAGCAGGCAGCCAAGAACACCCCGGCGCGTGCCACACACGTGCCACACGCTGGGGCGCTCTGCGGTAAATCACTGGGCCTTCAGCTCGATGATCTCGCGGACCCGGTCCTGGGTCTCTGCGTAGGCAGGATGGCCGCGAATGCGGCCTGGGCTCGCCGCGACGTGCCATAGGGATGGCCGGGCCGACGTGGATGGCGTCAGCCCGGCCGGTACGGGGATCGTGGTGAGCCAACCGGCTAGTGGCGGGCGCCCCTGGTCAGCCGGCGCCGCCGGGGAGGCCGCTCGTGCAGGAATAGGAATTGCTGTAGACGAGGCCGCCGATGAGGCCGTGGGCGCTGTTGACGTAGTCGAAGAACAGCTCGGTCCCGTAGGGCATCGCCGCGGGGTTGATTACGGTGACCGCATCGGCGGGAACCGGGTTATTGTGGCCGGGCGTAGAGGCCCCCACGGGCGTCCCGTCGGGCAGCTGAACGGAGATGACCCCGATGCTGTGCGGCGAGGGCGGGGCTGGGCTCGACGAGCAGTACGACCCCGTCTCTACCAAGGCCGGGATGTCGTCTTGCCGCAGTGCCTGCTGTAGCGCGCCTGGGTTGAATACCTGGGCCTGGGTCAAGGTCAGCGTGGCCGTGCCGTTCGCGTTCTTAGCCAGGATGAACGCTGCGGTGCGGATCGTGGTTCCGGTCGTGGTTCCGGCGGGCGCTGGGCCATGGCCGCCGAACACCCCGCCCAAGCCCAGCGCCAGGACCGCGACGCCCGCGGTGCCAGCCATGCCCAGCCCGGTCAGGGTGCGGCGGCGCCGGGCACGGCCCCTGGCCATGATCGACTCCGCCGCTGGGGGCCCGGCTACTGGGAGCGCCGACAGAGAGGTGGCCGCGGCGCGCAGCACGTCGTCGTCGCTGATGTCGTCGTGGATGTTCATTGCTCTGCCTCCGTGGTGTTAATGAGGGTGAGTTCGCGCCGCAGGGCCGCCACGCCCCTGGACAAGTGCATCCGGACCGTCCCAGCTTCGATCCCTAGCTGCTGGGCGATAGTGCCGGTATCGAGGTCCAGGAAGATCCGCAGCGCGATCACCTCGCGCTGCCGGGTCGGCAGCCGCCACAGCGCGGCCAGCAATCCAGCATCGAATCCGTCGGCCGGCGCAGCGGGCCGGTCAAGGTCGGCCAGGGGCAGTTCCCGGTTGCGGCGGCGCCACCACGATGCCCCGGTATTGAGCGCGGTGCGCACCACCCATGCCCGCGGGGCCGGGTGACGCCTGACCTTCCGCCAGGACGCCCAAGCCCGGGTGAACGCCTCGGCCACCTGATCCTCGGCCAGCTGCTGGCTGCCGACGACCGCTACCACCGCCCTCAGGCACGGCTCCCAGCTTGCCTGGAAGAACTCGCTGAACTCCGCTCGTTCGTTGCTCACAACCCTTTAACTCCGCCCGGCTCCCGATCGCATAGCCGCGGCGTGAATGGTTACAGGCGGAAACCTGCCGTGCCACACGTCATCCACGCGCCTATAGTCGCTGTCGCTGAGGTTATCCGGTCAGTGATTAGGGAACTGGCTGCCGCAGCGGATCGCCGGACTCACGCACTTCGGTATCCGGAATCGAATACCCACTTCGGGTAGCTGGCCCTGAGCAGGCCGAGGTGGCTGTCCCAGGCCTCGGGGCCTAGTAGCACAGGCATGGTGGGGGTGATGTGCCCGCTCGTAATGGTGAAACCCCAACTGAAGCCCGCAATCGCCCGTACCTGCGGAGTGAGCACGGCATCGGGCGAGACGCACAGGAAACTGTGGGCTTCCCAGTCCCGGTCATTCCTGGATTCGTCGGATGGCGCGTCGAATAGTTCGGGTTTCAGGCCGTACCAGCAGAAGGGAGTGGGCACGTGCCGGTAGATCGCGATGGGGTCCATCGCGAAACCGGTTTCGGCGCCATCGGTGGAGCGGACCATCTGCGTCCAGCCGAAGACGGCTGCATACCCGTCAGCCGGATAGGTCACGGTCGCGTGGCATACCGGGAAGTCCTTGGCGAACTCTACGGGCTCGCCGCCGCTGAGCAGCGAGTACCCAAGTGACCTGGGGTCGGCGTTACGAGTGAGCGAAACGTCGATCCGACCGTCGAGCCCACGGAGCGTGAAATCGATCCGGAGCGCGCCTGCGGAATCTGTCTCACGCATGAGGCCATTATGCACGGTCGGGGCGGTAATACCGTGCCAGTCTGCGGGCGGTATTGCAGCGGCATCCTCATTCGGGGTTACCCGCGAGTAAGGCGGGCAGTAATCCCAAGTGGCTTCGCATTAACGCACTATCGATCCAATGAAGGGGCGATGCGTTGTGAGCGAGCGATTTGACACCCGGCCGCCAGGCACCAGAGAAAGCACCGGAACTTCCGCGACAGATCCCGCGCAGGGCAGCGAGCAGGAGCCGGCGCGGATGACCGGACCAGGGCAGCCGTCGCTGCAGTCCGCATCAGGCACCGGAAGTCCGCAGGTCAGCGAAGCAGAGGCGAGGCGGGTGGCGGAGGAGGCCCGCGAGGACGCATGGCTGCGGCCCAGCTTCGGCAAGCAGCTCTTTCTCGGCGACTTCCAGCTTGGGCTGATCCATCCCTACCCAGTGCAGGACCCGGAGTCCGAAGAACGCGGCAAGGCGTTCTGCGAGCGACTGACGGAGTTCTGCGCCCGGGCTGTGAACGGCACGATCATCGAAAATGACGCCAAGATCCCGGACGAGGTCGTGAAGGGACTCGCGGCCCTGGGGGCGTTCGGCATGAAAATCTCGCCCGAGTTCGGCGGCCTCGGCCTCTCCCAGCTTTCCTACAACCGCGCGCTGATGATCGTGAGCTCGGTCTCCCCGGCGGTGGGCGCCCTGCTGTCAGCGCACCAGTCGATCGGCGTCCCCCAGCCGCTGGCGCTGTTCGGCACGCAGGAGCAGAAGCAGCGCTTCCTGCCGCGCTGCGCTCGCGGCGAGATCAGCGCGTTCCTGCTGACCGAGTCCGACGTGGGATCGGATCCGGCGCGCCTTGGCACCACGGCGGTCCCGTCCGAGGACGGCTCCGAGTACACACTGAACGGCATCAAGCTGTGGACCACCAACGGCGTGGTTGCCGATCTCCTCGTGGTCATGGCTCAGGTGCCGAAGTCTGACGGGCACCACGGCGGCATCACCGCGTTCGTGGTGGAGGCCGACGCCGAGGGGATCACGGTCGAGCACCGCAACGCGTTCCTCGGGCTGCGCGGGTTGGAAAACGGGGTGACCCGGTTCCACGACGTGCATGTCCCGGCCGCCAACCGGATCGGCAAGGAGGGGCAGGGGCTGAAAATCGCCCTTGCCACCCTGAACACCGGCCGGCTGTCGCTACCAGCATCCTGCGCCGCGACCGGGAAGCTGGCGTGCAAGATCGCGCGGGAGTGGTCCCTGGAGCGGATTCAGTGGGGCAGGCCGATCGGCGAGCACGAGGCGATCGGGAAGAAGATCGCGTTCATCGCGGCGACGGCCTACGCTCTCGACACGATCGTGGACTTGTCCAGCCGGCTCGCTGACGATAAGCACAACGACATCCGCATCGAGGCGGCACTGGCCAAGCTGTACTGCTCGGAAATGGCCTGGCAGCTTGCCGACGAGCTTGTGCAGGTGCGCGGTGGGCGTGGCTACGAGACCGCAGCCTCGCTGGCCGCCCGCGGCGAACGCGGGGTGCCCGCCGAGCAGATGCTCCGTGACATGCGGATCAACCGGATCTTCGAGGGCTCGACCGAGATCATGCACCTGTTCATCGCCCGTGAGGCGGTGGACGCGCACCTGGCGGCGGCGGGCGAGCTGATCGAGCCGGGCATTCCCGCGGGCCAACGAGCCCGGGCGGCGGGCCGGGCCAGTGCCTTCTACGGCCGCTGGCTGCCTACCCTGGTCGTCGGTGAGGGGCTGCGACCCAGCGGATACGCGGAGTTCGGCCCGCTGGCGGAGCACCTGCGCTACGTGGAGCGATCGAGCCGGAGGCTCGCCCGGGCGACGTTCTACGGGATGGCCCGCTGGCAGGGCAAGCTGGAGCGCAAGCAGGGCTTCCTCGGCAGAATCGTGGACATCGGCGCCGAGCTGTTCGCGATGAGCGCGGTGTGTGTCCGGGCCCATGACGACCCTGCGGCCGGCCTGACCGACGGAGCACCGGACCAGGAGGCCGGGACGGCGGCCGAACTGGCCGCGGCGTTCTGCCTGCAGGCGCGCTGTCGTGTCGAGGAACTGTTCCGCCAGCTCTGGCACAATACCGACGCGGACGACGAACGGCTCGCCCGCCGCGTGCTGTCCGGCCGCTATGGCTGGCTGGAGGCGGGCGTCATCGACCCGTCACTGCCCGGCCCGTGGGTGGCGGCCGCCGAGCCCGGTCCCTCGACCATGGAAAGCGTGCATCGTCGCATTCGGTGACCCCGGTCCCGCCTCGGCCGGTTAGCCATTAGCTCAGCGTTGACGACGCATCCGGCTCTCGGGTGCTTCGTCTAGATACGGGATCATCCGATCGCGGGCGCTGCATGACGCGCGCCCTGCTGGTCACCGCGTGCCCGCTGCATGCCCGACCGGGCGGCAAACCGCGGTGATTCACGGTCACTCTTTACGTCCGCAGTCGAAATCGGTTTCCACTCAGGGTCGTGGTGTGTGCGGACCTGCTGACGGAGTAACGTGAGGGATCTGTCCATCGCCGGGATCGGTGGCAGCATCGGCCCGGCCGTAAAAGGCCGATCGATCACGTGTATAGCCTCGACGGCATCGCCCAGGCATTCGCCGCGATGGAGGCGAACACGTGAACCCGGGCCGCAGCCCACCCGCCCCCGGCAGGAGGATGCGATGCGAGCGGTGACCATCAACAAGGCCGACGGCCCGGACGCGATCACAGTCGAAGACCGGCCCGTGCGCGAGCCGCGCCCCGGCGAGGTCCGGCTGCGCGTGGCGGCCGCCGCGGTCAACCCGGTCGATGTGTTCATGTGGCGCAGAGCGGTCGAGCCACCGTTCACGCCCGGGATGGACGCGGCCGGGACCGTCGAGTCGGTCGGCCACGCAGGCGGGCGGCTGACCGTCGGCGAATCGGTCATGGCCGTCGTCAGCCCTTGGCTGCCCGAGGGAGGCGCCCAAGCGGAACTTGTGATCGTCCCCGCAGCGTCGGTCATCCCGGTGCCGCGCGGGGCGAGCGCACCGGAGGCAGCCACCCTGCCAATGAACGGCCTGACCGCGCTCGAAGGCCTCCGCATGCTCGGCCTCGCCCCCGGATCGGCACTCGCGGTCACTGGCGGCGCTGGTCTGCTGGCCTCTTACGTCATCGGCCTCGCGCGCCAGCGCGGCATCCGCGTGATCGCCGACGCCGGCCCCGGGGACGAGGCCCTCGTCGCCGGATTCGGAGCCGACCACGTCTTGCCCCGCGGCGACCGGTTCGCCGACGCGGTCCGCGGACTGCTATCCGGAGGGGTCGACGCGGTCTTCGACACCGCCGCGCTCACCCGCGCCGTGCTGCCGGCCATCCGCGACGGCGGCGCGATCGCCGTCGTACGCGGCTGGGACGGTGGCGCGGCACCCGGCCGGGGCATCACCGTCCAGGCGGTCAGCGTCGGCAACGCCATGCGAAACACCGCCTGGCTGCAGCACCTGGCCGACCATGCCGCAGCGGGCCATATCCAGCTGCGCGTCGCCAACCTTTACCCGCCCGAGCGCGCCGCCGAGGCCTACCACCTGATGGAAGCCGGCGGCCTGCGCGGCCGCGCAGTCATCAAATTCTGACCCCGGGGACGGTGACCCGGCTGCAGGCCACCCGTGTGCCATAAGGGGTGTTCGGCTCAGTCGGCAGTCGGCCCCGGTCAAGGCACCTGCTGCCGCACCGCGAACAATGGCCAGCGCTTTCGTCATGACCCTGCGCGGTGGACGATCGAAACCGGGAACGACGCCAGTTCGGCTTCGTCTGGCGGCTCGAAGATCCTGAAGTATTCTTCTATCTCTGCTCTGGAAATCCGGAAGGCGTTCCGGTTGCCCTCCGAGTTGCGCTTCTCAAGCCTACGAACTAGCTCATCAATCGGCACGTCGAAATAGTGCAGGTCGATATCTACGCCAAGCTCCCGCGCTTCGCGCCGTTTCTCGTCTCGCTCGCTCCGCAGCCACAGACCCTTTTCAAAGATAATGCTCAGACCATGCCTGATTAGGTCTTGCGCGTGTACCCACAACTGAGCTTCAAGCAAGTCGTGAAACGCTTCACTATGATAGTCTCCTTCCTTGAGTTCTATCTTGAGGGCGGCCTGCCATTCATCAGTGCACAGCCGTATTGCCGGAATCTCCTCAGCCAATCTGCGCGCCAGGGTGGTCTTGCCGGACCCGGGCAGTCCGCACATCAATATGAGCCTGGGCTTCACCCGTCGGATCTGCTCGTCTCTCACTTCGGTGTTTCTGAGTGCGCTGGGGCGCCCAGTTCCTCGAGCAGGGAACGGTTGTCGGCGTGGACGTAATCCTCGACGAACCTACCGTCGTCATCCATCTGGAAGATGTTGATGAGGTCGAACACGATCCTGCGGCCGTTCGGCGGAATCGGCCCATCGGGCGCCTGCGTGAACTCCCGGACGAAGGTTCCCTCGATCCAGGTCTGGCAGGCGATCGTGCTGCCTTCGACGATGATGATGCCGCGCCGGATCGCCCGGTCTTCGAACGCGTCACGCAGCGACTGGAAATAGGCCGCCAGCCCCGCGTAATCCGACTCGAAACCGCCCGGCCCGTGGAAGCGGTACCCCGCGGCGAAGTAGTCGGCGAGCTCGTCCTGGTGCTCGCCAGAGACCTCCAGCTCGCCGGCCCGGACCATGCGCGCTACCAGCTCGTCTCGGCTGTACTTCTGTGCCATCAGACTTCTCCTTTGTTCACCATGTGGATGAGGCAAGGACCGCGGTACCGCACCCGGTGGAATCCGTACCGCTACCGGCAACGACGCCAGATCGCCTACGCGGAGACTCGAGCCGATATCGCCGGCGGCGGCGGCCGGCCCGGTCACCGCTGGGGTTATGCCTTGATGTAGCCGCCGCGCTCAATGTCGGCCAGCAGGCCCGGGTGCTCGGGCTTCCACCCCAGCAGCGCCCTGGTCCGCTCGTTCGAGGTCGGGTTGTCCAGGCCGATAAACGGTGCCAGATACCCGAAGTGAGCATCAGCATCCCCGGCCGCAACAGCGGTCACGGGCAGGCCCAGCCCGGCACCGATCGCCGCCGCGATCTGCCGGAACGGCACCCCCTCATCCCCGACACCATGAAGCTTCGCGCCCGCGGGCGCGCCCTCCAGCGCGAGGCGGAACAGCCGCGCCGCGTCCAGCCGGTGCACACCCGTCCACCGGTTGGCGCCAGCACCGATATACGCCGACGTGCCCTTCTCGCGTGCCAGCGCGATCAGGGCGGGGACGAACCCGTTGCGGTCGGCCTGCCCGTCGTGGACCGATAGCGACAGCCGGGCAACGGACACGCGCACTCCCTGGCCGGCCAGCGCCAGCGCCGCCTCCTCCCCCGCCACCCGCGGCCCCCAGTTCGCCGGGTCCTCCTCGGTCACCGCACGATCCGGAACGCTCACCAGACCGGTCCCCGAAGTGACCACCAAAGGCTTGCCCGTACCGGCAAGGCCAGCACCGAGGGCGCCGATCGCGGCCGCGTCCGCCCGGCTGGCGGCGGCGAAGTCAGTGGTCGGCGAGACGTTGGTGAACGCGACGTGAACCACCCCGCCCGCCGACGCCGCGCCCGCCCGCAGCGCGGCCAGATCCTCAAGCGACCCGCGGACAACTCCCGCACCTGTCGCCACCAGCGCCTCCGCCGACGCATCCGACCGGGCCAGCCCGACGACCTCGTGCCCCGCCCTGAGAAGCTCCTGCACCACCGCCGAGCCGATGAACCCCGTAGCACCAGTAACAAGGACACGCATAACGAACCACTCCTAAATCAGAGACGGACGGCCAGCATGCGGTGCGCATTTTGCCTGTTCTCCAGTGAACCGCCGGGGCAGGCCCGTCGTCCAAGACCCGTTCCGGAGGGGGTCATGCGTTATACGCATGACCTCGGTGCGGATTGGAGGTTGCGGATTAGAGTGGGTCCGTGCCCGACATCACCCTCACATCCGCGGACTTCGACCTGCGCCTGGTGAGGTACTTCGCGGCCATCGTCGACTCCGGCGGCTTCGGCCGCGCCGCTGAGGCACTGCACGTGGCCCAGCCCTCACTCAGCCGCCAGATCCAGAAACTGGAAAACCAGCTCGGCGCCAGCCTGTTCGACCGCAGCCCGCGCGGTGCTACCCTGACGCCGGCCGGCGAGGCGTTCCTGCCGGAGGCACGCGCGTTGCTGAGCGCCGCACAGCAGGCCGCGGTCACGGTCGCGGGGATCGCGAATCCTGGCCGGATCACGGTGGGCTACGTCGGCAGCCTCATCGTGACCCCCGCCGTCAGACGCCTACGGGAGACGTACCCAGACGCAGTTGTGGAAGCCCGCCATGTGGACTGGGATGGCGTCCACACCGCCCTCCTCGACCGTCGCGTCGACGCCGTCGTCGCCCGCATGCCGTTCCCCACCGACCGGCTCCGCGTCATGGTCCTCTACACCGAGCCTCGCGAGCTCGTCGTGGCGTCGTCCCATCACCTGGCCGGACGGGCGTCGGTCACGCTTGACGACTTCGCCGACGAACCGATGCCGCGATTCCCCGACCCGGGCTGGAACGCCTTCTGGCGCCTTGACCCGCGGCCGGACGGCCGCCCCGCTCCCGACGGCCCGCTCGTGAAGACCTTTCAGGACAAGATCGAACTGATCGCCGCCGGCGATGCCGTAGCCATCATGCCCGCTGGTGATGACGTCACCCTCCGCCATGACCTCACCGCCATCCCCATCGACGGCATCGAACCCGGACAGGTCGTACTCGCCACCCGCGCCAAAGATCGCAACCGGCTGATACCGGCCCTCCGGCGGATCGCCAAAGTCACCTTGCAGCGTTAGTTTGCTTCGATCTCCCACGTCCGGGTGATCGAGCTGATCTGGTAGCCCAGCTGTTCGTTGATGGCGATCATGTACTCGTTCTGGCCTGCGTTCCCGGTGATGACGTACCGGACCTCCGGCGCCTGCCGGGCCAGCACGTCCATCATCTCGATCTTCACTAGCAGCCCGAGCCGGTGTCCGCGGTGCCGGGGCAGCACCACGGTGGCCTCCTGGGCCGCCCATTCGGGCATGCCGGGCGCGAGGACGAGCTGGGTGTAGGCGGCGAGATCGCCGCTGGCAACGTGCCGCGCAACCACCGTGCAGGCATCGACGCCGAAGGCAGCCTGGTTCTCCTCGACCTCCCTGACCCGGTCGGCGTCCCAGACCATCGGTTCCACGCCCTCGTTTATCGGCGCGTCTTCCATGGACTGCAGCACGACCGCCAGCTGACTCAGGTGCTCTTCGGGGGGCAGCCCGCGCCAGGACAGCAGCTCGTAGCCGGCCGCGGCCCGCTCGGCGGCAGGGCGCAGTGCGGCCATCCGGTCCGGCGTCCCGGCCGTGATGGTTAGCGTCCGAAGGATGTCAGCGTGCCCGCTGGCCGCTCCCTTGGCCTTGGCGAAGGCCGCACCGGGGGTCCCGTCGAAGGCGGATGCCGCCAGGCGAGTCCGGCCGGCGGCCCTGGCGACCGCGGCGCATTGCGACAGCAGGGCCGTGCCAATGCCGGTCCGGCGCTGGTCCAAGGTGACGGTCAGCGAGCAGAAGGCCATGCTGAGGTTTTCCTTGGCCGGCAAGGTAATGCGGCAGTGGCCGACCGGCCGGCCGGCCGGATCGGTGGCAAGGAACACGTGCAGCGGCGACCCGTCGAAGGCCTGCCACTGCGCCACATAGCTCTCGAAGGTCAGCGGTGGCACGCCCGGATTGTCGATCTCCCAGGCCGACATCGCTATCGCATGACAAGCGCGGAGCCGCTCGGGGTCGGACTTCGGGTCGAACTGCTCGATCTGGATGGGGCCGGACCACATAATGCCTCCCCGCGGGCGTGAAGCCTTGCCCGTTTCCTGGATTATTTTTCCTGCCAGCGCGAATCTAAGGCCAGGGGTTCACTCAAGTCAAGTAATATCGCGTCTGAGCCGCTGGGCTGCTGCGCCCAGTCCTGGCACCGTGTATTCGTACAGGGAGCTGGCAGCGCGTTCGCGCTGCGCGGCGCTCTCCTCAGCCTCCAGCCGCTCCCGGGCGAACAACCGGATCAGATCGTGGAACTGATACCGGTCCGGGGCGGTCGCGGCTTGCACCAAGGTGGCTTCGAGCAGCTCTTCGACCTGCAGGCGGGCATCGGGATACTCGATCCCGGCGGCAGCCGCGGCCAGTTCGATGCTGAAGTCGGCGCCCGGTACCAGGGCCAGCCGCCGGAACATGTGCTGAGCCGACACGGACAGCCGGTGATAGGACACCGCGAACGCGGGGCGCACCCCTGATTTCCGCACTGCTCCACCAACTCGCGCGCGGCCTGCGGCTCAGCCCGCACGCGTTCGGGAGTCACGATCGACGCCACCAACTCGACCGCATCGTCGCTGCCCAGCGGACCCAGCCACAGCCACCGGATGCCTTCCAATCCAGACAGCGACCGGCGGCACGTAATCAGGGTCAGGCAGCCCCGCTGGGTGGCCAGCAGCGGCCTTGTGTGCGCTTCGTCGCTCACGTTGTCGAGCAACACCAGCATCCGGCGATCGGCCAGCATCGACCGGTACACGCTGGACTGCTCGGCCACGGTGGGCGGGATCTGGCTGGGATTCACGCCCAGGGACCGCAGCATCCGCTCGAGGGCAGTGCTGGCCGATACCGGGTGTTCGTCCATCCCGCGCAGGTCGACCGCCAGGCAGCCATCGGGAAATTCGGACGCCAGCTGATGGGCCGCCGCCACCGCCAAGGAAGTCTTGCCCACACCGGCCGGCCCGACCACCGCAACAGCCATCCCGCTGGAGGCGTCCCGGGCCTGACTGGACCACGACCGCAACTTGTCCAGCTGGGCGTCGCGCCCGACGAAATCGGGCATCATCGCCGGCACTGCACACAGCGCCGTCACTGAAGGGGGCACGGTCGCGACGGCCAACGAAATGCCCGATGACTGGCGGCGGGAGGATTTGGCCGCAGGCAGGAATTCCGTCCGCTGGCCCTCGGCCAGTCCCAGCGCTTCGCACAGAGCTGCCGCGGACCGCTGCTGTGCCCCGCGGGCGCTCCCCCGCTCCAGGTTCCTGAGCGTCCGGACATGGATCCCCGCCTTGCTGGCCAGATCTTCCTGGGTGAGCCCGGCGGCCCGGCGGTATCCCAGCAGCAGCAACCCGAACTGAGACGGCAGCCCGCGCCGCGGGAACTGCCCGCTCTCGACGTCCACCGCAGGCATCGGACCCGCGGCGGCTGGCGGGGCGTCGCGGCGGGTGAGCGCGATGACGGGGATCGCCCGGCTGGTCTTCTGCCGATACCCGGCGAATCCCGGATAGCGCTCGGACTGGATGCGGTACTTCTCATCGCGTTCCGCGCCGGTCAGCTCGGTGGCGCGCACCGCGAACGTCTCGTCGCCTACCTCGATGGCCGCATCCGGGTTGGCCCGCAGGTTCCAGTACCAGCCGGGATTGGCATCGGCTCCGGCCTTCGAGGCGAACACGAGGTAACGGTCCCCGTCGGCCAGGTACATCACCGGGTTGACCCGCGGCTGCCCGCTGCGGGCACCGACGGTGTGCAGGAGCAATAGCGGTGCGCCGTCGAAGGTGTCGCCGACGCGCCCGTGGCTGGCACGGAACTCGGCGATGGTGCGCTCGTTGAACTGGTCAACAGCGCTAGTGCTTGGCATGGTGTCTCCTCGCGGAGTGGCGGATGTGGCCCTACCTGACAAGTCCAGCGAAGAAACCCCCCAGTGAGCGCGTGCCGGGTGGAGGATCCGCACGCGACCTGTCAATCCTTCAATCCGGAGGATTTCATCCAGTTAAATTGTATTCTTCTGCTGGCGGCAGGGCTGTGAGTTCGGGGTCGGTCACCCCTCCTCACATCTGAACCGGCTCACTGCCGGGCATCACCTGAGACGTCCGGGACTGGTTCAGCGTTGCCTGGTGAGATAGATGTCTGATGTAGATCTGGTATGAGGGTGACGCGTCCCGCCCGCCGGGCGGGCGGCGCGGGAGTGCTTTCAGATCTCGGCTGGGGGTATCCGGATGCAGGGGGACGTGCGGTTCGCCGTTCTTGGCGCGGTCCGTGCCTGGCGGGGTGAGGCGGAGCTTGACCTGGGGCATCCCAAGCAGCGGGCGGTGCTGGCGGCGCTGCTAATGCGCGAGGGCGCGCAGGTCACGCTGGAAGAGCTGATCGACGGCTTGTGGGGCGATGAGGCCCCCGCCAGCTCGGCCAAGGTGATCCGCAGCTACATCTACCAGCTCCGGCTGGTACTCGGCCGGGACGGCACAGGTCACATCAGGTCGGCGGGCGGCGGGTACGTCCTTGACGCCGGCCCGCGGCTGGACCTGGCACGGTTCGCGGACCTGGTCACCCGGGCCCGGCAGGCGCGCGGGGACGGGGATCCGGCCACGGCAGCGGCGGGCTTTGCCGAGAGCCTGGAGCTGTGGACCGGGACCGCGCTCGCGGGCATCCCCGGACCCTACGCCGCCATCCAGCGAACCCGGCTGGGCGAGCTGCGGCTCACCGTGCAGGAAGAGCACCTGGCCGCCACGGTGGACCTGGGCCGCTACGACCAGGCCGCCGCGGAGCTGTCGGCACTGGTCGCCGGCCATCCCCTGCGCGAGCGGCTGCGCGAGCTGCAGATGCACGCCCTCTACGGCGCCGGGCGGCAGGCCGACGCACTGGACGCCTTCAGCCAGGCCGCCCGCCACCTGCGCGACGAACTGGGCATCGACCCCGGCCCCGGCCTGCGCACGATGCACCAGCGCATCCTGAGGACCGACCCCGCCCTGCTGAGCCCCGCCCCCGGGCCGCCCCGGCCGGCCGAACTCCTGCCCACCCCGGTGCCCGCCCCGGCGCAACTGCCGGCCGACATCGCCCACTTCACCGGCCGCGAGGGCCAGCTCGCTGCCCTGACGGCGCTGGCCGCCGAGACGGGCAGCGCGGTGGTGATCACCGCCATCGCCGGCACCGCCGGAATCGGCAAGACCGCCCTGGCCGTGCACTGGGCCCACCGGCACGCTCAATCGTTCCCCGACGGGCAGCTGTACGTGAACCTGCGCGGCTTCGACCCGGCCGGAGCCCCGCTGGAAGCCGGGGCAGCGGTCCGCGGGTTCCTCGACGCCCTCGGGGTCCAGCCCGCCCGGATCCCGGCCGACCGGGGCGCCCAGGCCGGCCTGTACCGCAGCCTGCTGGCCGGCCAGCAGATGCTGATCGTGCTCGACAACGCCCGCGACCCCGCCCAGGTCCGCCCCCTGCTCCCCGGCTCGCCCGGCTGCCTGGTCCTGGTCACCAGCCGCAGCCAGCTCACCGGCCTGGCCGCCGTCGACGGCGCCCGCACCCTCACGCTGGACCTGCTCACCCCCCAAGAGGCCCGCGACCTGCTCACCCACCGCCTGGGCAGCGAGCGCGCGGCCGCCGAACCCGACGCGATAGAGGAACTGGCCGGGCTGTGCGCACGCCTGCCGCTGGCACTGAACATCACCGCCGCCCGCGCCGCCGCCCACCCCGCCTTCCCCCTCGCCGTCTTCGCAACCCAGCTGCGCGAGACCCGCGGCCGGCTGGCCGCCCTCGACGCCGGGGACGTGACCGCGGATGTGCGGGCCGTGTTCTCCTGGTCGTACCAGACCCTCAGCCCCGCCGCGGCCCGGACGTTCCGGCTGCTGGGAATCCACCCGGGCCCGGACATCACGCCCCCGGCCGCCGCCAGCCTCACCGCCGCCAGCCGCGACCAGGCCAGCGCCGCGCTCAGCGAACTGGCCGCCGCCTGCCTGCTGACCGAGCACGTCCCCGGCCGCTACGCCTTCCATGACCTGCTCCGGGCCTACGCCGCCGACCAAGCCCGCACCCATGACACCGAGACGGAACGACACCAGGCGCTGCGCCGGGCACTGGACCACTACCTGCACACCGCGTACGCGGCCGACCGCCTCCTGCACCCCGTGCGGGACACGATCACCCTGGCCCCGCCCCAGCCCGGCACCGCCCCCGAGGAACTGGCCGACGACCAGCAGGCGTGGCGGTGGCTGGAGGCAGAACATCCGGTCCTGCTGGCCGCCATCACGCAAGCGGCCGCCCACGGCTGCGATCCGCACGCCTGCCAGCTGCCCTGGACCCTGTCGACCTTCCTCGACTGGCAGGGGAAATGGCACGACAACCTTGCCGTGCAGACCGTCTCGCTGGCCGCCGCGCAGCGTCTCGGCAACCTGACCGAGCAAGCCCGTACCCACCGTCTCCTCGGCAACGCCTGCGCACGGCTGGGCGCCTACCCCGACGCCCGCACCCATCAGCACCGCGCCCTGGACCTGTACCGGCAGCTCGGCGATCACGCCGGCCAGGCCGGCACCCACTACAATCTCGTCACAACGTTTGAACTGCAGGGCCGTAACCGTGCGGCGCTCGACCACGCTCAGCCTCGGCGACACACACCACGCCGCCGGCGATGACGACGCCGCCCGCGAAACCTGGGAACAGGCCCAGGCCCTCTTCGCGGACCTGCGGCACCCCGACGCCGAACTGGTCCGACACAAACTCAAGGCCCTGGCCTAACCGCCCCATGAGGCACGAGGCCGCTGCCGGTGATCGGTTCCGTTCAGTGCATGGTCATGCCGCCGTCGACGTTGAGGATCTGCCCGGAGATGAAATCAGAGTCCGGCGAGGCCAGGAAGAAGACCGGTCCCGCCAGATCCTCGGCCAGCTGATCGCGCTGGATGGCCCGTCCCTCGCGCCGCGCCGCGAGCAGCTCCGGTGGAAACGTGTCGTGGGCTGCCTTGGTGACGGTCAGCCGGGCGTCACGACGTTGACGGTGATGCCGAAGACACCGACCTACCCGATCTTGTTTCGCGTCTGCTCCTTTACCGGGACGCCGCGGCGGATGAGCGCGATGGCCGGGATCGTCCGCCTGGCCCTACGGTGAAAGCCATCTCGGCGCCCGTCCTTACTTCGCGCCGGGCGGCGGCAGCAGCTCGGTCTTGAAATCGGGCGTGAGCGCCCTCGACTTGGCGATGAAGGCCGCCCGGGCGTCGGCGTCGAGCGGCGGCGGCGCCTCCGTCCGGGTGGCGACGGGCTGGCCGACCAGCGTGAAGAACTCCTCCTGGCCCGACGGCGCGCACATGCACAGCAGCCGCGACGGGGTGCCGGTGGCGTTGGTGAACGCGTGCGGCGCGTTGGCCGGCACGTTGATGGTCTCCCCCGCGCGGGCAACGAGCGTCTCGCCGCGGAAGGTCACCAGGACCTCGCCGTCGAGCACGGTGAACATCTCCTCGAAGTCGTGCCGGTGCGGCGGCGGCCCGCCGCCCGGCGGCACGTGCATGTCGATGAGCGTGTACTTCCCGGCGGTCTCCTCGCCGGTGACCAGGATCGTGTAGGTGTCGCCGACCAGCCCGATGTGCGGGAGGCTCTGGTCCTGGTCCGGTCGCGCGACAGTCAGCTTGCGTGACAGATCATCGGGCGGGACGGCCGCGGGCTTGCTTGGCATGGTGTCTCCTGGCGGATTGACGGGTGCGGACCGGAGGCTGCTGGCCGCGCGACGGCGGCCACGGACAGGATCACCAAGCGCCGGTCAGAGAGGGTCGCGGGAGTGCCCGGCTGTGCCATCGTAATCTCCCGGTGAGCGAGCGTTCACGTGAGAACGAAGGGACTACCGGGTCTGGGGCGGCACCCATCGCTAGATTCGCCGGGGTGACCGGAAGCCACCCGGGCAACTCCATCGTGCCATAAGCGGAGCATTCTGTCCACATCGGCGTGCCTTCCCTAGCTGACCGGCGCCGACTGCGCTCGCGCCGGCCTGCGGCAGCGTCATGATTGGCCGGTGCCCGCGGCGGTGACATGATGGGCCGGTGGCCATGGAACACGACACGCCTGCGCGCGGCGGCGAGCGGCGCCGGGTGCGCAGTGACGCGCTGGCCAACCAGGAACGCGTGCTCGCCGCGGCGGTCACGGCGGTCCTGCGCGAGGGCCGGCAAGTGCCGCTGGGAACTATCGCAGCCGACGCCGGGGTCGGCATCGGCACGCTCTACCGGCGCTACCCGAACCGGGAGGCCCTGCTCGAAGCCCTGACGCTGCGCGCCTTCCGCCTCGTACTTGAGTGCGCGGAGAACGCCGAGCACCGCAACGAGCCCGGCCTCGCCACGCTGAGCTCGTTCCTTGACTGTGTCATCGGCCACTCCGACCAACTGGTCCTCCCCCTGCACGGCGGCCCCATCCCGACAGCCGCGGAAACCCTCGCCGCCAGGTCCAGCGTCCACCAGGCGCTGCAGCGCATCCTCGACCGCGGCCGGCGGGACGGCACGATCCGCGCGGACGTCACCGCGCGCGACATCATCGCCGTGACCGCGCTGCTGGCACAGCGGTTGCCGAACGACCGGGGCTCGGACCAGGCACCCGGGCGGCTGAAGGCCTTCTTCCTCGACGGCCTGGCTCCCCCCGGTCGGCGAAAGAGCGCTCCCCGGAGGCGAAGTCACGGGTCCGTTCGGAAGGAAGATCTTGATTTATCCGAACGGTCCCGTGGTTCCTGCCCGGGGCTAAATGGGAACAGTCGGCGGCGCGGCGCAGCCCGGTGATGAAAGCGGCACCGTTGGGCGTGCCGACGCCGGTCATCGTGTCGTAGCCCTTGGCGGTCACCTGCCTGGTGAAGGCGCGCTCCTGTGAGTCGAAGACGTCGACGGCCGGGCTGACCCCTGCGCTGGCCGGCTCCCAGGCGTCCCGGTCCTGCTGGGGCGTCGAGGCGGTGACCGGCAGGATGTCGTGCAGCGCCCGCGTGCCGGCCAGGCGGTAGATCAGCGGGTTGATGAAGCCGAAGGCCGACTTCTGGCCCTGCTGGGCGTCGGCGACCAGGCCGGCCACCAGCGGCGTCGCCAGGCTGGTGCCGGCGTTCGCCGCCGTCTGGTACGGCCCCGGATGGGCATCGGTGCCCGAGGCCATGTACCCGACCCGGAGTCCGGAATCGGGGTCGCCGTCGGCGGCGATGTCGGGCACGGCCCGGTCGGTGACGATTCGCTTCCCGACGCGGACCCGCGACATCGACGCGGGGACGACGCCCTTCTGGTAGGCAGGCTGCCCCCAGACGCCGCTGGTGCCGCCGCCGGTCCCGCCGCCAAGGCCCTGGTCATCCCACCGGCCGTTGTCCAGGCTGGCGTAGTCGTCGGACCAGCCGGTCTCGAACACCCGGTTGCCCTTCGCCCCGACGCCGAGGGTGGTACCGCCGACCTCCACCGCGTCCGGGTCGGAATCGGTCACCGACAGGCCGGGGGTGTCGCCGGCGGCGAAGTACAGGCCGACCCCCTCGGCGGCGGCCCGCAGGTCCATCGCGTGCACGGTCTGCGCCGACGCGTCGCCTGGAAGGAGCCCCCAGGAGTTCGACACGATGGAGGCCCAAGGGGTGGCGGCCGTTACCGGTCAGCACGAAAAGAGCGGCATCGAGCAGCGACTGACCCTCGTTGCAGCCCTCGCCGACGACCATCAGCTGGGCGGCGCCGGGCGCCATCGCGTAGACCGCCTCGGAGTCCATCTGCGCCTCATCGTCAAAGGAGCCCGGCTGCGCCGCGCCGGACGAGGACGCGCCGCAGGCGCCACCGGTGGCGATTTGCAGCTCACGGAACTGGGTGGCCTTCGGCGCCCGGAGGTGGTTGCCCTTCGCGTAGTCCGCCAGCGTCGCGAGCATCGCGGGCGGCGCCGCATCCTCGGTCAAGGCGACGGTCTCGCCTTTGCCGGTGGCAGCCGCCGTCGCCCCGTAGGCGGCGCGGATCTGGCCGGCGGAGTACCCGCAGACCGGCAGTGACCCCTTGGCCAGCCCGCGGTAAGCCGGGCGGAAGCTCTTGGTGTACTGCGCCCAGTAGTGAGAGCAGGCCGGCGTCGTCGCCTTCGCCTGCGCCGGGCCCGGCGCCGGCCCGGCCGGGGACGTGACCGGCGGGGCGCTGTCAAGTCCGGTGACCCCCAGCACGTCCGGCGCCAGCGACGGCGGCACCGACACGTCACGGTCGTTGGACTCGATCACCGCGGGCTTCCCGTTCGCGCCCGTGACCCGGTACCGGTCCATCCGCACGCCGAACGCCGACTGTATCTTCGACACCGGCCCGGTCGCCGACACGTAGTCGCGGCCGCTGTCCGCGTGCACCCGGGCCAGGCCCTCGGCCGTCAGCCAGGCCGTGACGGCGGCGCGGGTGCTGACCGGCCGTCGGCAGACGGCCGCCTGCCGCGGCGCGTCAGAAAGCCCCGATGCCGTCGGGGGTGCCGAGCCCGGTCGGCGCGTCGTACCCCTTTTTCGCCACGCACAGGTAGTCGTAGCCGCACACCGCGCCGTTCTCTTCGAAGAACCAGTCGTTGTTCCCCGAGGTCGGGTCGAAGAGCGCCTTCGCATGGGCATACTCGTACCCGGGCCTGACGCGGGCGGCGTTGCCGGCCAGAGCGTAGATGCCCGCGATGATCGGCGATGACGCGCTCGTCCCGGCGGCCGAAATCCAGCCGCCGTAGTACCAGTTGTAGATCGCGATGTTGTCGGCGACCGCTGATACGTCGGCGGCGGTGCGGCCCGGGCAGCGCTTGTCGTGCTGCCAGGACGGCTTGGCCACGTAGGCGGAGCAGCCGGAACCGCCTGCCCCGAAGCCTGGTGAGTTCCAGGCGGTCTCGCTCCAGCCGCGCTTGTTCTTCGCAGCGGACAGCTCGGTGCCGCCGGCCGCGGTCACCGATGCGAGGTTGGCGGGGAACGACGCGGCGGTGTACCCGTCGTCGCCCGTCGACGCCACGATGGCGTGGCCCGGGTGGTCGTAGGCCCGGGCGTAGCTCTGCGCCAGCCCGGTCTCCCGCGTGCCGTAGCTGTTGGAGATCGCCACCGCGCCCAGTCTGGCCGCGGTGTCCTCCGCGGCGGCGAGCTGGCTGACGTCCTGCCCGTTGGCCTCGACGACCAGGATCCGGCAGTTCGGGCAGGCCGCGGAGACCATGTCCACGTCCAGCGTCGCCTCCAGATCCCAGCCGGAACCGACGCCGCTGGCCGGCAGGTCCCTGGCCGAGCCGCCCTGGCCGACCTTGCGGAAGCAGCCGTTGCTCACCGTGCACGGCTTGAGGCCGTACTGCCTCCGGTAGACGTTCAGGTACGACTCGAGCTGCGGCGTGTCGAACGCCTCGACGACCGCGACCGTCGCGTGGGAGTCGCGGCCGACGGGCAGCTTGTAGGCGTGCTCGATGTCCCGCGCCCCCCACCCTGCCGCTGACGCGGCCGAGTCGGGCACGAACAGGACGAAGCACCTGGCCTGGGTGATCGGTTCCGCCTGGAGCACCTTGCCGTTGTCGTCGACCTCGTAGCTGCCCGTGACCGTGGCGAAGTGGTTGACCCCGATCTCGGTGTAGCCGGCGCCGGTATGCCCGGTGGTGTCGTCGGTGAACGGGTTGAAGTTGAGCGAAAGGGTGCTGCCGACCCGGGTCGCGGACAGCGCGTTCGGCGGCGCGAAGATGACGCCCGCACCCGGCAAGATCAGCGGAAGGTTGGAGTTGAGCGGGGTGTGCAGCGGGTAGACGTTCCAGTCCTGGGTCGTGTCGGAGCCCGCGGGCAGCGAGCGGTCGATGTCCGTCTGCCCGCCGCCGAGCGCGCTCAGTGACTGGTCATACTGGTTGACCCAGTAGATGCCGGGGCCGGTGAGAAGGTGCTCGGTGATCCGGGCGGGCACGCTGATGCCGATGGCGAGCGAGGTGCTGCCGACCTCCGCGACCTCGGCCGGCGTGACGCCGGAGAGGATCAGGCCGCCGGTCGTCGCGACGGCCGACGCGTAGGCGGCGTGCACCGTGGCGAGCGACGCGGCCGGCAGCGCGAAGTGCTGCGACCCGATCAGCCCGCTGGTGTACTGGTACACCCCCGCGTAGAGGTCGCGGTAGTTTCAACTGCTTTCAGCGCTGATTAGCGGAGCGCGGCCACCTGGTGGCGCAAGATCAGGATCCCGGCGTCCCTGGCTCGTTTAACGGGCAGACCGCCGGCACCATCCGCCCGGCCCGCTCATACGTCGAGGAAGGCGCCGATCATCTCGCTAACGAAGGCATGGTCGTCGGCCTGGGGCAGGCCGGACACGGTGACCGTGCCGACAACGCCCACGTCCCTGATGCGGATCGGGAAGGCGCCGCCGTGCGCCGCGAACAGCCGTGGCTCGACGCCCAGTGCCTCGTCCAGCGCGATCCCGCGTGCCGCGAGGCGCCGTCCCACGTTGCTGAACCGCGTGAAGACCAGCTGTTCTTCCTGGGCCTCGAGGGAGGCGATGAGCGCCTGCTGGCCGTCGTTCATGCGCCCGGGGTTATCCGCCACGTCTTCGTCCCTCCGCCGACAGGTATCAGTGGTCAGTTTATTTGCCGATTACCCCACAGGTCCGCAGCAGCAGCGGATGGGTCGTCCCGCCGACGGCCATTCCACCCTGATCCGCGCTGAAGCCCGCAGCACTGCGCAGGACCCTGTATTCGGCTGGCGGCAGGAAGGACAGCAGGTCCGCGTACGCCGGAGTCTCGCCCAAGTCCAGGCGTCAGCACCTACCGGGTGACCGTGCCGCCGAGGAAGGACTCGACGAAGGCGGGGCTGGCGGCGAGTTCGGCCGGGGTTCCCTCCATCCGGACCTCGCCGCCCGCGAGGACATAGGTCCGGTCGGAGATCGCGAGCACGGCGCGAGCGCGCTGCTCGACGACGAGCACCGTCGCCCCGCCCGCGGCAAGCCGGCGGACGTGCTCCTCGAGCAGCGTGCGGGCGATGGCCGGGGCAAGGTTGGCCGTGGGCTCGTCAAGCAGGAAGACGGCTGGCTGGAGCATGAGGACCCGGCCCATGGCCAGCATCTTGCGCTCGCCGCCGCTCAGCTTGCCCGCCGCCCGCGACAGCATCGCGCCGAGCCGGGGGAAGACCGTCGTGACCTCGTCGATCCTGGCTCTGACCTGCCCGGACGGCAGCAGGTAGCCGCCCATCTCCAGGTTCTCCCGCACCGTCAGCGGCGCGAACACGTCATCGACCTGCGGGACGTAACCGACCCCGGCCCTGGCGACTTCCTCCGGTGCCTTGCCGGTCACGTCTGTCTCGCCGATGACGACCGTGCCCGCGGTGACGCGCACCACGCCGACCAGGCTCTTGAGGAAGGTGGACTTACCTGAGCCATTCGCCCCGACCAGGGAGACGACCTCACCGGGCTCCGCCAGGATCGTGATGTTCCTGATGACCGGGTCGCCGCCGTAGCCCGCGGTCACCCCGGTCGCCCGCAGCGGCACGCCGCGGGCGGTGCGTTCAGCCGACAAGGTAAGCCTCCACAACATCGCTGCGGCGCCTCAACTCGGACATGGTGCCCTGAGCCAGGACCGTGCCCTCGGCCATGGCCACCACCGGATTGCAGAACTCGTCCATGATGGCCAGCTCGTGCTCGACCATGAGTACGGTCAGTCCCCCGGCGGCGAGGTCGACGAGTTCGCCGCCGATCTTGCGGGCCAGGGTCGGATGCACGCCGGCCATCGGCTCGTCGAGCAGCAGCACCCGCGGCTCGGCCATCAGCGCGCGCATGATCTCGAC
>JBEKEK010000131.1:0-21928 GCA_050013875.1 Trebonia sp. | reverse complement strand
GCGTCGGCCGGGCTGTTCGCCGCCGTCGCCGACCAGGTGCCGGTGACCCAGCGCGGGATCATCTCCGGCGCGATCTTCGGGCCGCAGGCGCTTGGCCTGCTCGTCGGCCTGGCGCTGCTGGCGGAGGTGATCACCGGCACTGCCAGTGGGTACCTGGTGCTGGCGGTCGCCGTGGTGATCCTGTCGGTGCCGTTCGTGCTGCGCTACCGCGACTCGCCGATCATCGGCGGCAAGCTGCCGCTGAACCTGCGCACGCTCGCCGAGGCGATGTGGGTGTCGCCACGGGCCTACCCGGACTTCGCCTGGGCGTTCGGCGGCCGGGTGGCGGTCAATATCGGGAACGCGCTCGGCACCACCTACCTGCTGTATTTCTTCGAAAACTACCTGCACCTGAAGGACCCGGATACCTCGCTGCTGTACACCACCGCCATCTACCTGGTGTTCACGCTGCTCACCACGTATGGCGGCGGCGTGCTTTCTGACCGGTCCGGACGTCGCCGGGTGTTCGTCGCGATAGCGTCCGTCCTGCAGGGCATCGCGGCGGTGCTGCTGGTGATCTGGCCGAGCTTCTCGACCACGCTGATCGCCGCCGCCTTCCTCGGCGCGGGCTACGGCGCCTTCCTGTCGGTCGACCAGGCACTGGTGACGCAGGTGCTGCCCGACGCGGAGACCCGGGCCAAGGACCTGGGCATCATGAACATCGGCACCAACGTGCCCCAGGCGCTGGCCCCGGTGGTCGCGGCGCTCGTGATCGACCAGCTCGGCGGTTACCGCGTGCTGTTCGCGTTCGCGGGCATCTTCACGTTCCTCGGTGCCACGATGGTCTACCGCATCAGATCCATCCGCTAGGCGCCCGCCCGGTGAGCCGAGGTGCTTGCGCCCGCCGCCGCTGCCCGGACGCCGGAAGTCCCTCGCGGTCATTAAGACCGCGTGTAAGCTGCAACCGTTGCTCCGGACCCAGGCAGCTTCGTTCGCGATGTCCGCGGACACAGTGGCGGGGCCGGATTTTTTATGCGCGCACATGCTGGCAAGACGTTACGGCGGTAGCGCGGTGCGGGCTCCGGGAAATCTTCGCCATAGCTATCCGCAACTCAGCTATCCGCAACTCGGATTCCAGGAGCGCACATGATCATCACGTCAGCCCCCGCGGAGTAGCGGCAAAGGCAGGGCAAGGATGACGTCAAGCGGGCAGGGGCGAAGGTCAAGGATGCCGGGCGCTGACCGCCCCGGGCGGCGGGACCCGGCGGAGATCCGGTATGTGACGGGCGGGGCGGTGACGGAAGCGGACCCAACAGGGGCTGGCCCGCTTTACGATGCCCGTCGCGGCGTCTACTACGCCAAGCCCCTGCTTCGCGGCTGGCTGCACCTGCTGTGTTTCCTGGCGTCCCTGGCGGGCGGCACCCTGCTGCTCGCCCGCGCGCACGGTGCCGCGCAGGTCGCGGCCGCCGCCGTCTACTCGGCAAGTCTCGCCGCCCTGTTCGGGACGAGCGCGCTTTACCACCGCGGCACCTGGTCCGCGGCCTGGCGGCTGCGGCTGCGGCATCTGGACCAGACGATGATCTTCTTCCTCATCGCTGGCACGGCGACGCCCGCCTTTCTCCTCTGCGCGCCGGCCGGCGCCGGCCTGCCCTGCCTCATCGTGATGTGGGCACTCACGCTCAGCGCGGTGGCCGTCCGCGTGGCGTGGGCGAGCGCGCCGGAGCTAGTGGCGGGCGCGGTGTTCATCGGGCTCGGCTGCGCGGGCGGCCTCGCGCTGCCGTGGGTATGGATCCACGCGGGCACCCTATCGGGCGCGCTGTTGCTGGCCGGCGGCGTGCTCTACATCGCCGGGGCGCTTTCGTATCACCATCGCTGGCCCCAGTTGTACCCGTCGGTGTTCGGCTATCACGAGGCCTTCCATGTCTACGTCTGCCTCGCCGCGGCCTGCCAGTACGCCGCGATAGCACTGTTCGTCGGCTGAGCCGGGCCGAGCGTAACGGCGGCGCCGGCCGCCAGCGGCGGCCGGCGGCGCGGTGACGGCCGGCGGCGCATTGACGGCCGGCCGCGCGGCGGCGCGATCCTCAGCCGGTCACCGGGAAGGTGGTGCGAGAGTCACCGCTCCGTTGCGGGCAAGCGCGCGTCCGGCGATGGTGTCACCGGTGTCCACCGAGATCGACGTCAGGGCAAGGATGCTGCCCGAGAAGGCGGAAGTCGTTCCGAGGGTGGCGGAACTCCCCACTTGCCAGAACACGTTGCAGGCCTGGGCGTCGCCGGAGAGGACGATGCTGCTGGCCGAGTCGGTGACGAGCGTTGACGGGGCCTGGAAGATGAAGACCGCGCTGGGATCACCGTGGGCGTCCAGGGTCAGCGACCCGCCGACCTCCAGTGAGGAGGATGCCTTGTACACGCCGGGCGCGAGTGTCTGGCCGGCGCCGATGAAGGCAGGGACGTTAGCGGTGGGGCTGCGCCCGGCGGCATCGTTATAGGCAGTGGTCAGGTCAGACTGGGCGTCCATGGCGACGCCGTCGGCCTGGTGTATCGTGCCGTTGCGCACGGTGCCGGGCGGGAACCCCGTCACCGCGGTGCCCGGGCTCACGCCGAGGTTCCCGCTGATGCTGCTCGGGCCTGTGTTGGTGACCGTGGTCCCGGCCAGGACCCCGAAGCTCGCCGCCGTACCCAGCCCCACCGGGGCTGTCGCGGCGACGGCGGGCTGAGAGGCGATGAACATCGCGATGGCTCCGGTTACGGCCACGGGAATCACGGCCAGCCAGGCGTAGCCAGGGGGCCGGCGCGCGGCACGGCCGCCGATATCCGTCATATGCGATACCTTCCTCTGTCAGCTAATACCAGGCAATCGGGGTCGCGGGCCGCGCTGCCCCGAGATCCGGCCGATAGGGGCCGAGTGCCAATTCCAGGCCCCCGCTGGCAGGCCGGCGATTAGCCCGCCCAGGCCCGAGAATTACAGACCAGGGAACGGTAACATGAATTCACCATTGACACGCTCACGAGCACGCTATCTCCAGCACGGAAATTCTCCGGAATGTCATTCGCTAGGCAATCCGGGCACTAATCGTGAAATTCCAGGGAAGGTCACCGACCTGCGGCGCGATTCAGCTACACCCCGCGAGGCACACCCGCAAGGAACAGCCCGCCGGTTCCCGCGCTGCTATGATTTCTGCCGCGACCGCACGGTGAGGGCCTTGGGCATCTGAACCGGGACCGCCCGTCGCCAACGGAAATGTGCATACGAAATTTAGCCGCCTTAAACCACCGAATACGGTTCCGCCGTCCTTTGCCCGCTCTACCCTGAAGGCCTGTAAATGCATGATCATCGCCGATTTGACTGGCCTCGCCGTGCCCTGGGAAGGGCGGGGGCCGTGATCGTCATTACAGCCGCCATCGCCGGCCTGGTAACGGGCTGCGGAACGGCGGTACCGCCACCCGCGGCCCGGGCAACGGTCGCGGCCACGCCGGCGCGGCCGCTGCGCGTCTCGTCAGCGCAGCTGGCGCGGCTGGCAGCGGCCACTACCGACGGGACTACGCCCGCCGCGCCGCGAGATCCGGCCCCTTTCGCACCAGAGACGGGAACCGTGCTGCACCCCGAGGCGACGCGCGTGGTCTACGCCCGCCCGGGCGGGCCGCCAGTGGCGGCGCTGCCCGCCACCCAGCTCGGCAGCCCGACCTGGGTTCCGGTCGTGCAGTCCCAGCCGGAATGGGACCTGGTACTGCTCCCGGCACGGCCGAACCGCTCTACCGGCTGGATCTACCTCGGCGGCGGCGGACTGCGGACCGCCTACAGCCCCTACCAGGTGCAGATCAACCTGGCCACCCGCCGGCTGACCATCCTCGACGACGGACACGATCTGGGATCCTGGACGGTTGCCGACGGCGCCGCGAGCACCCCCACCCCCACCGGCCGGACGTTCTTGCCCGCCTCCTTGGCACCGCGACAGCCCACCTACAGCCCGCTGATCCTCCCGCTCGGCGCGCACTCCGACTCCTTGACCAGCTACGGCGGCGGCCCGGGGACCGTCGCCCTGCACGGCTGGCCCGACCCGGCCGTCTTCGGGCATGCGGTCAGCCACGGCTGCGTCCGGGTCCCCTCCGCCGCGCTGCGTGTGCTGTCCCTGATTCCCCTCGGCAGCGCCGTCACCATCACCGGCTAGCACGCGAGGCGGGAAAGCCGAGGGTTTCGCCTCCGCCGCCGTGCGGGGTCGCATTGCGGGCCAGTTCACCGGTCCTCTCCCGTCTCCGCCAGCTCCAGTCGCTCGGTCCACATCGCGCGGAGGCTGCGGAGGATCCGTGTCTGCGGCGGGCGGCAGCGGACCACCACCTTGTCGCAGGCGCTTGCCTGCCCGATGAGCAGCAAAAGGTCTCCCGCGCAGCAGGCGGACAGAAAGCACAGCCGCGTCAGGTCCACCAATGCCTGCCTGCCCGGCGGCGCGGCGAACGCCAGTCTCACCGCCGCGCGGAAGATGTCCCCGGTCACCACGTCCGCGTCACCGATCAGGTGCAGCTCGCCAGGGGCATGGTGGGCCTGCAGGTCACCGGGCCGCTCAAGCAGCGCGACAGGATGGCTGAGCCGCATCTCCTCCACCACGCCAGCATCGAAGCGGCGGCGGTCATAGGTGCAGATCTCGGCGTACCGGCGGCTGGCGAAGAGCGAGCCCGGGTGCTTCTCCCTGCGCATCACGTCCTCGACGGCTGTCCCCAGGTCCCGGATCCAGGCCATGTCGATGACGGTGCGCAGGCCGGCGAACCCCTGCTCGCAGGCCAGCTCGGTCTCCTCCCGCAGCCGGTCCGTCTGCCGGCGGGCTGTGAACGACTTGTCCGGCCCGATCAGCTCGCGCATGCTGCTGAACGCCAGCTGCCCGCTGGCGCGCGCCTCCTCGGCGCTGCCCCCGTAGGCGGCCAGCCGTTCGAAGGCGTCATCGGCGGAGCAGGCGGGGTCCATCATCACGATGACCTTCTCGCCGTGCGCCAGCCCCCGGTAGGTGAATGCCGCCGGCACCTCCCAGCGGACGTCATCGTCCCCGTAATGGGCAAAGGCATGATCGCCCAGCCGCATCCGCTCGACCGCAAGTGTGTGCGTGTCTACCCGCACGAGATACCCCCTCATTCACCCCGGGTGCCCCACAGGGCGGGAAGGTAAAGGTCTTTGACCGGGATACGGTACGCGACGGCGTCCCGCCGCCGTCGCCTAAACCAATCCGTAACCGGCCGGCCTTACGCCCTTCGCCCCAATGATGGCATATGTCCGGTATGTTCCGCACCATTCAGGCGCGGGCCCCGACGAGAACGTTATCGCAGTTTGCAGGGCCTGGACGACAATGGCGCGGCAGATAATCATAAGACGCCATTGTCGGGATATCGGCATGCCAACCTGACATGAAATCGTTTGCGGATGGGAAATGAAATCGTTTGCGGATACGGTACGCGAACAGCGCGCACAGAGAGCGACGTCGGCGGCCCGAAATGCGCGGCGGTTGCCGGACATGTGCTGGACAGAGAGCACCCGTCGGGCACCCGAGAGGACAACCCTGTGCCTTCTTATCGTTCATGGCCATCCGCCGTCAGGGCGGGCACAGCCGCGACCGCGACCGCTATCGGCGTGGCCGCGTTCACAGTGCCGTCGGCGGCGCCGCGACCGACGGGTGGCGCACCGTGCCCTGGGCCGGCCGTGGCCGCGGGCGCGAGCGCGAACCTGACCGCACTCGCCATGGCCGCCCCGTCAGTCGGCTGGGCTTCCGGCTTCACGATGGCCAACGTGACGGCGGATCTTGGTCAAAGTCCGCCAATGTAAGCTGCTGCGGTGGCGTTGCCACAAAACCTTAGCGAGGACAACGTGACCGTGGAAGGTTCCGCACCGGAGGCGGCGGTGCCGGGGATCGACACATCGAGGCCGCATCCAGCCCGGATGTATGACTACTATCTGGGCGGCAAAAACCATTTCGCGGCCGACCGCGAAACCGCGGAAAGGGGACTGGCCGGCTGGCAGTCCGGCCGCGTGGCGGCGCGCGAGAACCGGGCGTTTCTCGGCCGGGCAGTGCGTTTCCTGGCCGCCGAGGCGGGCATCAGGCAGTTCCTCGATATCGGGACCGGGCTGCCCACCACGAACAACGTCCACCAGGTGGCGCAGGCAGTCGCGCCTTCCGCTCGCGTCGTCTACGCCGACAACGACCCGCTGGTCCTCGCCCACGCCCGCGCGCTGCTCACCAGTTCACCCGAGGGCCGCACCGCCTACATCCACGCCGACCTGCGGGATCCGCAATCGATCCTGTCCGACCCCGCGGTCCGTGAGGTCCTGGACTTCAGCCAGCCGATCGCGCTGATGCTGGTGGCCGTCCTGCACTTCGTCCCCGACGAGTTCAAGCCCACCCAGGTCCTCGCGACCCTGACTGACGCCATGCCGCCGGGCAGCTACCTCGTCGCCTCGCACATCACCGGCGAACATGACCCTGTCGGGCCGGCCGCCGGGGCACGCGCCTACCAGGCGGCCGGGCTGCCCGCGCAACTGCGCGACTGTGACCAGTTCACCCGGCTCGCCTTCTCCGGCCTTGACCTGATCCCGCCGGGCGTGGTGCTGGTGTCCGAGTGGCGGCCCCAGGGCGATGGCCCGCGACCGACGCCGGCCGAGGTCAGCTGGTACGGCGGCGTGGCCCGGATTCCCTAGGGCTGGGCAACCGCGGCTTCCTGGGGATGCCCTCGCCGCTCTAGGGCGGCACCGAGCTGCCGGTTCCGGTCTGGCACCTCCGCTACGGACGGGCCGAGGGCGGCGGCACAACCGGCCCTATGTCGCCGTCGGGCGCGTCGTCCAGGTCGACGATCACCGGCGCGTGGTCACTCGGGCCGGTGCCCTTGCGTGCTTCGCGGTCGATCCAGGCCGCCCGCGCCCGGCCCGCGACCGCGTCGCTGGCGAGCACCAGGTCGATCCGCATCCCGAGGTTTTTGTGGAACATGCCGGCGCGGTAGTCCCAGTAGCTGAAAACGCGCTTGTCCGGCCACCGGTCCCTGACCACGTCGTGCAGGCCGGTCGCCTGCAGGCTGGCCAGCGCCGCCCGCTCGGGCGCGGTGACGTGGGTGCTGCCGATGAAGGCCCGCGGGTCGTACACGTCCGCGTCGGCCGGCGCGATGTTCATGTCGCCGCATAGCAGCAGGCCCGCTCCGGCGGAGCGCTGCCCGCTGACATCGCCGCGCAGCGCCGCCAGCCAGGCCAGCTTGTAGCGGTAGTGGTCGGAATCGGGCTCACGGCCGTTCGGCACGTAAAGCGAGTACACCCGGATCCCGCCGCAGGTAGCGGAGACCGCGCGCGCCTCCGGCCCAGGGAAGCCCGGCTCGCCAGGGAAGCCGGCCACCACGTCCGCCAGCCCGGCCCTGGACAGGATCGCCACCCCGTTCCACCGCGGCTCGCCGTGCAGCGCGACCTCGTAGCCCCGGCTGGCGAGCTCATCGCCGAGCAGCGCGCGGAACGCCTCATCGGCCAGCTTCGTTTCCTGAAGGCAGACCACATCGGGTTTCCGCTGGTCCAGCCACGGCAGCAGCCGAGGCAGCCGCTGCTTGACCGAGTTCACGTTCCACGTCGCCACCCGCACAGGCCTAATCTAGCCGTCCGCCGCCGGCCCGGAGAAGCGGCCTCGCTGGCGGTGACAGGGGGAACCACGCGCGCGTTCGGGCTAATGGTCTTGAATTTACCGAACGGGTGCGGGCCGCTCCGCGCGGAGCGGCCCGATCAGGCGGGTAAGCCAGCCGATCAGCAGGGTCATCAAGGCGGCGACGGCGAAGGACAGGATCGAGGCCGACATCCAGCTCTGCGCGGTGAAACCGATCAGCCGCCCGAACGACGTCCACCCCGACACCCACCAGGAAACGTAGCCGGGGTTGATGAGCTGGTAGGTGACGAAGCCGGCCGCCCACGGCAGCAGCATCGGCCAGCGCGACCTGGCCGCCGCCGACAGGTCCCAGCGCCGGCCCGACACGACGAAGTAATCCGCGATCAAAACGGCCGACATCGGCACGAACACCGAGCCGATGAGGTCGAGGAAGTTCTCGTAGTCGGCGATGTTCAGCCAGAGCGCGCCCGCCGTGCTCACCGCGGCGATCACCGCGGCCAGGATCCGGCGGTCCCACAGCGGGCGCAGGTTCTGCGCCGAGACCGCCGTGGAGTAGACGTTGGCGAACGCCTGGTCAAGCTCCCTGGCGGCGAGGACGGCGAAGCAGAGCGCGCCGGCCGGCAGCGCGATGAACGCGCCGTAGATGTCGGCGGGGTTGCCGTGCGCGACGGTGACCAGCGCGAGCAGCCCGATGACGTAGCAGAGCACCTGGGTGACGCTGTAGCCGGCCAACGTCCCGGCGAAGGCGGCGCGCGGGCTGCGCGAGTGCCGGCTGTAATCGGCGATCAGCGGCGCGAAGGAGACGGCGACCGCGACCACGGTGTCGGTCGCCGCCCAGTAGCCGGTCCACGTCCCGTGCGTGAAGGCTGGCAGCGGGTGCCTGATGAGCTGGACGAACAGGTAGCACAGGACGACGAGCACGGCACCGGTCGCGTACCTGCGCAGCACCCGGATGGCGCCAAGCGGCCGGATCGTCAGCAGGGCGGTGGCCACCCCGCCGATCAGGACGTACCCCCACTTGGGCAGGGCGGGTGTCAGCGTGTGGGCGGCGGTGGCGATCGTCACCAGCTCGAAGATCCCCCAGCCGAGGCACTGCAGGATGTTGAGCACGGTCGGCAGATAGGACAACCGGGCGCCGAAAAGCCCGCGTAGCAGCACCATGGCGGGCGCGCCGGTCTGCGCACCGGGCAGCCCGGCCAGGGCGAGCGGCACCGTGCCGAGCAGGGTGCCCACCACGATGGCGGTCAGCGCCGCCGCCAGCGAGAGCTCCGCGGTGCCGGCGCCGCCGGGCTGCAGGACGAAGATCGCACCGGTGAAGCCGAGCAGGCTGACTCCCAGGTTGCCCCAGAGCCCGAACTGGTCGAGCAGGCTCAGCGCCTGCGGCACCGGCTCGGCCAGCGTGTGCGCCACCTCGGAGTGGCGGTCGCCGCGAACGGTGACGAACTCGCCGGCGGCCTGGGTGTCAGAGGTATCGGTCGTCGCCATGAAGGCCTCCCTACGCCGGCATTACCCGGACAGGTTCAAACGGTCGGCGGCGCGTGCCCGGAGGCCAGCCGTCCTCTCAGCCCGGTTCAGCCCGAGCTCCCGTACTTATTTTCGCTAAAATGCGACCATGTATTGACGAGCGTATCAGCGCCAACAGGTGACTGGCGGGCACCGCGGGTCGTACGTTACTGGGCATAACCAAGCTGGACGGCCCGCTTGGAGGCCGGCGGGTGTCGCGCCGTGCGCGCTACGGACCGGGGTCTACGGGTCGGCGGCGGCCGTGGTGGGCGGGCTGGCATGACCGCCGCCCTGGTGAGTGCCGAGCGTAGTGCCGTTTGAGCACGGCGGTCGCGTCGGTCATGACCCCGTCAAAGGTGAGCAGGACCCGCTCTGCGGTTCAACCGTGAAAGTGCAGGCCGCGGCGCCAGCCGCCAGAGGGTGCCAAGGCTCGGTGCAACCGGTTGAACAAACCGGAATATGTCGGTCGCCGCCGGGTAGCGGTGGACCCGTGGCTAGACGAAGTGTAGGTGGGTACGCAATACCCGGCATTATCGTGTTTTTCTTCTGGCTGGTGGTCGTAATTCTCGCCATCATCCTCCTGGCGTTCATTGTGCACTGGGCCGGCGGCGGAGAATTGAACCTGCGCCTCGGCCACTTCATCCTGGACGTCGGTTTCACCTGATCCGCGGTAACCAATAGTCACGCCGGTCACACTCGTGTGACCGGCGTGACGCGTTTTAGCCCGTTGGCCGCCTTAACCGCCCAACCAACTGGCCCGCACCGCCCGCCCGAACCACCTTGGGGCCAAAGTTGTACGCTTTCCTGTGCCATTTTGCGTTAAATGCGCCGTTTGTCCCGTACAAGATTGGCCCCAAGGCACTTCAGCGGGCTTGCGGGCGAGGGATCGGGAGGCCGGCCCGTCGTGGCGCTTGAGTTCAGGGACGACGGGTGGTTGGCCAGTGAGTTCAGGGACGACGGGTGGCGGGCCGGGCGGCGGGGGGCGTGGTGGTGCCCGCGGCACTTAGCGCGGCGGGGCGGTGCTGTGCCGGACGACCAGGGTGGTTTCCAGCTCGAGGTGGCGTGGCTGCACTTCGCGCTCGGCACCGGAATTCAGCATCCAGAACGCGGTGGCGGCCATGGCGGCGAGCGGCTGCCTGACGGTGGTGAGCGGCGGCGTGGCCCAGGTGGCGATCGGCAGGTCGTCAAACCCGGTCACGCTGACGTCGTCGGGAGAGCGCAGCCCGCGCTCGGCAATGGCCTGCAGCACCCCGAACGCCTGGGCGTCGTTGGCCGCCACGATCGCGGTCGGCGGATCGGCCAGGCCAAGCAGCTCCCGGGCCCGGGCGAGGCCCGCGTCCGCCGTCAGCTCGTCCCAGCGCACCAGGCCCTCGTCGACCGGCAGGTCGGCCCGGCGCAGGGCGCTGCGGTAGCCGTCGAGCCGGGCACGGCAGGACCACAGATGGTCCGGGCCGGCGATGGCGCCGATCCGGCGATGGCCGAGCTCGGTGAGGTGCCGGGTGGCGGACATGCCGCCCTGCCAGTTGGTGGTGCCCACCGACCGGACCTCCCCGCCCGGCTCGTCCGGGGGGTCAATGACCACCAGCGGCAAGTGAGCGTCGGCCATCTTGCGCAGCGTCGCCGGGTCGGGCAGGTACAGCACGCTCAGCGCGCCTAGCGTGCCGCGCGCGGTCGCGATCTTGAGCCAGCGCTCGAATTCACCGGCCGAGGCGACGCGGCTGACGATGATGCTGATCTCGGTCTCGGCCGCGGCGGTGACCGCGCCGCGGATCAGCTCATCCGACCAGAGCCCGCCCAGGCGGCCGAACAGCAGGTCGACGACGCCGATGCCGGATCGCGGGGCGACCTGGTAGCCGTGCAGCCGCAGGATGCGGCCGAGCCGCTCGCGGGTTTCCGGTGCCACATCGGTCCGCCCGTTCAGCACCTTGGACACGGTGGAGACCGACACCCCCGCCGCGGCGGCGATGCTGGTCAGGCTGCCCGCGCGCCCCGACCTCGCCGCGCCTGCCGCCATGGATGCTCCTTCCGGTAAAACTTTTCGAAAAATTACTACCCTTACTATCGCCATTGACACCCATCGAAGTGCACTCTAGCGTGCTGTTTGGAGCGATCAGTTAGCGGGAACTTTGCGAAAAATGTTCCCGGCGAGGAGCGTGCACGTTGATCAGCAGTCCGCCGGCCTTGCAGCTTTACACCCTCCGCGACGTCCTCCCGACGGGCAGGACGGAGGTCCTGCGGCGGGTCGCGGAGTTCGGCTACGGCGCGGTCGAGCCCTACGACGTGCGGACCGACCCAGAGCAGCTCCGGGCGGACCTGGACGAGGCCGGGCTGGCGGTGTGCTCCGTGCACTCCAACATTCTCGGTGCGGACGGCGAGGTGCTGCTGCGCGGGGTGGTCGCGGTCGGCGGCGGCACCGTGATCGTGCCCTCGGTACCGCCGGAGCGGTTCGCCGACGCCGAGTCGATCGCCGGCCTGGCCAAGGAGCTCAACGAGGCCGCCGTCAAGGCCGCGGACCACGGGCTGCGCCTCGGCTACCACAACCACGACTTCGAGCTGTCGTCCATCGTCGGCGGCCGGCCCGGGCTCGAGGTGCTCGCCGCCGCGCTCGACCCGGCGGTGATCCTCGAGGTCGACACCTACTGGGCGGCGGTCGGCGGGCAGGACGTGCCCGCCCTGCTCGGCCGCCTCGGCGACCGGGTGCGCTACCTGCACGTGAAGGACGGCCCGATCGGCACCAGGGACGATTTCATGGTTGCCGTCGGCAGCGGCCGGATGCCGGTGGCCGACATCCTCGCCGCCTGCCCGTCGGCCGAATGGCACGTGGTCGAGCTCGACCGGTGCGCGACCGACATGCTCACCGCGGTCGGTGCCAGCCTGGCCTGGCTGGCCGAGCACAACCTGGCCAAGCCGGTGCACGGCGGACCGGCCGCCTGATGGAACGGGTGGCGGGCGGGGCGGGCGGGCCGGAGGCAATGGCGGGCGGGAGCGAGCCCTTCGGCGTCGCCGTGGTCGGCTGCGGCAACATCAGCAAGCAGTACCTCAAGAACCTGGCCGGCTTCCCGGACGTGCGGGTCCTGTTCTGCGCGGACGTCGACCTCGGCCGGGCCAAGGCGCAGGCCAGCACGTACGACGTCCCAGCCGCTGGCAGCGTGCAGCAGGCACTCGATCATCCCGGCGTGCAGCTGGTGGTGAACCTGACGATCCCCGCCGCGCACGCCGAGGTGGCCTCGGCCGCGATCGCCGCGGGCAAGCACGTGTGGAACGAGAAGCCGCTGGCGCCTGACGTCGCGGCCGGGCGCGCCCTGCTCGACCAGGCGGCCAGCGCCGGGGTGCGGGTTGGGTGCGCGCCGGACACCCTGCTCGGCGCGGGCATCCAGTCGGCCAGGCGGCTCATCGCCTCCGGCGCGATCGGCACCCCGATCAGCGCGCTCACCCTGCTGCAGGGGCCGGGACCTGAGTCTTGGCACCCGGACCCGGAGTTCCTGTTCGCGAAGGGCGCGGGGCCGCTGTTCGACCTCGGGCCGTACTATCTGTCGGTGCTGGCGACGCTATTCGGACCGGCGGCCAGGGTTGCCGCGGCCAGCCGCAGGGAGCGCGGCACCCGGGTGATTGGCTCCGGGCCGCGTGCGGGTACTGAGTTCAACGTGGAAGTGCCCACCTATATCTCCGCGCTGGCGCAGTACGCCGGCGGCCAGGCCGCCTCGATGCTGTTCAGCTGGGACTCACCGCTGCGCCGGTCGGGTTTCGTGGAGATCACCGGAACCGAGGCGACCCTCGCGGTGCCCGATCCGAACCAGTTTGACGGCGACCTGCGGATCCGCCGGGCGGACGACGACGAATGGACCGTCGTCGCGTCGGTGGGCGCCGCGGCGGGACGCGGCAGCGGCGTGGTCGATATGGTCCGCTCGATCGCCGCCGGCCAGCCGCACCGCGCCTCCGGCGAGATGGCACTGCACGTCCTGGAGATGATGACCGCGATCGAGCGGTCGGCGTCGACAGCGGCCTTCGAGCCGGTCGGGTCCGTCTTCGACGTGCCCGACGCGCTCGCGGCGGAATGGGACCCGTATGTCCGAGGTGCCTAGCATCGGCGTGGGGATGGTCGGCTACGCGTTCATGGGCCGCGCGCACTCGCAGGCCTGGCAGGCCGTGAGCCGCGCGTTCGACCCGCCGCTGCGGCCGCGGCTGGCGGCGATCTGCGGCCGGGACGCGGAGGCTACCCGGGCCGCCGCGGGCCGGCTTGGCTGGGCGGCGGCCGAGACCGACTGGCGCGCGCTGATCGCGCGCGATGACGTGCAACTGGTCGATATCGTCGCCCCCGGCAGCATGCACGCGCCGATCGCGATCGCCGCGCTGCAGGCGGGCAAGCACCTGCTGTGCGAGAAGCCGCTGGCCAACACGCTGGCGGAGGCGGCGGCGATGGCGGCCGCGGCCGACGCGGCGTTCCCGGCCGGCGCGCGGGCCATGGTCGGGTTCAACTACCGCCGGGTGCCGGCCATCGCGCTGGCCCGGCGGCTGGTCGAGCAGGGCCGCATCGGCTCGCTGCGCCACGTCCGCGCCGTCTACCTGCAGGACTGGCTGGTCGACCCGGACTCCCCGCTGACCTGGCGGATGCAGGCCGAGCAGGCGGGGTCGGGGGCGCTTGGCGACCTCGGCGCGCACATCGTCGACCTGGCCCAGTTCCTGACCGGGGACGCGATCACCGGCGTGTCCGCGGTCAGCGCTACCTTCACCCGCCAGCGCCCGCTGCCCGACGGCTCCGGGACCGGGCCGGTCACGGTCGATGACGCGGTGGCGTTCACCGCCCGGCTCGGATCGGGCGGGCTGGCCACGTTCGAGGCGACCAGGTGCGCCCCGGGCCGCAAGAACGCGCTGCGCATCGAGCTCAACGGCTCGGCCGGCAGCCTCGCGTTCGACCTGGAGCGGCTCAACGAGCTCGAGTTCTACGACGGCGACGATACCGATGCGGGCACGACCGCGGGTTTCCGCCGGATCCTCGTCACCGAGGCGGAGCATCCCTACCTGTCCGGCTGGTGGCCGCCTGGCCACATCCTCGGCTGGGAGCACACGTTCACGCATCAGGCCAAGGACCTGCTGACCGCGATCGCGGAGGGGGCGCAGCCCCGCCCGTCGTTCGGCGACGGGCTGGCCGTGCAGCGGGTGCTTGACGCGGCGGCCCGCAGCGCGTCGGCCGGCGGCGGATGGGAGACAATCCGCCAGACCGCGGCAAGCCCCGTCCGTTCAGGATGACTGTCTTGATTTTTCTGGAGGATCCATGCCACGGCCATTCACCCTCTTCACCGGACAGTGGGCCGACCTCCCTCTTGAGGAGGTCTGCCGGCTCGCGAGCTCGTGGGGCTACGACGGGCTCGAGCTCGCCTGCTGGGGTGACCACTTCGAGGTCGACCGCGCGCTGAGCGAGGACGGGTACCTGGCCGGGAGGCACGAGCTGCTGGCCAAGTACGGGCTGAAGTGCTGGGCCATCTCCTGCCATCTGGTCGGGCAGGCGGTCTGCGATCACCCGATCGACGAGCGCCACCAGGCGATCCTGCCCGCGCGGATCTGGGGTGACGGGTCGCCGGAAGGGGTCAGGCAGCGCGCCGCGGCCGAGGTCGCGGACACCGCGCGGGCCGCGGCCGCCTTCGGCGCGGCGACGGTGATCGGGTTCACCGGCTCGTCGATCTGGCACACGGTCGCGATGTTCCCGCCGGTACCCGAGTCGATGATCGAGCGCGGGTACGCGGACTTCGCCGACCGCTGGAACCCGATCCTTGACGTCTTCGACGCGGAGGGGGTGCGGTTCGCTCACGAGGTGCACCCGAGCGAGATCGCGTACGACTTCTGGACCGCGAAGCGGGCCCTTGAGGCGGTGGGCAACCGGCCGGCGTTCGGGCTGAACTTCGACCCGAGCCACTTCGTCTGGCAGGACCTGGACCCGGTCGCGTTCCTGGCCGAGTTCCGGGACCGCATCTACCACGTGGACTGCAAGGAGGCGCGCAAGCGGCTCGACGGCCGCAACGGGCGGCTGGGCTCGCACCTGCCCTGGGGCGACCCGCGGCGCGGCTGGGACTTCGTGTCGGCCGGGCACGGCAACGTGCCGTGGGAGGACGTGTTCCGGATGCTGAACTCGATCGGCTACGCCGGGCCGATCTCGGTGGAGTGGGAGGACGCGGGGATGGACCGTCTGGTGGGGGCGCCCGCGTCGCTCGCCTTCCTCCGCCAGTTCGACTTCGAGCCGCCTGCTGCCTCCTTCGACGCGGCGTTCAGCACCGGGCGGTAATTCTCTTCCAGGGGGGAAGAGAGTAGCTATGGCAGACACGACGCAGTTCACGATCGGTACCGAGGCCAGCTGCAGCGACGGTGCGGTCGGCACGTTGAGCCGCGTGATCGTCGACCCCGTCGCCCAGGCGGTCACCCACCTGGTGGTCGAGCCGGGGCACCGGCTGGACCGCGGGCGGCTTGTCCCGCTCGACCTGGTCGACGCCGCGGCGGGCGGAATCAGGCTCCGCTGCACCAAGGCGGAGTTCGAGAACCTCGCCCCGGCCGAGGACAACCAGTACATACCGGCAACCATGGACTATGACGGCTACGGCCCTGGCCAGATCGGCTTTATGCCCTACTACGGCCTGGGCGGCGGGATGATCGTGCCCGGCATTAACCCTGACGGCCCGGGTACCCCGCAGATCGTCACCACCGACGCCGTCCCGGTGGGCGAGGTGGAGATACGCCGCGACGACAGCGTGCAGGCCACCGATGGCGACATCGGCAAAGTTCAGGGGCTTGTCATCGACCCCGTCAGCCGGCACGTGACCCATGTGCTGCTGCAGGAGGGCCACCTGTGGGGACGCAAGGAAGTAGCCATCCCGATCAGCGCGGTCGTCAGCACCGCCGAGGGTATCCAGCTCAAGATCACCAAGCAGGACGTGCAGGACCTGCCGCCGGTCGACATCAATCACCCGGAAAAGAAGCCTTAGAGTCCTCCAGCCCGCTCGTTTTACCGGAATAAATCGGGCGGCCTGGGGTAGCCGGAACGCATGGCTAGCTCCAGAACAATCGCCGGGTACGCCATCCCGGGAATTGTCGTGTTCTTCTTTTGGGTGGTGGTGGCAATTGTCGTCATCATCCTGCTGGCGAGAGTCGTACATTGGGCCGGCGGCGGGGAAATGCACCTGCGCGTCGGACACTTCAACCTGAACGCTGGCTTCAACTGACCCGCTAACCTGATCATTGTGTGCCGTTGGGGGCGCTCCGCGACCCGAACGGCACACAATCTCGGGCAATGCCCTCAACAGCACGCGATCTCGGGACCAAGACGCCTGATCAGCACAATCTCGGCACCAGCCGCTTGGTCCGGCCGGCCTAATCCTCGTCGTATGAGCTGGTACTAGGCTTGCGGCCATGCCCGACTTCGACATCACCGTGCCGCATATCTCCCGGGTCTACGACTACTGGCTGGGCGGGAAGGACAACTTCGCGGCGGACCGGGAGCTAGGCGAGCAGACCCTGCTTGCCTACCCGAACATCGTCGACTCGGTGCGCGCCAATCGCGCCTTCCTGGCCCGCAGCGTGCGGTTCCTGACGACCGAGATGGGCATCAGGCAGTTCCTCGATATCGGTGCGGGGCTGCCGACCGCCGACAACATCCACGAGGTCGCCCAGCGCGAGGCGCCCGAGTCCCGGATCGTCTACGCCGACAATGACCCCGTCGTGCTGACCCACGCGCGGGCTCTGCTGCGCAGCACGCCGCAGGGCGCGCTGGCGTACCTGGACGCCGACCTGCTCGACCCCGGCTTCATCCTGGCCGAGGCGGCGAAGACGCTGGACTTCGGCCAGCCGGTCGCGATCATGCTGCTGACCGTCCTGCAGTTCGCCCCCGACAGCGAGGTCTACGACATCGTCGAGCGGCTGGTGGCGGCGTCCGCGCCGGGCAGCTTCCTGGTGATCTCGCACCCGGCAAGCGACATCGAACCCGAGCGCCACTCGGACATGGTCCAGCGGATGAACGAGTCCATGCAGCAGAAGGTCACGCTGCGGGACCGGGCGGCCATGACCCGCCTGTTCTCCGGCCTCGACCTGGTCGAGCCGGGCATCGTCAAGGCCTCGCAGTGGCGGCCGGACTCCGGGGCGGACGCGGCTACCGCCACGGTGCTCTGGGCCGGCGTCGCCCGCAAGCCGGCCGCGTCCGCCTGAGCCCGCGGCACACGACTGAAGCACGCAAATTCGCTCTGATGAAACCAACCCACAGGGCATGAGCGTCGTCTGTAGGTTCATGCTCATGAAACGGCACATAGCAACATTCGCCGCCATTGTCGGATGCGCGATCGGCCTGGCGGCCCCGGCCATGGCGGCGACCGCGGCGATCGCGAAGCCCGCGGCGGGAACGGCGATCCCCCGCGGCCTGCGGCCGATGTCGGCCAGCTGGCTGACGCCGGGGCGCGGGATCGTGCTCGGTTACCAGAAGCGGGCCACGAAAGCCAAGCCCTACCTGATCACGACCGGCAACGGCGGGAAGACCTGGCAGTCCCTGACGGCCCCGCCGGTGCCGTACCCGGCCGACAACGACCAGCCCCAGGTGACGTGGGAGGACGGGGCCATCGCGGCCGAGGACGGCACGCATATCTATGTCAGCACCAACGAAGGACGGCACTGGTCGGCCGAGCGCCTGGCCGGCCTGAAGGGCTCCTTCTTCGTCGCCGCGGTCGCCATTAACCACGGGCGCGTGTTCGCGCTGGTGACCACGGATACGTCAGCCGCCGTCTACTCCGGCGTCACCGGTAAGGGCGTGCTGAGCGTGGTCCGCGGGCTGTCGATCACCGGCTCAGGCACCTACGGCGACATCAGCACCCTGGGCGCCCTGCAGGTCGACCTGGGCAACAACTACCAGACCGAGCGGTACTGGTACTCCCGCGATGGCGTGCACTTCACCGCGGCCGCGCTGCCCTGCCCGGTCAGCACGAGCGCGAGCCTGGGCGGCGTCCGCGCGGGCAAGGTGATCGCCCTGTGCAGCGGCAGCCCGAGCGATATCGGCCTTGGCCAGAACGACAAGCAGGTGTTCATCGCCGCGAAGCTTGGCGGCACCTTCAAGCGGTCGGGACCGGTGTTCGACTCGTCTAACACGCTGGGCTTCGTCACCGCCTCGGACCGGGACATGACGATCGTGACCGCCTTCGCCCTCTACGTCACGTTCAACGCCGGCCAGACCTGGACACCCGAGATCCCGCAGAACAACGGGGCGACCTTCGCCGGCCTGTGGTACCCCAGCTTCACCACCGGTTATGTCGTGTGCAACACGTACAACAACGCCGCCCAGCCGGTGGACACCCTGTACCGGACGACGGACAGCGGACGCGCCTGGCGCGCGGTCCCGCTGCCCTAACGGCTCGCTGAAAGGCGGAGCCACGCGTACGTTCAGGATGAAGATCTTGGTCCTCCCGAACGCACGCGTGGCTCCGCACCTCAGCCACGGTTGACCCTCCCTCCCCGCCCGCCAGGCCGCCGCCCCTCCCTCCCCGCCCGCCAGGCCGCCGCCCCTCCCTCCCCGCCCGCCGCCCTAGTGCGGGAGCGCGGGGATGGCGTCGAGCAGCGCCTCGGTGTAGGGGTGCCGCGGCCGCGAGAAGATCTCCTGCACGGGGCCGCTCTCGACCACGTGCCCGCCCTGCAGGACCGACACGGTGTCCGCGATCTGGCGCACAAGCGACAGGTCGTGCGAGACGAACAGGTACGTCAGCCCCAGCTCTTTCTGCAGGCCGAAGAGCAGGTCGATGATGTCGGCCTGCACGGTGACGTCCAGCGAGGAGGTCGGCTCGTCGAGCACGACGACGTCCGGCCGCAGCACCAGCGCGCGGGCGATCGCGACCCGCTGGCGCTGGCCCCCGGAGAGCCGGGTCGGGCGGCGGGACAGCACCGACTCGGGCAGCCCGACCGCGTGCAGCGCCTCCCGCACGCGAACGTCACGTTCGGCCTTGGTCCCCACGCCGAAGCGGTCGAGCGGCTCGCGCACGATCCGCTCAAGCCGCCAGGTGGGGTCAAGCGACGTGAAGGGGTTCTGGTAGACGAGCTGCAGATGGCGGCGGAGCGTGCGCCACTGCCCGCGGGAGTGCGACCGCACCGACTGGCCGGAGATCATGATCTCGCCGGTGTCGGGTTGCTCAAGCCCGAGCAGCAGCCGCACCGTGGTCGTCTTGCCGGATCCCGACTCCCCGACCAGGGCGTGGGTGCTGCCCCGGTTGACGCTGAAGGAGATGTCGTCCACCGCGACTACCCGGCGGGCGCCGACGGTGAAGGTCTTCGACAGCGAGCGGACGTCGATCTGGGTGCCCGCGCCCTCGCCCGGGCGGGGCGCCGAGTCAACGCTATGGCTGAGGCGGTACCGGTCCGGGTTGGCGGCGGGAACGTCGGCCTGCAGCTCGCGCGTGTACTCGGCCTTGGGCGCCTCGAACACCTGCCAGGACGCGCCCCGTTCCTGCACCACTCCGTCCTTCAGCACCACCAGCGTGTCGGCCCGCTCGGCGGCGACGGCCAGATCGTGGGTGATGAACAGCAGGCTGATGTCCAGCGACTGCTGCAGCTCGGCGAACAGGTCGAGAATGCGCTTCTGAATCGTCACGTCGAGGCCGGAGGTCGGCTCATCGGCCACGATCAGCGCGGGCCTGGGCAGCACGGCCAAGCCGATCAGCACCCGCTGGAGCATGCCCCCGGAGAGCTGGTGCGGGTAGGACCGGTAGACCCGCTCGGGGTCGGCCAGCCCGACCTGCTCGAAGGTCTCGATGATGCGTGCCCGCCGCGCGCCGGCGTCCGTCTCCGGCAGCAGCGCGGCCGCTTCAAGCGCCTGCGACCCGATCGTCCGGACAGCGTTCAGCGCGCTGCTCGGGTCCTGGGGCACGAAGCCGAGCTGACGCCCGCGCAGCGGCCGGAACTGGCGCTCGCCCAGCTCAAGCACGTTCCGTCGGCCGAACTGAATCTGCCCGGACAGGACCCGCCCCTCGGTCGGCAGCAGCCGCAGCACGGTTCTGGCGATGGTCGACTTGCCGGAGCCCGACTCGCCGATCAGGGCGAGGCTCTGCCCGCGCTCCAGCGTGAAGTCCACGCCGTGCACAACCGTCTGGTGGCCGTAGGCGACCGTCAGGCCCTCGACCCTCAGCAACGTCGCGGCAGCGGCCGGGGCGGTGTCGTTCGCGGCCGGGCCGCCGGCCGTTAGCTGGTCTTCCGTAGCCATCTGCTGATCCTGTTGATTGAGAGGACGGTGAGGACGATGACGATCGCTGGGGCGTAGACGAGCCACGGCGCGGTCGCGTAGGCCTGCCCGGCCGAGACCAGCAGCCCCCAGTCGGAGGCAGGCGGCGGCGACCCGTAGCCGAGGAAGGCGAGCGCGGCGATCACGATGATCGCCTGGCCCAGCTGCAGCACCGACAGCGCCAGGACCGAGCGGTACGCGTTCGGCAGCACGTGCCGGAATAGCACGTAGCCGCGTGAGCCGCCCTGCAGGTAGGAGGACTCGACGAAGACGGAGTGCCGGACCTTCAGCGTCTCGGCCCGCATCAGCCGGGCGAAGATCGCGACCGACGATATGCCGGTCGCGATCGCGGCGTTGATCGTGTCGAAGCCGAGCCCCATGACGATCACGACGGCCAGCAGGAAATAGGGGATGGCCAGCAGCGTGTCGACCAGCCGCCCGAGCACCGCGTCGACCCAGCCGCCGAAGAAGCCGGCCAGCAGCCCGATCAGGCCGCCCGCGACCAGGCCGATGCCGACCGCCACCAGCGCGGTGCCGACCGACGAGCGGGCGCCGTAGACGACCCGGGCGAACTCGTCCCGGCCGAGGTCGTCGGTCCCGAACCAGTGCTGCGCGCTCGGGCCCACGAACTTGTCGGCCGGATTGCCCACGACCGCGCTGTAGGAGGTGAACAGGCTCGGGAAGAGCGACCAGAGCAGGACGATGAGGATGACGACGGAGGACAGCAGCACCGACACCGGCAGGCTGGCGAGCACGCCGCGCGCCGCCTCGGTCAGGCGCCGCGCCGGCGGCGGAGCGATAGCGACGCTCATGTGGCGGCCACCTCCCGCCGCCCGCCGCCGCCGAGCCGCACCCGTGGGTCAAGCAGCGGGGAGATCAGGTCGGCGAGCAGGTTGACGACCACGAACACCACCGCCGCGAGCGCGACGACTCCCTGCAGCACCGGCGTGTCCTGGGTCGATACCGCCTGGTACATCACCGAGCCGATGCCGTTGCGCCCGAACACCTCCTCGGTGATGACCGCGCCGCCCATCAGCTCGCCCACGATCAGGGCCGCCATCGTCACCGCGGGCAGCATCGAGGGCTTGACCAGGTGCCGGGCGAACAGCCTGGCCTGGGTCAGCCCTCGGGACCGGGCCACCAGCACGTACTCCTGCCCGGACTCGTGATCGAGGTTGGCGATCAGCACCTCCGACAGCGGCGCGCAGATCGGGATCCCGAGGGCGAGCCCGGCGAAGAACGTGCCGACCGGGCTGTTGGGGTTGAGCACGTCGAAGGTGTGCAGCTGGAAGGAGAAGTAATGGATCAGCAGCAGGCCGATGATGAAGTTCGGCACCGACAGGAACAGGGAGGGAGCGGAACGGATCACGCTCCTGGTCCACTTGCCCGGCAGGTACTGGGACCCGTAGGCGATGAAGGCCGCCAGGACCAGCGCGATCACCAGCGCCGTGCCCGCGAGCTTGAGCGTGTAAGGCAGGGCGCCGGAGATCAGGCTGGTGACCGTCTGGTGGGTGATCAGCGAGGTGCCGAGCTGCCCCCGGACGAAGCGCGACAGCGCCAGCCACAGCTGGACGATGATCGGCTTGGTGACGCCGTAGTACTGTTC
>JBEKEK010000130.1:0-22009 GCA_050013875.1 Trebonia sp. | reverse complement strand
GGCCCGCACAGCCGGGTGCTGTTCGGCGCCGTGATCACCGCCGAGGGCGGCCCCGTCCAGATCGGGGCGAACTGCGTGGTCATGGAGAACGCGGTCATCCGGGGCGTGCCGGGCCAGGAAACCCGCGTCGGTGACGACGCGCTGATCGGCCCGCACGCTCACCTGACCGGATGCGTGATCGAGGGCGGTTCCCGGATCGCGACCGGCGCCGTGGTGTTCAACGGCGCCCGCATCGAAGCCGGCGCTGAGGTCGAGTTCAATGCGGTGGTCTACGTCAATACCGTCGTCCCGTCCGGGATGGCGGTACCGATGGGCTGGTTCGCCGGCGGGCAGCCCGCCGAACTCGTGGCCCCGGGAGACTGGGACCGCATCCGCGCCATCATGGGGCCGCTGGACTACCCGGGCACGGTCTTCGGTGTGGCCGCCAGCGACTCCAGCACGCCGATGTCCGACGTTGCCCGCCGCTATGCCCGCGGACTGGCCCTGCACCACCGGGACCACATTGTCCCCGATCAGCGCCACACGCCGTCCCGCCAGAGCTCGCAGCCGTAGACCCCAGGCCGATAGCCGACAGACGTATCCGTCCAAGTCTTGACAGATTGTCGTGACACGGGATCATGGGGGTGGGTAATACTGTCGGCTCCAGACCCCGGCCGTCCGGGCAGATAACTGCGCCCAGGAGAACCTGGAAGGAGCCGGGGGCATGACATATCACCGTAGGCGCGAGGCGACTGGTGCGAGCGGCGCGATGACCCTGGACCGGGCGGAGCCGACTGCGGTCGCCGCGGCTCCGACGGTTACCGCCGCCATTCTGGTTGGCAGCGAGTCCGATGCGGTCGCGGCCAACCCGCTGACCGGCGATGTCTACGTCGCCAGCCAATTGGATAACACCGTGTCGGTTATCAGCGGTCAGACCAACACGGTCAGTACCACCATCGGTGTCGGCAGCCCACAAGGGATGGCGATCAACCCGCTGACCGGCGACGTCTACGTTACCAACATCAAGAATGGCACCGTGTCGGTGATCAGCGGCCAGACCAACACGGTCAGTACCACCATCGGTGTCGGCAGTCTCCCGGTGTCGGTGGCGGTCAGCCAGCTGACCGGCGATGTCTACGTCACCAACTTCAACGGCGGTACCGTGTCGGTGATCAGCGGCCTGACCAATACGGTCACCGCCACGGTCCCGGTCGGCGGCAGCCCGTACGGGGTCGCTGTCAGCCAGCTGACCGGCGATGTCTACGTCACCAACTTCTCCGACGGCACTGTCTCGGTGATCAGCGGCCTGACCAATACGGTCACCGCCACGGTCCCGGTCGGCGCCAGCCCGTACGGGGTCGCGGTCAACCCGCTGACCGGCGATGCCTACGTCACCAACATCAAGAATGGCACCGTGTCGGTGATCGGCGGCCTGACCAACGCGGTCACCGCCACCATCGGCGTCGGCGGCGGTCCGGTCGCGGTCGCGGTCAACCCGCTGACCGGCGATGTCTACGTCACCAACATCAAGAATGGCACCGTGTCGGTGATCGGCGGCCTGACCAACGCGGTCACCGCCACCATCGGCGTCGGCGACGGTCCGGTCGGGGTGGCGGTCAACCCGCTGACCGGCGCCGTCTACACCGCCAACATCGGCGACGACACCGTGTCGGTGATCTTCGGCTGACGCTTTGCGGGCACCGGCATACCGGCGGTACATCGGCAGGCTGCTACGAGCGGCCCGCTCCGGCGGCCAGGCGTTCTTGCCAGCGCTGGATGCTCCCGGCTGATGCGCCGTATGCCTGCGCCCACGCCTGCGGTCCGCCGGGCCAGCCAGTGAGCCGGTCGACCACCACGTTGATCGCCTTAGCCGGCGCGCCCAGCAATTCGGAGCTGGCGTCGATGTCGGCGGGCAGCGACCGCCCGAGTGCGCTCAGGCGGTCTAGCAGGGCGGTCATGTTCGGTGCGCTGGCGGTGTAGTCCGCGATGACCTCGGCGGGTTCGGCCCCGCCGACGAGCAGCAGCACGGCGACGGCTACGCCGGTCCGGTCCTTCCCGGCCGCGCAATGCACGAGGACGGGGCCGTCGGAGTTCGTGGCCAGACCGGCCAGTGACGCCAGCCGGTGCGGGATCATGTCCAGCATGCGGCGATAAACCACCTCAAGGCTGGCTGGCAGCGGCCGGGCCGGCCGGGTAGCCCTGTCATCCGCGCCGACCACCGCGGCCTGGCGCAACAGCGGGACGTGATGCACGGTCACCCCGGTCGGCCAGCAGTATCTGGCCGCGGCCTCGCCCGTCGAGCGGAGATCGATCACGGTCGCCGGCGGCCATCGCGGGACGGTCTGGGGGACCGCATCGCCTGGGTAGGGCGCGTCGCTGCGGTAGAGGACCCCGGCAGGGACGGTCCCGCCGTCAGCCAGGCGCAGCCCCCCCAGATCACGGAGGTTCGCCAGTTGCCGATGGCCGTCCATGTCCGGGCCGGGAGACGAGTAAGCCTGTGCGCCGAAACTAGTCACCAGCTCACGGTACCGGCGGCCTGGCGCGCTATCGCCTTATGCCGGCCGATGTCGGCAACACTTAACCGAGCATTCACATCCAGGCCCGCTCTATATCCGGCCGGTCTGGTCCCGGAGCAATCGGCAGCAAGACCGCGGCCGCGCCAGTAGCAGATTATCCAGGGCGTGCAGCACCGCTCGTTCAGGAGAAAAAAATTTCATCATTCCGAACGGGCACTGGTACCACGGTCCGGGCCCGGGTCAGCAGCACTAGAGATGCTGACGGCGAGGAAGGCCGTCACGACCTGGGCCGCATCCTCGATGCTCAGTTTGTCTGTCGCGACGACGAGGTCATACAAGCCGGGGTCGCCCAGGTCGACACCGTACAGGTGGCGGGCGTACTGGGCCCTGGCATGGTCGGTCCGGTCGATGAGGCGCAGCGCCGCGGCCTCGTCAAGCCCGCCGTACTCGGCCACCCGGCGGCACCGGGTGGCCCGCGATGCCGCGACCCGCACATGGATCGCGCGCGGATGCCCGGCCAGGATGACCGCGCCGACGCGCCCCAGGATGACCCCGCCGCTGGTGGCCGCGAGCTCCCACAGCGAGGCCTCTGTCGCCAGCCGGAACTGGTCCTCGTCATCAAAGTCGACACCCGCTACCTCCAAGCCGAACAACGGCTCGGTGTTGGCCGCGCTGACCAGCAGCCGGAGCGCCCCCCGCTCCCGCCGCTCATCGTGGGCCTGCGCCGAGGCGACGGGCACCGACAGTTGCGCGGCCACGGCGGCCGGGATGGCCCGGTCGACGAAGGGCAGGTTCAGCTGCCCAGCGAGCCGCTGGGCCACCTGGTCGCCGCCCGCGCCGAGCGGGGCACTGACGGTAATAATCAGCGGGACGGCGGCGCCCTCCGCGATGACCAGCTGCTGCCAGTGCCGCACCTGCGCTTCCAGCCGGCCGGCCTCCGCGGCCAGCGCGTCCGTTTCATCGGCCCGCGCGCCCGTCTGCCCGGGCAAGACGGGAGCCTGCGCGACTGCCCCGGTAGGCCGTGGCCTGGTCGCCGCGCAGGCCACGGTGGCCAGCAGCATCAAGGCCGCGGCGACACCGAACGTCAGTCGCAGGGCGTCGTGGAACGGGCCCGAGACGACGTGCGGGAAGAAGGCAGTGCTGGTCACGGTCCTGGCCGTCGCGGCGGGCATCGAGTGCAGCGCCGGGCCGAGCAGGGACTTGATGGGGTTGTAGCCGAGGAAGGTGGCGAACAGCATGGCGACCGGGGGCAGGTGCGCCACCGTGGCGGCCTGTGGTGCCGGCACTCCCGCGCCGGCCAGCCCGGAGGACAGGGCCTGCGGCAGCCGGGCCGCCAGCCCCGCCGTCAGCAGGCTGAAGAACAGGCTGATGGCCAGGGTCTGGCCGCAGTTCAGTCCGGTAGCGCGGATTCCCGCGGCCGACCCGCGCTGGGCCGGGTCGACGGCGCCCATGACCTCGGCGGCATTAGCTGAGCCGAACGCGCCCATGCCCAGCCCGAAGGCCAGCAGCACCAGCGCGAACGCCCAGTACTGGAAGTTCACCGGCAGCACGGCGAGCAGCACGAACGCGATGGTCCCCACCAGCTGGCCGCCGATGGTAAACGGGCGCGGGCCGAGCCGGTCCGACCAGATCCCGGCCAGCGGGCCGGCGATGAGGAAGCCGACGGTCAGCGGCAGCATGAAAATGGCCGACCATAGCGGCGTCCGCTCGAAGGAGTAACCGCGCAACGGCAGCCAGATGCCCTGCAGCCAGATGATGAGCGCGAAGAGCAGGCCGCCCCGGCCGATCGACGACAGCAGGCTGGCGAGGTTCCCGCTGGCGAACGTCCGGTTGCGGAGCAGCGCGAAGTCCAGCATCGGCTCGGCCACGCGCCGCTCCACCAGCACGAATATGCCCAGGATGAGGACGCCGCCGATGACCGAGCCGAGCACCGCCGGGCTGGTCCACCCCATCGGGTGCCCACCGTACGGCTGGATGCCGTAGGTGAGGCCGACCAGCACGGCGACCAGCCCGACGGCGAACAGCACGCTGCCCCACCAGTCCATCCGGCCCCCCGGCGCGGCTGAGACCTCCCGCAGCCGGGCGTAGCTCCAGATAGTGCCGAACAGCCCGATGGGCACCGAAACGAGGAAGACCAGGTGCCAGTTGGCACTCGCCAGCAGCCCGCCTATGATCAGGCCGACGAACGACCCGGCCACCGCCGCGACGGCGTTGCTGCCGAGCGCCATTCCCCGCTGGTTAGCCGGGAAGGCGTCGGTGAGGATCGCGGCGGCGTTGGCGATGAGCATCGCGCCGCCCACGCCTTGCACGATCCGGAGCAGGATGATCGCCAGGGCCGCGGCACTGCCCTGGGCGAAGATGAGCGACAGCCCGAGGGAGCACACGGTGAAGATCGCGAAGCCCAGGTTGAACAGGCGCACCCGCCCGTAGCTGTCCCCGAGACGGCCGAACGAGACCACAAGCACCGAGGTGACGACCAGGAAGCCCAGCAAGATCCACAGCAGGTAACTGACGTTCGCGGGCTGCAGCGGGTTGAGCCCGATGCCACGGAAGATGGCCGGCAGCGAGATGATCACGATCGAGGAGTTGATCGTGACGACCAGGACGCCCAGCGTCGTGTTGATCAGGGCGACCCATTTGTAGCGATCATCAGCGGCGTCGGCGCGCTGCTCGTCAGTCGTCATGCTCCTCCTGCGAGTCAGCGACGCGAGCGGCCGGCCGACGTCGGGCAAGCTGATTCCTCTTATATCAGCAGAGTGTCAGGCCATAGGACCTTTGGCACTACTGCGGCAGCGCTGATCTCAGCAACATAAGGTTCCTTTTCTTCCTGTGCACGGAGGTAACTATGGCCACCAGACCCCCCACCAGACCCCATGACGTAACTGATCTGTACCTTGCGCCCGTGGTGCTAGCGATAGATGCGCGGATCGAGGAGCTCGGCCGGCTTGATAAAGACCAACTGGCACACAAAGTCGCGTTCCAGAGCGACTCACACGACAACATCGGTGGTGTGAGCGAAGAGGCGCTGATCGGGACCGTCACGTACCTGATTGACACCCACGGCTGGGATTTCAGCTGGGATCCACGCGGTCTTCGCCTGACTCACGATGGGCGTACTCTCGTCCTTGGCGTCCCGGCGGTGTTCCTTGAGTGCCTGAAGGCTTGAGTACCTGAAGGACAGCCTTAGGGCGTAATGCCCTGCCTTCACCAACGCGGTCATGCGCGTCATCGGCGTGCGGCGAGGGCGGCGGCATGACGGCCGGACAGGTAGCCGAAAACCAATCCGGGTCCCAGGGTGCCGCCGTGTCCGCCGTAGGTCATGCCCATGACGGAGCCCATCGCGTTGCCCGCGGCGTACAAACCCTCGATCACGCTGCCGTCGACGTTGAGCGCCCGCCCCTGCGTATCCGTGCGCGGCCCGCCTTTGGTGCCGAGCGCCCCGCACCAAACGCGTACGGCATAGTAGGGCGGGCTGTCGATCAGGAGTGGGCGCCGGCGGTCTGTGCCCGGCCAGGCCGTAGCGGGACAGGTAATGGTGGTCGAAGACCAGCCAAGCCGGGTGGTTGACGTAGGCAAACCGCGGCACGTCGACGACGTGGAATGCGTTACCGAGCGCGTTGTAGTTGGCGGCCTCGTTGGTGAACCGCACGCCGTCATCGTTGACCATGATCGTGTGCGGCCGGGTCCGTTCGGTGTTGACCTGCCACGGCACCCGGCCCCACCCGTAGACATCAACGTCGATGGTCGGCACCCACCAGGCTTCCCGCATGTCGGCCAGGTCCGCGCCGACGCGCATCACCATCCGGAGCCCATCGCCAGTGTTCGTGGGCACGCTGACCGCGCGCGCCAGCGGCCCGCGCAAGAAAGCCCGGACGAGCCGCTCGTCGTGTTCGAACCCGCCGGTCGCCAGCACGACACCGCCGCCGGCGCTCGCCTCGAACGGCCCGTCCGGCCCTTCGATTCCAACGCCGGTCACCCGGCCGCCGTCGGCCAGCAGTCGCACCCCGCGGCACCCGGCCTGCGGGACCACGCCGCGGTCCAGACAGCCCTTGAGCAGGCGCCCGACGAGCGCCTGGCCGGCCCCGCGTTCGTCCCGGAGCTTGCGCCGGTCCTGTTCTTCCCGCGGGACGCCGCCAGGTGCCTTCCGCCCGAGCGAGGACTCGCTCATGGTGATCTCGCCGTTGATCTGCCATCCGACGGTGACCCGGTCCGCCCAGTCGCCGAGGTCGGCGAACGGGAACAGGGTGCACTCCAGCGACCGGCCTTCCTGTTTCCCGCCTCATGGCGGTTGTTGGGCAACCAGACCGTCCCGCCCGACCACGCGCTCGTACCGCCGACGGTATCTGCCTTCTCGAACAAGCCAACCCGCGCGCCGCTGGCCGCGGCGCGCAGGGCGGCAGTCAAGCCGGCCGCACCGGTCCCGAGCACGATGACGTCGTATACGTGTTCCTGCATGCGCTCTTCCGTAAGTTTGCGGCTAGTCCGCTGACCTGGGTTTGCCGGGCCTGCAGCGGCGGATCGTTCTACAACGTCCGTTCTACAACAGCAGGATGGCGGCGGTCAAGGTTCAAGCCGAGAATCGGCGCTTGCGCCGGCCGGCCACGGGGCTCGGACCCTGCTTGACGGCGGCAAGGATGTCCTTGCGCAGTCTTCTGGTCGCGGCATCACGAGCGGCTCCGGTACGCTTCAGCGGCGTGCCCCGGTGGTCGCCCGCTGCGGCCGGCCCGTCAGGGCTGGTCGTCGTGGGTTTGCCGTCGTCATGGCCGTCCAAGCCGCCGAGCGAACTCAGCTCATGCGACAGGACCCGCCGCTGGTCCGCCGGGGACCAGTGGCCCGGATCGAGCGCGCTGTGGGCTCCGAGCCCGTGTACGAGCGTGACCAGCCGTCGTGCCACGACCTCGACCTCGGCGCCGGCCATCCGCGGATAGTGCTGCCCCAGCAGCAACTGGATCCGGCGCTGCGCCGAGCGGACGTGGCGTGCTTCGGCATCGGCCAGGTTCGGGTCGCTCACGGCCATGCCCCAGTAACACGTCAGCAGCCGCCACTCGGTCTGGCGCTCGGGATCGAGCGGAAGCAGCGACTCCAGGCACTCGCGGAGACTGCCGCCGTTTCGCTGTGCCTCGTCGAACCGGATGCCGGACCGCTCCGCGACGACTTCGAAGGTAGAGCGAAGCAGGTCGCGCTTGTCGGTGAAGTAATGTGTGAGGACGGTGGTACTCGATCCCGCGGCCTCAGCCACATTCCGGAATGTCAGCGCCTCCAGGCCGCGCGTCCCGACGAGTTCGGCGGCGGTAGCGGCGATGTGCCGGCGGCGAGCGTCGTGGTCCACGTATCTAGGCATTGACATCCACTCTACTGCTCCTGTAGAACCGTTGTAATACAACATACGTTGTAGAACCATTGGCGATGATCTGCCCAGCTTTGTCGGGTTGGGTGGTCTACGGCACCAGAAGCGCCGATCCGAGAGGAGGCCGCAGATGGCCGCTGAGCGAGACGTCGATGTCCTGGTGGTGGGATCCGGTGCGGCGGGGCTTACCGCGGCGCTGTCCGCGCGGGAGAACGGCGCGCAAAGCGTGCTGATCGCTGAGTCCGAAGGACTGGTGGGCGGCTCGTCGCGGCTGTCCGGCGGGCTGATGATGGGCGCTGGTACGCGGTACCAGCGCAAGCTCGGCATCACCGATGACGCCGATTCGCTGTTTCACGACTACATGCAGCTCAACCAGTGGAAGGTCGAGTCGGCCGTGGTCCGGCGGCTGGCCGAACTGTCCGGGCCGACCGTGGAATGGCTCGGCGACCTCGGGGTGGAGTACTACGACCAGCTGGTGTTCGGCGGCGACGAGCCCCTGCCGCGGGTGCACTGCCCGATCGGGCGCGGTCAGGCGGTGGTCGACGTCCTCGCCCGGCACTGCCACGGTGCCGGAGTCGAGATCGCACTCGGACGGCGGGTCGGCCGTCTGCTCACCGAAGACGGCACCGTCGTGGGGGCAGGCGTGGGGGGCGCGGGGGGCGTGGGGGGCGGCGTCGGCGACGACGCGCTGACCGCCGGCGCGGTGGTGGTGGCGACGGGCGGTTTCGGCAATAATCCCGAGAAGCTAGCCCAGTACTTCCCTTCGGCGGCCGACACCGGGTGGGCCTGGTATATCGGGGCGCCCGGCAGCCGCGGCGACCACCTTGACCTTGCCGTCCAGGTTGGCGCCGAGGTGATGGGCTATAACCGGGGGCTGCGGCTGCTGCACGCGGACTTCGCGAGGATCTATGAGGCATACCTGCCGGGGTGGCTCGTCCTCGTCGACCGGCAGGGCCGGCGCTTCTGCGACGAGACCGCGCCGTACGGGATCATGGACGGGCTTATTCAAGAGCAAGGCGACGTCGGCTACGCCATCTTCGACCAGACCGCCCTGGACGAAGCCACGGCCGCCGGTGTCGCCCGGTACAAGCAGAAGGTTCCCGGATCGACCAAGAAGCAGAGCCCGCACTGGAACACCGACATCGTCGAGTCGATGGTTGCGGCGGGCAAGGTGCACCGGGCGCAGTCCGTCGCCGAGCTGGCCGCCGGATTCGCCCTGCCCGCAGAACACCTGGAAGTCACCGTCGAGCGGTACAACGCGGCCGTGGCGGCGGGGGAGGACTTCGACTACCTCAAGGACCCCAAGTTCCTCCAGCCGATCGCCACCCCCCCGTTCTACGCCGCCGAGATCCGCCCGGCGACCGTGGGCTTTACCGCCTGCGGCCTGCGGATCGACCGGGACGCACAGGTGATCGGCGAATCCGGCCGGCCGATTCCCGGGCTTTTCGCGGCCGGCGAGAGCGCCGGCGGGGTGGTGGGACCGCGCTACGTCGGAAGCGGCAACTCCTACGCCAACTGCGTGACCTTCGGCCGGGTGGCCGGTGCGTCGGCGGCGCGGCTGGCCATGGTCACGCCATGACCGGCCGCTACCTCACGGAAAGGCGCCATCCATGTCAGATGTCACCGCGGCCCTGATCACCGCGAAGGAGACGGTGACGTTCCGGACGTTCACCCAGGCACCACCCCCTCCTGGCTGCGTCACCGTTGACATCAGGCTGTGCGGGATCTGCGGGACGGACATCCACTCGTTCTCCAGCGGGCACCTGCATAGCCCGGCCGTCTGCGGGCACGAGTGGGTCGGCACCGTGGCCGCCATCGGAGCGGGCGTGGACGGCCTGCAGGAGGGGGACCGGGCCGTCGCCGCGGTGCCGCCAGCGTGCGGCCGCTGTCCGGAGTGCCTGAGGGGACTCGGCGATTACTGCCGTACGGCATCGATGGTGGTGCGCGGGAGAGATCCGCTCGCGCCGCCGCATGGCGGGTTCGCCGGCCGCATCACCGTCCAGGCGACCCGGGTCATGCGCGCTCACCCGGACCTGAGCGACGAGGTGGCCGCACAGGTGGAGCCGGCCACCGTCGCCTTCCACGGGGTGCGGCGCAGCGGGATCACGCCAGGCGACACGGTGGTCGTGCAGGGCGCCGGCCCGATCGGGCTGCTGGCGCTGCAGTTCGCCCGGGCCGCCGGTGCCGGGGATGTGCTGGTCATCGAGCCATCGCCGGTGCGTCGCCGGCTTGCCACCGAGCTCGGTGCGATCAACGCCGTGGCACCGGGCGAGGCGGCCGAATGCGTCCAGGACCACACGGAAGGCGTCGGCGCGGACCTGGTGATCGAGTGCACCGGCGTCCCGCGCCTGCTGCAGACCGCGGTTGACCTGGCCCGCTCCGGCGGCGTGGTCCAGCTCCTCAGCTTCCTCTCCGAGCCGGCCACCGTCAACGCCGCCAGGTGGCTGGCCAAGCAGGTCACGGTCGTCGCCTCGAACGCATTCACCCATGACGACGTCCGCCGCGCCATGACTTTCCTGGCCGACGGCCGAGTGCAGGCGCAGCCCTTGCACAGCCGCACCGTGCGGCTAGATGAGCTGGAGGTCACGCTGCGCGGGCTGTCGGCCGGGCCGCCGGACGACATCAAGATACTCGTCGACCCGCGTCCGTCCTAGTCCGGGCGCGATCGGGGAGGAGGAGGAGACATGGAGCACCTGCAGGGCCGGGTAGCGGTGGTCACCGGTGCGGCCAGCGGTCTCGGTTTGGCGATGTCGAAACGGTTCGCCGAGGCTGGGATGAAGCTGGTGCTGGCCGACATCGAAGCGGATCGGCTAGATGCTGCCGTACGAGAGCTTCGCGCCGCCGGACGCGACGCGACCGGTGTAGTGACCGATGTTGCGGACGCCGACGCGTTCAACCACCTCGCAGCGGCCGCTTTCGATACCCATGGCGCGGTTCACGTATTGTGCAACAATGCCGGCGTCGTTAAGCGTGCCCGGGTCTGGGAGCTGACGCTCGACGACTGGAACTGGGTACTGGGCGTCGATTTCTGGAGCGTGGTCTACGGAGTAGGCGCGTTCGTCCCCCGGATGCTCGAACAAGCCGAGGGCGGGCACATCGTCAACACCTCGTCGATGGCGGGGCTGCTCCCGATGCCGAACCTCGGCTCCTACGCGGCGGCGAAGTCCGCCGTTCTCGCGCTGTCGCTATCCCTGCAGACCGAGTTCGACCAGCTCAGATCGTCGCTGGGAGTGTCCGTGCTCTGTCCCGGGTTCATTGCCACCGGCATCACGAACAGCGCGCGCAATCGTCCCGCCGACCTCGCCGACGCGGCGCCGCCTCCGAACGCCCCTCGTACGACCGCCGGGGCGGTCGCGACAATGACCGCGGCAGATGTTGCCGAGCAGGTGGTTGAGGCGATCATCTCCAATCGCTTCTGGATCCTCACTCATGACCAGTACCAGACGGTGATCAGGCAGCACGCGGCCGGGATCGGCACGGCGGCCCGGCCGGTGCCGGCCCCGATCTGGTGAACCAGCCCGATCTCGTGAACCAGAGAGAGAGCAAAGAGATGAGCGACCGGCAAACGCGCCCGTTCCGGTTCTCGGTACAGGCATTCGAGGCTGACTCGGGCCAGCAGTGGATCAGCGTCGCCCGGCGGGCCGAGGACCTTGGCTACTCGACCCTGTTCACGACCGACCACTACTTCGGTCCAGGCGACATCTCCACCACGTCCGGGCACCGCCCGGTTGACGTGGCGCCGCTGACCGCGATCACGGCCGCCGCGATGGCGACGACCCGGCTGCGCGTGGGCTGTCGCGTGTTCTGCGTCGACTATCACAACCCGGTCGTGCTGGCCAAGGAGCTCGCGACCCTCGACATGCTGTCCGAGGGCCGCCTCGAGGTCGGGCTCGGCGCCGGGTGGGTGGCCGCCGAGTACGAGGGGCTTGGCATCACGATGGACCGCCCTGGCGTGCGGATTGAACGGCTAGCCGAGGTTGTCGAGGTTCTCAAGGCGCACTGGGGCGGAAAGCCGGTCGATGTCCACGGCGCGCACGTGCATGCGGTCGGCTTCGCCGGGCGGCCACTGCCGGTGCAGCAGCCGCATCCCCCGATCTTCATCGGGGGCGGCGCGCCCCGGGTGCTGAAGCTCGCAGGCCGGCTGGCGGACATCGTGAGCATCAACTTCAACAACGCGGCCGGCAAGCTCGGGGCGGGCAGCGTCGGGAGCTCGACCCGGGACGCGACCACGGAGAAGATCGGCTGGATCCGCGAGGGCGCCGGCGACCGCTTCGACGGCATTGAACTCGAGATCGGCGCCTACTTCGTGGCGATCAGCGAGGATCCAGCCGGCGCGCTGGATGCGATGGCGCGGCGGTTCGGCGTAGCACCGGAAGTGTTGACCGAGCATCCGCACGCGCTGATCGGTTCCGTACCCCAGGTCTGCGACAAGCTCGAGCAACAGCGCAGCGAGCTCGGCGTCAGCTACGTCAACGTCGCTCAGCGCTCGATGGAGGCGCTCGCGCCGGTCGTCGCCCGGCTTGCGGGCAGGTGAGCTAGCCTCGGCCATCCGCAGCGGCCACCGCCCTAGGGCGGCTGGGCCGACTCGCCGCCACCCCCGCGCGGTAAGCGAAGGTGATGATGGGCCCGAGGGTGTCGCCCGCCGGGAAGAGTTACTTTAGAGTACCTATAGTAAGGCTGTGGGGCGCCCTCGGCAACCTCTCGGCGGGGGCCCGGATGTGCCACGTCGCGGCACGTCCCACGGGCAAGACGTCCGGCCGGGCTGCGTTGATAATTAATGTCCTTAGCTGTATATGTAGATGGAGTCAAGTTACTCTGGCACCGCAGACGTCGACCGCGGAACGGTTAGGTCGCTGCCGCGGCATCGGCCGGGCCGTGGTCGCGCGGCTGGGCGGTTAGGAGACACCGATGGCAATTACCAGACGAGCCTGCCGTGCTGTCGCAGGCCTGGGCCTGGTGTTTGGCATGGCCGCCTGTTCGAGCGGCGGTAGCGGCGGCGGGACCGCGTCGAGCAGCTCCGCCGGGACCGCGTCGAGCGGCGCGAGCGCCGACGCCGCCGGCATCAACGTCGCCGGCGCTCAGGCTATCGTCGACAAGTACCTCGACCCGCCCCAGAGCCTGGGGCTGCCGCCGCTAAGCAAGAAACCCCCCACCGGCAAATATCTCATCACTCTTGAAACCCCGCAGGCGGTCTCGACGGAGAAGGACGAAGCGATCGCGCAGGCGGCGGCGCTTCTTGGCTGGAAGTATCAGCGCATCCCGATCGGCACGGAGGCGAACGGCGCACAGTCTGCCTTCGAACTCGCATTGCAGCGCAATCCGAGCGCCGTTCACTTCTCCGGGACGCCGGCGAGCCAGATTGAGGCACAACTCAAAATGGCTCAGCAGCAAGGCGTCATCGCCATTTCCGACTCGACGACCGACACGGCCGCGCCACCAGTGATCTCGACGAGTCTGGACTCAACCGCCCAGGTAGAGCAGTGGGGCGAGATGACCGGCGCCTACGTCGTGGCGCAGAGCAAAGCGCCGACGACGATTGCCGTGTTCACAATCTCGGCGTACCCGATTCTGCAGGTCTACACCAGCAGCTTCCAGGCCACGGTCATGAAGTACTGCCCGGCCTGCCATGTCAACGTGGTGGCCCAAACGGTCACCGATCTGGGCACTATAACGCCACAGTCGGTCGTCAGCACGGTGGAGCGAAGCCCGCAAACTAAGTGGGTGATGTTTTCCTTCGGTGACCTTTCTCTCGGGGTACCGGCGGCGCTCCAGGCGGCCGGGCTGACGCAGCAGGTCAAGATCGGCGGCGAGACGCCTAGCGCGGCGAACCTGCAGGCGCTGCGCAATGGTACCGAGGCGGTATGGGCAGGATTCGCGACCAGCATCCTCGGCTGGCGCGTCGTCGACATGCTCGCCCGGCAATCCGTCGGTGACAGCCTCGCGCCGGCCAATAGCGCGTTGCTGCCGACCCAACTGCTCACTCCGGGCAACATCGGCCAAGCCAAGTTCGACAGCGGAGGCTACTACGTCGGTGTCACCGACTACCAGGCCCAATTCGAGAAGCTCTGGCACGTCTAGATACGGCTCGCTGACGGCCGCCGGGTCCACCCGGCGGCCGCCAGCTTACGGGCTGCTTCGCGGGAGCCTTGCGCCCTGGTGTTACTTGACTGGCACTCTAGTAAGGTTGAGCCATTCTCGAACCGTACAGGAGGCGTCATGTCGGCAGCCGGACTAGCTGCGAGCCGGGTACTGGCCGCAGAGTACAGCGAGGTGGCCCGGTCGCTGGGTCCCGAGGAGTGGTCGGCGGACAGCACGTGCCCCGGGTGGAGCGTCAAGGACCTGGTCGCTCACACCGGCTCGAACTTCCGAGTTCTGGTCAAGCCGCCTCCGGCGGCCGAGCCGGTTCCCGGCCTCACCGCCGAACGAGCCCAGGACCTGCTCGTCGACGAGCGCCGGTCATGGACGGCAGAGCAGGTGCTGGCCGAGTTCGAGCAGTACCGGCAGCCGGCCCTTGACGTACTCGCGGCCATGCAGGAGGAGCCTCTCGCGGGCCAGAACCTGACCATGTACGACCTGGGAACTTACCCGCTGGCCGCCCTGGCGGACGCCTTCGCGTTCGACCTCTACTGCCACCTGCGGATCGACCTGCTCGCGCCCACCGGGCCGGTACGGCGCCGGCTACCGGAAGCCGACGCTGACCGCCTGGCACCGGGGATCGGCTGGATGCTCACAGGTCTCCCGCAGATGTGCCCCCCGGTCGCCGTGGTCCTGGACCGCCCGATAGGCCTGCGCCTGACCGGACCTGGCGGCGGCGATCACACGGTGGCACCGGCACCGGATCGCCCGGTGGTAACCGAGGGGATCACCAATGTGGCCGCGGTCGCGATCTCGCCCGCCCACGAGTTCGTCTTGTGGGGCACCAAGCGCACTGACTGGCGATCCAGCACGGCGATCGAGGGAGACCGCGACTACGCCGCGGCCGTCCTGGACGCGATCAACATCGTCTGATCTGCGGGCGGCTGCTGTTCTGGTCACGACGCACCGACCTTGTCGCCCGCCGGGAAGAGTTACTTGAGAGTAGCTATAGTAAGACGGCGAGGGCGCCTCGACGACCCCTCTCGGCGGGGGCTGGGTGTGCCGCGTGGCATCACGCTCGCTGGCAATGCGTCTCGTCTGGCTGCGTTGATGTATCTTTATATGGTGTCAAGTTACTCTGGCGCCGCAGACGTCGACCGCGGAACGGTGTGGTCGCTGCCGCGGGCCCTTAGCCGGCTTCAGCCCGACGCCTGCGCTCTGCTGGTCGCCTTGAACGAGCGGGTCTGGCAGGTCAGCGATCCCGGGCTGCTCGAGCTAGTCCGGGTGCGAGTGGCGCAGCTCATCGGAAACCCCGCGGCGCTGCGGGCGCGGTCCCCGTACGCGGATGTGACCGTCGTGCCCCAGTCCAAGCTCCTCGCGCTGCCCGGCTACCCGGGCTCGCCGCTGTTCTCGGCGGCCGAGCGGGACATTCTCGCCTTCACCGAGCAATTCCTCATGGATGTCGGCGGGACTGACGCGGCCGCGCGCGCCGGGCTCATTGAGCATTTCGGTGCGGACGGCGCCCGGGAGCTGGTGTCGGCCATCTATGTCGTCGAGTTCACCCAGCGGCTCCAGCTCATCGCCGCTCGCATGCTGGATGATGACGCGTCGTCCCCGGCTCTCGTCAGCCCGCCTCCCGCCGGCGACGCGTCGCCGGCCGGTCTGCTCACGGCGTACCAGGCGGCGGTCATGCGCGGGAGCACGCTTGATCCGATGACCACGGAGCTGATCCGGTTGCGCTGCGCCCGAACCCACCGGTGCCGGATCTGCCAGACGCTACGGCTCGCCGACGCCCGCGCCGCCGGGGTCGACGAGGAGATCACGGCGCAGATCGACTTCTATGAGCGCAGCGACCTGCCCGACCGGGCCAAGGTGGCCCTGCGCGTCACCGACGCGTTCATCATCCGGCCGGACCTGCTGTCCGACACCGTGGCGGAGCAGGCCCGGATGTCGTTCGAGCCGGCCGAACTGGCCTCGCTCTGTCTCGGCATCACGAAATGGAGCACGCAGAAGATCCACGTGGCGCTGGGCACCGACGGCGCCGACGGGCTGGAAACCGACGACGATGGTGTCGCCCTGCTCAGCTTCGACGAGACCGGTCGCCCGACCGGCTACCGGCGCCGCTGAGCCGCGGCCGCCCGGGAGGAGCCCTGTGGCCAGCGAGATTACGCCGTTCGAGGTGCACGTTCCGCAGGGGGAGCTCGATGACCTGCGCGAGCGGCTGGCTCGCACCCGTTGGCTGGATGAGTTTCCGGGCAGCGGCTGGTCGTACGGGACCAGCGGGCAATACCTCCAGGAGCTGTGCGCGTACTGGCGGACTGGCTTCGACTGGCGGGCGTGCGAAGCCCGGCTGAACTCGTTCGGACAAGTGGCGATGGACGTGGACGGGCAGCGGATCTCGGCCATCCACGCCAGGTCGCCGGAGCCGGGAGCACTCCCGCTGCTGCTCGTGCACGGCTGGCCGGGCTCTGTCTTCGAGTTCGAGAAGGTGGTCGAGCCGCTGCGCGATCCGGCGCGGCACGGCGGCCGCGCGTCAGACGCCTTCCACGTCGTGTGCCCGTCCATCCCCGGCTACGGGTTCTCCGGGCCCACCGTCGGCCCCGGCTGGAACGTGCGGCGGATCTCGTCCGCGTTCGCGCTCCTCATGCAGCGGCTGGGATACCAGCGGTACGGCGCGGCCGGCGGGGACTGGGGCGCCATCATCACCACCGATCTGCTCCGCTCTGGCGCCGGTGCGGGCGTGTGCGGCCTGTACCTCACGATGCCGCTCGGCGAGCCGCCCGAGGGCACCGGCGACCCCGAAGCCGGGCTGACCGGCCGCGAGCGCCAGGGGCTGCGCGACTGGGCCGCCCACCAGGCCGCCGGCACGGTCATCCATCATCCGCTGAACACCGCCCACCCGCACACCATGGCGTTCGCTATGAACGATTCTCCCGCCGGGCTCGCCGCGTGGCTGGTCGACATGTTCCGTTCGTTCAGCGACTGCGGCGGAGACGTTGAGCGCAGCTTCACCAAGGACGAGCTGCTCGCGAACGTGACGACGTACTGGCTGACCAGGACGATTGGTTCGGCGGCCCGCCTATACGCCGAATGGGCCGAGCAGAAGCGGACTTCGCCCCGGCCCCCCCGGGTGGAAGTCCCTACCGGGTGCGCGATCTATCCGCGCGACGTGCGGAGAGTCCCCAGGTCGTGGGCGGAAAGGCTGTACACGATCACGTACTGGAACGAGATGCCCGCCGGAGGGCACTTCCCCTCTCTGGAGGAGCCGGAACTGTTCGTCGCCGACCTCAGGGCGTTCTTCCGGCCGCTCCGGTGAGGCCCCGCCGGGTGTGCGGGCGCCGCTTGTCCCGGGTCAGCCGACCGGCAAGGTGCCGCCATCCACGCCGAGTACCTGGCCGTTGACGAATGACGCTTCGTTCGACGCCAGGAAGCGGATCACCGCCGCGATCTCCGCTGGCTGCGCCGGTCTTCCCGCCGCGATGCCCGCGACGATCCGGTCATGGCGCTCGGCTGGCATCCGCCCGGTCAGCAGCTCGGTGCCGGCCGTGTACCCCGGTGAGACGACATTGGCGGTGATACCTTCCGGGCCGAGCTGCCTGGCGAGCGAGAGGACCCATCCGTTGAGCGCGGCCTTGGCCGCGACGTAGGGCGGGCTGGCGCCACCGGTGATGGCCACCCGCGAGCCGACGATGATCACCCGCCCGCCCGGCCGCCGCATCATCGGCAGCAGCGCCGAGGTGAGCAGGACCGCGGACAGCACATTCTTCCGGTACGACTCCATCCACGCGGCCGCGAGCGAAGGCAGGCCCGGGCCGGCCGGGACGGAACCCCCCGCGTTGTTGACCACGGCATCGACAGCCGGGTGGCACTGGCGGATCACGTCGGCGGCCTCGGCGACCTGGGCCGGGTCGCTCACATCGGCCCGCGCCCAGCTGAGCTGCCCGGCTCCGTCTCCCTGGCGTTGGTTAATCTCGTCGGCGGTGGCGCGAAGGACATCCTCCCGCCGGCCGACGATCACCACATCCATCCCGTCGGCGGCCAGCGCGGCGGCGGTGGCTCGGCCGATGCCCGTCCCGCCGCCTGACACGACCGCAACAGGCGGTACCGGTCTGGCCGCCATGGCAGGTCCCCTTCTTTCTGCGCGTCGTCCCGCGCGCCGTGAGCGTCAGGTTTTGGGGGTGAGCACGGCGCGCACCAGCTCGCGCGCCTGGCGGGTGGCGAACGACATCCGCCGCGGCGCGTAGGCGTCACCCAGCACGTGCACCGCCGGGTGCCGGTGCCGCAGCTCGCCGTACAGCGCGTCGTTGGAGACGGAACCGCAGGCCAGGACGACGGTGTCGAGACCGTCGAGCACCCAGCGCCGGTTGCTGTAGCAGTGGGACAGCTCAACGACGCCAGGTGCGAACCCGACGGCGCGCGCCATCGGTACCAAACGGACGCCGTCGGCGTCGAGCCGGGCCAGCATCGAGCCGATGGAGTACTTGCCGACCTGCGGGGACGGGGCCATCGACTGGTAGACGAGGGTCACCTGGTGCCCGGCACCCGCCAGGTGATCGGCCACGGCGAGCGGCGCGGCGCGGTCATCTTCGGACACGACGACGACCCGGTCGCCGAGCGCTGCGTCGCCGGTGAGCGCGGCCACAAAGGTGACCACCTGCGGCAACTCGACGCCAGGAACGTCCGGGACGCGCGGCCGGGCGCCGGTGGCCACGACGACGACATCCGGGCGGCGCTCCAGCACGTCGTCGACGGTCTCCTCGACGCCGAGCTCGACGGTCACCGGCAGCTTCTGCAGCCGGCGCTGCTGCCACTCGAGCCAGTCGGCGTACGGGTAGTTGATCCGCGCGAGCGCGGCGACCGCGAGCTGCCCGCCGACCCGGTCTTCGCGTTCGAGCAGCGTCACGCGATGTCCCAGCTCGGCCGCGAGCGCGGCCACCTCGGTCCCGGCGGGGCCGGCCCCGATCACCAGAACGTCGCGGGCCGCGCCTGCCCGGTGAGCTGGCGGCTCGAACTCCCGGCCCGCATCCGCGTTGACGGCGCAGGCGAACGGCAATCCCTCACCCGACCGCCGGTTGATGCAGTCGTTGACCGCGATGCACGGACGGATGTCGCGGCGGCGTCCCGTGCGCGTCTTCTGGACGAACTGGGGGTCCGCGATCAGGGCCCGGGCCAGCCCGACCAGGTCGGCCTGCCCGGCGCTCAAGATGGCCTCCGCTACCTCCGGATGGACCACGCGGCCGGCGTAGACGGTGGGCAGGTGGGTTGCCGCCTTGGCCTGGCCGGCCAGACCTGCCCACTCGCCCTCGGGGTGCAGCCCGATCGGCACGTAGCTCGGCGCGCCCCAGTTGTTGCCGATGTCGAAACTGAAGTAGTCGACGGCGCCGTCCTCGGTGAACGCCGAGACGAATGCGGCGCACTCCTCGATCCCGTAGCCGCCGTCGACCATCTCGTCCAGGCACAGGCGCAGGCCGAGGGTAATGGGCCGGCCGACGTGCCGGCGGATCGCCTCGCACACCTCGCGCAGCAGCCGCCGGCGCCCCTCGGTGCCGCCGCCGTACCTGTCGTCGCGCCGGTTGGTGCGCGGCGACAGGAACCACTGCAGCACGTCGTCGTGGTTGCTGTGCAACTCGATCGCGTCCGCGCCTGCCTCGGCGGCGAGCGCCGCCGACTCGCCGTATTCGCGAACCAGCCACGTGATCTCATCGAGGTCGAGCCGGTGCGGGATCGTGTGATCGAGCCGGCCGGAGAGCGTCTGTGCCGGCGCGATCGGCATACCGCCCTGCAATACCATCTGCACGCTGCCGAAACCGCCGGCGCCGTGCAGCCGGTCCAGGTACCGCCCCATCCGCTCGACGAACAGCGGATGCCGGAAAAAACCATCCGCGTTCGCCCCGATGCCGGTCGGCTCGAACCCCGGGATGAGCGGGTTGCGGACGAACACCGGGCCTCCGCCCACCCATTGCATGCCGCCCTCGACCCGCGCCAGCCAGTAGCGGCACATCCGGTCGAACTGCTCCTCGGTGCCCAGCAGCGCCCCGCCCCCGCCGCTGTGCGGCGGGACGACGAGCCGGTGGCCGAGTGACATGGTGCCGACCCGGATCGGCGCGAAGATGTCAGTCGCGACCGTGGTCATTGAACCGTATGGGCAACGTCTTGAACGAGTAGAACAGGAGCCCTTCGTTGCGCTCGGGTTCGGTGCCGGTGTCGAGACCGATGTCGTCGAGCCGGGCTAGCAGGCCTTCGAGCGCGGTCACCATCTCCTGCCGGGCGAGCGGCGCGCCGACGCATGCGTGTGGTCCTTGTCCGAACGACATATGCCGCATGACGTGCTCACGGGTGACATCGAAATCATCGGGCTGCTCGAACGCCTCGTCGTCGCGGTTCGCGGCGCCGTAGCGCACGTGCAGGATGCTTCCGGCCGGAATCGTGACGCCGCGGATCTCCACGTCCCGGGTGGCCTTGCGGAACAGGCCCTGCACCGGGGCGAGCATCCGCAGCGATTCCTCGGCGAACGTCTTGGTCAGGCTCGGATTGGCCCGCAGCCGCTGCATCTGCCCGGGGTTCTCGATCAGCAGCCACATGGCGGACGTGATCGCGTCGGCGGTCGTGATGTAGCCGCCGGTGATGAGCTGCTGCAGCAGATTCTGCAGCTCGTGCATGGACAGCGGGCGTTCTTCGGTGTCCGAGGCGGCGACGAGGGCGGAGATCAGGTCGTTCGTCGGACGTGCCCGGCGGTCTTGGAACACGTCGGCCAGGTAGTGCTGGGCTTCGGCCTCGATGTCGGCGTACCCGATCGCCGCGTCCTCATCGGTCAGCAGACCCTGGGCGGGAGCGAGCATGGCGTCAGCCCAGCGCCGGAACGTGCCGATCTCGCCGGGTGCCAGTCCGAGCTGTTCGCTGATCACGATGCCCGGCAGGGGGAAGGCGAACTCCGACACGAACTCGCAGCGGCCGCGATCGACGAACGCGTCGATGAGCTGGTGGCAGATGCGCTCCACGTCGGGGACCATCTGCCGCACCCGGCCCGGTGAGAAGACCTTGTTGAGCAAACGGCGGTACCTCGTGTGCTCGGGCGGATCCGATTGATGCAGCGTGGGAACGTGCGCCCAGCCCTTCACCGCGAGGCGCTCGTTGAACAGCGCGCCGAGTCTTCGCGCCCGTTCACCGGAGAGGTCCGCCAGGTCGAGGGTGTTGGAGAACGTCTCGGTGTCCCGCAGGACCGCCCGCACATCCTCGTACCGGGTCAGGACGTAGAAGCCGCTCTCCGGCATCCGAAGTACCGGATCGTGCTCGCGCAGCCGCCGGTAGAGGGGAAACGGGTTCCGTTGGACGGCGGGATCCAGCAGAAGCTCGTTGTCGTTACCGGCCATGGGAGCCCCCTTGCCTGGACCAGCCTCATCGTACCCCGGCGCTGCCCAGTTCTTGTAGTGCGCGTCAAGAAACTTGGCTTACGACCGGGGACGGCTGGCACCAGAGGCAGCCCGCGGCTCGCAGCTAGCCCAGCTGCCGACATAGCGCCGCCCGTACGGTTCGAGACTGGCTCAACCTTACTAAAGCGCCACTCAAGTAACACCCGCTCACCAGGTGCGCCGCCGCTGCGGACGCGGGCGCGTTCGCGGCGCTGGGCGGCCAGGACGCCGGGTGGCGGGCGCTGGCGTTGCGCCAGCGCGGGCAGGCCTGGAGCTTGCGGGCTACCGGTGGGCCAGGCCGGACGGGGTGGTCCTGCTGTCTCCGGGCGCGCCCAGCTTTGGCCAGTTCCGCGGCTACCGCGGCTACCGCGGCTACCGCGGCTACCGCGGCTACCGCGGCTACCGCGACCGCGGCGAAGCCTTCGCCTGCCCCATGCGCGCCATTTCGTGAACCATCCGGCCGCCGTGAGCGGCCCGCCGAACCCAACTCCCGTCACACCCAGCTCATTAGTCCATTAATTCGGATTACATCACAGATCAGGCCAGAAAGATTGCGGCAGTCGATCCGATTCGCTAGAATGTTTGATAAGAACCTAACAATCATTCTCCTGAACGGGCGGTGGTTCGTGACCTCAGGACCGGTTTCCCCAGACCCCGGGCCGGACGACGATCCCGCCCGGCGT
>JBEKEK010000129.1:0-30365 GCA_050013875.1 Trebonia sp. | reverse complement strand
GGTTTGGGCTCCCCACCTGCAATGGCGAACCCGGAGGGCCAAACCTCCATCACTGGCACAGCACGGCTCATGCCGGCGACCTTCTACATCGCCATCACTCCCCTTTCAGGACACACCGCATATCGGCGGTTCCCGGTCGCGGTTGCGCCTACCTCCGCGGGCCGACACCCAGATGCACATCAGGACTTCAAGAGCTTCTGTCGCACATTGACAGCGCTCAGCCTGAATGGCGTCTGGCACGCTCCTCCGAACTGGGGCCTCTTGGCCGCTCAGCTGTCTCCGGTCAGGACCAACGGCCCTGGCCGGGACCCAGGCCCGGGCGCTCAATAAGACGGTACGCAGTTGGAGGTGGGCTCATGAAGCAGCGGGCGTCCAGGAGCGAATGGTCTTCGCCACGTCGGTCCGGCCATCGTCCCCGTCTGCTGGTCGAGGATGACTCGCCAGCGCTGGCAATCTCGGATTTCTCCCTGTTCCATGACGCGGGGTTCGACATCGCGTTCTGCTCTGGCCCAGGCGACGACCCGCGAGCGTGCCCGGTCATGCACGGGCAGCCGTGCCCGCTGCTCCCGCTGGCGGACGTGGTGCTGCACGGACTCGATCCCGGGCTGGGCATCGCTGCGGCCATCCGGCGCCAGCATCCGCGGCTCCCGGTGGTCATCGAGCAGCGCCGCGAGGAGGACGGGAGTACCGGCGAGGCGCCGGACGGATGCGTGCCGCTCCGCTCCGCGAGCTCGGTCAGCGGCCAGGTAGCCGCCGTGCGCCGGGCGCTGGCTGACGCCGCCAGGCGGGCGGGCACGGACTAAGCATCCCCTTCGCCGGGTCTCCTCACCGGCCACGCTAGCCCTCTGGTCCCTGTGCGGTGGCGATCGAAGTGCGTACGGGAAGGTGCCATAGGTTCCGGTCCGGCATCCGGCGACAAATCAGATGCGAAAATAGCCAATGGTGACGGCAAGTGTCTGGTTGCAGGAAACAGGCTCTGCGACGGTCAAGAGCGCGGCGGCTGCGGGTGGCCGGCCGCCCCACCGTCCAGGCTGTTGGCCTATGCTCGGATTTGCCGGCCCTTACGGGAGGCCGGGTGATGCCCACGCTGGGGGTGGCCATGGCAGCCGGACGCCAGGTTCGCATGCTGGCCTCGGTGGCCGACCGGGACCGCGCCATCAGGATCCTTCAGGCATCGTTCGTCGAGGGCAGGCTGGCCATGGACGAGTTCGAACAGCGGGTCGGGCTGGCCATCGTGTCACGTGACTTCAGAGAGCTGCTCGCGCTGACCGCCGACCTGCCGACCAGACCGTCCGACAGGTTGCCTGCACACCGGGTCACCCCGCGCCCGTCGGCCCGCAGGCAATCGGGGGGATGGTTTACGAGACTCGCGCAGGGATCGTTATGAGCGAGCGGCGCGATAGCGCGCATCAAGCTCGAGCCTGAGAGCCAGGTCGCCGGCGAGACGGACGATGGCCGGCGGGCGGAGGCACGCGGCGTTGCCCGGGCCCAGATCAGCCGGATCTGTCTGCGGAATCGGATGATCCAACTAGCAGCAAGATGTGCCATAGCGGCGGCTACGTGCGCGCCCGCGTAGGACCGCTGTCAGCCGAAGGCCTGTAAAAGTGGTGTTTGCCGAGAAAAAACGGCCGGTCCTCAGCCACCCGGTCCGCCCGGACCAGCGTGCCGTCCGGGGCCGCGAAGGGACCCCGCTCCGCAGTGAACGATTTAGGTGCGGTGGGGTCGCCTGCGGGGCCGCTGCATCGTTGTGGTCCGCCTGGTGCCCGAACCGCCTGTCGATGGGAACATCCCCAGCACGTTCCTGGCTAACTTGACCCGCCGGGCAAGCTCTCATCTCGCATGTATCTGGACCGCTTGTCCTGCCTCCGTGCAAGTAAGGGCCGTCGTGCACCGCGTCGGCCTGCGCCTGCGAGTGCGCGCCGGTGATTTCGGCGGGCCTGCGAGGGGGAAGCGATGGGCAGCAGTTCTCCGTATGTCGTCATCCGGCTAGTACCCTCCTCACCGGTTGACGGGGTGACGTTTGCCACCTACCTGGACGGACTGGCGCTCCAGGTCATTGACGCGAACACGGGCCAGCCACGCAGCGACCTCGCGTACTCCTCCCCACTCATCCTGTTCGAGTGGCCCGGCGCGCCCGGCTGGATGTCCCTGGTGTCGGTACCGACGTCCGAGCCCACCAGCTATAACGGAAGCGACTACGGCAAAACGCTGCAGTTCGATTCGACCGACGGGATCCCCGTGGGCTCCGTCGTCTACAGTTCCGACCAGACCACGATCCCGCCGGGTTCCCTGCAGGTTACGAGCGTCACGCCGGACTCCGTGCAGCTCAGTGGCGCCCTGAGCAATTACGTCCCGGCCGGGACGGTGGTGTCCTTCATCGGCCAGTCCCCCAGCGGCGACCCGGCGTCCGCGCCGACGAACTTCTCGTTCACCCTCTCCACCAGCTCGCCCGCGACCACGCTAGGTCAAGACCTGGTGGTGCTGCACTTCGCCGACACGACCGGGATCACGGTCGGCATGGGTGTCTCCGGGTCCGGGGTCGCCAGCGGCACCACTGTCGCCTACGTGGACACCGGCTCGGGCACCGTGACCGTCTCGCAGCCGCTCACCAGCTCGCCGTCCTCGGTGACGTTCACGCTGGACCCGCCGTTCGCGTACTTCACGGTCACGCCCTCCTCCGGCACGCCGGCCGCCAAGCCCAGCACCCTGAAGTTCCCCGCGAACGGCACCAACGGCATCGCGGCCGGCATGACGCTGGTCCCCGTAGCCGGCCTCATCGCGCCCGGCACGACCGTCACGAATGTCACGTCCACGACGGTGAAGCTCTCCCAGCCGCTGCTCGGCGCGCTGCCGTCGGGGCAGCAGGTCACGTTCACGTTCCCGCTGAGCAACGACATCGTCCAGCACGTCGAGGTCACGACGACCGGCTGGAGCTTCTTCGCCGGCATCCAGTACGCGATCATCCCCGCAGCCGTGGCCACGGCGGTGGTACCGCTCAACACCACGCCCGCGCTGCCCGACTACCTCGACATCAAGGTCAACGCGACGCGGGGCGCACAGACGCTGCCTCTTCCCGACACGTACTACAACGTGAAGGTCAGCACTTCCGCCTTGCCTACGCAGGCATACCAGTACCAGGCGATATCGCCGGCGGACACCGGCCTCTACGTCAGCCTGCCGCCGCTGCCCGGCGCCAAGCCCATCTCGCTCACGGTTCCGAATGACGGCTCGGCACCCCCGTTTGACGTGCTCTACCCGGCGATCCAGACCGCCCTGACGAACGACCCGGTGCCCAACGTGTCGTCACCCGCGGACCTCATCTCGTCGGCGGCCGCGTGCAAGCGCATCGCCTACGACATCATCTGGAGCTACCAGAACACCCTGCCGCTGCCCCCGGACCCGCTGGAGTCGCTCTACACCAACCCGCCCAACCCGGGCGGCGGCGGGAGCATCATCGACACCAGCAACAACAAGGGCAGCAACAACTTCGAGCAGGACCGGCAGAAGTTCGAGGGCGAGCTTGGCAGCTTCTACTCCACCAACAACGCCAATGCCGAACGCCTCACCAAGTTCGTCGCGGCGGCGTCGGCGGCCGTCGCCTGCGAGCGGGCGAGCCTCAGCTCCGACACCGCGCTGCTTGAGTTCCCCGTCGACCCCTCGGTTGCCTACGCCAACGCGGTCGAGAGCGAACTGCTCGTGCAGGGCATCAGCGTCACCGGAGCCAGCGGCCTGAACTTCGGCGTGCCGGCCGCGTTCTTCTACGCGCTCGGCACCCACCTCGACCAGTCGACCGGCACGGTGCAGCGGTTCCAGATGGCCACCGGGGACGCGATCGAGCGGCTCCTAAAGCACCTCGGCACCGCCGTGGATCAGGGCGTCATCAGCGACACTGAGACATTCTCCGACCCGAGCGTCGTCCCCGCGTCGATCAGCTCCTTCCAGGCGGCCCGCCGTCTCGCCGCTCTTGGCGTCTCCGCGGCGTCCACCAGCCCGTCGGTCGCCGTCAACGCGGGGACTCCGCTGGCGTCACTGGTCGAGGACTGGCTGAAGGCCGCCGCCCCCGCGCCGCAGAACCCGCCTCTGACGTACGGCAACACCGACTTCAACATCTGGACGCAGCTCGCCGTTAAGGATCAGGCGGATGAAACCGGCTACCTGTACCTCGACCTTGACGCGCTGACCCAGGGCTATGTCATCCCGTCCATCAACCGCACGCTCGCCGAGCAGATCGCGGGCTGGCTGCCCACCACGACGAACCCGGCCACCGCCAACCCGAGCGTGGCCACGCTGAAGCAGGTGACGGCGTCGCAGTGGACGGCGTTCTTCACGGTGTACGGGAGCCCGCAATGGCTGCCGCCGTTCACCCAGCCGGTCGCCCCCGGCGTCGCGCAAAGCACGGCGGCACCGACCGACGGCTACATCGCGCTGCGCATCCGGGCGTTCATCCGCGCGGTGCACCAGTTCTTCACCGTCTCCTCGGTCGCCACGTCCGCGCAGCTTCCCGCCGCGGGCACGCCGCCGGCATTCGAGCGGCCCGCGTTCGACCCGATCGGGCAGGCGGTCGCGGACCTCCCCGGCACCTTCGAGTTCGGCGACGCGCTGTCAGGCGCCGACCTGACCACCGACGCGCAGACGGTGTTCGGCACCGACCCCGCGGCCCAGGCCTGGCTCACCCAGGCGATGACCGCGATCAACGAACTCTGGCAGGTCGCCAGCGTGGTTCCCGAGCCCGCGGTCACCTCTGGGTACTCACTGCCTGACCCGGTGAGCATGGTGTTCTCCGTTATGGAAGCGCTCTACGCCCGCGGCTTCGCCAGCGCGCAGGACATGGTGAACCTGCCGGGGTCCGACTTCAAGCAGGCGCTGACCGGGACCGTCGCGTACGACTTCGCCAGCAGCCTCTACACGGAGGCGCAAAAGCTCGCCACGGCCCCCCCGGCGCCGGGTGCGCCGGGCGGGGCCTTCCAGCCGGTCAACCCGGAGGGCTCGCTGGTCAACTGCGTCCCGCCGCCTTGCCTGTCGCCCAGCGGGCCGATCGCCTACCTGCAAGAGATGCTGACCCTCTCCGAGTTGTCCACTGGTGACGCCGTGCTCGCCGCGCCGCTCTTGCTGACCACCACCGCCGACGCCCCGGCCGGCACCGCAACACTGCCCTTCACCGCGACCGCGGGTGTGGCCGCGGGCATGTCGGCCAGCGCCGACGGCATCCCCGCGGGGACCACCGTGACCGCCGCGACCGCCACCTCGGTGACCTTGAGCGACGCGGTGTCCGCCGATGTGCCGGCCGGGTCCACGGTGGCGTTCTCCGGGCCGACGCTTTCCGACGTGCTGCGCCAGCGCCGCGGCCCGGTCGGGGAACTGGCCGCGAGCTGCGCCAACCTGGAGATCCCGCTGCCGCTGATCGACATCGTCAACGAGTGCCTCGAGTACATGGCGGCCGCGGCGCTGGCCACGAGCGGCACGGTCCATGACACCACTGCCAGTGAGCTGCCCGGTGACGACCAAGCCCGCCTGCTAGGGGTTATGCCGGAATACTCGACTCCGGCCACCCCGGTGGCGGCCAACGCCGCGGTCGAGCCGGCCGCGTTCAAGAAGCTCAAGGCGGACTTCTCGTCGTGCCTGCTCCCCTATTCGCAGGCGCTGGACGTGTCGCGTTCCTACCTGCGCGCGCTCGGCAGCAGCCGGTTCGAGGAGATGCGGACGTTCCGCAAGTGCATCACCGAGTTCGTGCTTGACCCGGCCAACGAGCCGGCCGGGTTCCAGGACTGGCTGTGGCGCTACCCGGTGCGCGCCGACATCGCCCGGGAGTACCTAGGCATCACGCCCGAGGAATACAGCATGCTGTTCGGCGGTGCTCCCGTGCCACCGTGCGCGATGCCGGAGGACGGCGACGCTCCGGAACGGCCGGCCGGCGACGGCCCGTCCGGCGAACCAGCTTCCGCCGGCGCCGCTACGGCCATCACGGCGTGGGCTGCGCGCGAGGGCGCCGTGGGGTTGCCCGCGTTCCTTGCCGAGACCTGCCTGAGCTACTGCGAGTTCTATGAGCTGTGGCAGTCGGGCTTCGTGGCCTTCCAGAACGGCGGCACCCGGAAAGGTGACGGCACGGAAGGCGGCTCGTTCCCTGAATGCGAACCATGCTGCCCGGACGACCTGTGGCTGGAGTTCGGTGAAGGACAGCAGCAGCAGGGCCTGGCAGACCTGCTGGTGTTCGTCCGGCTCTGGCGCACGCTGCGGGACTCGGGCCGCGGAGGCTATTCGTTCGCGCAGCTGCGCGACATCTGCGACGTGCTGCGGCTCATCGCCGGTGGCGCGGTCAACCCCGACTTCGTCCGGCAGCTCGCCGCGTTCGAGATGCTGCGCGGGGAGTTCGGGATGGAGCTCGCCGACCCGGGCGACCAGGTCCCGCCGGGCGGCGTCGATGCGGACCGGACGCAGCTGCTCGCGCTGTGGGCGGGGCCGGCCACGGCGGCCTGGCCGTGGGCGGTGCGGCAGCTCATCGAGCGGGTGGAACGGTACGCGCAACGGCGCCACCGGTGCGGCCGGCGGTCACCGGAGTTCGTCAAGCTGCTGGTAAGCAACCTCGACCCGATCTCCAAGCTGGCCGGCTTCGACCCGGCGTCGGCCACCGACTGCTGGCACGCGCTGCCCACCCACACCTTGCGCTTCGCAGAGGTCCTCGCGAAGGTCTACGCGTCCGCCTTCAGCGTCGGAGAGCTGCTGTACCTGTTCACCACGGACCCGCATCTGGACGGCGACGACCCGTTCCCGCTGCAGGAGCCAAGCGATGCGCTCGACTTCCCGCTCGGCCTGCCCGACGAGGATCGAGAGCACGCGCTCTGGCGGCTGCGTCAGGACATGCTCGCGGTCGAGGTCAGCGATGAGGACGACGGGCAGTGGCCGTGGCGGCGCATTGACGCGGCCCTGCAAAAGGAGTTCGGATTCGCGCCGGGTGCCACCCTGGCGCTCGCCCAGCACTTCTTCCCCCAAGTGCTCGCGAAGTCCGGTCAGCGGGCCGACCCCGCCTCGGCGCTCTTCGTGACCCCGCTCGCGACTGATGCCACGTCGGCGTCCACGTGGAACGACCCGCCGGATGGGCCGTTCTCCTATGACCCGTCGGTACCGCAACTGACCACCCGCGTGCCACTGACCGACCGGGCGGTCATCGAGACGCTGACGCACGCCCCGGACCTCGGCAACGCGGAGCGGCAGGCCGTGCAGGACCTGTACTTCGCCCCGCGGGCCATGCTGGCGGGCTTCGCGCTGCTGTTCACCGACTTCACGACCGCCCAGCGGCGGCTGGTCGAAGAGCCGCACGAGCAGGAGCGCTTCCGGTACTTCCGGCACCAGTTCCTGCTGTGCCAGCGGCGGTGCGCGGTCATCGCGGAGCACCTGGCGCGGCACGTGGCGGCGGTCACCGGTCAGCCGGTGGCGGATGGCCACGAACTGGCGGCGCTCATCGTCGGGTCCCTGGCGGCGGACGAGAACAAGGCGGTCAGCGACTGGGAGAGCGACACGGGGGCGATGCCCGACCTGACCTGGCCGATGCCGGCCGGCGGTGCGCTCGCCGCGCTGCTTGGCCTGACCGGGACCGGCCTGCCGGTCGCCTACACGCAGGCCGACGGGACCACGGCCTGGCGGGACGCCACCGGCCCGATGAGCGGCTTCGGGGCAGAGCGCGACCGGGAGAACTGCCCCGTGCCAACCGTGCTGCCCAGCCTCGCGGCGACGCTCTCCACCCAGGACCTCCAGTTCGCGAGCGTGCACAACGGCTTCCTTATGCAGGACGCGACCGGCGCGCGGCTCGGCGGGGCCCAGGGCTTCACCGCTACCTGGTCAGGGGACCTGCTGGTGGAACGTGAAGGCACGTACGAGTTCTGGGCAGGCGCGCCGGCGCCCGGCGACGAGCGGCCCGACGCCCAGGCCGCCGGGCACGCCCAGTGGCGCGTGGTGCTGAGCCGCGGCCAGCGCACCTGGGTACTGCTCAGTCACCACTGGGCCGACGAAGAAGAGCACCAAGCCTCGGCCCTGCCGCTCAAGGGCGGCGCCTACCACCTGCGCGTCGAGTTCACCCAGCCCGCCCCGGAGTTCGGCGACAACGATCAGGTCCGCCCGCAGCACACCGGTTTCCAGGTCAAGTACAGCGGACCGGACAGTGACGGGTGCCGCACCGAGATCCCGCACGGCAGGCTCTTCGCAGTGTCCAAGGACGAGACGCTCGCCGACGGCATCGAAGGCCTCAGCAGCGGCGCCGCGGCCTACCTGAGCGGGCTGTACGTCAGCTCGCTGCGGGACATCCGCCGGACCTACCAGCGCGCGTTCAAGGCGCTGCTTTTCGCAAGCCGGCTGCGCTTGTCCGCGCACCGTGAGCTGCACGGCAGCTCCGAACTCGGCTACCTGCTCGGCCAGCCGGCGCTCTTCGCCGGGACGGGGTATTACCGTTCGGGCAGCGGGTTCATCAGCCACGCCGCGGGCTTCGACTTCGACTTCCTGCCGGTAGCGGACGCATTCCACCCGCCCGCGGCCGACGCCCGCACCGGCCCGTCGCCGCAGCGTGTCCAGGCGATGTTCGACTGGTGGGAGCGGCTGCACGACTACACGCTGGTCCGGGCCGAGGTACACCGGCGCTGCCAGCGCCAGCTGTGGCACCTGTTCTCCGAAGCGCAGGAAAAGCAGCCAGCCGACCCCACCCCTCTGCTCCGTCACCTTGGCGCCGACGCCCGGGACTGGCCGCTCGAGCTCCGCTACTTCCAGGGCCAGTCCGCCGCGGTCTACCCGGTCACCGGCACCGACCTGGCGGACGAACGCTGGACGCTGCGCGCATGGCACGCTGACCGCTGGCTGGGCGCGGCGCGGCGCAGCTTCGCCAGCGCGGACGTCACGGCGGCGCGGCCTGACCTCTGGGCGTCGGACGACCCGAGCGTGGCGCTGCCCGGCGAGACCCAGGCCGGCAACGCCAACCTGGTGACGTTGGTCAGTGACGGCTGCCTGGCCAACGGCGAGCCGCGCCGCTACGACGACCTGCGGCGCCTCGACGACGGGCTGCGTGAGCGGGGGCGGGCCGCGCTGATCGCGTACCTGTGCCACCTGGACCGGGTCGCGCTGCCCGGGCAGTCAGGGGCCTACGCCGCCACCGCGGGCGACCTCAGCGACCTGCTGCTGCTCGACGTCGAGGCGGGCGTCGGCGAGAAAGCGAGCCGGATCGACGAGGCCATCACGGCGGTCCAGTCGTTCATCCGGCGCGCCCGCATCGGCCTTGAGCCCGGCTGGCGGGTGACCGGCGAATTCACCCGGCTGTGGGACAGCCGGTTCGCGACCTACCGCACCTGGGAGCGGTGCAAGCGCAGGGAGCTGTACCGGGAGAACTGGATCGAGTGGGACGAGCGGAGCAAGGCGCGCCGGATCGAGGCGTTCCGTTTCCTCGAGTCCGAGCTCAGGTCCTCGACGCTGACCCTGGCCGCGCCAGGCGGGCTCGACTGGTGGGCTGACGACGACAAGGCGCTCGAGCGCGAGCCGGAACTGCGGCAACGGCGGGTCCCTTCCGAACTGCGCCCGCTCTCGGCACCGCCCGAGTCAGTCACCCGCGAGGGACTCGGCACGCTCGGCAGCCCGGAGTACGCCACCACGCCGACCTGGCTCACTCCCGTGCCGCAAGGCACCGAGTCGAACGGGTCGAACGGGTCGACGGATTCGACCGGCACCCCGTCCGCGGCCGACGCCGCGCCCCGCTCCGGGGCCAGCGCCGGGGACCTCGTGCAGGCGGCGGCCAGGGGCAGCGCCGCGGCGCAGTCGCTGCCGCTGTGGATGGAGTCGGCGATCAAGCTGGGGACGCGCTTCGTCCGCGTGGCGGCGGCCGGGGTTCCGTGCGCGGCGCTCGGGTTCACCCCGCGCCGGAATGAGCCCCGCGGCACCTGCTGCGCCGAGTGCGGCCGCGACCACCCCGTCGTGATCGACGAGTACTACTTCTGGCTGGTCAGCACGCAGTTCTACGCCTACACCGACCAGACGGACGCCCAGGACGGCGGGGATGCCAGCTTCACCGGCAGCTACCAGTTCGGCTTCCAGGACTCCTACTACGACCAGTACCAGCAGCAGTCGGCGGAGTGGGACGACGAGGACCAGGTGCCGTCGCTGCTGGCGAAATGGCTGTCCAGCCCCGCCGTCCGGCTCGCCTGGTGCCGGGTGCACAACGGCCAGTTCGGTCAGCCGCGCACCTGCGCGGACGGTGTCGCGGTCGCGGACGAGCCCGATCTAGTGTTCCTTGGGCGGGCCGGGGACTCACTGTACTTCCAGGTCAGCGGCAGCGCCCCGCTGCCCGCCGGGTACGGCGCGGACACGTCGCCGCCGGGGTTCCGCTATGACCTCCCGCCGGACGACGCGGTCGCGCTGCCGCAGGTGCTCAAACCGCCTGCGCCGCCCGCCACGTCCCCCTACCCGGGCGGGCTGCCCGCCTACCCGTTCTTCGCCTACTTCGACCCGGGCGCCCGGCTCTTCCCGGCGTCCTGGTTCGCTACCGCGCTGGCCGTCGCCGAGGCACTGCGCGGCGACTGCGCCTTCGAGCGCGCGCTGCGGTGGTACCGGCGCGCGTTCGACCCGCTCAAGCAGGACTGCACGTGGGTGCACTGCGCCGACGACGGCTCGGACCAGCCGCCAGCCCGCGACAACGCCCGGGAAGCCCCGCAGGGAGGTGCATGCTGCGACAGCACCGCGGTGACCGAGCAAGGCGCCAGGGACCGGGCCGTCCTGCTTCACTACTGCGAGACGCTGCTGGACTGGGGAGACGCGCTGATGCGGCGGCGGCGTTCACCAGAGGCGTTCCAGCAGGCGCGGCTCGCCTACGGCACTGTCGCCAGGATCATGGGCAAGCGGGCGACGACCATCCAGGCGGAGGCACCGCAGACCCTGCCGACCGTGACCAACTTCATCGCTGCCTATGCCCCGCTCAACCCCCGCCTGATGGACATCTACGACAAGGTGGCCGACCGGCTTGCGCTGGTCCGCACAGGCCAGGATGCCCGGCGGATCGGCAACGGTGAGCTGGGAAAGGACATGGACTACTTCGGCGACAGCCCATTTGCCGACGGCTGGCGCACCGCCCCCCAGACGTGCGCGGACGAGCAGGAATGGTGCGCGCGTCCCAGCCCCTACCGCTTCCTGTCCCAGGTCCAGAAGGCCACCGAACTCGCCGGGAAGCTCCGCGAGCTCGACGGCGCGCTGCTGTCCGCCTACGAGAAGTGCGACGGGGAGTACCTCGCCGCTGTCCACGCGCGGCAGGAACGCGAGATGCTCGCCCTCGGCATCGCCATCCGGCAAGACCAGTGGCGCGATGCCGACTGGCAGGTGCAGGCGCTGCAGCAGACCAAGGACGTCAACCAGACGAACCTGCTGTACTACGCGGGCCTGTATCAGGCGGGCCTGATCAACGACGAGATCCAGAACCTGGACCTGACCACGTCCGCGCTCCAGATCCGCACGGACGCCAACGTGACCGAGGCCGCGGGCGAGATCATGAACATCATCCCCGACTCCTTCTTCGGGGCCATGTCAAGCGGCGCCACGCCGCCTATCGGCACCAAGATCGCCCACTTCTTCGCGGCCGTCGCGAGGATCATGACGGCGGTCGCCGACATGCAAACCACCACCGCCGGCATGGACACGACGCAAGCCAGCTGGCAGCGGCGCTCCGACGAGTGGTTCCACCAGATGCAGGTGCTGCCGATCGAGATCCAGCAGACCGAACTCCAGATCCTCGGCGCACAGCGGCGACGGGACCAGGCGCTGCGGGAACTCAACAACGCGGGGCGGCAGGTCGAGCACGCCACGGAGGTGCTTGACTTCCTGCGCGACAAGTTCACCGCGACGGACCTGTACCTGTGGCAGCGCAAGGAGACCGCCGCGCTGCACGCCCAGATGTACGACCTGGCGCTGCGCGCGGCCCTTGAGGCCCAGCGCGCCTACAACTTCGAACGCGGGCACACCACTAGGCGGTTCATCCCGGAAGAGCGCTGGGACAACTTGCACGACGGGCTGCTGGCCGGCGAGCGTCTCGAAGTCGCGCTGCGGACCATGGAGAAGGCATACCTCGATGAGAACCGGCGGGAGTACGAGCTCACCAAGCACGTCTCGCTGCGCCTGCAGTTCCCGGAGGCCTACCTGGCGCTGCGGGTCACCGGCCGCTGCCAGATCGACATCCCGGAATGGATGTTCGACCTCGACTACCCGGGCCAGTACCTGCGCCGGATCAAGGACGCCAAGGTGACGCTCGCGTGCGTCACCGGCCCGTATACCGGCGTCCACTGCCGGCTCACGCTGCTGAGCAGCATGATCCGCGTCCACCCAGAAGTCCGGCCGCCAGCGCACCACTGCTGCTGCGACGGCAAGCGGGGCAGCGAGTATGAGGCGTGCGCCGACGACCCGCGCATCGTCCGTGAGTACGCGGCGCGGGAATCGATAGCCACGTCAAGCGGCCAGAACGACTCCGGCATGTTCGAGCTGAACTTCCGGGACGAGAGGTACCTGCCGTTTGAGTACCAGGGCGCGGTCGGCCGCTGGCGCCTCGAACTGCCGCCAGAGAACAACTACTTCGACCTCGACACCGTCAGCGACGTCGTGCTGCACCTCGACTACACCGCCAGGGAAGGCGGCGAGGTGCTGCGGGCCGCCGCCCGGGACGACGCCCGGGGCCGGCTCCCCGGCGACGGGCTGCGCCTGTTCGACGTCCGGCACGACTTCCCCGACGCCTGGCCGCCGGCCAGGCGGCCAGGACCCGAAGGCCGGGAGGCTGAGCCAGGCCAGCGCCACCACTCCCTGCGGCTGGGCTTGACGCCGGCGATGTTCCCGTTCGTCCCTGGCCGGCGTGACCGCACCGTGGACCGGGTGCTGCTGATGTTCGAGGCGCCGGACGCCCAGCCCGGACATCATCACCTCGTCCGGTTCTGGTGGCAGGACGCCGACCACGACCGCGCGACGGAGTTCACCGCTGTCGCGGACGGGGCGTGGCCGGGCTACTTCTGCGGCACGGCGGACCTGCGGGACAACCCGCTCGGGCCGCTGCGCGACGCGCGCCCGGCCCGGTGCGGGTTCGACTTCCCCGCCCAGGCAGGAGAGATCCGCAACGTCTTCGTCGTCGTCCACTACACCGCCGAGAACTGGCAGGGCAGTGGTCCCCTCACATCTGGACGGGGCTGAGCTGTGTTTCCCGTAGACACCGGGGCCCCGCCGGACCTGCCCGCCGACGGCAGCGCCGCCGCGGCCGGTCCTGCTGGCGGCGCACCGGGCAGCGCGCAGGACGGCTCGCCGGACAGTTCGAGCGGGTGGCAGCCCGCGCCGGGCGGCCCGCCCCGGCCGCCGTCGGTGTCGCTGCCCAAGGGCGGCGGCGCGATCCGCGACATCGGGGAGAAGTTCTCCGTCAGCGGCGCGACCGGGACGGCCAGCCTGACAGTCCCGGTCGCGACGAGCCCCGGACGGGCCGGATTCGGCCCGTCGCTGAGCCTGGAGTACGACTCGGGTGGTGGTAACAGTCCCTTCGGGCTGGGCTGGCACGTCTCCCTGCCCGCCATCACCCGCAAGACCGACAAGGGCCTGCCGCGCTACCACGACGATCCCGACCTGGACACGTTCATCCTCAGCGGGGCCGAGGACCTGGTCCCGGTCCGCGGGGAACGCGCCGGAACCTGGGAGCAGGCACCCGAGTACCGCTTCTGCCGGGGGAGGCGCTTCCTGGTCCAGCGCTACCGGCCGCGGGTCGAGGGCCTGTTCGCCCGGATCGAGCGCTGGCGCGACCTGGGCTCCGGCGAGACGCACTGGCGGTCCGTCACCTCCGGCAATGTCACGACGGTCTACGGCGCCACGACCGCGAGCCGCGTCGCCGACCCCGCCGACCCGGCGCGCGTATTCAGCTGGCTGATCTGCGAAAGCTATGACGACACCGGCAACGCGGCCGTCTACGACTACGCGGCGGAGGACAGCGCCGGGGTGGACACCAGCCTGGCCTGCGAACGCAACCGCACCGGGCTGTCCCGGTCCGCCGCCCGTTACCTGAAGCGGATCCGGTACGGCAACCGGGCGCCGCACCTGGCCGCCAGCCCGCTGACGGCCAGCCCAGAAGTCACCCGTCAGGACCGCGGGGAAGCGGAACACAACGACTGGATGTTCGAGGTCGTCTTCGATTACGGCGACCATGACCAGCGCTCCCCGCGGCCGGAGCCCACCGGGCCGTGGCCCGGCCGGCCTGACCCGTTTTCGACCTACCGGCCAGGCTTCGAGGTCCGCACCTACCGGCGCTGCCACCGCGTCCTGATGTTCCACCACTTTCCCGAAGAGCCCGGCGTGGGCGCCGGCTGCCTGGTGAGCTCCACCGACCTGACCTACCAGAGCACCGGCGGCAGCGGCATGACCACGGTGGCGTCGGTGACGCACTCCGGTTACCGGCGGCGTCCCGGTGGCGGCTACCATTCCCAGTCGCTCCCGCCACTTGAGCTCCGTTACAGCCGTGCCGTCATCGGCCGTGAACCGCGTGACCTTAGCGAGGGCGCGCTGCGGAATCTCCCTGTCGGCATCGACGGCCGCGCTTACCAGTGGCTAGACCTCGACGGCGAGGGGATATCAGGGGTTCTGGCCCGGCAGGGTGGCGCGTGGTTCTACAAGGCAAACCTCGGCGACGGGCGGTTCGCGCCCGAGCGCATGCTCGCGACCCAGCCCGCGGCGAGCGGCCGGGGACCCGCGGAACGGCTGCTTGACCTCGCCGGTGACGGCCACCTCGACCTCGCGGACCTAGGCGGGCCCGCGCCCGGCTTCTACGAGCGGACCTTCGACCGCGGCTGGCGGGCTTTCCGGCCGTTCCGGTCTCAGCCCGGCATCTCCTGGGATGATCCCGACCTGCGAACGGTCGACCTTGACGGGGACGGCCGGGCCGACGTGCTGATCACCGGGGACGACGCGTTCACCTGGTACCCGTCGCTCGGCTACGAGGGCTTCGGCCCCGCATTGCGGGCCTTCCAGCCGTGGTCAGAGGAGAAGGGGCCACGGGTCGTGTTCGCCGACCCGGAGCAGGCCATCTACCTGGCCGACATGTCCGGTGACGGCCTGTCCGACCTGGTCCGGGTGCGCGTCGGCGAAGTCTGCTACTGGCCCAACACCGGGTTCGGCACGTTCGGCGCCAAGGTGACCATGGACGGCGTTCCCTGGCTGGATGAGCCAGACCACTTCGACCAGCGCCGGGTACGGCTGGCCGACGTGGACGGCTCCGGCGCGGCCGACCTGGTGTACCTGCACCGCGACGGCGCCCGGATCTACCTCAACCAGTCAGGCAACGGCTTCAGCGATCCTGAGGTGCTGCCGCTGGGGTTCCCGCGGCTGGACAGCCTGGCCGAGGTCATGGTGGCCGACCTGCTCGGCCGGGGTACCGGGTGCCTGGTCTGGTCGTCCCCGTTGCCCGCCGACAGCGGCCGGCAACTGCGCTACCTCGACCTGATGACGGCCGGCAAGCCGTACCTGCTCACCGCAGTGATCAACAACCTCGGTGCGGAGACCCTGATCAGCTACGCCCCGTCCACCCAGTTCTACCTGGCCGACCAGGCGGCCGGGCAGCCGTGGATCACCCGGCTGCCGTTCCCGGTCCACGTCGTCGAGAAGGTGGAGACCATCGACCGGGTCAACCGGAACCGGTTCACCACCCGTCACGCCTACCACCATGGCTACTACGACGGCTTCGAACGCGAGTTCCGCGGCTTCGGCATGGTCGAGCACTGGGACACCGAGGACCTGGCCGTGCTTGAGGCCGCCGGGGATGGGCTCTCGAACCTGGACCGGGCCAGCGACCTGCCGCCCGTGCTGACGCGGACCTGGCTGCACACCGGCGTGTTCCCCGGCGAAGAGGCGATCACCCGGCTCTACGCGCGTGAGTACTGGCGCGAGCCGGGCGGCGACGGCCCTGACCTGCCCGACAGCGCGCTGCCTGAGACCCTGCGGCTGGCCGGACAGCTGCCCCGGCCGTGGCTGCTGTCCCGTACCGAGGCCAGGGAGGCATGCCGGGCATTGAAGGGCAGGCCGCTGCGCGAGGAGGTGTACGCGCTCGACGGCAGCGAAGCCGAGGACCGGCCGTACCTGGTGACCGAGCACAACTACACGATCGAGCTGCTGCAGCCCGCGATCACCCCGGTTCCGGACGGACCGCAGAACTATCACGCGGTGCTGCTCACCCACGGGCGGGAGAGCGTCACCGCGCACTACGAGCGGGTGCTGTACCCGGTGGACGGCGAACCGCGGGCAGACCCGCGGATCGCCCACGACCTGGTGCTGGCCATCGATGACTACGGGAACCCGCTGCGTTCGGTATCGGCGGCCTACGGCCGCCGATACCCCGATCCCGCGCTGGCCCCGCCCGAGCAGGCGGAGCAGGCCCGGCTGCGGCTTACCTATACAGAGAGCGGCTACACCAACGCCGTCGAACTGCCGGACGCGCACCGGACGCCGCTGCCCGCCAGCGTCCGCACGTTCGAGGTCATCGGCCTGCGCCCGGCGAGGAGGCTGTTCGGGTTCGCCGAGTTGCGGGACGGGCTGGCGCGGATCGCGGTGGAGGTGCCGTTCCAGGACTGGGACGCCGACCCGGCGGCGCTGTCCGGGCCGGGGCGGCGGCTGACCCGGCACGCGTCGGTCCGGTATCGGCGCGACGACCTGTCCGGTCCGCTGCCACTCGGGGTGCTTGAGCCGCTTGCGCTGCCGTACCGCAGTTACCTGCAGGCTTTCACCGACAGCCTGGTAGCTGACCTGTACGGCGGCGCGATCGACGAGGTGATGCTGACGAGGGCCGGCTACCTGCGTGACGGCCCGGGCTGGTGGCTGCCGTCCGGTCAGGTGTCCTACTCCCCCGGCGCGGATGACGCGCCGGCTGCCGAACTGGACTACGCGCGGCGGCACTTCTTCCTGCCGCGCCGCTACGCCGACCCGTTCGGCGACGTCACGAGCGTGCACTACGACCAGTACGACCTGCTGGTGCGGCAGACCCGCGACCCGCTCGGCAACCTCCTCACGGCGGGCGAGCGTAACCCGGCCGACGAGCTCACGACCGACGGCAACGACTACCGGGTGCTCGCGCCGCACCTGGTCAGTGACCCTAACAGGAACCGGTCGGCGGTGGCGTTCGACCTGCTCGGGCGGGTGTCCGGCACGGCCGTGATGGGCAAGCCGGAGCAGCGGCTCGGCGACAGCCTGGAGGGCTTCGATCCGGATCCGCCCCCGGCAGCGATTGACGCGTACTTCGGCGACCCGTTCGCGCACGGGCACGCGCTGCTCCGCCAGGCGACCACCCGGCTGCTGTATGACCTCGACCGGTACCGGCGCAGCGGGGGCGAGCGGCCGGCCGGGATCGCCGCACTGGCCAGGGAGACGCATGTCAGCGACCTTGAGCGGGGACAGCGGGCCATGCTCCAGCGGCGGTTCAGCTACTGCGACGGGTTCGGGCGGGAGATCCAGCGGAAGGGGGAGGCCGCGGCCGGCCCGCTGTCAGCGGACGGCCCAGCGGCTGCGCGCCGGTGGGTCGCCAGCGGCTGGACCGTGCTGAACAACAAGGGCAAGCCGGTCCGGCGGTACGAGCCGTTCTTCACGGCGACTCCGGAGTTCGAGTTCGCGCGGGCGGCCGGGGTCAGCCCGGTGCTGTTCTACGACCCGGCCGGCCGGGTCGTCGCCACGCTCAACCCCGATGGCGGCTATGCCAAGACCACGTTCGACCCCTGGTACCAGGAGGCCTGGGACCCGGCCGACACGGTCCTGCTCGACCCGCGCGACGACCCGGACGTCGCCGGCAACACGGCCCGCTACCTGGCCGTGCTGACCGGGCAGCCAGGCGGCTGGGCGACCTGGTACGCGCGCCGCGCCGACGGGGGTCTCGGCCGGGCCGCCCAGCGAGCCGCGGAACAGAGCGCGCGTCACGCGGCGGGCACGCCGACGCGGAGCTACCTTGACTCGCTCGGGCGGACATTCCTGACCGTCGAGCACAACCGGGTGCCCGCGCCGGCCGGGGGCGGGCTGGCCGATCAGTACTGCCGCACCCGCAGCCTGCGCGACATCCAGGGCAACGAGCATGAGGTACGTGACGCGCTCGGCCGTGCGGTCATGCGCTACGGCTTCGCCATGCTCGGCGGGCAGGTTTCCCGCGCCGGCCTGGACACCGGGGGCGGCCAGGCATTGCCGGACGTCACCGGTAAGACGATCTACGCCCGGAACTCCCGCGGGTTCACGCTGCGAACCGAGTACGACGCGCTGCGCCGGCCGGTGCGCACGTTCGTGGCGGGGCCGGGCATCACCGGCGAGGCACTGCAGAACCGGACCGAATACGGGGAGTCCGTCACTGACCCGCAGGCCGGGAACCTGCGGACCCGGGTGGCCCGGCAGTTCGACGGGGCCGGGATCGCGACCAGTTCGGCGTACGACTTCACGGGGAACCTGCTCGGTTCGAGGAGGCAATTCGCCGCCGAGTACGCCGGCGCCGTCGTCAACTGGGCGTCGAACGTGCCGCTGGAGGACCGGGAGTACACCGCGAGCACCAGCTATGACGCGCTGAACCGGCCAGCCAGCATGACCACCCCGGACGGCAGCGTGCTCCGGCCCTCCTACGACCCGGCCGGCCTGCTCGGCCGGCTCGACGGCCGGCTCCGCGGGGCCGCCGCGACCACCGCGTTCGCCGAGCGCATCGAGTACAACGCGCGCGGTCAGCGCACGCTGCTCAGGTACGGCAACGGCACCTCGACTGCCTACACCTACGACCCCCTGACGTTCCGGGTGAACCGGATGGTCACGCTACGCGGTGCCCGGCGGCTGCAGGACCTGCGGTACACCTACGATGCGGCCGGCAACCCGACCCAGGTCAGCGACCGAGCCCAGCAGCAGTCGTACTTCCGCAATCAGGTGGTCCGGCCGTCGGCTGATTACGCCTACGACGCGCTCTACCGGCTGATCGAAGCGACCGGGCGGGAGCATCTCGGCCGGGGTGACGCGGGGATGCCGCGTCCGGCGCCCCCGAGCGCCACCGACGCGCCGCGTACCGGACTGGCGCAGCCCGGTGACGGGACGGCCATGGCCCGCTACATCGAGCGGTACGCCTACGACGAGGTCGGCAACCTGTTGCTGATCCGGCATCGTTCCGCGGATCCGGCGCATGGCGGCTGGACCCGGGCCTACCACTACGACGAGCCGAGCCTGCTTGAGCCGGGCCGCCACGGCAACCGGCTGACCGGGACCGGGCCGCCCAGGGATCCGGCACCGCCGCAGCGCCTGCGTTACGACGAGCAGGGCAATGCAACGTCGATGCCGCAGATACCGCTGATGCGGTGGGACTATGCCGACCGGCTGCAAGCGACCGCGCGGCACGCCGGCCCCGGCGACGGGGCAGATCCGCGGGACACGACCTACTACGTTTACGACGCGGCGGGGCAGCGTGCCCGCAAGGTGACCTGCGGAGCGGCGGCGGCCCGGAAGTCCGAACGGTTGTACCTGGGCGCCTTCGAGATTTACCGGGAGTACGACACAGACGGCGCGGTCAGGCTGGAGCGCGAGACCCTGAACGTGTTCGACGACAAGCACCGTCTCGCCCTGGCCGAGACCCGCACGGCGGGCACCGACCGCGGACCCGGTGAGCTGATCCGCTACCAGCTGGCCAACCACCTGGACTCCGCGGTCCTCGAACTCGACCAGGACGCCCGAGTGATCAGCTATGAGGAGTACTACCCGTACGGCAGCACGTCCTACCAGGCCGTCCGCTCCGGTGTCGAGGCTCCCAAGCGCTATCGCTACGCCGGCAAGGAACGGGATGAGCAGACCGGCCTTTATTACTACGGCGCTCGCTATTACGCGCCCTGGCTGGCGCGTTGGACGGCGGTCGACCCGGCCGGAATCAAGGACGGCCCCAACGGCTACGCCTACTGCCGCGACAACCCGGTCAGGCTGATGGACCCGGACGGCCGACAGAGCGACGACGATCTCGCCGGCCTGGGAACGACGCACAACACGCCAGTGAAGGCCGCGGCCGCCAGCGGGGCCGCGCCGCCGAAGCCGGCGCCCGCTCCTGCGCAGCCCAAGCCGGATTCCGGCGAGAAGCCAGCTATCGGCCGATCGACGGTTCCGGGTCCGGATAATCTCGGCGACCTGCCCGCGAGCCCAGACAGCGAGAAGACCGGCTCCGACGTACAGCTGCAGACTCCCGGCCCCACCCAGAACGCATGGGTGCCGCGCGCGATCCGCCCGTACAGCACGCTGGAAGCCACCGGATCGGGACTGCTGGCGTCCCCCACCGATCCGCGGCAGGGGTGGACCGGACAGGGCGGCGGCGGCCTCCAGGCGCGGTTCACCCTCAACCCCAACACCGAGATCGGCTTGGGCGGAACCTACGGGCGCATCTTCACCCTGAGCGGAGCCCCGCTCTCCGGGCCCGCGAACGTCGGGAGCGCATTCGGCATGCTCCATCTCAGCCAGGCGCAACCGCCCGATGCTGACACGAAGGACAGCGCCGGCTTCGGCGGCTTCCTCGCCGGCGGCGCCGCGTTCGGCGCGGGCCCGGCGGGCCAGACGGGCTGGTTTGCCTCGGGAACCGGGGCCTACTCCCTGAGCTGGCCGGACAACAGCTTCTTCCAGGGGCTCGACGTGAACGCGGGCGTCGCCGCGTCGGCCTACAACCAGCTCAACGGGGTCTACGTGGGCACCTCCGCGGCACCATTCGCAAGCTTCAACCTCACGCTTCCCGGGCACGTGAATTTCGAGGCCTACGGCAGCGTACCGGTCGGCACGGGCGGCAACCTGAGCGATCCGACGTCGACCGCCACGCCTTTCTCCGGGAGGCTGGGAGCCGGCCTGGGCATTCAGTTCCCGCTCGGAGATTACGCGGTGGGCGTGGAAGCTGGGGCTACCGGCGAGTGGGCGAACGTGCGCGGTCCCGGGGCGGGCTACAGCAACATATCTCCCTGGCTCAACATCAGTATCGGAGCGGTCAACCGACGGGTTGACTTCAGCGACCCGAACCTGTTCCCTGCCCGCTATTGAGTAATTGAAATAATAATGACCTTCAATTAATATCGTGACGCTCTGGATCGGTGAGAGTGCAGCCTCGGCGCGGCCTGCCACGACGATCGCCCCGAACGTTGCCGCTCCGATTGGGCCGAGAGGCGGAACGTCTGCCGTAGCCTCGGCTGTTTCTGCCCGCCACGCGGGCGTCACGCCCTCGCACTCCGGCTGATCCCGACAGGCCCGCCTGGCCTGCTCCCGAAATGCCCACCTTCCGCAAGCGCCGACTTGCACCAGTCTGGGGGATCTCGGCCCACCGACATGGCTGGCAAGTACCTCGTCATGAAATAGGAGATCCTCCCCTACAGCCCCTCTATCAAGCCTGCGCAATGCCCGCCCACCACCGGCCAGGCCGACATGAACCTGGGTACGCCGCCGTCGGATTCCGGCTCTGGCTCGGATCGCTGGCGCTCGGAGTTCGTCTACGGCAGGGCTTGTAGACGAATATCTACCTATGAAGCGAGTTCCTCGGATGACGCTGCAAGTTCAGCTTGTCCTGCGTGCGATGCTGGCGGACCCCGGGGCAGAGCACTACGGACTCCAGCTGTGCAAGGAGACCGGACTGCCCGGCGGGACGATCTACCCGATCGTGGCCCGGCCGGAGCGATTCGGCTGGGTCGCCAGCAGCTGGGAAGACCCGTCAGAGTACATCGAGCAGGCCCCCCGGCGTTACTACCGGCTTACGGACGAGGGGGCCGAGCAGGCCCGCTACGCCCTTGCACACGCCTACAGCGCCGGGAAACAGCCGCGCATCATCGTCGGCGTCCCCTGGCCGGACCCGTCAGGAACGCCGTCATGATCCGGCCTGCATCGCCGCGGTGAGCTCCTGCCCGGACTGCTGCGCCTCGTGATGGCCTCGCGCCCGGACGCGGACACACAGCTCGGGGAGGACGACGGTCAGCAGGCGGTGGATCGTCTCCCGGCTGATCTCAGCCACCCGGCGCTTGCCGATGTAGGGGTAGATATGGCGGTGGAGCAGCTGCGCGTAGGTCATCTTGCTGTTGGGCTCTATCGCGTGCTCCTTGAGGAACTTCACGCCGAAGTCCTCGATGGTGATGGTCGCCTTGTCCGCGGGGTCGTCTCCGCCAGCCGGAGGCGGTGGTGGCGCTCGGCGCGCTCGGGGGTGTCGAAGGTGCCGGCCCTCTTGCAGGTCCCGTCCGGGTGCAGGTACATCCCGGTGTACCGGGGGCCGGCCTTCCGGCTGCGTGCGATCACGTAGGCCAAGACTCCCCCGCCCCGCAACTTTGCCCGGCCGGTTTGGTTAGAAATTCGGCTAGTCAGACCCGGATCCACGGAGCTCCACTACTAACCAGAAAACACGCATCTACCTGGGCCTTTAACTTCCAGTGAACCACGCGAATCAGCATTTCGGCAAATTTGTGGTCCTGGATGCCGCGGGTTTGGCGCGAAGACACTGACGCACAGCATTGCAGTCCTCGCGGGCAATTGACCTGGCGGCCCGATGGCCTTCGGCTACCTTCTTTTAGCGCGGCCCCGGCATTCCGTTCCACCAGGAGTCGCGCCGGGCTTGGATAACGCGCCCAGTTCCGGGACCCGGAATCGGTGATCGACGTACCCCGGCGCCCAGCCACTGGATCTGCAGCCCGTCTGGCGCCCCCGCCGACACCAGCGGCCCGTCCTGGGCAGCCCGGTGCGCTTTGCGGCTCAGCCCGGGTCGCCTGGTGCCGGAACATACCCGCCCAGATCCCGAACTCAGGGCACATCCCTGACAGCCGACGGAATAGCTCCTCTCACCGGGCCACCGCCAGCCCTCACCTTGGCGTCTAGCCGCTCTGAGCGGCTAGACGCCAAGGTGAGGCGCGGACTTCCCCTGGGGTTCCTGCGGACCTTCAATCGACTCAATCCGCAGGACCGGACTTGTCGTTCACCTCTCGACCGAGCGCTTCGCCCCTGTCATCATCCACCGCTGCCAAGGCCGCCTCGAGCCTCTTGTCTAGATTGATCTTCGACTCGTAGGCTTCAGCGGCCTGGCGCATTTCTGCGGCGAGATTGGCGTAGAACTCGGCGGCATCGGCTTCCTCGCGGTCGGTCACGGAGAACGTCCGGTTCCGATCGGGGTACATGTCATGACTCTCCTGATTCCATCAGCTCCTTTAGAGTCTTGCGGGCATGCCTGAGGAGCGAGCGAACCGTTCCCGGTGACTTACCCGTCAGCGCCGCGATCTCGGGGCAGGTAGCTCCGTCGGTTAGCAACGCAACTACCTTTCGTTGCTCCGGTGGCAGCGTTCGAAGCAGGTCGAGAACCCACTGTCGCTGTTCCGTGGAACCGCTCGGGTCAATGTCCCCGGCCCGTTCCGGCCCAGACTCATCCAGCGACTGTGCAGGCCGCTGGGATCTCGCCAGGCGCCAGAATGAACGGAACGCGACCGTCCGCAGCCAGGCGGAAGGCTCGTCGATCGCGCCCCAGTTTTTTAGGGCAGCAATCATTGCCTCTTGCGTGGCGTCTTCGGCATCGGCCCGACTCGCGCCCATGGCGATAAGCATGACTACTGTCTTGCTGTATCGCTTCCTAAGATGCCCAGGCCAGCCCACTCGCTTGGCCTAGGCCCCCGCAGTGTCCGGGGGTGGCCCCGTCCCCGGACACTCACGCTTGGATACTTCTAAGTTGCTCCGCTCATGGCTATTCGTGCAACCGCGGAACAAGGAGTTTTGGATGAGATACCGCCCGAAGCCGACTGCACGACCGCGGTCTGGGCCGTCCACTTATCGGTGGGTTACATACCAGCGGAAGGACTGGACGATGCAGCGATCAAGCAAGGCAGACATCGGGCAGGTCGGCACATCTCAGGACCCTTTCTGCACAATCGTCACTGCAGTCGGCGGCCTTTACCTGGCCACGCATTCGACTGTCGCGACGATCATCGCGACGGCGGCCGCGACCTCGATCACGGGCTGGGCCCTGTGGCTGGACCGCGGCGAACGTGAAAACTCCGCCGCCTCTCGCATCCCGGAACTGCCTCCCCGCGACAGTCGGTTCCGCACCGACGGCGCACAACCGGGTCAGGCTAGCTCCCGGGCCGCTTCCGCTCCTGCGTGTGCTGTCGGGCAAGGCCGCGATGTACTAAGTTCCGCGTATGGACCCTCCGGTCGTCGCGGCGGTCATCGCAGCTGCGGTTAGCGTGCTGACCCTGGCGGTCACCATGGCCGTGCAGTATCGCGGGTACCGCGCAACTAGCAGGGATACGAAGGAAGCGCTTAAAGAGCAGCGAGAGCACCTGGACCTGACGCTGGCGGAACAGGGCAAGCATCTAGACCGCACCATCGCGGCGCAGAACCAGCAACTCGACCGGACCCTTACTGAGCAGCGCACTAGGACGTTGAACGAGCGGTTCGCCACCGCAGCCGAACAACTGGGTAGTGATAAACCAGCAGCTGTCAGGCTGGCGGGGGTGTACGCAATGGCGGGCCTGGCTGATGACTGGGAGGCCAACCGGCAGACCTGCGTTGACGTACTGTGCGCCTACCTGCGGATGCCTTACGAACCTGAACCCGGCAAGGATAGTCCGGTGGCGGAAAAGCTGGCCTTCCGGTCGAGCCGGGAAGTCCGTCACACTGTCATTCGCGTTATCACGGCGCATCTAAAAGACGGCGCTGCGGTGTCCTGGCGAGGCCTGGATTTTGATTTCACCGGTGCCGTCTTCGACGGCGGCAGCTTCGCCGGAGCCCGGTTCTCCGGCGGCGATGTCAGCTTCGAACACGCCGAGTTCTCCGGCGGCGACGTCAGCTTCCACGGCGTCGAGTTCTCCGGGGGCAGCAGGAACTTCAGCCATTTCACCAACGCCAAGTTCTCCGGCAGCAAAGTCGACTTTATCGACGCCGAGTTCTCCAGCGGCATCATCAGCTTCTACCACACCGAGTTCTCCGGCGGCGAAGTCAGCTTCTTCGGCGCCGAGTTCTCTGGCAGCACAGTCAACTTCTCCTTCGCCGAGTTCTCCGGCAGTCAAGTCGACTTCTCCTTCACCAAGTTCTCCAGCGGCAGCGTCCACTTCGGCTGGGCCAAGTTCTCCCGCGGCAGCGTCCACTTCAACAACGCCAAGTTCTCCGGAGGCAAAGTCGACTTTAGCGGAGCTGTCGACTGGTCAGTCCCACCTAAATTCCCTTGGACAGACAAACCACCCTCAGGCGTAAAGCTCCCTTCTTCGGGAGCCGCCTGACCACCTCGTTCGTTTGGGGAACAGCAGTCCGCCGATGCGGCCGGCTGACCGCAGCCGGCTCGCGGGGTCGGTCGCCTGCGAGTCGTCGTCATGAGCAGGGGATCCTGCCTGTCCCTGGGGCATTCGCCACGGTCCGTACGGAATGATGACTTTGATTCTGACCCGAGGACGGCCTCGGCTATGGCGAGGTCGTCGGCCAGTTGGTCGGCCGGATAGGGAAGCGGCGTGTCCCCGCGGCATGCGTCAGGGCTGCCCAGGCGGCCCGGAGCGGGCCCTCGTACAGCGGGGGCAGCGCGTATTCACCGTCGGCGGCGCGGACCGAGATCCTGGCCGGGGATGCGAGCGCGACGGGTTCCACCCTGGCGTGCCAGTGCCGGGTGGCGCCCACCAGGTCCAGGTCCAGTCGGCGCGCGCCTGACAGCGTGCCGGCCGGGGTGACCGCCACGCCGCCCACGACGCCGGCGAGGACGTAGCAGCCACGGCTCGCGTGCGCCGTCGCCAGGTCGTGCGGACGGCCGAGTGGCGGCCTGATGACGGCCAGCTGGTCCACGAGTGCCGCGTGCAGGGAAGGCGCGACGCTGACGCTGTCCAGCACGGCGCTGGCTGTCATATCGGCGGTCAGCTGCGGGAGCGCTGTCGCCCAGGCATTGCCAGACGCGTACGTCGGGCATCCGGTGATCGGAATGCCGCTCTCCTTGATCAGCGCGCGGGCGGCGGCGGCGGTCAGCGCGCGCGTTCCGCTGATCATGAGCGCGCGGGCGTCGCCCGGGGCCAGCGCGCGGTCGCGCCAGCCTGGCTGGTCGCCCGAGATCAGCATGATGTCGGCGTCCTGGCCGGTCGTGGTGCGGAAGCGGCTGGGCAGGCTCGCCAGCACAGTGCGGTGCAGTCCCGAGGCGGCCTCGCCGGTGGGGTCGAGCGCCGCGGTCAGCCTGCCTAGCGGAACTCGCTGGCGTGGTCGTGAGACCACTCGCGGAAGGTGAGGGCCGGGCGGCCTACGAGTTCGGGCACGGCGTCCACGCCTAGGTCGGCGGGGAGCTGCGGGATAGTCCCCCGACCCTCGATTAGGCGGTCGACCACGGGGGCTGGCAGTTGGGTGAGGAGATCGGCGCGGTACGTATCGGCGTCCACCACCTCGAACCGGACGGGTTCACCGACTGCTTCGGCGATGTCGGCGACCTGCTGGCGGATCGTGAGCGGTCCCGGGCCCAGCACTGCCGGCGCCGCAGATTTGAGCGCGTCGTCGAGCAACGCCTTGGCTGCGACCGCGGCGATGTCACGCTCGTGCACTGGCGCCGTTGTGGCCTCGGGGAAGGCGGTGCGAAAGACGCGCGCAGAACGGATCGACTGCCACCGCAGTGAATTGGTCGCGAAATAGCCCGGCCGCACGAAGGTGCGGCTGAGCCCGGCGTCGTCAAGCGCCTCTTCGACGACGCTGTGAGCGATGGCGATCGGATTGCTCTTCGCATCGGGCCGCAGCACCGAACTGGAGGACAGGAGCACGACATGCTCCACGCCCGCCTCTCGCGCGGCCTGGGCGAACTGCGTTGCGGCGCGCGGGTGCGCGTACAGGAACACCTTTTGCACGCCGGCCAGGGCTGCCGGCAGGCCGACCGCATCGTCCAGGTCGAGCTGCACCACCTCGACGCCGTCGGGGAACCGCCCCGGTTGCGGCGTCCGGCTGGCGGCTCGCACCGTTTCTCCTGCTGCTATGAGTTCGGACAGGACGAGCGCTCCCACGTGTCCTCGGGCGCCGGTAACCAAAATCGTCATGATTGCTTTCCTACCAGTGATGAGCGACTTTCACGGACGGGGCGCGGGCGCCCATGCGAGCCACCGGTGCGGGCGATGTGGGACTTCATCGCCGGCTTTGACGTCCTCCATGACCTTCGAGCTGAGCGCGAACCGTGGACCATGCGTCGCCGCCCGAAGCACGCAAGGTCACGAGGTAGGTAACAGCCCGCACCTCTCGATCGACCATCGTCTGGCACACAAAATCTGCTGTCTCGCCCGAGTCCATGACGCTCAGCGTGCGACGGTCAGAAGGTCTCAGATCGGCCAGTTCATAGGATGCCTGAAGCGCGCGGTCTTTCGTACTGCCCCCACTATTCGTTTCGGCCATTTTGATGTGCACCCGAGGATCCCAAAATTGGCACTGTCCCGACGTTAGTTACCTTTGCTACGATAGTATGCAAGGAGCCGTCATACGGGGCCGTCAAGACAGTAATATTTACTTCCAAGACAGCACGTCTGGCAAAGGTCCGGCCACGGAAGAATCTAAAGTAAGCCAGCAATGCGGTGCACAAGATGGCAGCGGCACTTACGAGATTGCTTCCCACCGATAGCAAATCCTTATTCGCAAGGATCCCGATCGCGAGATATACCCGTCCTTAGCCACTAGAGCCACCGCAAGGCAGATGACGATAGGCAGCAGTACGGGCGTCGCCCAGATGCGCACGCGGTCGCGCACACGCATTTATATAGCCAATAACTCTGGGAGCCGGCTAGGAGCGCGCCCCGCCGTCGGCCTGCTTCGGCCGGGGCGCAAGCAGGCCGTCTGGTAGCGGCACAGTTGCGCCTGAACAGCGAGGCCTGGACTACTCGCGGCAGATGCGGGCCCGCTGCCGTCTGCACGGCTGAGGTCGCAGCGTCCACCACGGTGCCGGACGGCCGGGCCGGTGCACGGCGGGCCACCGCGGGGGCGCTCACCCGTCACCGACCCGGCCTGTTTAGATATGTTTGAACGTGACGAATATGGCTCTGATCTGCAGGTACAGGGACCTCCAACGGAACCAGAGGCTGGAGGAGTCATGGGCAACGTAAAGCCGGCGCGGCGCCTGTCGCGTGCGACCCGAACGGGGCTAAGGGATCTCCCTAGCAATGCTGCCTGGCTGGTGTCGAAGGCTTTGACACCAGTTTTGTCCGTTGGGGAGGGCGCGTCCAAGGCGGTGTCCTCGGTCGGCGAGGGCGTGTCGGGGGACTGCCTCCTCGGCGGCGGAGACGGCGGGAGCCGCGGCCGGAAGCGTCCAGCGGAGGGCGAAGGCCGCCCGGCTGTCAATAGCGGAAGCCGTGCCCGGCCTCGGCCACGATTCGGTCGCTTCGCTTATGCAGCAGGCCGATGTCGCGGCGGAGCAGGCGCGGGCTGAAGAAGCAAAGGCACTGTCGCAGGCGCAACAGGCCAAAGACAGCGCCGACGATGCGGCCCGGGTGACCCGCCAGGCAGAAAAGTTCGTGCAGGAAGTTCGCCAGGAGGCCGAGCGGAAGACCGCTGACCGCGTGGCGAAGGCTCAGGAGCGCTTCGACCAAGCGCGCCGGGAGGCGGAAGCCGAGGAACGAGCCACTGTTGAGCAGGCCGAAGCAGAGGCCTCTGACCGTATCAGCGAAAGGCAGCAGGCTGCCGAGCGGGCGCAGGCGCGGGCGCGTGAGGCGATTCAAGCCGCTAACGAGGCGCTGGCCCGCGCCGGGAATCTGGCGGGCGAGGCGGCGAAGGCAGCGAAAGACGTCGCCGCGCAGGCTAGCCGCGAGGCCGATCGCCTGGCCAAGCAGGCGCAGGAACGGCAATCCTCGATCGGGCGGCAGGCCGCCCGGGCCGAAAGGACCAGCCAAGCGGCCGAGAAAGGAATCGAGACCGCGGGAGCACGTCCGCACGGGACGCCAGCGGACATCACGTTGCTCGACAGCCAGTACCTTGACGCACTGACCAAGGACCAGCTGCTGCGCGTCACAGAGGACCTTGAGCTCGAGGTCCAGTCGGCGGCGAGCAAGCAGGCGCTGGTCGAGGCCATCGTTCGCCGGGGTGGCGTACCCGCGAGCTCCCTCTTGAAGGAGGAGTTGCTTCGGGTCGCACGGAATACGGGCTCCGAGGTGAGCACCTCAATGACCAAATCCGAGCTTATCGCCGCGATCGACGCGTCCTTAGTTCGCGTCACCGGACAGGAGAAGGAATGAAAGGCACAATGCGTCTATTCTCTCGTAAGAGCAAGTGGGACCGTCTTTGGGATGCTGTGGCAGATACGCTTGCCGAGGGCGGCGACAGTCGGCTGACCAAAGTGACGCTAGGCGTCGTCGGCAGCGTCGTGGCGGCCACGGCCGCCAGTGCCGCAATTTCGGCTGTCCGCCGTTCAGATGAGAAATGAAGCTCGTGACCGCGGCTGTCTTCGGAATCGGATACGTGCTAGGCGCCAAAGCAGGCCGTGAACGCTACCTGCAGATCCGTAGCATGGCGCGCAACGCGGCAGAGACCTTCGACGCCGGAGCCGCCCGCGAGCGGCTTGAAAGGCTGGCCTGAGCCTTTTTCATCCGCGTTGTAGCAGGTTGGTCACGGTCTGACGGTGGTGCGGCGTGTCGCCGCTGGGAACAAGGAAGCCCCCGGTAAATGAGGCAGTCGACCAAAACGACCCACATCACCAAGGGCTTCCTGTGCTTTTCTACCGTGCCGCGCTGCCGTTGTCGTCCAAGACCCTCAACTACGTCGCCGGGATCATCCGCCGGCACCGGGCCTCGATCGGGTCGCTGTGGCGGAAGCTGAACCCCGGGCAGCAGGCCCTGCTGGTCCTTGCCTACCTGCGCAAAGGCGAGACGTTCGCGGATCTGGCGGCGGGGTTCGGGATCGGCACCGCGACCGGATGGCGGTACGTGAACGAGACCGTGGCACTGCTCGCGGCCCGCGCGCCGAAACTGCGCCAGGCGGTCCGGGACGCGAAGAGGGCCGGGTACGCCTACGTGGTCCTGGACGGCACGCTCATCCCGATTGACCGGGTCGCCGCGGACCGCCCGTTCTACTCCGGAAAGCACAAGCGCCACGGGATGAACCTGCAGGTCATCGCCAGCCCTGTCGGCGACGTCCTCTGGGTCTCCGGAGCACTGCCCGGCTCGGTCCACGACAAGAAAGCCGAGTGGATCTGGGGAGTGCTGCACGAACTCGAGGCCGCCGGCCTGGTCACGCTCGCCGATAAGGGCTACCGCGGCAGCACGCACGCGAAGATCCCGTACCGCGGGAAGAACAAGCCGGAATCACAGAAAGAAGCCAACCGAGCCCACGCGAAGCTCCGCGCCCCCGGCGAAAGGGCAAACGCCCAGCTCAAGAACTGGAGAATCCTCCGCAAGCTCCGCTGCTGCCCCTGGCGCGCAGGACAGCTCGCCAAG
>JBEKEK010000128.1:0-26286 GCA_050013875.1 Trebonia sp. | reverse complement strand
CCTCGCCGTAGTCCCCGCCGCCCGGCTTGAGGCTGAGCGGCTTGCCCGCCCCCGGCAGGTCATCGAACACGCCCCGCCGCTCGGCATCGGCGATCTGCTGATCGACCCACGAGGTGAACCCCATCCCCTGTGGCTTTCGCTCGGTCACTATCCCATAGTATCCAACACCCCGGTAGCACTTCTTGCTGTTATCCGGCAGACCCGGGGCCAGCGGAGAATCGCGGGATGAGGCGCCTGCCGCCTGCGCCAACGACCTAGCCGCGCCCGGTCAGCTACGCCAACGACATCGCCCAGTGGTGTCGTTGGCGTAGCTGACAGGATCGAGCGGGTCGTTGGCGTAGCTGACCGGATCGAGCGGGTCGTTGGCGTAGCCGGCAGGTTGGGGCTCGCGCAGCTCACGGGAGCAGCTTGATTGAGCTTGCCCAGTCCAGGCCGAGGGGACCCTGCAGCGTCATGTGCAGCAGCTGGAACGCCTCGAGTTCGCGGGCCCGGCGCAGCGGGCCGGTGTCGACCGGGCGCATGCCGCCGTCGGTCACCAGGGCGGCGACCAGGGACTTGGCGTGGGCGTCGTCGCTGGCCAGGAACACGTCGAGCGGCAGCCCGCCGACCCAGCCGGCCACCAGGGCGGACGCGAACGTGGTGTTGAACGCCTTGACCACCCGGGCGCGCGGGTTCGCGTCCGCGATCTCCTCTGCCGCCGACATCCCCGGGCTGGTCAGCAGCGAGTCGAATGTCGAGAAATCGACCGGGTTGCAGGTGTCCACGACAGTGACGCCGGACAGCGCCGCCCCCTGCTCGCGGACGATCGCGCGCCCCTGCGGGTAGGGCACCGCGAGCACCACCACGTCCGAGCCCGCGATCGCTTCCGATACCCCGGTAACCATTACGGATGGTGATGGGCGGTCGGCATCACGCCCGGCCCGCGCGGACAGCCCGACGGCCAGCGCGTCCGCTTTGCCCGGCTCTGCGTCAGTGACCCTAATTCGGTGCTCACCAGCCAGAATGCGCACTGCGATGCCTTCCGCGAGCCGCCCGGCACCCACGATGGTCACGATCATCATGTCCCCCCAGCGAGATTGTCCCTATCCGGATGGCCCCACGTCCACGCTACCCTTGGTGACCTAAGTCACTAAGAGTGACCAGATGCCACCAGATGCCGCCCCGCGACGGCACGCCCCAGGCTTCTTGCTGTTATCCGGGCGGCGCTGCCTGCAGCGGAAATCTGTTCACCGGGCGGCGGCGGTATGCCAGCATGGGCGGATGCGAATCCTCGTCCTCGGCGGCACGCGCTTCGCCGGCCGCGCCATCGTCGATGCCGCGCTCGGCCGCGGCGACAGCGTCACGCTGTTCAACCGCGGCAAATCCAACCCGGGCCTGTACCCGGGGGTGCAGACGGTCCTCGGTGACCGGACCGCGGACCTGTCACCGCTCGACGGCCGCGAGTTCGACGCGGTCATCGACGTGGCCTGCTACGACCCGGCGATGGCGCGGCTGTCGGCCGAGGCCTTCAAGGACCGGACCGGGCGGTACGTCTTCGTGTCGACCGTGTCGGTCTACGCCAGCCACGCGAGCACCGAGGCCCAGCTCGAGGACGCGCCGCTTGAGGAGCTCAAGCCCGGCGCGGAGTACCCGGAGAGCTACGGCCCGAACAAGGCCCTCGCCGAAGGGGTGATCAAGGAGGTCTTCGGCGACCGCGCCCTGATCGGCCGGCCGGGGCTGATCAGCGGGCCGCACGACCCGACCGACCGGTTCCCCTACTGGCCGCGCCGGATCGCGGCCGGCGGGCGGGTGCTCGCGCCCGGCGACGCCGGCGACCTCACCCAGGTGATCGACGTGCGGGACCTGGCGGAGTTCCTGCTCGACGGCTGCCACCGGGAAAGGTCCGGCGTGTACAACCTCACCGGAACCCCGCGCCCGTTCGGGATACTGCTTGATCTCTGCCGGACGGCCACGCACAGCGACGCCGAGCTGGTCTGGGTCCCCAGCGACCGCCTGGCGGCGGCGGGCGTCGAGCCCGGCGGCGTCCCGCTTTGGTACGTCAGCGAGGAGGGCTACGAGGCTTTCTGCGACGTGGATTCCTCGCACGCGGTCGGCGCGGGCCTGTCCTGCCGGCCGATCACCGAGACGATCCGCGACACCCTCTCCTGGGACCTGGCCCGCGGCGGCCCGGAAACCTGGGGCCTGTCTCCCGCCGAGGAGCGGCGCCTGCTCGGCGAACTGGCCGACTTGCTGTTATCTAATGCCGGCTCGCCCGCCGGCCGCCCACGATCAGGCGGCCGCGCCGGGATTGCGCGGCCACCCCCGGATTGCGCGGCCACCCCCGGATTGCGCGGCCACCCCCGGATTGCGCGGCCACGCCCGGATTGCGCGGTCACGCCGCCCGGGCCGGCACGGGGCTCTCGGCGTTCTCGATCAGCTCGGCGGTGCGAGCGGCGCTCGCGTTCCCCGCCCGGCTGGTGGTGACCAGCGCGAGGGCGAACACGATGACGCCCATCGCGGTCACCAGCCACCAGGCGGGCTTGGTTGCGGCCGCGAACCCGCTGGCGAACGAGCCGTGCAGATTGGCGGTCAGAATGGAGCCGACCACGGCGACGCCGAGCGCGGAGCCGATCTGCCGGCTGGTCGAGGCGATGCCGGCCGCGGTGCCGGCCCGGGCACGCGGCATCCCCGCCACCGCGCTGTTGGTGATCGGCGCGTTCACCCAGCCCATCCCGAAGCCGAGCACCAGGCAGCAGACCAGCACGTACCAGACCGGGGAGCCGGCCGTGACGAACGTGAGCAGCAGCCCGCCCGCGGTGATCCCGGCCCCGGAGATCAGTAGCGGGATCCGGGGTCCGCTGCGGGCGAGCACCCGGCCGCAGACCGGCGCCGAGGCCGCCATCGCGACCGCCATCGGGAGCAGGAACAGGCCGGCCACCAGCGGCCGGTAGCCGCGGACCTCCTGCAGGTACAGGGTGATCAGGAAGAGGAACCCGGAGAAGGCGGCCATCCCTGTGATGGCGGTCAGCGCCGCCCCCGAGAACGGCAGGGACCGGAAGAACCGCAGGTCGATCAGCGGTTCTGCCCGCCTCGGCGCCCAGGCGAGCAGCACCGCGAGGGCCGCCGCGGCGACCGCGAAGCAGCCGAGGATCAGCCCCGACGACCAGCCGTGGCTGGGCCCCTCGATGATCCCGTAGGTGAGCGTCAGCAGGGTGAGCATGACCAGGACCTGCCCGACCGGGTCGAGCCTGCGCTTGACCGCCGCCCTCGACTCCGGCACGAACAGGGCGGTCAAGATGATGGCGGCCACGCCGACCGGGATGTTGACCCAGAACACGCCGCGCCAGCCGACCGAGTCGACCAGCGCCCCGCCGATGACCGGGCCCGCCGCGACCGACAGGCCGAACGTGGACCCCCAGAAGCCGATCGCCTTGGCGCGCTCCTTGGGATCGGTGAACGTGTTGGTGACGATGGACATCGCGACCGGGTTAAGCATCGACCCGCCGACCGCCTGCACCGCGCGGAACGCGACCAGGGCGCCCAGGCTGGGCGCGAGGCTGCAGGCGAGCGAGCCGACGGTGAACACCGCGAGGCCGATCTGGAAGATCATCCGGCGGCCCACCCGGTCGGCGACGGACCCCGACAGCATCAGCAGCGAGGCGATCACCAGCAGGTAGGCGTCGACCGTCCACTGCAGGCCGGAGACCGACGAGTGGAAGTCATGGCCGATCGACGGCAGCGCCACGTTGACGATCGTGGCGTCCATGCCGACGATGAACAGGCTCATGCAGCAGATGGCCAGCACCAGGTAACGGCGTCGGCTGGACATCTCAGGCAACGTGAGCTCCCGGGCATCAGGCATCAATAGTTGTCACCCTACAACTAACGACGCGCCCGTCTTATGCCCCGGGTGAGGGCCCCGGGTGAGGGCCGCTGGTGAGGGCCGCGGCGGCGGTGAGGACCTCCAGCGCCGACGACTGCCTGCTGGCGTCCGCCTGATCGAAAGGGCCGCCCCAGCTGAGCCCGAACTGGTCGTCGGAGTTCCGCGCGTTGTCCCACACCGAGCCGGCGTTGGCCAGCAGGAATTCCCGGTAGGCGGGCTTGCCGCTGCGCAGGTAGAACTCGTGCAGATAGCGCGCGAAGATGCCCTTGAACTGCGTCTGGTCGCCGTTGCAGCCGGCCGGGCCGGCCGAACCGGCGGCGGGCTCGCACGGCTCGGTCAGGATGCCGCGCGGGCTGGTCAGCCCGCGCAGCGCCGCGTCGGCGATGAACTCCCCGTGCTTCAGGTAGTCCCCGTCACCGGTGATGTCGTGCAGGACGGCCAGCCCGCCCAGGAGCACGCCCTGGTTGTAGGTCCAGGCGGTGCCGCCGTTGTTGGCGCAGTCAGCGCTGAGCCCGTCGTTGACCAGGCCGCCCGGGCCGATCAGCGCCCGCGCGGTCAGCCACTGCCAGCCCCGCAGCGCCCAGGACAGGTACTCGCGGTCAGCATGTGTGCGCTGGTGCAGTTGCGCCGCGAGTGTGACAAACAGTTCGTTGGTGATCGCGTTCTTGTAGGTCCGCTTGGTGTTCCACCACAGTCCGCCGCCGCACACCCCGTCCCAGCCGCCCAGGTTGTGCGCGAAGATCGCCCGGGCCGCGTCCAGGTACCGGGCATCGCCGGTCAGGTCGTAGGCGGCCACCCAGGCCAGCCCCCACCAGCCGTTGTCGTCGAAGAACATGTTGACGAAGCCGGGGTGCCTGCGCCCCGCGTGCCGGAAGGTGGTCTCCACGACCCGCTCGTGGCTACGGTCCCCGGTGTGCCGCGTGTAGCCGATCACCGCCGTGAGCGCGTTGGCGGAGTTCCACCAGCCGGTGGTCCGCCACTCCCCGGTGCGCCGCACGTACCAGCGCTGCAGCGCCCGGGCGGCGGCGGCCGCCCGCGCCTGGTCGTCAGGCTCCGTCATCGCGACGCCCCCGCTCAGGAAACCTCGCCGAGGCGGCCGGCGACGGTCGCCGCGGCCGCGGTTGAGGTAAACCTTAACCATAGGTCGTTCGCGCTGAGGGGGTCAGATGAACATGGCAACCGCGCTCACTGAGCTGGGCGTCACCGAGGGCACGCTGGACGCCGCCACCAAGGAACGGCTGGACCGCGACGGGTACGCGCCGTTGCCCGGGGTCCTGACCGATGGGCAGCTCACGGCGATGAGGACCCGGCTGGCCGAACTGACGGCGGCCGAGGGGGAGCACGCCGGCCGCGAGGTCCACCAGGAGGCCGGCACCGACCGGCTGGCCGATCTGGTCAACAAGGACCCCATGTTCGAGGCCTGCTTCACCGACCCGCGGGTGCTGGCCTGCGTCGCCCACGTGCTCGGCGACTTCAAGCTGTCGTCGCTCAACAGCCGCGCCGCGCTGCCCGGCCGGGGCCAGCAGGCGATGCACGCCGAGGGCGGGCCGGTCGGCTTTGGCCCCTATAACGTGTGCAACTCGATCTGGCTGCTCGACGACTTCACCGCCGACAACGGTGCGACCCGGGTGGTGCCGGGGTCGCACCGGCTGACCGTGCCGGCCCGCGAGGCGATGCCCGACACCTCCGCCCCGCATCCCGACGAGGTCAAGCTGGTCGCCCCGGCCGGCACCGTCGTCGTGTTCAACAGCCACCTGTGGCACGGCGGCACCCTGAACCGCACCGGACGCCCGCGCCGCGCGCTGCACTCCTACTTCACCCGCCGCGCCAACGGCCAGCAACTCGACCAGCGGAAGTACATCAGGCCGGAGACGTTTGCCCGCCTCAGCCCGGCCGCCCGGTTCATCCTCGACGTGTAGGGTGACAGCTCGTGCGTGTCTTGATCGCGGGCGCCGGGATCGCGGGCCTGACCACGGCGCTGAGCCTGCACGCGGCCGGCCTCGAGGCGCAGCTGGTCGATTCCGCCGCCGAGCTTAAGCCGCTCGGCGTCGGCATCAACCTGCTGCCGCACGCGGTGCGCGAGCTCACCGAGCTGGGGCTCGGGCCGCGGCTTGCGGCGGCCGGCATCGCCACCTCCGAGCAGGTCCACTTCGACCGCCACGGCAGCCTGATCTGGAGCGAGCCGCGCGGCCGCAGCCTCGGCTACGCGTGGCCGCAGTACTCCATCCACCGCGGCGAGCTGCAGATGATCCTGCTCGAGGCGGTCCGCGACCGCCTCGGAGACAAGGCGGTGAGAACGGCCACCACGGTGACCGGTTTCACGGAGCGCGACGGCAGCGTCGAGGTAATGCTCTCCAGCCGGAGGAACGCACGCGTGGTTCCCGTCACCGCCGATGTTCTCGTCGGGGCCGACGGCCTGTACTCGGCGGTCCGCGCCCAGCTGCACCCGGGGGAACCGCCGCCCCGGTGGAGCGGCGTCATGCTCTGGCGCGGCACCGCCGAAGGCGCCCCGTTCCTTTCCGGCTCGTCCCTGGCCATCAGCGGCAGCACCACATCCGTCAAGTTCGTCGCGTACCCGATCGCGCGCCGGCCCAGCACTGACCAACACAGCTGCCGGGCGCTGATCAACTGGGTGGCGGAGGTCATGATCGGCGGGGCCGAGCCGCCCAGCCGGCCGGACTGGAACCGCGAGGGCCGGCTGGCCGAGGCGCTGCCGTACTTCCAGGGCTGGACGTTCGGCTGGCTGGACATCCCCGACCTGATGAGCCGGACCACCGAGATCCTCGAGTACCCCATGGTGGACCGGGACCCGCTGACGTTCTGGGGGCGCGGCCGGGTGACCCTGGCCGGCGACGCCGCCCACCCGATGTACCCGATCGGGTCCAACGGCGGCTCGCAGGCGATCATCGACGCGCGCGTGCTGGCCCGTGAGCTGGCCTCGGCGGCGGACCCGGCGCAGGGCCTGGCCGCCTACGAGGCGGCCCGCCTGACAGCGGTCAACCAGATCGTGCTTGCCAACCGGGACATGCCGGTCGACCAGGTACTCGACATGGTGAGCGCCCGTGCCCCTGACGGCTTCGACCGGATCGAGGACGTATTGTCCGCCGCCGAGCTGGCGTCGCTGCGGGACGCCTACCGTGCGACGTCGCTGCCGGACGTCGCCGCGCTCAACGCACGGCCCGCTTGGCTTGATCTCAGCGGGGAGTAGCGTGGGCGGCAACGGGAGGCTGTCATGGATGAGAACGCACGCGGCACGGTACGAGTCGAGCAGGGTCACAAGCGGGTCCGTGCCTACCTGGCCGGCCGTCTGGTCGCCGATACCAAGCGCCCCTTCCTGGTGTGGGAGATCCCCTATTACCCGGCCTACTACCTGCCGGTAGCGGACGTAACGGCCGGCCTTGAGCCCACCGGCAAGACCGAGCACTCCCCGAGCAGGGGCGAGGCCGAGATTTACAGCGTCCGGGTGGAGGGCGCGATCGCCGAGGGCGCCGCCAAGCGCTACCCGGACTCGCCGCTGCCGGCGCTGCGCGACCTGGTCCGGATCGACTGGGCGGCGATGGACGAGTGGCTGGAGGAGGACGAGCCGGTCTACACCCATCCGCGGGACCCTTATAAGCGGGTGGACATCCTCGCCAGCTCCCGTCACGTGCGGGTGGAGGTGGACGGGGTCACGGTGGCCGACTCGGTCCGGCCGCACATCCTCTACGAGACGGGCCTGCCGCCCCGGTACTACCTGCCGCTGCCCGACGTCCGCACCGAGCTGCTCATTCCGTCCGACACGACCAGCCACTGCCCCTACAAGGGCACCGCGGGCTACTGGTCAGTCGACAGCGGCCGCGGCGTCCACCCTGACCTGGTCTGGATCTACCGCACGCCGCTGCCCGAGAGCCAGAAGGTCGCCGGCCTGGCCTGCTTCTACAACGAGAAGGTCGACCTCTACGTGGACGGCGAACTGCTGCCGCGTCCCCGCTCGCCGTTCAGCTGAACCGCGAGCGGGAACTGGGCGGGGGCCACGGCTTACGGGCCGTGCGCCGCCGCTGGTCCAGGTTGACGTGGATGCCGACGCCAATGGTCACGTTGTCATCGGTGCCGCTGGTGCCCACGGCGGCGTCGATGGCCTCCCCTTGCCGGTGGGATCGGCGCCAATGACCTCTCCTACATGCCTGACGGGTCCATCAGCAGGTGCTGCTTGCGGCCCAGGCGCTGCCCCTTGACCGGCACCGATGCCGCCGTGGTGTTGGCTGGCCGCTGCACCGCGGTGTTGAAGGTCGCCGCGACGGCGACGCCAGCGCCGTTCAGGGTGACCGTGACCGGGTTGGTGAAGCCGAAGTTCTGGCAGGCGAGATTGGTAAAGGACATGTTCAGCCGGTTGGCAAGGAAGGTCAGCAGGTTGTCGCCCATGGCCGGAACCGGCGGCTGGCCGGCCGCGAGGAGTGCCTGGTTGGCGGCCAGGAACGGCGTCTGGATGTTGATCAGGTTCCGGCAGTACATCGCCGGGCTGCTGGTCGCGTTGGTCGCCGCGTCCACCAGGGCCTGGCCGAGTTCCTGGCGGTAAAGGTCGGTCTTGGCCGCGTCGAACTTGCCGCCGGAGCCGAGCACCATCTCGTCGTTCTCGGGGACCAGGGCCGCTTCCCTCGGCTGGTTCTTAGCCGCCTCCAGCTCGTCCAGCGCCTGCGAAGTGGCCGGCAGGTCGTTGTTGGCCAGGTCGGGCGCCATGAACGGGGCGCAGCCGAGGACCGGGTCGATGAACGCGTCGAGCAACGTGTTGTCGCTGCCGTTGAGCAGCAAGGTGGAGCCCGCGATGTTGGCCGCGTTGGACGTGGTGTCCTGCGCGGTCTGGCCGGTCGCCGGGTTGAGCAGGTACTCGGTGGTCACGTTGTCGGAAGGGTCCTGGTCGACGATCTCGAAGTTGCGGGTGACCGGGCATGTGTTCCCGGTCCCCATCGCCCCGCCGGACGCGGCCATTTTCGACGACGTGCCGGCCGACGGCACGATCAGCTTGTGCTCGCGCTCGTCACGGAGGGCCGCGTCGAAGAAGTTGGTGCCGTTGCAGAACGACACCTGACCGAAAACCGACCCGCGCTGGCCGTTGACGCAGTGGGCGTCCCTCAGGGTGTCCGGCGTGGCGCCCACCTGGAACAGGTCGGTGCCGTTGAACCCGAAGTCGATCGTGACGACCGAGTTGGCCGGCAGGTCCGGCACCGTCGGCGGCACAGCCGGCGTGGTGCCCTTGGTAATGACCAGCGGGTCGTAGACCCAGAGCTGTCCGGTGGCCGGGTCCAGGATCGTGGCCTGGACGAACGCCCCCAGGCTGGCGGCATTGGTCATCGTGCAGCCCGACTGGGCCGGGGACATCCCGCCGGCGCCGGTCAGCTGGTACGGGGTCGCCAGGCCCTGCGCCGTCAGCGGGTTCGCCGGGACGATGATGTCGCAGTTCACGTTGGCCGCGTCCACCGTGACAGCCGGGCTGGCCGACGTCGCGGCCGGGCTGGCAGCCGCACCGCCGCCGGCCGAGGGGCTGGCGCCGGCCGAGCGAATGCCGGTGGCCGAGGGGCTGGCGCCGAGCGCGGTCTGCTCAATCGCGGTACCGCCCGAGCCCCCGTGGAACGCGATGGCGGCGCCGACAGCCAGCCCCAGTGCCGCCGGCAGGGCGAGGGTGACGGTCAGGCGCGCCGCCCGACTGCCCTGCGTGCGGCGGCGCCATGCGGACTGGTACCGATTGCGCATCCAATCCACCTCCATGCGAGTGTTTCGCCGCAACGCCCCCAGAGCAGGAGGCTAGACCAGATAGGTGGCGGCAGGCGGCGACTCGCGGATATTAGCCCGCTGTCCGCCGACCGCCGTTCAGGCTGCGTCGACAGAGGTCAGTGCGGGAATCCGGCGTTTCCGATAACGCGCAAGTGAGCGCGGCGAGACCGCTCTGTGATAGCACTTAGTAGCTACTTCATAGCGCGGCATAACTAGCCGCGGATGAAATCCTTACGGAGTGATACCGGCCTGGCCATAACCGGCCGTGGGTCTAACCCGGCTGGCTAGCGTCGGCGCCGTGACCGCCCTGTCAGCCGCGACACGTTCGTCGGCCGCGCCGCCTTCCGCGACAGCCGCGATCCGCGCGCGGCCGGGCGGCACCACGTCACTCTGGCTGCCAGCGTTGTATTACCTGGTCGCCGCGGCGGCCGTGACGATGTGGCTGTGGCGGGACCCGGCATCGCGCATCGTCGCCGCCAACCCCTACGACAGCGATCAGTTCACCTGGTTCTTCCGGTATGACGCGACGGCGGTTGCCCACCTGCGCCTGCCCGCGCTGATGACCGCCGGCATGAACGCCCCGCAGGGCATCAACCTCATGTGGAACACGCCGATGCTGCTGCCCGGGGTCCTGCTGGCGCCGCTGACCCTGCTGGCCGGGCCGCAGGCCAGCATCACGCTGCTGATGACGCTGGGCTTCGCCGGCTCCGCACTCGCGCTGTTCACCGTGCTCCGCCGGTGGGGCGCGAGTCTGCTGGCGGCCGCGGCGGGCGGCCTGGTCTACGGGTTCTCCCCGGCCCTGATTCAGTCGGGGCAGGGCCATTACGACCTCCAGTTCGCGGTGCTGCCGCCGCTGATCGTCGACGCCGGGCTGCGGCTGGCCACCGGGCGCGGCGGGACCGGGCGGCGGGCCGCGGTGCGCTGCGGTGGCTGGCTCGGCCTGCTCAGCGCCGCCCAGATCTTCATCACCGAAGAGCTGCTGTTCGACGCGGCTGTCGCGTCCTTGATCGCGGTCGCGGTGCTCGCCATCGGCTGGCGGCGGGCCGCGCTCAGCCGGATCGGCGACGTGCTGGCCGGCTTGTCCGCGGCCGCCGCGGTGACCGCGCTGATCGCGGGTTATGCGCTGTGGGAGCAGTTCCTCGGGCCGCTGCGGCAGCGCGGCAGCCCGTTCACCCCGGATTTCTACAAGAATGATCTCGCCGCGTTCGTGCAGCCGTCGGCGGCCATGCTGCTGCACACCCGCGACAGCGCGGCGTTCGCGGCGGCGTTCCAGGGCGGCTCCCCTGAGTACCTGGCTTATCTGGGCTGGCCCATGCTGACAGTGCTCGCGGCGGCGGCGGTGCTGTTCTGGCGGCGGCCGGCGGTCCGCGTCGCGGCGGTGGTATTCGTCGTGCTCGAGGTGCTCTCCCTCGGCGGGACACTGCTGGCCGGCGGGCACCAGCACGCATGGGTCAAGCTGCCCTGGTACTGGCTGCAGACGCTCCCGGTCACCGGATCGGTGATACCGGACCGGTTCTCGATCCTGGCCGACGGCGCGGCCGCCGCGCTGGTCGCGTTCGGCCTGGACGCGGCCCGCGCCCGGTGGGCCGGCCCGCAACCGCCCGCCGGGCGACGGGGCACCGCGCGGTGGGCAATCGCGCGGGCGGCGATCGCGCTGGCAGTGCTGGCCGCCATCGCGCCGCTGGTGCCGCGCCCGCTGCCGGCCGGATCCGACGGTGGGGTGCCGTCGGGGTGGACCGCGGCGTTCGCGGCGTTGCGTCTGCCGGCGCAGGCGCGCGTTCTGGTGCTGCCCATTCCGGTCTCGACGTTCACCGAGCCGCTACGGTGGCAGGGCGACAGCGGCGAACCCTCCGCTATGGTCGGCGGCTACTTCATGGGCCCCAACCACAGCGGGCGGGCAGCAACCGATGGCAGCGGGCTGCCGCCGGCGGGCCTGTACCTGAACGAGCTGTGGGCGCGGTCATCGACGGGCGACGCCGCGGGCCGCGTCTCCCCCAGGTCCGCGCCCGCGATCCCGACTAAGACGCAGATGGGGGCGCAGTTCGCGACCTGGGACCCCACCGCGGTGGTCGCCGTCACCACCGCTCATTCGGCCCTCGGCCGGTACCTCACCGGCCTGCTCGGCCCGCCGACCATCAGCGTTGGCGCCGTTCTCGGCTGGCGCCGGGCATAGGGAGACCGCGTGCCGCTGGCACCGGAGCTGCCTGGCATCTGCTCGCACCCCCGGCGACCAGGGATGGAGGCACGTCCGCAGCGGCGATTGCGGGCGGATCGGCCCGCCCGGCGCGGTCCCGGCGTCTCCTACCTGAACAAAATCCAACGTGGTGATGTCGAAGACGCGGCCGGGCCGGACACCAAGGGGGTCAGATCTCATTCAGTGAGAGGGGTCAGGCAGCGAATCGCCGAGGGTCCGGCTGATCCCGCGCGCCGCCGTGCTCAGCACGCCGACCACCGTCCTGGCCTCGGTGCTGACCGGGACGATGGCGGCCAGCGCGGCCACCGTCGGCCGGGCATCCCGGGGGCCGGCCGCACGCGGAACGGGCACCTGAATGGGCACCGCCACGCCGAGTGCGTCCTCGTGCACGTGCCCGGGCAGATACGCGTACCCCTGCCGTCGCACCTCGGCCAGGGCGGTGCGGAGCGCGCCGGTCTCGGTGATGGTGGCATCGGTATACCGCCGGAGCCGCTTGGCCAGTATCCGCTCTTGCAGCTCCCCGCTGCCGAATGCGAGCAGCACCAGACCGGAGGATGAGGCGTGCAGCGGCAGCCGGCCGGCGATCCGGGTGTAGTTGATCACCGCGCCGCGTGCGGACAGCCGTTCCACGAACAGCACCTCATCGCCGTCAAGCACGCCGAGCTGCACGTGGTGGCCCAAGACCGCGTGCGCGTCCTCCATGAACGGCATGGCGGCCTCGCGCAGGCTCAGCGTCGGTGACGCGCGCAGCGCCAGCTCCCACATCCGCACCCCCACCCGCACCCGCCGGTCCGGGTCGCGGTCAAGCAGCCCGTGCGACTGAAGCTCGGCGATCAGCCGCGACGCGGTCGCCAGGTGCAGCCCGGCGCGGCGCGCGATCTGCGACACCGACAGCACCCGCTCGTCCGGCGTGAACGCGTCGAAGATGCGAACCGCGCGAGACAGTACCGACTCACCCGTCGACGTCCTCGCCATGGGCGGACGCTACCCCAGGTTGGCCAGCCCGAACCTGAAGAAAGCCAGCCCGGGCCGGAAGCCCGGGCCGGAAGAAAGCGAGTCCGGGCCGGAAGAAAGCGAGTCGGACCGAAAGAAAAGCAGTGCGGGTGAGGCCAGGCGGCGGCCGGGCGGTCACGACAGGCCGAGTGCGTCCGCGACCGAGGCGAGGTAGTCGATGTGATCGCCGGCGCCATTGAGGCCGAGGCCCATGGTGACCACCGAGGCATGGGTACCGCCCGCCTCGCGCCAGCCATCGATCTCCTCCGCGAGCTCGCCCACGCTGCCCTGCGGAAGCACCACATAGTCCCCGCCGAACGCTGCCGCCGGCCTGCCGAGGCCGTCCACTTGATCACGGAGCCGGTCCCAGGCGGCGGCGGCGTGCCCGGCGCCGCCGCCGAAGAAGATGAAGCCGTCCGCGAGCCGGGCCGCCCGCCCGAACGCGGCCTCGCCCGATCCGCCGAGCCAGATCGGGACGGGCCGGGCCGGCTTGGGCACCAGCGCGGCCCGGTCAATCCGGTCGAAGCGGCCGGAGAAGTCGACGACCGGCTCGGTGAACAGCCGGCGCAGCAGCTGGATCTGCTCCTCCTGCCGGGCGCCGCGGGTGTGGAAGTCCTGCCCGAGTGCCTGGTACTCGACGTAGTTCCAGCCGACCCCCACCCCGAGGCGCAGCCGGCCGCCCGACAGCAGATCGACGTCGGCCGCCTGCCTGGCTACCAGCGCGGTCTGGCGCTGCGGGAGGACCATGATCCCGGTGGCGAAGCCGATCCGCTCGGTGATGGCGGCCAGGTGGGCGAACATCACCAGCGGGTCGTGGAACGGGTCGTGCTCGGTATAGGGGCCGGTGAGCGGGGGCGTCCGGCCGGCCTGAACGGCACCGAGCACGTGATCGTAGGCGAGCAGGTGGTCAAAGCCCAGGTCCTCAACCGCCCGGCCGATCCGGCGGACCGAGTCCGGGTCCCCGGCCAGCTCGATCTGCGGGTAGACGACGCCGATCCGCAGCGGGACCGCCGGCGGTTGCTTCGGTTCCTCCATCGCGGGTTCCTCCTGTCGAGCCAGTCGGCGCCGGAGCGACGCTGAACCAGACGTACCCAGGTATGCGCAGGTCGTAGCCGGGTATGGCCCGGCGGGCCGGTCTCGGGGAAATGTCCTGGTGTGCCGCTGGCCGAGACTTGCCGTCGGCCGCCCTGACCACGGAGCACACGTTCGCTGGTTAAACCCGGGGCGCTGCGAGGTGAAATCACGGTCCGTTCAGTGGAAGGATTTTGACTGTTGACCGACGAGAGGAGGCCGCGATGGCGCGGCGTGTGAACAGCGATCTGCTGCTGGTGGGGAGCCTGCCGGCCGACTCCACGGAGGGGGCGCTGCGCGCCGGGAGCGAGTTCTTCGGCGATCTGGTGTTCGCGCTGCCCGACGGCGAGACCGGCCCGCGGGCGGGCTGGGTGAGCTACGAGCGGGAGCGGCTGGCGCGGCCGAATCCGGGCGTGGTGGTGGTGCGGGAGACGGAGTCGCCCACCGGGCTGCCCCGCCACGCCTACGAGACGCCGGTGTTCGGGGTCAGGCCCGGGGTCACCGAGCTGCACTGGGACACCTGGCCGCGCATCGACGACGCGATCGAGTCCTACGCGGTGTTCGCCAGGCTGCGCGCGGACGGGGTGATCCCGGCCGGGCTGCGGTTCCAGATCGGGCTGCCGTTCCCGTCGAGCGCGCTGAACGCGTTCAAGGCCGACTTCGCCCACGACTACCCCATCGCCGCGCGCGGGTTCGAGGAGCTCGCGGCGCGTGAGCTTCGGCGGCTGACCGCCGCGATCCCGCCCGCCGACCTGGCCATCCAGTGGGACCTTGCCTACGAGACGCAGGACATCGAACGGGTGCTGGCGTGGACGGCGGAGGGCGCCTGGGAGCGGTTCGCCGGGCCGGTCACCCGGCTGACGCGGCTCATCCCGGCGGAGGTCCTTGTCGGTTACCACCTCTGTTACGGTACGTTCCCGGAATGGCCGATGTACGAGGCCCGCGACATGGCGCTGCTGGTGCGGATGGCTAACTTCGCGGTGGCGAACTCGGGGCGCGCGGTCGACTGGGTTCACCTGGCGGGGCCACGCTACCTGCGCAGCGAGGACCGCAGCTTCTTCCGGCCGCTGGCTGACCTGGAGCCGGGCGACACCAGGGTGTTCCTCGGCATCGTGCTGCCGATCGACGGGGAGGCCGGGCTGCGCCGCAGGCATGCGACCGCCTCGCGCTACCTGTCCGACTTCGGGGTGGCGATGTACTGCGGGTTCGGCCGCCAGCCGGGCCGGGACGGCACCGAGACGATGCGCGAGCACGCCCGCGTGGCCGCGGCCGCGGGGCGACCGTCCGGCTGACCAGCTGGCCGGCATAGATTCTGCTGCATGCGCCCGATGACCGCCGGCGAGCTGCTCGCCGCACTGCTCGACGCGGGGACGTACCGCTCCTGGGACACTACGCCGGCCGACGTGCGGCCGGGTCCCGGCTACGCCGCCGAGCTGGCCCTGGCGCGGGCCGCCACCGGGGCCGATGAGTCGGTGCTGACCGGCGAGGGCCTGCTCGGCGGGCACCGGGTGGCGGTGGCGGTCAGCGAGTTCGGCTTTCTCGGCGGGTCGATCGGGGTCGCCGCGGCGCGGCGGCTCGCCCTCGCCGTCGAACGTGCCACCGCCGAGCGGCTGCCGCTGATCGCCGCGCCCGCGTCGGGCGGCACCCGCATGCAGGAAGGGACCGTCGCGTTCCTGCAGATGGCCACGATCACCGCGGCGGTCGCCGCGCACCAGGCCGCCGGTCTTCCCTACCTCGTCTACCTGCGTCACCCGACAACCGGTGGCGTCTTCGCGTCCTGGGCGTCGGTCGGCCACCTGACCCTGGCCGAGCCTGGCGCCCTGATCGGATTCCTCGGCCCCCGGGTCTACGAGGCGCTGACTGGCGCACCGATCCCGGACGGAGTGCAGACGGCGGAGAACCTGCTCGCGCACGGCCTGGTCGACGCGGTGGTGGCGCCGGAGGGGCTGGCCGCTTACCTGAACCGGGTGCTGACAGCGCTGAAACCGTCGCCGACCGCCGCTGCGCCGCCTGCCGCCGCGCCGGCTGTCTCACCACCGACTGTCGCACCACCGCGCGCCGCTCCCCCGCCCGCCTCTTTGCCGCAGACCCCAACCGCTAGCCGCCAGACCTCCGCCTGGGAATCGGTGCTGCGCACCCGCCGCGCCGACCGGCCGGGCGCCGCCGACCTGATCCGGGTGGCCGCGGCGGGCGCCGTCCCGCTGCGCGAGGGCGGGCTGATCCTCGCGCTTGCCCGCGTCGGCGGCCACCCGTGCGTGCTGGCCGGCCAGGACCGCACCGCGGCGCCGCACGGCCCGCGGACGCTGCGGACCGCGCAACGCGGCATGGAACTGGCCGCGAGCCTGCGCCTGCCGCTGGTCACCGTGATCGACACCCCCGGCGGTGAGCTCTCGCCCGCCGCCGAGGAAGGCGGCCTGGCCCGCGAGATCGCCCGCTGTCTGGTCACCCTGATCACCCTTCCGGTGCCGACCGTCGCGATCCTGCTCGGGCAGGGCACCGGCGGCGCCGCGCTGGCCCTGCTCCCGGCCGACCGCGTCCTCGCCGCGCAGCACGCGTGGCTCTCCCCGCTCGCCCCCGAAGGGGCCAGCGTGATCGTCTTCAAGGACACCGCGCACGCGCCCGAACTGGCCGCGCGCCAGGGCATCCGCTCCGCCGACCTGGCCGCCGCCGGCGTCGTGGACCACATCGTCGCCGAGCATGACGGCACCCAGCTGCTGACCGAGCTCGGCCGCCTGCTCGCGGCGGAGCTCGGATCCCTGGCGGCCAGCGATGACGGTGCCCGGCTGGCCGCCCGCCAGCGCCGGTACCGGCAGCTGGGTATGACCCGCCCGGATTGACCTGAGCCGGTCCAGTGGCTCATCCGCACCCACCCGGGCCGGTTCAGCCTCCCGCCCAGATTGACCCGAGTCGATTCAGTGACCGATGTCGCGCCCTCGACCCTTCCCAAAGCGTCACGCCGCGGGCTAGACATAGAGGCATGGCGACTGATGGTGCGCGGCGGAGTTCGGCGTGGTTCGGGGCGAGCGGGCGGGCCGGGATGAACCACCGGTCGTGGATGCGGAGCCAGGGGTTCACCCCCGAGGTGTTCGACGGGCGGCCGGTGATCGGCATCGCCACCACCTGGTCCGAGCTCGCACCCTGCAACGTCCACCTGCACCGGGTAGCCGAATCGGTCAAGCGCGGCGTCTGGCAGTCCGGCGGCTTCCCGCTCGAGTTCCCCGCCATGGCGCTGGGCGAGACGCTGCTGCGCCCGACGGCCATGCTCTACCGGAACCTGCTCGCGATGGAGGCCGAGGAGCTGTTCCGCGCTAACCCGCTGGACGGCGTGGTGCTGCTGTCCGGTTGCGACAAGACCACGCCTGGCCTGCTGATGGCGGCGGCCAGCGTGGACCTGCCCGCCGTCATGGTCACCGGCGGGCCGATGCTCAGCGGCAAGTACCAGGGCACCGACGTCGGCTCGGGCACGGCGGTGTGGCGGTTCGAGGAGGAGCTGCTCGCGGGGCGGATGACCGCCGAGGAGTGCGTGTTCGCCGAGGGGTGCATGGCCCGCTCGAACGGGCACTGCATGACGATGGGGACCGCGTCCACGATGGCGTCGATGGCCGAGGCCCTGGGCATGCAGCTGCCGTACTCGGCGACCTGGCCCGCGGTGGACTCGCGCCGCTACGAGACCGCGCAGCGGGCCGGCCAGGTGATCGTCGACCTCGTGAACAGCGACCTGCGACCGTCGGCGATCATGACCCGCGCCGCGTTCGAGAACGCGATCCGGGTGAACGCGGCGATCGGCGGGTCGACCAACGCGGTGATCCACCTGCTCGCCATCGCCGGCCGCCTCGGTGTGGAACTGAACCTCGACGACTTCGACGCCCTCGCCCAGGAAGTGCCCACGCTGCTGAACCTCCAGCCCAGCGGCCAGTACCTGATGGAGGACTTCTGCTACGCGGGCGGCCTGCCGGCGGTGATGCGCGAGCTCGGCGGGCTGCTGCACGGCGACGCGGTGACGGTCACCGGGCGCACCGTGGCGGAGAACGTCGCCGACGCGCCCTGCTGGAACCGCGACGTCATCCACGCTCTGGACGCGCCCTTCCAGCCAGCCGGCACCGGCACCGCGGTGCTGCGCGGCAACCTCGCACCGGACGGGGCGGTGCTCAAGCAGTCCGCGGCGTCGCCGCACCTGCTCAAGCACCGTGGCCGGGCCCTCGTGTTCGACTCCCCCGAGGCGTACTACGCGGTGGTCTCCGACCCCGATCTGGACGCCGACGAGAACACGGTGCTGGTGGTCCGCTACTGCGGGCCGCGCGGCTACCCGGGCATGCCGGAGGTCTCCAATGTCCCGCTGCCCGCCAAGCTGCTGCGCGGCGGGGTGCGGGACATGGTGCGGATCTGCGACGGCCGGATGTCGGGCACCGCCTACGGCACCGTGGTGCTGCACGTCGCGCCCGAGGCCGCGGCTGGCGGCCCGCTGGCCCTGGTCCGCACCGGCGACTGGATCACCCTCGACGTCCCGTCCCGGCTGCTGACGCTTGAGGTGCCCGATGAGGAGCTTGACCGCCGCCGCGCGGAGTGGAAACCGCTGCCGCCGCACGCCAGCCGCGGCTGGACCCGCCTGTACACCGAGCACGTCCAGCAGGCCAGCGCTGGCGCCGACCTGGACTTCCTGGTCGGCGGCAGCGGCCACGAGGTGGGCCGGGACTCGCACTGAAAAGCTGCAAAAACAAATCATTCGTCTGAACGGTCGCGGGTACTTCACCGCCGCCCACGCGAGTGTTGGCTGCGGGGAGGCATGGAAGCAGCCGTGGGCTTGCGGTCAGGCCGGGTGCGGTGAGGGGTGGCGCGGCTCGTAGATGGGCAGTTCCTCGCCGTCCGGCAGGCGGATGGCGGCGAGCACTCCCCAGCCCTGGTCGGAGGGTTCGCTGGCTATCTCGGCGCCTTTGCTCCTGAGCTCGGCCAGCGTGGCGTGGATGTCATCGCACATCAGGTAGAGCTCGTGGCGGCCGTCTCCCTCCGCCGGGTGGACGGCGAGCTCGGCCGGGGGCAGGGCGAAGATGAGCCAGCCTCCGCCCGCATCGGCCGCAGGCAGGCCCACCACGTCCGCGAGAAACGCGCGCACCTTCTCGGCTTGGGCGGAGAACATGATCGCGTGCAGGCCGGTAATCACGTCCCGATCCTAACTTCTCCGCTGCCGCACGCGCGGGTGAGCTGGCACAACAGGTCGCCGAGTGTGCCCCGGAAGACCCCCCGTTCCGTCATGCGCGACAATGAGCGCATGACGGAACGACTCGAAGTGCAACGGGCGGTGGCCGCGCCCGCGGCCGCGATCTTCGCGGTGCTCAGCGACCCTCGCGGGCACGTCGCGATCGACAGCTCCGGCATGCTGATGGAGGCCAGCGGCGACATCGTCGCCAAGGTGGGAGACACCTTCGTCGTGCACATGGACCGGGAAGCGCTCAACGACTATCCCCTCGGCCGCTACGACGTCACCGTTGAGATCGTCGCGTTCGAGCCGGACCGCGAGATCGCCTGGACCATCCGCAGCCAGCTGGACATCGGCCACATTTACGGTTACCGGCTTGAGCCGATCGAGGAGGGCACGCTGGTGACGTCCTACTACGACTGGTCCGGGGCCAAGCAAGAGTGGAAGGACGCGGCCATCTTCCCGGTCATCCCGGAGAGCGCGCTGCGGGCCACCCTCGGGATACTGGCGCGCACCGTCGCCCCCGGCAAGCCCCGCCCCGCGGTCCCGGCCTGATCGGTTCGCGAATCCCGCGACCGCGTACCTGAATCCCGCGACGGCGGGACCCGAGCAGCTCCGGGGCCTCAGGCGGCTGATGTGGGCTCGGTCCGGAGAGGTGTTGGCAACTGGGGGGGCGGCTACTTCGGCGTGACCACGGGACTGGTGCCGACCAAGGGACCGCGGCGACCATCGCCGCCACGTCCTGCCGCTCGCTGCCTCGCAGCATGAGCCGGCCCACGTTACTCGCCTCAGGCTGCCGCGCCGCGGATCACCCGGTCCTCGGTCACGATCGCGGTGACCAGCTCGGCCGGGGTGACGTCGAAGGCGTAGTTCAGCGCGCGGGTGCCCGCCGGGGCGACCCGCACGCCGTGAAAGGACGTGACCTCCTCGTCGGCGCGGAGCTCGAGCGGGATGCCCGCCCCGGTGGCGGTCGCGGCGTCGATCGTGGACTCGGGGGCGGCGACGACGAAGGGGATGCCCGCCCGGCGCGCCGCGAGGGCGAGGGAGTAGGTGCCGATCTTGTTGGCCACGTCGCCGTTGGCCGCTACCCGGTCGGCCCCGACAATGACCGCGTCGGCGTGCCCCTGGCTGATGAGGAACGGCCCCGCGCCGTCGGCCGCGAGGTAATGCTCGATGCCGAGCTGGCCAAGCTCCCAGGCGGTGAGCCGTGATCCCTGCAGCAGCGGGCGGGTCTCGTCCGCGATAACGTGCGCGAGGGCGCCCCGGTCGCGCAGCGCCCTGATCACCCCGAGCGCGGTCCCCCACCCCAGGCAGGCCAGAGCGCCGGTGTTGCAGTGCGTATGCAGCTTCAGCGGGCCCGCCCCGCACTCCTCGATCAGGAACGCGGCGCCCCGCACGCTCAGCCGCTTGCTGACCTCGACCGCGGTAGCGCGCACGGCGAGGGCGGCGGCCAGCACCGCCTCGGCACCCTCGGGGATCACGGCGGCGACCGCGAGTACCTCGCGGCGCAGGTTGACCGCGGTCGGGCGGGCGCCGGCGATCCGCCTGATTTCCGCATCGAGCCGATCGGCGTCCCACCCCTCGCGCTCGCCCTGCCCGACCGCGAGCGCCACGCCGAGCGCGCCGGCCACCCCGAGCAGCGGCGCGCCCCGCACCGCCAGCGCCGCGATCGCGCCGACGAGCTGATCCACGGTGCTGAGGCGGAGAACGGAGACCTGATGCGGAAGCGCCGTCTGGTCAAGGGCGATGATCTGGCCGTCCCGCCAGCCGATAACGTCATCGAGCACGCTGCTGCCCACCTGGCTGACGCTACACCCGTACCTGGAGGCCCCTGATGCTGCTCCCCGACGCCCGCGCGGCGATCGTGACCGCCTGCCGCGAACTGTCACGCACCGGGCTGGTGGCGGGGACGGCCGGCAACGTGAGCGTCCGGGCGGGCGACCTGGTGGCGGTGAGCCCGAGCGGGCTGCGCTACGCCGACCTGACCCCGGAACTGGTGGGCGTGCACCGGCTGGACGGCGCCGCGGCCGAGGCGCCGCTCGCGCCCTCCAGCGAGCTGCCGCTGCACCTGGCGATCTACACCGCCCGGCCCGAGGTGGGCGCGATCGTGCACACGCACTCCCCCGCCGCCACCGCGCTGTCCGCATTGGCCGACGAGGTCCCGGCAGTGCATTACTACGTGGCGATGTTCGGCGGCCCGACGGTGCCGGTGTCCCGCTACGCCACCTACGGCACCGACCAGCTGGCCCGCAACGTGGTGGACGCGCTGCGCGACCGCACCGGCTGCCTCATGGGCAACCACGGCGCGGTCACCGTCGGGCCGGACCTGATGACCGCGCACGACAAGAGCACCTACCTGGAGTGGCTGTGCGACGTATACCTGCGCGCCCGCTCCGCGGGCGCTCCCCGCCTCCTGCCGGCCGCGGAGATCGCCGCCGTTGGCGCGAAAATGGCGGGTTACGGGCAGCGGCCGCCGAGCACGTGAAGCGGGCGCGTGCGGTCCCGGAACCTAAGCCGCGCGCGGTCGGGGAAAATGAATTGATGGCCGGGGCCACCGCGGGCTACGGTCCCCGCATGGGTATCTACACAGCGGTGGTCCGTCGTGCCCGCCTCCGGGCTCTCGCGCCGGGCATGGGGCTGGCACCGGCTCTCTGACGAATGGGCGGCGCGGGTGGTCGCCGCCGCCGGAGTGCGGCCCGGCGAACTCGTGCTCGACATCGGGGCCGGCGAAGGAGCGCTGACCGCGCATCTGGTCCGGGCGGGGGCGCACGTCGTCGCGGTCGAGCTGAACCCGCGGCGAGCCGACGTTCTCCGCGGCCGGTTCCCCGGCCTTACCGTGGTGCACGGGGACGCGACCTCGATCCGGTTGCCCGGGCGGCCGTTCCGGGTGGTGGCCAGCCCGCCCTACGGGATTTCTTCCACCCTGCTGCGGACGCTGCTGGCGCCCCGCAGCAGGCTGATCGCGGCCGATCTGGTACTGCAGCGGGCCGTGGTGACCAGGTACGCCGCTAGTACCGAACGGCGGTTCAGCCTGACCGCCGGCCTCACGCTGCCACGGCGCGCGTTCCTGCCGCCACCGCAGGTGGACTCGGCGGTCCTTGTCGTCCGCCGCCGGAAGTGATCGCGAAAGCGGCCGCCGACCCGGAGGTCGCCGCTGACCGGCGGGAACCACCGCGGAATCCGGTCGGCGCTGGTCAGGGCTTCCCACAGGTCGGCCTGTCCGGCCTGGTACCCGCGGCGGGGAGGGCGTGCCTGGCCGGTGCGCAGGTCGCCTCACGGCGAAAGGCGCATCATGGCTCCAGCCGGACGGTATTCCATGAAGGCAGTGAATTGAGCCCGGGGGACACTAACGCACCGACGGGGGTAGAACGCCAGGCCGGCCAGTCCTATTCCAGCCACCAGCCACGCTGCTGAACAGGCGAGGGCCCTGGGGTGCGCCAGCCGACGGGTTCGCGGGGATTCACCCGTGGGCAAAACGACCGCACATCATCGTGACCCGCACCGGCCCGGCAAGCCCCGCCCGCGGTGCCCGACTGGGCCGCAAACCCGCCCGCGGTGCCCGACTGGGCCCGGCAAACCCGCCCGCGGTGCCCGACTGATAGAAGAACTGATAGAAGAACTGATAGAAGAGGCGTGTGACACGCGAAGGCCCGTTCTGGGACGCGATCGAGGGGCGGACCGCGATGCCGCCCGCCGCGGTTCTGCTCGGATGGGAGCTGGTGGCGGTTGACCCCGACGCCGGGACCATCGAGGTCGCGTTCGCGGCCAGTGAGCGGTTCCTGAATCCAGTGGGCGTCATCCAGGGCGGGTTCGTGGCGGCGATGCTGGACGACACCCTGGGGCCTGCACTGGTGGCGACGCTCGGACCCGGTCAATTCGCCCCGACCACCGACCTGCATGTGCAGTTTCTGCGACCGGCCCGGCCGGGACGGCTCACCGGGCGCGGTCGGGTCGTGCGCCGCGGTAGAGACGTGGCCTTCCTGGCGGGTGAGCTGGTCGATGAGTCCGGCGAGATCGTGGCGGTCGCGAGCGCCACGGCCCAGATCCGCGCCATCCGGCCGTGACCTCCCGCGGCTGGGCGATCAGGGTGCGAGCAGCGACGTCAGCAGCGGGCGGTAGCAGCCGAAGTCCGGCACGTCGGCCGAGGGGTCCTTGGCCTGGTCGTCCCAGCGACGGACGGCTATGGCGCCGACCGCGCCCGGCGTGCGCTCGAACTCAGCCGCCTCCGCCTCGCTCATCGGGCCCCCCTGCACCGCCAGGGTATAGACGGACGCCTCGGACAGCAGCGCGAAGTAGGACGGCTCGGCCGCGCACAGGTACCGCTTGGCCGCGACGTGCAGCCGGACCGGCTCGGTGACGGACTCGGGGAACCACTGGGCCAGCCACTGCGCGCCGCGTTCGCCGTGGTTGTTGTCGGTCCCGGCCATCAGCTCGCGGCCGCTGAGCTCGATCCCCCGGGCCAGGGCGTCGGCGCCGCGCAGATGGCCAACGTCGTGCAGCAGCGCCGCCGCGACCAGGGCCGGCGGTGCGCCGGCCGCCTCGGCCAGGGCGCCCGCCTGCAGCAGGTGCGCCGCCACGGTGACCGGTTCCCCCAGGTAGTCGGCTGCACCGGCCGACGCGAACAGTTCCGCGATCGCATCGACCGGTGTAATGATCGTGGGCATGCGGCGTTCTCCCCAGTGCAGGAAATATCCGGCGCTGATCGTACGCGCCGAAGGTAAACGGACGGTGCGGCGGGACTACTGCGGGCAGGAGAGCTGATGACGGTCGCGGAGACCAGGTACGGGAAGGTGCGCGGCGCCGAGATCGCCAACGGCGTGCTCGCCTGGCGGGGCATCCCGTACGCGAAGCCGCCGGTCGGGGACCTTCGGTTCCGGCCGCCGGAGCCGCCAGAGCCATGGAGCGGCACGCGGGACGCCCTGGCGTACGGCGACCGCTCACCGCAGCCGGAACTCATTCCGCCGCCGCCGGGGACACCACCGATGGCCGAGGACTGCCTGTACCTGAACGTGACCGCCCCGGCGGGCGCGAGCGGCCGGCCGGTGCTGTTCTGGCTGCACGGCGGCGGGTACGAGGGCGGCCAGGGCCCCGACCAGGCCGGGGACGGCGTCGCGTTCGCGAACAGCCACGGCCTGGTCATCGTCACGGTCAACTACCGGCTTGGCGCGCTTGGCTTCCTTGACGTGCCCGGCGAGGGGCCGACCGGGGCATTCGGGCTGCACGACCAGATCACCGCGCTCCGCTGGACCTACGAGAACATCGCCGCCTTCGGCGGCGACCCGGAGCAGATCACCGTCTACGGCCTGTCCGCGGGCGCCAAGTCGGTCACCAACCTGCTGGCCTCGCCGCTCACCCGCGGCCTGATCGCCCGCGCCGCGCAGTCCAGCGGTGGCGACCACGTCAAGGACGCGGCGCAGGCCCGGGCGATCACCACACGGTTCCTCGCTGAGCTCGGCGCCACCCGCGAGGGGCTCCGCTCGGTCCCGGCCGCGGACATCCTGCACGCCCAGACCGCCATCGCGGCGACGCCGCGGTCGGTCTGGGTCTGGCGGCCATCCGTCGACGGCGCGGCGCTGACCGCCAAGCCGCTGACGGCGATCGCGGCCGGCGCGGCGGCCGGTATACCGCTGCTGCTGCAGACCTGCGTCCGCGAATGCGCGATGTACGCGCTGCTCGCCCCGGACGCCGCCAGGCAGGCGGACCGGGTTCTGGCCGAGTACTTCGGCCAGGGGACCGCGGCGAAGATCCTGGCCGGCTACGCCGCGCAGTACCCGGACCTGGATGAGGCCGCGCTGCGCACCGCGATCATGACCGACGAGCGGTACGTGGCGCCGACCGAGCGGCTGGCCGACGCACAGGCCGCGCACGGGAGCGTCTGGCGGTCTCGCTACGACGGCCCGCACACCCTCCTTGCCGCTGACCCGCAGCTCGCCCAGTACGCGCCGCTGCTGCGCGGCGCGCACGGCGCCGATGGCGCCGCCATCTGGCAGGGCTCCCCCGGCGGCGAGGACGACGGAGGCCTGCCTGCGGCGCTGCATAGCGCCTGGGGCAAGTTCGCGACCGCGGGCGACCCCGGCTGGGCCCGGTACCCGGTCCCCGGCAAGCCCGCGATGATCTTCACCGACGACGGACCGCGGGTGTCGGACGGCCCGTTCGCGCACGCCCGCCACATCTGGTCAGCCCTGGACTGGCAGCCGGGCACCTGGTGGCCGTTCGACGGTATCGACTGACGTCGCGCGGGCCGCCATCCCGGATGGACGGTAATGGGGCAGCCACAGGCACCACGCGTACGTTCAGTATCCGGGTTGTCCGCCCGGCCGGCGGCCGGATCCCCGGCGGCCGGATCCCGGCGGCCGGATCCCCCGCGGCCCGGCCCGGGCAGTCGTGCCCGGGCCGGGCCGCCGGACGGTTGCTGCCCAGTGCCCGTCGCCCAGCGTCTTTCTGTCCCGCACTTCCCGCGCTTCTTGCTGTTATCTCGCTCTCCGCGTGGTGAAACGAAGATAGCGGATCGTTGTGTACATCCGGATGTACACAACGATCCGCTATCCTGCCCTCGTCCCCAGAGGCGGATCACTTCTTGCTGTTATCGGCGACGGACGCGCCGCCGCGCTCGGGCCAGACCGCCGGAAGCCGTGCGTCCAGGCCGCGACGCAATCAGCTCCCGTCGCCGACCACCAGCACCGGCGCGGACGGGATCCCGACCGCGACCGAGGCACCGGGGGTCATCGCCGCCGCGCTGGTGGAGGGAACGTCGACCAGGATCTGGAGGTCGCCCGAGAGCAGCACCGTGATCCGGCTGGTCGCACCGAGGAAGGTACGGAGGAAAACGATGCCGTTGCCGCCCTCGGCCAGGCCGAGGGTCAGGTTCTCCGGGCGGACCAGCACGGTCACCGGTCCCGAGGCGGGACCGCCCGGCTGGACCGGCACGGTAGTGCCGAGCACGGTGACGCTGCCACCGCCAGTCCCAAGCTCGCCCGGGAACCGGTTCATGGTGCCGACAAACTCGGCGACGAACGCCGTCGCCGGCCGTGAGTACAGCTCGTCGGGCGCGGCGACCTGCTCAAGCTTGCCTGCCCGCATGACCCCGACCCGGTCGGCCATGGACAGCGCCTCCTCCTGGTCGTGGGTGACGAACAGGGTGGTGGTGCCGAGCCGCTGCTGCAGGGTGCGGATCTGCTCGCGGAGCTGCAGCCTGACCTTCGCGTCGAGGGCCGACAGCGGCTC
>JBEKEK010000127.1:0-22963 GCA_050013875.1 Trebonia sp. | reverse complement strand
CCGTCGGCAAACCGCAGCGATCGCGCGCTCGCCCACAGCTGGGCCAGCGGGAAGTCCTGGCTGACGCCGCCCCCGCCGTGGGCCTGGATCGCCTTGTCGATCACCCACTCCGCCATCGCCGGGGTCACGATCTTGATCGCCTGGATCTCGGCGTGGGCCCCCTTGTTGCCCACGGTGTCCATCAGCCACGCGGTCTTGAGCACGAGCAGTCTCGCCTGCTCGATTCGCACCCTGGACTCGGCGATCCAGTCCTGGATGACGCCCTGCTCCGCCAGGGACTTGCCGAAGGCGGTACGGCTGGTGGCCCGCTGGCACATGAGCTCCAGGGCGCGCTCCGCGGCGCCGATCAGCCGCATGCAATGGTGGATGCGGCCGGGGCCGAGCCGGGCCTGAGCGATCGCGAACCCGTCGCCCTCGCCGGCGATCATGTTCTCGGCCGGGACGTGCACGTGGTCGAAAACGACCTCAGCGTGCCCGCCGTGCGGCCCGTCGGTGTAACCGAAGACGGTGAGCCCGCGCTGGACCGCGATCCCCGGCGTGTCGCGCGGCACAAGGATCATGGAGTGCCGGCCGTGGCCGTCGGCGGTTGGCCCGCTGGCCACTGCCATCACGATGAAGATCTGGCAGTCCGGGTTCATCGCGCCGCTGGACCACCACTTGCGCCCGTTGATCAGGTAGCCGTCGCCGTCGCGGGCGATCGTGGTGGCGATGTTCGTCGCATCGCTGGAAGCCACGTCGGGTTCGGTCATGCAGAATGCCGACCTGATCGTGCCCTCGAGCAGCGGCCGCAGCCAGCGTTCCTGCTGCTCCGGCGACCCGAACTCGGCCAGCACTTCCATGTTGCCGGTGTCGGGCGCGGCGCAGTTCAGCGCCTCAGGCGCCAGCGCGGGGCTCCACCCGGTAATCTCGGCGAGCGCCGCGTACTGCAGGTTGGTCAGCGGCGGGTCCGGAAGGCTTGATACCGCGTCCAGCTGGCGGACCGCGGCCGCCGCCTTGCCGGTCAGGAAGAGGTTCCATAGCCCGCGGTCGCGCGCCTCGGCCTTGAGCTCGGAGGTGATCGGCACCCGCTCCCACGGACGACCCTGCCGAAGCGCGGCGGCTACCTGCTCGCTGAACACCGCCTCGGCGGGGTAGACCCGCTCGTCCATGAAGGCAAGCAGTCGCTTGCGCAGGTCGAGCGTCCTGGCGTCGTAGCCAAAGTCCATGGAGCACAACCTCCCACAGCGTCGCCCACCAGCCTATCTACTCACCAGTACGGTTGTCCGCTACGGCTGCCCCGCTTCTTGTCAGGACAGAACGAACCCCCGGCGGCGCGGTCGGACGAGTCAGTGGCTGAGGCGGAAGACGTAGACGTCGCCGGAGTCGAAAATCTGGGTGTTCGCGTGATCCGGATAGAGCGGAGCGATGAAGGCGGGGACGTTGGTAATGGCCGGGGTGTAGTCCGGGGTGCCGTAAGCGGCCTACTTGGAGATGCCGCAGGCGTATGCTCGGGAACAGTGGTCTCGGGTACCTCAGTAGGTTCCTCGGTCCCCGCAGGACCGGTTCGGTGTCAGACTGGGTCCCTCGCTCCTCCAGCATTGCGGGCAGCCTACCTGTTCGGACTCGGGCGAGCGCGGGTCAGACGAGCGGGCGTTTGGCTACCCGGGAGGGCATGACGTTCTTCGAACGGTTAAGCGTTGGTAGCTATCGCTAGCAGCTAACACAGTAGGGTCTGGTCTGTTCAGGGTGGACCGGCAAAGGACCAAAGCGAGTGAATCTCCTGCGCGATCTTTACGCCCGATTCAGGGTGCTGATAAACGAGGCCGCCAAGTTCGGCATCGTCGGTCTGCTCTCGTTCGGCGTCACCATCGTCGGGTCCAACGCGCTGCACTCCGGCGCCGGGCTCGGTGAGCTCGTCTCGGTGACGATCGCCACGACCGTCGCGACGGTCTTGTCTTTCCTCGGCAATAAGCACTGGGCGTTCCGGCACCGGAAGGGCAACGCGCTGCACCGCGAGTCCGTCCTGTTCTTCGTCTGCAACGGCGTCGGGCTGCTCTTCCAGCTCGCGTTCGTCGCGGCGGTGCAGTTCGGGCTCGGCCTGAAGGGCACGCTCGCCTATAACGTGGCGAACATCCTGGGTGTCCTCGTGGCAACCTCGTTCCGGCTGTACACCTACCGGCAGTGGGTCTTCCCGATGGCAGGCGGTGAACCGCTGGACGCGGAGCACCTGCAGCCGGAGACCTCGGGCACCTGATCGCCGGAGCGGGCTCCGCGGGTTACCGCCAGCCGCAGGTTACCGGCAGCCGCGGCGCGCCGACAGCCCCAGCGGCGCCTTGAGCGCGGCGTCTTCCTGCGCGGTGGTCAGGTATCCCACCGCGGCCATCCGGCCGATCACGTGCACCAGCCGCGCCCGCGCCTGCGCCGGGTAGACCAGGGGGTCATCGTAGGTCGGCGCGTTCACCACGCCGGCCAGCATGGCTGCTTGCACCAGGGTCAGGTCGGCGGGGGGCCGGCCGAAGTACCCGCAGCTGGCGGCGCTCAGGCCGTAGTAGCCGTGGCCGTAGTACGCGACTTCCGCGTACAGTCGCAGGATCTCCGCCTTGCTGTACGTCACGTTGAGCTTGACGGCCAGTGCCACCTGCTCGAGGTCCTGGGTGAAGCCGCTGCGGCCCGACGTGTACAGGTTCTTGGCCAGCTGCTGGTCGATGGTGCTGCCGCCTTGATCGGTGCGCCCGGTAACACGGGAAGTGACGACCCGGGCCAGTGCGAGCGGATCCACGCCCGGGTCGGTGTAGAACCGGTGGTCCTCGGTCGCCACCAGAGCCTGCCCGAAATATTGCGGGACGGGCGGGCCCGGGTAAGCGATGTGATGTCCGGCGGCCTGCGCCTGGGCCAGCGCCGTGGCCTGGCCGGTCGACGGAGTCAGCACGAACAGCGCGCCGCCCGCTAGCGCCAGGAGCACCACGACGGCCAGCACTGCCTTCGCGATCCGCAGCCGCCCCCGGCGGGGCCGTGGTTCCCCTTCGTCATCGAAGCCGTCGTCGGAGAAGGCTGAGCGGCGAGCCCCTAGTACCCTCAACGGCCAGCCTTCCGTCTGCGTGCGGCCTGCATGGACGACGCGGCGCCCGATAGTTACAACGAACACTGCGCCCGCGCCATGCCCGCCACATCGTAGCTTTACCTTCTGACGGGAATCACGCATCGGCGTCGGCGCCGCGGCCGCCGCGAGCCCGACCGCGGGACCTTGGGCCAGAGCTACCCGGTTCGGTTGAGCCGGCTTTCGTTTCGAGCGGCGCCGCGGTTGCGCTAAGCTGACTGAGCCTGCCAGGGCATGGCGGGTGTGCGTCGTCGGAGGCGACTCCGGGCGCGGCGGGACGTGGCCCAGCTTGGTTAAGGCGCTTGACTGGGGGTCAAGAGATCGGGAGTTCAAATCTCCCCGTCCCGACAAAAATAGAGAATTACTGCTCGGGCAAAATGTCAGTGCTCGGCGCTATGGTACCGACATGGCTGGAGATTCACCGAGTAAGTGGTCGGATGCCGAGCTGACGAGCGCGGTCGCGGCGTCTACTTCCTGGCGCGGTCTCATGCGAGCACTTAGCCTGCCCGAGACTTCTCCTCAAATGATCCTGCGCGTCAAACAAGACGTTGCCCGTCTCGGGCTTGCCACTTCACACTTCACTACGCCGCGCACATGGTCAGGCGGTGAGCTCAAGTGTGCCATCGCGGCCGCGCAATCGACAGATGAACTGCTTCATTCCCTGGGATTGCAGCCAGGCTCGGATGAGGCGTGGACGCGAGTCAAGGCGAATGCCATCCGGCTGGGGCTAGACCTGAGCCAGCTGGAGAGCACCATCGATGTCAGCGAACCGGCCGACCAACGGCCAGAACTGGGGAACCTGCGCCTAATTCCCAGCCAGGTCATTGCTGGACGGGTAATGATTCTGTTGCGGACCTATCCTCAGTACATCGTAGGCAATGCGGTCGGGCTCATGGCATCCCGGCCGAATGCCGCGCCAGGAGCACTTAGCACGCTCGATCGTGATCGGGCTCGGTCCTGACGATCACACGCATTCCCTCAGCGGCCACGGGTGCGGCCAGCCTGGACCCGATGCCCTGGGATGCGGCGCCGAGGGCACCTGGTGTTGACTATCGGTATGCCTGTTCAAGGAGAATATGAGCCGAGCCCACAAGCTTGGGTGCGCGATCAAGTCGAGCTGTACGAGAGTTCCGGCGGGACCAAGGGTACGACGCTGCGCGACACCGGCATCCCGGTCGTGGTCGTCGCCAACGTCGGAGCCCGCAGCGGCAAGGTGCACAAGACACCGGTGATGCGAGTGGAGCACGACGGCCGGTACGCCATGGTGGCGTCCAAGGGCGGCGCCCCTTCCCATCCGCTGTGGTACTACAACCTCCGCGCGAACCCCCTGGTGGAGCTGCAAGATGGGCCGGTCAAGCAGGACATGACCGCCCGCGAGCTCAGTGGCGACGAGCGCGACGAATGGTGGAAACGGGCGGTCCAGGTGTACCCGAGCTACGCGGAGTACCAGCAGAAGACCAGCCGTGAGATCCCGGTGTTCGTCCTGGAACCGGCCGCGAGCTAACCGCGACCCGGACAGCATGAAGCCGCCCCGCGGGTATCTTCGCGGGGCGGCCCTGCGGTCGTGAACTTGCGGTCGTGAACTTGCGGTCGTGAACTTGCGGTCGTGAACTTGCGGTCGTGAACTTGCGGTCGTGAACGCGGCGCGAAGGCCTGCTTGGGCTTAGCCGTTTATCGTGCCGACGCCGGGCAGGATCGGCTCGACGCTCATGTAGACGGGTCCGGCGTGCGAGCACACTTGCAGGTCGAACGCGGCGATCGTGGCGTCATACCGACCCGGCGGGTAGACGCGGAGCACGACGGCCGTGTTCACAGGATCGCACCCGGGTGCCGTGCTCACCTCAGCGTCGCGGTATTGCAGTATCGTGTGCGCGGTCGCGCCCGGGGCGAGCACGACGGTGCCTGCGGCCACCCCGGTGGCCCAGCCGGCGGGACTGCCAAGCTGATGCCCGTTGCGAGCGATCGCGGAGACTCCGGGGAAGCCGTGCAGGGAACACGCGTGCCCGCCCACGTTGGTGAAGTTCAGCGGGTAGTAGATGGTTCCGGCCGCACCGTTCGACTGAGCGAGCGCGAGCCAGACGCCGAGTTGACCCGCCTGGCACGCGGGAACGGGGGCCAATGACACGCGCGCGGTGTCTGAGGCAAGCGCAGCGCCTGACGCGGCGCCCGGCGAGCCTGCCGCGAAGGCGGCAGCGGCGACGATGAGCCCGGCGGCCGAGACGGCGGCGATGACCGCGATGACCCGGCGGGCGGTAGCGGAGATGGTGGAGAGGTACTTCATGATTCGTCCTGTAAGGAACGGGATCCGCTGTTTGCGGTGTCCATCTACCTTCGAGACTGCGTTGACAGGTTCCTGGTTGGAGACAGATGCGAAACGGTCCGTGGTGCGGCCACCGGAAATGAGCGTGCTGCGCGGGGATGCCTGACGGTTGCCACTGCGCGTCATTCGGGCAAACTGGTGCGATGACAGCACGAGCAGAACTTACGCGCAGAGCGCGAGATCACGGCGTCGCGGTTTCCTACCAGGACTGGCGGGGGCGTCTGGTGGAGGTTTCCGACGAGACGCTGGCGGCGGTGCTATGCGCCCTCGGGGATGACGCGGCACCCGCGGCGCACCGGGCGCCGGGCGAATCCGCGGGCTCCGCCGTGGCCCCTTTTCCTCGCCGCCGGTCCTGGGGCTTCACCGTGCAGCTCTACTCGCTGCGCTCGGCTGGCTCTTGGGGCCACGGCGACCTGCACGACCTCGCCGAGCTCGCCAGGTGGAGCGGCCGGGAGCTGGGTGCGGATTTCGTGCTGGTCAACCCGTTGCACGCGGCGGAGCCGCTGCCGCCGGTGAGCCCGTCGCCGTACCTGCCGATGACCCGGCGCCAGGTTAGCCCGCTGTACCTGCGCATCGAGGACATAGGCGAATACGAAGGGCTGAGCGCAAGCGACCGGGCCCGGGTCGACACCCTCGGCGCGCCGCTGCGCGCCGCGAGCGCGACGTCGGCCCTCATCGACCGGGACGCGGTGTGGACCGCCAAGCGGGCGGCGCTTGAGATCATCTACGCCGCACCGCTCGGCCCGGGTCGCCGGGCCGAGTTTGATTCCTTCCTCGAACGCGACCGAAAGGTCACCGAGGACTGGGCGACATGGTGCGCGATCGCCGAGGTGTACGGCCCGGACTGGCGGTCATGGCCCTCGGCGCTCGCCGATCCGGGCTCGGCGCCGGTGGCCGAGTTCAGGCGGGCGCGGGCGGACCGGGTCGGCTTCCACGCCTGGCTGCAGTGGCTGACAGCGGAGCAGGCCGCCACGGCGCAGCGAGCCGCGCGGCAGGCCGGCATGGACATCGGCGTCATCGCCGACCTTGCGGTCGGCTCGCATCCGGGCGGCGCCGACGCCTGGGCCCGGCAGGACGTGATCGTGCCGGGCATCAGCGTGGGCGCCCCGCCAGACGCGTTCAACCAGCGCGGGCAGGACTGGACGCTGCCGCCCTGGCACCCGGGCCGCCTCGCCACCCAGGCGGCCAGGCCCCTGGGCGACCTGGTCGCGGCGACGACACGGAACGCGGGCGGCATGCGGGTGGACCACGTCATGACGCTGGCCAGGCTCTGGTGGATACCCGCCGGGCTGCCGCCCAGCCTGGGCACCTACGTGCGCTATGACCACGAGCTGCTGGGCGGGGTGGTGGCCGCCGAGGTGGCGCGGGCAGGCGCGCTGGCGATCGGCGAGGACCTAGGCACGGTCGAGCCCTGGCTGCGTAAGTTCCTGGCCGGGCGCCGGATCCTCGGCACGTCCATGCTGTGGTTCGAACGTCGCGCGGACGGCACGCCGCGCAGGCCGGGTGGATGGCGTCGCGGCTGCCTGGCCACGGTCGGCACGCACGACATGCCCCCGTGCGCGGCGTTTCTCACCGGCGAACAAGTCACCCTCCGGGCCGAACTCGGCCTGCTCACCCAGCCCGAGGACGAGGAGCGCGCCATCGCGCGGGCAGATGCCCGCCGGTGGCTCAACATGCTCGCGCGCGAAGGCCTGCTGCCCGGCCAGGGTCCTGTTTCGCCCGAGGAGTTCACCGTGGCGCTCTACGCCTACCTAACCCGGACACCGGCCATGCTGATCGGCGTCTCGCTGGCCGATGCCGCGGGCGAACGCTGTCCGCAGAACCTGCCGGGCACGGTGGATGAGTACCCCAACTGGCGGATCCCGCTCACCGACGGTGACGGGAAACCGGTCATGCTCGAGGACCTCCCCGGGCACGCCGGGATCCGCGCCGCCGCGGAGGCCGTCTCCAGCGGGCTGCAGCGCAAGCGATAGAGTCCACGCGTGACCACCCGCGAAGAACTGGATGCACTTTCCTCTCGTCAGCTGCACGACCTCGCTGTCCGGCGGGCGCTGCGCCACGTCGACGTGGAGTTTCTGTGGGAGCTTGCGCGCGCCATCCCGGCGGCCGAGGCTTCCGAGGGAAACTCGGTCGAGGCCGGCCGGGACATCACGAAAGTTACCGCCCTGCTCTCGGACGCGATCGACTCAGGGAAAGGCGAGGTCGCCGAGGCGCTGCGCCCGCTGTACATCGACTACCTCGCCAAGCACGGCAGCTGACGCGCCCCTGCCGCCGGGCATGAATGCCCTCGCCTGTGCATGAAAGTGGCACCCTGCACTAAAGATTGTGCAGGGTGCCACTTTCATACGTTCGAGCGCGCTTCCCGCGGCCCGGCTTTGCTGGTTTGTCGCTTACTCAGGCTTGTCGAGGACGCCTTCGATCTCCAGGGTGATCGTGACCTTCTCGCTGACCGCCACGCCGCCGCCGGGAATCGGGCCGTTGTAGCTGACGCCGAAGTCGTTCCTGTTGATCTCGGTGGTCGCGGAGAAGCCCGCGCGCGTGCCGCCGTAGGCGTCGGGACCGAAGCCGTTGATCTCAAGCTTCAGCGTGACCGGCTTGGTGGTGCCGCGGATGGTGAGGTCACCGTCGAGCAGGAAGTCGTCGCCGTCGCGGCGGACGCCGGTGGAGTGGAACGTCAGCGTGGGGTGAGATTCGACTTCGAAGAAGTCGGCACTGCGGATGTGGTTGTCGCGGTCAGGAGCGCCGGTGTTCACCGAGCTAAGGTCGACGGTGGCGTTGACGCTGGACTGCAGCGGGTCTTCGGCTGTGACGATAGTCCCTTCGAACTTGTCGAAACGGCCGCGGACCTTGCTCACCATCATGTGCCTGACGACGAAGGACACCTCCGAGTGCACCGGGTCGATGGTCCAGGTCCCGGCTACGTAGCCGGGGATTACCACGGCTGTCTCGGTCATCATTCCTCCAGTAGGTGATTCTTACTCGTACGCGACTTCACTCGCGTACCTAACTTCTTTAGAGTAACCTGATTTTGATTGAAGCGTCAAGTACTAGGGTACATAGCCTTCAGCAACATAATCTGGTCATACTGAGGAGGGGATCTCTTGGATTCCGGGCGGGCCGGCCCGGCCTGCGAGTCTTCGGGACCGGCCGACGAACCGGCAGCAGCGGTCGGCGAGCCCGCGGCAGCGGTCGGCGAGCCGTCGGCTTGTCGCGCCCGGGAGGTCCTCCAGCGCGTCGGCGACAAGTGGTCAGTGCTGGCCATTGACCTGCTCGGACAGGGAACCATGCGGTTCACCGAGCTGCACCGCGCGATAGATGGCATCACCGCGAGGATGCTCACGGTGACGCTGCGCGGGCTCGAACGCGATGGCATCGTGACGCGAACCATACATCCGGTCATCCCGCCCCGCGTCGAATACGCGCTCACTCCCATGGGACGCACACTGCTTGACACTATCGGCCAGCTCGTCACCTGGACCGACAGTCACCTGCCCGAGATCCAAGCCGCCCGGGCCGCCTACGACGCCGAGCACGCGTCGTCCTAGGCTGACTCGAGTGACCGATGATGAGCGGTACGGCCAGAACGCGGATGATCAGAGCGGAGCATCCAGCTCAGAAGGACAGGCGGAGGCCGAAGACCGGCTGCTTCATGGTTCTTCCTTCGGCGCCGCCGCTGCCGCCTACGCGGAGCACCGCCCTGGCTACGCCAAGACCGCGATCAGGTGGGCCCTCGATCCAGTCTGGTCACGCCGGCCACTCCGGGTAATTGATGTCGGCGCGGGAACCGGCAAGCTGACTGCGACCCTGGTTCGCCTCGGCGCTGACGTCACCGCCGTCGAACCCGACCACAACATGCTCGCCGAGCTGCGCCGGGAACTCCCCTCGGTCCGGTCGGTGTCCGGGAGCGCGGAGGAAATCCCGGTACCCGACGGCAGTGCCGATGCCGTCCTGGCCGGCCAGGCCATGCACTGGTTCGACATGGACCGGGCGATGCCCGAGATCGCCCGCGTGCTCACTCCCGGAGGGGTGCTCGCCGGGCTGTGGAATGTAGATGACGACCGGGTCGGCTGGGTCGCCGAGTTCGCCGCGCTGAGCAAGCGCAACGCCTCTATCACGCTGCTCAGATGGCGGGGCGGCGATGCGCAGTCCCGTCAGGAGCGTGTCATCACAGCCGGATCCGGGCTCTTCCACGCGGGTCAGGCGGGAGAGTTCGAGCACGGGCAGGCGCGGACCGCCGATTCTCTCCTGGCCACCATCGCCACGCACTCGAATTTCCTGGTGATGGACGAGCCCGAGCGAATCAGGCGGCTGGCACAGGTCCGCGACTTCCTCCAGTCGCGGCCGGAGACATCCCATGGCGAATTCGTCCTGCCGATGGTCACGGTCGCGCTGCGGGCGCAGCGGAGGTAGCCCTTTTACTGGAGCGCGGCCGTCGCCTCGGCCTGGCGATACAGGCTGAGCGCGGGAGCGCGGGGGCTGGGCCCGCGGCCGTGGCTAGGCTTCGGCGGCCTGCGTCTCCGCGGGCGCGGCGGAACGCGGCGGCCGCCGCGGACGGCGTCGCTGGACCTGGCTGGACTGGCGGATCACCAGTTCCGGCTCGAAGATGACCTGGCGGTGCTGGTGTATCTCCCCGCCGAGCGTCTCGTCTATCAGCAGCTGGGCAGCCGACCGGCCGAGCTGATGGCGGGGCTGGCGCACCGAGGACAGCGGCACCGCCGCCGCGGCCGCGAAGTCAATGTCGTCGTATCCAACCAGGGCGATGCCTTCGGGGACCCGGATCCGGCGGGCCGTCATTTCCTGGAGCACACCCAGTGCGAGCAGATCGTTCGCGCAAAAGACGGCAGTAGGCCTGGTTCCCGCCGGCAAATCCGCGAGTGCCGCGCCAGCCTGCTGACCGGCCGGCACATTCAGTGCGGGAGTTTCCATAACATGCAGGCCCTCCCCGGTGCCGTTGGCGCGCTGCAGCGCCCGGAGGGCGCCATCGCGGCGGTCGGCCACCTGTCGGATGCTCATCGGCCCCCCGACGAACGCGATCCGCTTGTGGCCCGCCGCCAGTAGATGTGATACGGCCAGATCGCCGCCCAGCACGTCATTAACCGACACCGAGCACTGGCCACCAGATGGCGACCTGCTGTCCACGAGGACCACCGGGGTGCCTCTGCGCTGCAACCGGGTTAGCCGCTCATCCGCACCGGACACCGGCGTGATCAAGATGCCCTGTACCCGGTGTTCTTCGAGCAGCTCAAGGTAGCCGGATTCCTTCGCCTGCTGGTCGTCGCTGTTGCACAGGATGACAGCCAGTCCCGACTCGCTGGCCTCGTCCTCGACACCGCGCGCCACGTCGGTAAAGAACGGGTTCGCGACATCGAGGACAACAAGCCCGATGATGCGGCTCCGCCCGGCCCGGAGCTGGCGGGCCGACTCGTTCCTGATGAAGCCCAGTGACTTGATCGCCTCCTGGACCCGGCTGCGAGTTGATTGCGCAACGACGTCCGGCCGGTTGAGCACGTTGGATACAGTCCCGACCGAGACGCCGGCCAGGACGGCGACATCCCTGATGCTCACCGGCGCATCCGCCACGGTGCCCTCCTGTGCAGCTAGTTTCATGGGTCGATTGGAACGTGTCAAACCAAACGCATGCCTTACCTGCCCGAATGGCCGCCGGCTGCTACGCCGGGGCACCTCAATCAGTCACTCCCGCGTATGCAACGGCCCTGAAACCTGTCTGTAACGATTCAAATACTAGGACACAGGACCTATTGACAGGTCGGTGATGCGGTCCGACACTTCTTCACATATTTGAAACGTTCCACGACGTCACATCAGCCTCCACCAGAACGAACTGCAACAGCCACCGTGCTGAGGGGAGATAGCGCCGTGGGTCCTGACGGCATTACCCCCGCCGACGGAAATGCCGGGCCCGCCCCGGCGCCGGATGCCCACCCGGGCGACCCCCTGCTCTCGCTACGGGACGCGTCGAAGTCGTTCGGGGCGGTCCAGGCCATCGTGCACGGGTTCATCGACCTGGTTGGCGGCGAAGCGCACGCCCTGGTGGGAGAGAACGGCGCCGGCAAGTCGACGCTGGTGAAGATCCTGGCCGGCGTGTACCAGCCCGACACGGGCTCGCTGCTCATTGACGGCAGCCCGGTCCTGCTGCACGGTCCGGCCGACGCCCAGGCCGCAGGGATCGCGGTGATCTACCAGGAGCCAACGCTGTTTCCTGACCTGAGCGTCGAGGAGAACATTTTCATGGGGCGCCAGCCGATGCGCTCGGGCAGGCGCATTGACCGCCGGCTCATGCGGGCAGAGGCGATGGCGTTGTTCGAACGGCTGGGAGTGCGCCTGGACCCGGGCCGGGTCTGCCGCGGGCTTTCCATCGCCGACCAGCAGATCGTCGAGATTGGCAAGGCCCTCTCGCTGAACGCGAGGGTCATCGTGATGGACGAACCCACGGCCGCCTTGTCCGCGACCGAGGTCGGCCGGCTTTTCGACGTAGTGCGGACACTACGCGCGGCCGGAGCGGCAGTGCTGTTCATCTCGCACCGCCTGGAGGAAGTCTTCGCGATCTGCCAGCGGGTGACCGTAATGCGCGACGGCAGGCACGTGCTCACCAGCGAACTGGCGGGCCTCACCACCGATGATCTCGTGCGGGCGATGGTGGGCAGAGAGATGGTGCACCGGCCGACCGGGGAGCGCGGCGCGCCCGGCGATCATGTCCTGACCGTTCAGCACCTGACCCGGGAAGGCGTGTTCACCGACATCTCGCTGGACGTGCGGGCCGGGGAGATCGTCGCCTTGGCCGGGCTGGTCGGGTCGGGACGCAGTGAGGTCGCACGGGCGATCTTCGGCATCGACCGGTACGACGCCGGGACGGTACTGATGCGGGGACGACGGCTGCACCGCGCGTCGCCCACCGCCGCGATGGCGGCGGGCATCGGCTTCGTGCCCGAGGACCGGCGCCAGCAGGGCCTGGTTATGGACATGTCCATCCAGCAGAACGTCGCGCTTGCGTCGCTGGGCAGGCTCCGGAAGGCGGGGCTGATCAGGGCCGCGGCCGAACGCGCGTTCGCCGCAGATTGGGCGGTCCGGCTGAAACTCAAGTACGGCAAGCTCACCGACCCGGTGTCCCGCCTGTCTGGCGGCAACCAGCAGAAGGCCGTGCTCGCGAAGTGGCTGGGGCGCAAGCCGGTACTGCTGATCGTGGATGAGCCGACCCGCGGGATCGACATCGCCACCAAGGCAGAAGTGCATGAGTTGCTGGTGCAGCTGGCCAGGGACGGGGTCGCGGTGTTGGTGATCTCCTCGGAGCTCCCGGAGGTCCTGCGCCTCGGGCACCGGATCCTGGTGATGCGCGAGGGGCGGCTGACCGCGGAGTTCGGCCACGCGGAGGTCTCGGAGGAAAAGATCATGGCCGCGGCCACCGGCCAGCTCCAGAAGCAGGCGCGATGAGCGCCGCGGTGACCGAGCGCCAAGATCCTTCCAGCGCGCCCGCCGGAACCAGCTCGCGTAAGCTCACCGAGCGGGTGTTCCGGATCCGGGAGTCCGGCATCATCGCCGTCCTGGTCGTGTTCGTCGCGATCACGGCGAGCATCCAGCCACGGTTCATCGACCAGGCGAACATTCAGTTCGTCCTCAGTAACACCACGGTGTACGCCCTCCTCGCGCTCGGCGAGACGATGGTGGTCATCAGCCGGAACGTGGACCTGTCGGTCGGCTCGGTTCTGGGTCTGTCGGCCTATGTCTCCACGAACCTGTTCGGGCACTCACCCGGTATTCCCGTCCCGGTTGTCTTCCTGGTGGGGCTGGGGATCGGTCTCGCCTGCGGCATCGCCAACGGCCTCATGGTGGCCATCGGCCGGGTGCCCAGCCTGGTGGTCACGCTGGCCACCCTCTACATCATCAGGGGAATCGACATCCTCATCGTGGGCGGCAACGAAGTGGTCGCCCAGACACTCCCCTCCAGCTTCGTCGCGATTCCCAGGGCCAATGTGTTTGGGGTTCCGTACCTGGCGATCGTGATCGCCGCGGTGATCGGGGCCGGGGCGTATTACCTGCGTTCCTTCCGGTCCGGGCGCGAGCTTTACGCGATCGGCTCGAATCCGGAAGCGGCGCGGCTGGCCGGGATCCCCGTCGGCAGGCGGGTTTTCACCGCCTTCGCGATCAGCGGCGCCATCGCCGGGCTGGCCGGCGTGCTATGGGCCGCCCAGTACCAGACCATCGACTCCACCGCGGGGACAGGCTACGAACTGACGGTGATCTCGGCCGTGGTGGTCGGCGGTGTGGCGATCTTCGGCGGGAGCGGCAGCGCCGTCGGCGCGGCGGTGGGGGCGCTTCTGCTGAGCACCATCAGCTCGGCGCTGAACGTGCTCGGGATCTCGCCCGACTGGGATCAGGCCATCGCCGGCTTCCTGCTCTTGGTGGCCATCACGCTGGACCGCGGCATCTCTGTCAGACTCGCGGCCGCGCTGCGGAAAAGGAGTTCCGGCGTTGGAACCTGATCAGAACGCCCTCCCACCCGAGGGCCCTGCGCCGGAGAAAACGGAAGCGCATTGTGCTCCCTCGCCCCGGCGGGCCAGCGGGCTTCGGTCGGCACTGCAGCCTGCCCTGCGCTGGGAAACGGGCCTGGCCATCGTGGCCGTGGCCGTCGTGGTTTTCGGCGTCCTCACCTCGTCACAGTTCCTGACCAGCGGGAACTTCTTCAATATGGGCGTGAGCTCAGGCGAGATAGCGATCATGGCGCTGCCGATGACACTCATCATCATCAGCGGTGAGATCGACCTTTCTGTGGCATCGATCCTCGGCATGTCCAGCGCCATGCTCGGTTTTCTGTGGAGCAAGCACTGGCCCTTGCTGGCCATCTTCGTCATCCTGGCCGTGCTCGGCGTGGTCGCCGGCCTGTTCAACGGCCTGCTGGTGACCCGCGTCGGCCTGCCGTCCCTGGCGGTGACGATCGGCACGCTCGGCCTTTACCGCGGTATCGCGCTCATCATCCTGGGCTCGAACACGGTCTCGAACTTCCCCGCGCCCTACAACACCGTCGGGGTCAATCCGATTCCGCACACCAACATCCCCTATTCCGTGGCCATCTTCATCGTGCTCGCCGTGATCTTCGGCGTGGTGCTGCACGCCACGGCGACCGGCCGGTCCATCTACGCCATGGGCGCCAGTCCCGAAGCCGCGCTGTTCGCCGGGATCCGGGTCAAGCGCGTCAAGACCATGCTCTTCGTGGTATCGGGCCTGGTCTGCTCGATGGCGGGCGCGCTGTGGACGTTCCGCCTGGACACGGCCGTCTGGAACAACGCCATCGGCCTGGAGTTGAGCGTCGTGGCCGTTGTCCTGCTGGCCGGGGTATCCATCTTCGGGGGCAAGGGATCGATCATCGGCGTGGTGCTCGCCGTGATCGTCTTCGCCGGGCTGCAGAACGCCCTCCTGCTCACCAACTTCAATCAGGAGGCCACCGGCATCGTGACCGGCGGGCTCCTGCTCATCAGCGTGTTCGTACCCAACGCGGCCGCCTTGCTGGGCCGGGCCCGCGGCCTAGCCATCAGCAGGAGGCCCGCCCCCAGATCGGCCATTGGAGCAGCAAATGACTGAGCACGGCCAGGGGCCACATCCCAGCGAGGTCGCGCCCCGTCCCCACCGTCGGCCACAGGGCCGCAGCCACACCATCCGATGTCATTTCGGCTCGAATTGAAAGGATTCAGATATGAGAGGTTCCGTTAAGAGAGCGCTGTGGGCCCCCGTAGTGCTCCTCGTGGCGTCCACGACGCTCGCCGCGTGCTCGTCGTCAAGTTCCACATCCGCCTCGTCCTCCACATCCGCCTCGTCCTCCACATCCGCCTCGTCCTCCGCTTCGTCCACTGGTACGTCGAGTGCGGCCGCCGGGCTGAAGACAGGACTGAAGGTCTTCGTGATCCCGAAGAACCTCGGGAACCCGTACTTCACGACGGCAGACAGCGTGCAGTCCGGCGGAGCCCTCGCCGCGCTCAGCGAGCTCGGTGAGAGCGGAACTGAGACCAGCGGGACCGCAGCGACGCCCGCCTCGCAGATCCCGGCCATCCAGGCCGCCATCACCAAGGGCGCCAACGCCCTTATAGTGTCCGCGACCGACCCGTCCGCGCTCTGCCCGACCCTCCAGTCCGCCATGGCGAAGGGCATTACGGTCGTCACCTACGATTCGGACGCGCCCACCTGCCGGGACATGTTCATCAACCAGGCGTCCACCGCAGAGATCGGGACCAGCGAGGTCGACGTGCTCGCGAAGCAGATCAATTCCAGCGGGGATATCGCGATCGTGTCCGCGGCCGCCTCCGCGACGAACCAGAACGCCTGGATCGGGTACATGAAGCAGGAGCTGAAGAAGTACCCGAACATGCACCTCGTCAGCATTGTCTACGGCAACGACGACCCGACCACCGCGACGCAGGTGACCCAGGGACTGCTGCAGCACTACCCGAACCTCAAGGGCATCATCTCGCCGACGACGGTAGGGATCCTCGCCGCAGCGCAGGTTCTTGACACGTCCAAGTACCGCGGCAAGATCGCGCTCACCGGCCTCGGCACCCCTGATTCCCTGAAGAAGTTCGTCGCTGACGGCACCGTCCAGTCCTTCGAGCTGTGGAACCCGGCGAATCTCGGCTACCTGGCCGCGTACGCGGCGGTCAACTTGGCGTCCAAGAAGATCACGAACAGCGCCGGGCAGTCCTTCACCGCGGGCAAGCTCGGCAGCTTCACCGTCGGGGCGGACAGCACCGTCCTGCTCGGCCCGCCGTTCGTGTTCACCAAGGCCAACATCAACCAGTTCAACTTCTAGTGGATCCTGCGGATCCTGGCCGGCGCGAACGGCGCCGGCCGGGATCCGCGGAGCACTGCGGGAGCAGCGCCGCCAGCGAAGCCAGGGAATCCAGTTAAGCCAGGAAGGATGCTAGAGATGGAGCGGGTTTGCTTCCTCGGGCGGGTCCGGCCTGAGCGGCTGGCGGAGTACAGGGAAAGGCACGAGCGGGTCTGGCCGGACATGCTGGCCGCGCTGCGCCAGGCCGGGTGGAGGAACTACAGCCTGTTCCTGACGGACGACGGGCTGCTCGTCGGCTACCTGGAAACGCCGGACTACCAGGCCGCGCTTGGCCGCATGGCCGAGACCGAGGTTAACTCCAGGTGGCAGGCAGAAATGGCGCCCTATTTCACCGAACTGGACGGCCGGCCCCCCGATCAGGGGTTCCGGCGGATCGCCGAGATATTTCATCTGGACTGACCGGGGCCGCTGCTGCTACGAGGGTGGGGAAAGTGAACTGGAAGTGGAGATGAACCGGAATGCGTGACCTGACCGCCGTCAAAGCAGCGCTGAAACAGCACGAGATCGAGCTGCCGTCCTGGGCGTTCGGGAACACCGGGACGCGGTTCAAGGTGTTCGGCCAGCCAGGGGTGCCCCGCACACCGTGGGAGAAGGCCGAGGACGCGGCGCAGGTTCACCGGTTCACCGGCGTCGCCCCTAGCATGGCCGTGCACATCCCCTGGGACAAGGTCGAGGACTACGCGGCGCTGGCGCGGCACGCCGCCGACCTCGGGATCAGGATCGGCACCGTCAACGCCAACGTCTTCCAGGACGACGACTACAAGCTGGGCAGCGTCTGCAACCCCGACCCCCGAGTGCGCAAGAAGGCCGTGGCTCACCTGCTCGAGTGCGTCGACATCATGGACGCCACCGGGTCGCGTGACCTGAAGCTGTGGTTCGCCGACGGCACCAACTACCCCGGCCAGGACGACATCAGGACCCGGCAGGACCGGCTGGCCGAGGCTCTGGCGATCGTCTACTCCAGGCTGGCGGAAAACCAGCGGATGTTGCTGGAGTACAAGCTGTTCGAGCCGTCGTTCTACAGCACCGACGTTCCCGACTGGGGCACCAGCCTGCTGCATTGCCTGGCCCTCGGTCCCCGGGCCGAGGTGGTGGTGGACACCGGGCACCACGCCCCCGGCACCAATATCGAGTTCATCGTGGCGATGCTGCTGCGGGCCAACCGGCTGGGCGGCTTCGACTTCAACAGCCGCTTCTACGCCGATGATGACCTGATGGTGGGCGCGGCCGATCCGTTCCAGCTGTTCCGGATCATGCACGAGGTGATCAGGGCGGACGCGCTGAAGCCGACCGGGGGCACCGCGTTCATGCTCGATCAGTGCCACAACATCGAGCCCAAGATCCCCGCACAGATCAGGTCCGTGATGAACGTCCAGGAAGCCACGGCCAAGGCGCTGCTCATAGACGCCGACGTGCTGGTCGAGGCGCAGCAGGCCGGCGACGTGCTGGCCGCCAACGGCGCCATGATGGACGCGTACAACACCGACGTCCGCCCGCTGCTGGCCGAACTGCGTGAGGAAACCGGCCTGGATCCCGATCCGGTCGCGGCCTACCGTAGGTCCGGCTACGCGAAGAAGATCGTGGCCGAGCGAGTGGGCGGAACACCAGCCAGCTGGGGAACCTGACGACATGACACACGCACAAGTCGAGGCCCTGATCGACCGCAGCAACCGGCTGGGGGCCGACCCGCGGAACACGAATTACGCCGGCGGTAACACCTCGGCGAAGGGCACTGCGGTTGATCCGGTGACGGGCGAGGACATCGAGCTGCTGTGGGTTAAGGGCTCGGGTGGTGACCTGGGCACGCTGACGGCCGCGGGCCTGGCGGTGCTGCGACTGGACCGGCTCCGCGCGCTGGTCAATGTGTACCCGGGGGTGGACCGGGAGGATGAGATGGTGGCGGCATTCGATTTCTGCCTGCACGGCAGGGGCGGGGCCGCGCCGTCGATTGACACCGCGATGCACGGGCTGGTTGATGCCCCGCATGTCGATCACCTGCACCCGGATTCCGGTATCGCCCTGGCGACAGCGGCGGACGGGGAGAAGCTGACTGCCGAGTGTTTCGGTGACCGGGTGGTGTGGGTGCCCTGGCGGCGCCCCGGCTTCCAGCTCGGCCTGGACATAGCCGCGATCGCCGCGGCGAACCCGCCGGCCATCGGCTGCATCCTGGGCGGCCACGGCATCACCGCCTGGGGCGCCTCCAGCGAGGAGTGCGAGGCCCGCTCGCTGGAGATCATCGGCACCGCGACGGCGTTCATCCAGGCGAACGGCCGCCCGGATCCGTTCGGCCCGGTCATCCGGGGTTACCAGCCGCTGCCGGAAGCCGAGCGGCGCGCCCGCGCGGCCGCGCTGGCGCCGGTGATCCGGGGACTGGCCTCGACCGACCGGCCGCAGGTCGGCCACTACACCGACACCGAGGTCGTGCTGGACTTCGTGTCCCGGGCGGAGCACCCGCGGCTGGCCGCGCTGGGCACGTCGTGCCCGGACCACTTCCTGCGCACCAAGGTGCGCCCGATGGTCCTGGACCTGCCGCCGGACGCCCCGCTGGAGGATGTCATGGCCCGGCTGCGGGAGCTGCACGCGGCCTACCGGGCGGACTACGCGGCGTACTACCAGCGGTACGCCGAGCCGGATACGCCCGCGATGCGCGGCGCCGACCCGGCGATCGTGCTGGTGCCGGGCATCGGGATGTTCAGCTACGGCGCGACCAAGCAGACGGCCCGGGTGGCCGGGGAGTTCTACGTCAACGCGATCAACGTGATGCGCGGCGCTGAGGCCCTCTCGACGTACGCACCGATCGATGAGGCCGAGAAGTTCCGGATCGAGTACTGGGCACTGGAGGAGGCCAAGCTCGCCCGGCTGCCCGGGCCCAGGCCGCTGGCCGCCCGGATCGCGCTGGTCACCGGAGCGGGCTCGGGCATCGGCCGGGCCATTGCGCTGCGGCTCGCCGCCGAGGGCGCCTGCGTGGTGGTCGCCGACCGCGACGCGGACAGCGCCGCCGCCGTCGCCGCGGAGATCGGTCTTCGGGACGGCACTGATGCCGTCGTCCCCTGGACCGCCGACGTGACCGACGAAGAGCAGGTCGCGGCGGCCGTCGCGGCGGCGGCGGTGGCCTTCGGCGGCGTCGACCTGGTGGTGAACAACGCGGGACTGTCGATTTCCAGGCCGCTGCTCGAGACGACCGTGGCGGACTGGGATATTCAGCATGACGTGATGGCCCGCGGTTCGTTCCTGGTGTCCCGGCAGGCCGCCCGGGTCATGACGGCCCAGGGCATGGGCGGCGACATCGTCTACATCTGCAGCAAGAACGCGGTCTTCGCGGGCCCGTCCAACATCGCCTACGGCGCCGCCAAGGCCGACCAGGCCCACCAGGTGCGGTTGCTCGCCGCCGAACTCGGCGGCATCGGCGTCCGGGTCAACGGCATCAACCCGGACGGGGTGGTGCGCGGCTCCGGGATCTTCTCCTCCGGCTGGGGCGCGCAGCGGGCCGCGGTCTACGGCGTGCCCGAGGACGAACTCGGCGCGTTTTACGCGCAGCGGACGCTGCTCAAACACGAGGTCCTGCCCGAGCACGTGGCCGCGGCGGTGGTGGCGCTGTGCGCCGGGGACCTGCCGCTCACCACCGGCTTGCTCGTCCCGGTCGACGCGGGGGTGGCGGCCGCCTTCCTGCGATGACCAGTAACGTCACGGTCGCGGCCGTCGACCTGGGGGCGTCCGGCGGCCGGGTGATGGCCGGACGGGTGAGCGGGACCGAAGTCGCGCTGCACGAGGTGCACCGGTTCGGCAACCTGCCGGTGACCGCGGGCGGCACGCTGTACTGGGACATCCTGCGGCTGTTCGCTGAGGTCCGGGACGGCCTGGAGGCGACGGCACGCCGGTTCCCGCTGGCCAGCGCGGGCATCGACTCCTGGGGCGTGGACTACGGCCTGCTTGACGAGTCCGGCGCGCTGCTCGGCAACCCGGTGCACTACCGTGACGCGCGGACCGAAGGGGTGGCCGCCCGGGTCCTCGCGGCCGTGCCCGCCGACGAGCTGTATGCGGTGACCGGGATACAGCAGCTGCCGTTCAACACGATCTACCAGCTCGCCGCGACGCCGATGCTCCCGCAGGCGCGCACGATGCTGCTGATCCCGGACCTATTGGCGTACTGGCTGACCGGGGCGGCGGGCGCCGAGGTCACCAACGCATCGACCACCTCGCTGTTCGACGTCCGCGCCCAGACCTGGGCCACGGGAGTGATCCGCAAGGCAGGCCTCCCGCCGCGCATCTTCCCGGCACTGCGCCGGCCGGGCGACGTCATCGGCACTTATCAGAACGGGCCCGGGTCCCCGCTTCCGGTCATCGCGGTCGGTTCGCACGACACCGCGTCCGCGGTGGCCGCCGTGCCCGCGACCGGACCGCACTTCGCCTACATTTCCTCGGGCACCTGGTCACTGGCCGGGATGGAACTGGCCACGCCGGTCCTGACCGAGACGAGCCGGGTCGCCAACTTCACCAACGAGACCGGCATCGACGGCACCATCAGGTACCTGCGCAACGTGATGGGGCTGTGGCTGCTGCAGGAAAGCCTGCGCGGCTGGCCGGAGACCTCGCTCGACTCGCTGCTGGCGCAGGCGGCGCGAGTGCCGCCGCTGAGGTTCGTGGTCGACCCGGACGATCCGGTGTTCCTGCCGCCAGGCGACATGCCGGCCCGGATCGCCTCCTGGCTGGCTGATCGCGGGGAGGCCGCGCCCGGCGAGCCGGCCGAGACCGTGCGCTGTGTGCTTGACAGCCTGGCGCTGGCCTACCGGCGGGCCATCTGGTCGGCGCAGTCCCTCAGCGGCCAGCACGCCGACGTGGTGCACATCGTCGGCGGCGGAGCCCGTAACACGCTGCTCTGCCAGCTCACCGCCGACGCGACCGGGCTGCCGGTGACGGCGGGGCCGGCCGAGGCCACCGCCTTCGGCAACGTGCTGGTGCAGGCCCGCGCCCTGGGCGCGGCGCCCGGCGAACTGGCCGGGATGCGTGCCCTGCTGCGGTCTTCGCAGCCGCTGCGTTCCTTCTCGCCTGCGGGCGACGCTGCCGCCTGGGCCGCAGCGGCCGCGAGATTCTAGGTCCCGCCTGGGGTACGCTTCGTCGATGGCCTCGGGCCTATTCGGCTGAGCCTGGCACCAGCTCGCGCCGCCTGGGAGGTTGCTCATGATGACCTCATCGGTCATGGTGCTGCCCCGCAGGAGCGAGGACGCGGTGTCGTGCGGCTGAGGACATGGCTCATTATCCTGACCGTGATGACCGTCGTGGTCTGCGGTGTCGCGGCCTGGACGGTCACGGGAAGCAGCTCGCGGCCGGCCGCCGGACCGGACGCGGCGATCAGGGCCCGGACCCGCGTGCCCTCATCTGCCCGCCCTTCACCGCCCCGCCCTTCACCCAGTCCGACGATCGCGGTGGTGACCGGCGCACCCAGCGGGGTCAAGGCCAAGGGGGCAGTGCTGGCCGACGCGGCCACCGGCCAGGTGCTGTGGGGCCGTGACGTAGATATCGAACGGCCCATGGCCAGCATCACCAAGGTGATGACCGCGCTGCTCGTGCTCCAGAGCGGTGACCTCGGGCGCGAGATCACCATCCCGAAGGCGGCGGTCAGCTACGCCTGGGAGTACGGGGGCGAAACCGCGGCCCTGCGCCCCGGGGACGTGCTCACGGCCGCGGAACTGCTGCCCGCGCTGCTGCTGGCGTCGGGGGCAGACGCCGCCTATACGCTGGCGAACGCCTACGGCCCCGGCCTGACCGCCTTTGTCGCGCGGATGAACGCGACCGCGGCCCGGATGGGCATGACGCGCACCCATTTCGCCTCACCGGACGGCCTGCCCTACCCCACCGAGACCTCGACCTACTCCACGCCCGCCGACCTGCTCACGCTCGGCCTGGCAGCGATGCGCTACCCGGCCTTCCGATCGGTCGTGGACCTTCAGTTCTACCAGCTGCCGAAGGGCCGCGGGCATCACGAATACTGGTGGGACAACACTGACGACCTGATTGGCTCGTATTCCGGTGCCGTCGGGATCAAGGACGGGTACACCGACGACGCCGGGCACTGCCTGCTGTTCGAGGCGGTCAGGGGCAGCCGGACCCTGATCGGAGTCGTCCTGGACAGCCCGGCCTCCGGTTCGGGCGCGGGCGCACAGGCCGCGGAGCAGATGCTGAACTGGGGCTTTCGGCTCGCAGATAGTGCTACGGGGTGACCGGCTCCCCGGCCAGCCAGGCGGCGCCCCGGGCGTAGAGCCGCTCCACCCCGGGGCCGGCCAGGCCGGGCATGTCGGTCTTGACCGGGTATCCGGCCTGCTGCTGCAGATAGGCCAGGTAGCGGTAGCCCTCGGGGAACTGGGCCAGGATCTCTTCGTCCAGCACCAGCGAGGCGGCCGGATCGACCGGGTCGAGGCGGTCCTTCTCGTAGATGGGCTGCCGCAGCACTGGGAGCACGCCTGACCCTGACGAGTTCGACGCCCGCCCGGTCCGGGAGTTCCGTCCCGGGGCCTCCTTTCCGGCACCTGTTCTGATCACGGCTCAGCCTGTCGATCAATGCGGACTCGCTCGCAACGGGGGCATTATGTCGCTGGCGAACCGTAGAATCGCGGCGTGGTCCTCACCGGAACTCCCGACGCGGCTGCGGACGTCCTGCGCCGGGTGTTCGGATACTCCTCGTTCCGCGGGCAGCAGCAGGAGATTATCGAGCACGTCT
>JBEKEK010000126.1:0-23718 GCA_050013875.1 Trebonia sp. | reverse complement strand
TGTTCACCGACTACCTGACCCGGCTGATGCGCTACGTCGAGTTCATGAAGCGGGTCGTCCCGATGCACGACGACCTGTTCGACTTCTTCTACGAGGCGCTGCCCGGGTACGAGGAGGTCGGCAGGCGGCGGGTGCTGCTCGGCTGCTGGGGCAGCCTCAACAACCCCGAGTACTGCGACTTCACCTACCGGAACATGGCCGACTGGGGCCGCAAGATGTTCGTCACGCCCGGTGTCGTGGTCGACGGGAAGCTCGTCACCACCAGCCTGGTCGACATCAACCTGGGCATCAGGATCCTGCTCGGCCACTCCTTCTACGAGGACTGGGAAGACCAGGAAATGTTCGTCACCCACGACGAGCTCGGCAACCCGGTCGACCGCCGCCACCCGTGGAACCAGCACACCATCCCCCGCCCGGCCAAGCGGGACTTCGACGACAAGTACAGCTGGACGATGTCACCGCGCTGGTTCGACGGAACGAGCTATCTGCCGCTCGACACCGGCGGCGGACCCATCGCCCGGCTCTGGTCGACCGCGCTGGCCGGCCTGGTCGACTTCGGCTACGTCAAGTCCACCGGGCACAGCGTGCAGATCAACCTGCCCCGCACCGTCTCCCGGCCGGAGACCAGCTTCGAGTGGAAGATCCCGGTCGACAAGGAGGGCAAGCCGCTGTCCAACGCGATCGAGCGGGACCGGGCCCGTACCTACTTCCAGGCCTATGCCGCCGCCTGCGCGCTGTACTTCACCGAGCAGGCCCTGGCCGAGATCCGGGCCGGGCGGACCAAGACCTGGGAATCGTTCACCGTGCCGGAGGACGCGAACAGCTGCGGGTTCACCGAGGCGGTGCGCGGCGTGCTCTCTCACCACATGGTGATCAGGGGCGGGAAGATCGCCAACTACCACCCCTACCCGCCGACTCCGTGGAACGGCAGCGTCCGCGACAGTTACGGCACGCCCGGGCCGTACGAGGACGCGGTGCAGAACACGCCGATCTTCGAGGAGAACTCACCGGAAAACTTCAAGGGCATCGACATCATGCGGGCGGTGCGCAGCTTCGACCCCTGCCTGCCCTGCGGCGTCCACATGTACCTGGGCAACGGCAAGGTGCTGAAGACGGTGCATTCGCCAACCGGAGTTCCGCTGGCCACGTGACGCAGAGAGCCGCTGAAGGGATGGCAGATGGCCAGAGTCACTGACGCGCGAACTGCCGGCGACCGGGTCGAGAAGCTCATCGCCGAACTGCGAGAGCGGGCCGGGTCGCAGGCCGGCGACGCAGCCGAGGAACTGGTCGGCTGCCTGGTCGAGCTCTACGGCGCCGGGCTGGCGACGATCGTCGAGACCCTCACCGCCGATCGCGACGCCGGGCCGCGGCTGCTGCCCGCGCTGGCGGCCGACCCGCTGGTGGAGAGCCTGCTGCTGGTCCACGACCTGCACCCGCTGGACACCGACGCCCGCATCCGGCGAGCGCTCGAGCAGGTTCGCCCCCGGCTCGGTGCGCACGCCGACGCGATCTCCTACCTCGGCATCGACGATGAAGGCGTCGTCCAGCTGCGGCTCACGGCGAGCGGCCACGGCTGCGGGTCGGCTACCCCTGCCGTCCGGCAGCAGGTGGCGGAAGCGGTGACCGAAGCGGCGCCGGAGGTGGCCGGCGTCGCCGTGGAGGAAGTCACCGGGCCGGCCGAGCTGCCGCTGCTGCAGATCATGCGGCGCCCGGCGGGAACCCGGTGACCGGGACGGGGGTGACCGGGCTGCGGCGTTTCGCCAGCAGATCCCCCACCGCCGCGGCTGGCTCCCGGAGCGCCAACCCCGTCGCGGCCGCGAACCCCGTCCCTGGCGGGATCCCGGACGGCGTCACCGAGCCCGAACGGTGCGAGATGTGCCGCGAGGTCCTCGACGACCGGCACGGTCATGTGGTCGAGATCGAGAAGCGCTCCATCGTCTGCGCCTGCCGCGCCTGCTATCTCCTGTTCCTCTCCGACGGCGCGGCGGGCGGCAGATACCGGTCCGTGCCCGAGCGCGTCCGTCATGACCCGGACCGGCCGCTGGACGACGCGGACTGGAGCGACTTGCAGATCCCCGTCGCAATGGCCTTCTTCTTCTACAACTCCGTGCTCGACCGGGTGGTGGCGGGCTACCCGAGTCCCGGCGGAGTGACCGAGTGCGAGCTTGACCTGGCCGCGTGGGACCGCCTCGTCACCGCATATCCCCTGCTCGGGGCGATGACGCCGGATGTCGAAGCGATCTTCGTCAACCGCGCCGACGAGGGCAACGAGGTCTTCCTGATCCCGGTCGACGAGTGCTACGCGCTAGTCGGCGAACTCCGGTTGCGCTGGCAGGGGTTCGACGGCGGCGCCGAAGCCCGCGCCGCCCTGGCGGCGTTCCTGGCCGGACTGCGGTGGCGCGCGGTCGCGCTGGCACCGGAGGAGCGCTGACATGGCGGATCTGGTGTTCGGCTGCACCGGCGCGAGCGCGGAGCGCTACGCCGCCACCCCGACGCTATCGTTCGCGCTGACGATCACCGAGAGCACCGGCGCCGCGTTGCACGCGATCGTCTTGCGCTGCCAGATCCGCATCGAGCCGCAGCGGCGCCGGTATTCAGCGGCCGAGGCACGGCGGCTGCACGACCTGTTCGGCGACACCGCGCGCTGGGCCGACACGGTCAAGCCGATCCAGCTGGCGATGGTGACCACGATGGTCCCCGGCTTCAGCGCGCTGGCCGAGATCAACGTGCCAGTGCCGTGCACCTACGACCTGGAGGTCGCCTCCGCCCGCTACCTGCAGGCCCTCGACGACGGCACGATCCCGCTGCTGTTCCTGTTCAGCGGCACGGTCTTCCTGGCCCAGGGCAACGGCTACGCGGTCGAGCTTGTGCCCTGGAGCTCGGAGGCGTCCTACCGCATGCCGGTGAGCGTCTGGCAGGACGTCGTCAACCTGCACTTCCCCGACAGCGCCTGGCTGCGCTGCCGCCGCGAGACCCTCGATGCCCTGTCCGCGTTCAAATCGGAGCGCGCCCTGCCGACCTGGGACGCCACCCTCACCGCGCTGCTGGCCGAGGCTGAGGTCGGCCGAGCGCCAGCGGCGCCCACCCCGACGCCCGCGCCCCGGGACTCGGTTGGAAGTACGGAGGCGGGAAAGCCGTGAACCTCAACGCCGCCCGCGCCGTCGCCGACGCCGTCCTTTACGAGGGGTACATCCTGTACCCGTACCGCGCCTCCGCGCAGAAGAACCAGAGCCGGTGGCAGTTCGGCGTCGCGATGTCGCCCCGGTACTGCGCGGCCGATCCCTCCGAGCGGTCGTTCCTGCAGACCGAGTGCGTCTTTGAGCACACCGGCGAGCCGATGGTTGAGGTGGTCTTCCGGTTCCTCCAGGTGCAGCGGCGGACGAGGGCCGGCCAGCCGTCCTGGGACGAGGCGGTCGAGCGGGAGGTGACCGTCGAGGTTGATGCCGCGCACCTATTGCGCGGCGGGCGGGTCGCGGGGTTCGAACTGCCGGCCAGCGAGGAACACGAGGGAACCGTGGTCCGCCGCCGTGAGCGGGTCAGCGGCATCGTGTCCGTGCAGGCAGGCCCGGTGCCCGGCCCGTGGAGCGCGGCACGGCTGCGGGTGCGGGTGGACAACCACAGCGCTCCGGACCCGGTGCCGAGCAGCCGGGACGAGGCGCTTCCGACCGCGCTGGTGGCGGCGCACCTGATCATCGGCGTGCACGGCGGGCAGTTCGTATCCAGCATCGACCCGCCCGAGTGGGCCAAGCCGGAAGTTGAGGCGTGCGAGAACATCGGCTGCTGGCCCGCCCTGGCCGGCCCGGACGGCGGACGGCAGGTCATGCTCTCCTCCCCGATCATCTTGTACGACCACCCCGAGGTCGCCGCGGAGAGTCCCGGCGAGCTCTACGACGGCACCGAGATCGACGAGATCCTCACCCTCCGCACGCTCGCACTCTCAGACGCGGAGAAGCAGGAGGCCAGGGCCACCGATGCGCGGGCGGCGGCGCTGATCGACCGAGTTGAGGCGCTGGACGCGGCTGACTTCGGCCGCATGCACGGGACCATGCGGCCGCTGCGGGCCGGCGCCGGGTTCGCGCGAACCGGGCACGGCGCCGAGCCCCCCGACCCCGGATCGAACGTCCCCTGGTGGGACCCCGGCGCGGACGCCTCGGTCTCACCCGACACCGACGCCATCACCGTCGCGGGGCACCGGATCGCGCGCGGCAGCATGGTCAGGCTGCGGCCGGGCGTGCGCCGGGCCGACGCGCAGGACATGTTCCTGACCGGGCGCCGCGCCCGGGTCGAGGCGGTGCTCCTCGACGTGGAGGACACCCCGTACCTAGCCGTGTCGCTGGCCGACGACCCGGACGAGGACCTGCGGGTCGCGCACGGCCGCTTCCTGTATTTCGCGCCGGACGAGATCGAGCCGGACGAGGCACCATGACCGGACCGCAGAGCACCGCCGGGCGGACCCTGGTGGCGGGCGTGGGCAACATCTTCCAGCGTGACGACGCCTTCGGCGTCGAGGTGATCCGACTGCTGGCGGACCGGCCAGCGCCGCCGCCTGGCGTCCAAATCCGGGACTTCGGCATCCGCGGCGTGCACCTGGTCTACGACCTGCTCGACGGCTGCGACCTGTTCGTGCTGATCGACGCGGCGGCCCGCGGCACCGAACCGGGAACGGTCACGGTGCTCGAGGTCGAGCCGCCCAGGGCGGCTGCCGACGGCGGCGAGCCGGCCGCCGCGCCGGTCATCGACGCGCACGGCCTGACCCCCGACGACATCTTCGCCCTGCTCGCGTCGCTTGGCGGGCGGCCGGGCCGAAGTCTGGTGGTGGCATGCGAGCCAGCCGACACCAGTCCCGGAATGGGACTATCTGACCCGGTCCAGGCGGCCCTGCCGCACGCGGTAGCCGCGGTGGAGGAAATCCTGCACGAACACCGAACATGGGGAAAGGACGGTGCACAAGATGGGGAAGCTCGTTATAGCGGTCGTGACAGTCGCCGTGATCGCGGCGGTAATTAGTGGCCTGCCGGATATCAAGCGATATCTGGAAATGAGGAACATGTAAAAGAGGACGACGCTGATGCGGCAGCTCAGCGCGGCGGCCACCGCATTCTGCTTGAACGGCTGTATGCAACTGGTTACCGGCGCCGTCTGCCGCCGGGCCAGCGTCTCGCGCTCTGCTGGGTTCCTGGATGGCATAGGTGAACTCTGCCGATATTGGTGGTCACGTCGAGCCGGACCAGTGGCAGCCCGGGCACCTGCGGGTCGAGCCGCGAGTCGACCCCGCCCCGATGACGGAGCACCTGCACCCCCACGCCACGGGGCACGATGATCGTGATGCTCCCCCACCCGGTATAAACGTGCAGGTCAACGATGTGGTCGTCGAACTCGGCTTCGGTGAGGTCAAGCCTGATGCTGCCTAGCTCCGCGCTGATGTGCGTCTGGCTGGCGACCTGCCACCGGCCCGCCAGCCGCAGCCGTCCCAACCCGGAATGGATCTCCAGCGGCTCCGCCAGCCGCCGCTCCTGGCTGGTCAGCGCGACCGGGGCCGGCAATGACCGGACCACCTCGGCCAGTTCGGCCTCGGTCCTGGCCGCCAGCACCCCGGCAACACCGGCGCCAAACCGGTCCGCGTCGATCTCACCGACAGCGTAAAGCTCCTTGACGAACTCGGTGGCCCGCTGCCGGGCATCCTCACGCATCACGTGGCCCCTTCGGCTCTAGCAGGCCCGCCCGAGCCTGCCTCCCGGTGACGGGCAGCAGGACCGCGGAGGGGCGGTCGGGGTCGTGATGCACGGACTGCAGCGCGGTCCGCAGGGTTGCCGCGGTCGCCAGGGGTTCGCCCGATCCCGGGTTCCTGGCGTAGCGGGGATGGGCGCCGCTTGAAACCTGGAGCCTTATCCGGTGGCCGACGGCGAACCGGTGGGCGGTCGGCCACAGGTCGACGGTGATGCGCTGGGGAGCTTGGGTGGCGTCGGTCAGCCGCGAGATGCCGTCGGTGATGTTGACCGACTTGCCCTTCTCGTCGACGTCGCACAGGCGGACGAAGAAGTCGGTGTGCGGCCGGGTGGAGCCGACGAACAGCTCCGCGGCGACCGGGCCGGTGATCTCGAGCGGCCCGCGCAGCGTCGGCGTCGTGTAGCTGAGGACGTCCGGGCGCTGCTCGAGGGAGCGGTTGTCGCGCGGGCCGAAGCTCATGGTGCTTGTGCCGCCGACGGCGGGGGTCGGATCGGCCGGATCGTAGGTGTAGCGGTCCTGGTCGCTTTCCGGCGGGGTCCCGGTGGCGAGGATGCCGCCGGGCTGGAGGTGCCAGCGCTGGACGGCGGCCTCGGGCGGCCAGGACGGCAGTTCACGCCAGCCGACCCCGCCCATGATCTCCGCCCGGACCGGGGCGGCCCTGCCCGCGGGCGGCGCCTGCCCGCCCCGCAGATGGGTTCCGAACCAGTCCAGGGCGTCGGCGACGGAGTGCCGCAGCAGGCCCTGGCTGGTGTGGTGCCACGCGCCGACCCGCAGCCGGACGGTCTGCCCGCCGTCCCGCAGCCGCTGGTAGTCCGCCAGCATGTACGGCAGGAACATGTCGTACCACCCGGCGATCATGGTCACCGGGACGCCGAGATCGGCCAGCACCGGCCGGAAGTCGGTGGGCGTCCAGTACGGGTCGCCCGGCTGGTCGTGGGTGAGCCAGTCGCGGTAGAAGCCGACCGGGCGGCCGACGGCAGCCGTATCGGCGTTGATCAGCGGCAGGTGGCCGAACGCCGGCTTGAGGTCCCGGCCGACCTGCAGCGGGGTGCGGATGAACCCGAGCGGCCGCTCCTGGTTCTCGATGGTGAAGGCCCAGCCGAGCGCGCGGTCAAGCGCGAAGGCGCCTCCCGGGTAGTTGTAGGCACGGCGTTCGGCCGCCCAGATCCCGATCGCCATGGCCTTCAGCTGGGGCGGCCTGGTGGAGGCCAGCGCCAGCTGGGTGAAGCTGAGGTAGCTGCTGCCGAAGGTGCCGAGGTCACCGTTGGACCAGGGCTGCCCGACGATCCAGTCGGCGGCCGCCCGGCCGTCGCCGGCCTCCCGGTCGAAGTCAATCTGCCCCCCGGACCCGAACGTGCCGCGGGTGGACTGCACCACCGCGTGGTAGCCGCGCTCGGCGAACAGCCGCGCCATGGCGCCGAAGGCACCACGTCGGCCATACGGGGAACGGAGCAGGATAACCGGCAGCGGGCGGCGCGGCTCGGCCAGGTAGGCGTCGGTCAGCAGCGGTGTCCCGTCGGGAGCGCGGACCACCACGTCCCTTTCCACCGCGATGTCACGGTTCAGCGCGGGGCCGATCTTCAGCATGGCCGCGAACGCGCGGCTGCCCATAGTCACAACCAAACCCTAGACTTCGCGTTGGTAGCGACGTGGCGGACCCGCCCGCATCGCCGCCCGATTCTGGGTAACAACCATCTTCATGTGCACTTAAAGGCACTATGCGACCAGAACGACACACTATGACTGATTTGGGCGATAAGTCCGTGGTATGAGGCGTGCATTGTCGGCCTGGCCGCGATGCCCGCCGGGCTGGCCTTGGCGGAGGAGGCGGGGGTTAGGGTTGACCTGATGACTAGTGCACAAGCGTCGACGAACGCGGTCTCGGCGGCGGCCGGGGAGCGCGGGGTTATTCATACCGAGGAGCTGACCAAGGTCTATCCCGGTACCGACTTCACCGCGGTTGACCAGCTCAACCTGGACGTCCAGGCCGGGGAGATCTTCGGGCTGCTCGGGCCTAACGGCGCGGGCAAGACGACCACCGCCGGGATGCTGACCACCCGGGTCGTCCCGACGTCGGGGAAGGCGTTCCTGGCCGGGGTCGACGTCGGCGCGCAGCCGGCCCTGGCCAAGCAGCTGAGCGGCATCGTCTCGCAGCAGAACACCCTGGACCGGCAGCTCACCGTCTGGGAGAACCTGTACTTCCACGGGCGCCTGTTCGGCATCGGGGCGAAGGAGTCCAGGAAGATCGCCGACCAGCTGCTCGCCCGGTTCCAGCTGACCAAGTGGGCCAAGGCATCGGTGTACGCGCTGTCCGGCGGCATGGCGCAGCGGCTCATGGTGGCGCGGGCGATCTTCCACCGGCCGTCGGTGCTCTTCCTCGACGAGCCGACGGCCGGACTTGACCCGCAGAGCCGGCTGGCGCTCTGGGATCTGCTGGGCGAGCTGCACAACGACGGCCAGACGATCCTGCTCACCACGCACTACATGGAAGAGGCGGACCAGCTCTGCGACCGGGTCGCGATCATGGACCACGGCCGTGTGCTGGCACTCGACACCCCGGAAAACCTCAAGCAGTCGATCGGCGCCGACACCATCGTCTCCGTGCGGACCACCGGCGACCTCGACAAGCTGGGCGCGCTGCTGGCCAAGGACGTGGCCGGCGTCACCAGGACCCGCGCCGCCGACGGCAGGCTCGAACTGCACGTGCAGGGGATCGACCGGCTGGTGCCGCGCATCGTCCTGGCGGCCGAGCGCGGCGGCTTCGACCTACTCGACGTGTCGGTCGCCGAGCCCAGCCTGGAGACCGTCTTCATCAACCTGACCGGAAGGGAGCTCCGGGAAGAATGACGACCTCGGCAACCACGCAGCCGCAGGCAGGGCAACCGCTCGCCCGGATCGGCGGCGGGCCCACCCGCTCGGTAGCCGCCGCGAGCTGGACCGCGCTCGGCGCGCTGCTGCTGCGCGACCTGGTGGTGCTGCGCAAGCACCTGGGGGAGTTCGTGCTGCGCACCATCATCCAGCCGTTCCTGCTCTGCTTCGTCTTCCTCTATGTCTTCCCGAAGATCGGCCAGGGCGTCGGCGCCGGTCACGGCACCGCCTCGGAGTCGGAATTCGCGACCATCCTGGTGCCCGGCGTGGTCGGGATCTCCATCATGTTCCAGGGCGTGCAGTCCATCGCGCTGGCGATGGCCCAGGAGTTCGGGTTCACCAGGGAGATCGAGGACCGGGTGCAGGCACCCTGCCCGATCTGGCTGGTCGCCATGGCCAAGGTGCTGTCGGGCGCGGTGCAGGGCATCATCTCGGCCATCATCGTGCTGCCGATCGCGTCGGTGGTGCACGCCGCGGGAGTGACCGCCCACATCTCGCTGCACTGGTGGATCATCCTCACGCTGGTGCCGCTGGCCTGCATCGCGATGGCCGGCCTTGGGCTGCTCCTGGGCACCAGCTTCGAGCCGAGGAACATCGGCCTGATGTTCGGCTTCATCATCTTGCCGATCACGTTCCTCGGCGGCACCTACTACTCGTGGACGAAGCTCTCCCCGGTGACCGTGGGCGGCTGGCACTGGCTGCAGACGATCGTGCTGATCAACCCGCTGATCTACGTGAACGAGGGGATGCGGGCGGCCTTCACCAACGCGCCGCACATGCAGCTCTACGTCATCTACCCAGTGGTGGCCGGCTTCGCGGTCCTCTTCCTGTCGATCGGGCTGCGCAACTTCAGGCGGCGCGTGCTCTCCTGATGGCCGGCTTCCCTGCGCACCAATGATTGCCTGTCCCCCCAGCAACCGGCCCGGGTCACGGGACTACGCTTGATTCCGATGAACACTGACACGCCTTCCCCGGATCTGTACCTCGTCGTCGGCTACGACGGTTCCCCGCCTTCCACTCGCGCGCTCGACGCCGCCATCCGACTGCTGCACGGGCGCTCCGGACGCATCGACGTCGTGTACGTGGCTCACATCCCTAGCATCGACATGATGTCGGCCGACGCGGTGGGCGAGATCCAGCGCGACTTCGACGAGATCGAGCGTGACCTGCGGACGTCGGCCGGCCAGCAGCTGCGCGACCGCGAGGAGCGCTGGACCTTCGAGCGGCGCCAGGGCCTGATCGGGGAGGCGCTGATCGATGCCGCGAAGGACATCAGTAACGCCAACCCCGACGGCATTGTGACGATCGTGGTCGGGAGCTCGTCGCAGGCGTTGCACCGGATGGTCGGGTCGGCCGCAGTGGCGCTGGTCCGTCACTCGCCGGTGCCCGTCGTCGTCGTGCCCTAGCAGCCCGCCGCCGGGCCTGACTTGACCACAGCGTCCGGCCCGGCCGGCCAGGCGGTGCCAGAGCGCCTACTCCGGAGGAACGATGAAGCTCACCGGGCAGCTGCCCGCCGACCGCCGCCAGCACGTGGAGGGCCGGCTGCGCAGCAACCTCATCGCCTGGCTGACCACCGTCAGCCCGACCGGGAAGCCGGAGAGCGTCCCGGTGTGGTTCCTGCTCCGCGAGTCCGACGAGACGATCCTGGTCTACAGCGAGCCGGGCAAGCCCAAGCTGCGCCATATCAAGCAGAACCCGCAGATTGCGCTGGGGCTTGACGTCACCGACATCGGCCGCGACATCGTCCGGATTGACGGCGAGGCGCGCGAGGCACCGGAGGTCGGCCCGGCCGACAAGGAGCCGCACTACCGGGCCAAGTACGCCGAGCGGATCGGCGCGCTATTCGGCGAGGCGGAGCGATTCGGCGCGATGTTCTCGGTCCCGCTGCTGATCACGCCGCGCCGCCTGCGGGCGTGACCGGGCAGGTTGACGCCTGCTCCTCTTGCTGTTATCACGGATTTTGCGCTACTCCTTGGCCAGCACCAGCCGGTCGGCGACAGGCCGGTCAGCCGAGGTTGTGGCGCTGCGCGTAGGCGATGGCGGCCACCCGGTCGCGGGAGCCGGTCTTGGCGAAGATCCGGTTGATGTGCGTCTTGATCGTGTGGTTGCTCAGGAACAGCCGCCCGGCGATCTCCGGGTTGGTCAGCCCCTGGGCGATCAGGCCGAGGATCTCCAACTCGCGGTGGGTCAGGCCGTCCGGCGGCTCGGCCGCCCGCGGGGCGGCACCCGGCGCCGCCGTCGGGCGGGCCGGCCCGGCCGACGACGCGGCCGACCCTGCGGCGGCGGCCAGCAGCGTTGCCCGCACTCGCGGGTCGAAGACGGTCAGGCCCTCGGCCGCGGCCTGCAGGGCGCGGGCGATGTCGGTCCGGTCGGCGTCCTTGGTGAGGTAGCTGCGCGCGCCCGCCTGCAGCGCCTCGATGACCGAGTTGTCATCCGCATAGGTGGTGAGCACCACGATGGCGACGCCGGGGTGCTCGGCGACCAGGCGGCGGGTGGCGCCGATGCCGTCAAGCACGGGCATGTGCAGGTCGAGCAGGATCGCGTCGGGCTGCTGCTCGGCCACCAGTTCCAGCGCCTGCTCGCCATCGGCGGCGGCGCCGGCCACCTCGATGCCGGGCAGCCCGCCGAGCAGCAGGACCAGGCCCTCGCGGACGCTGGCCTGGTCGTCGGCGATGACGACGCGCAACGGCTGGTCGGCGGTCATCGGCCGGTCGCCCCGGGAGACGCGGGCGAGGCGGGAGCGCCGGGCGGGGATGCGGGAACCGATGCGGCGGCCATGTTCACAGACGCTAGCGGAAGCTCGGCGGTTACCGCCCACTGCCCGTCGCGCGGGCCGGCCCGCAGCGTGCCGTTCAGCAGCCGCAGGCGCTCGGCCATGCCGGTCAGGCCGTAGCCGCCGGCGCTGCTCGGCCCGTGCACCGCGGCCGCGGCCGCGGTGCCGCTGAGGTGGTTGACGAGGGTGAGCCGGACGTCGCCCTCACCGTAATCGAGGCGGACATCGATGTCCTCCCCGGAGGCGTGCTTAGCCGCGTTGACCAGCGCTTCCTGCGCGGTGCGGAGCAACGCGAGCGAGACGTCGGGCGGCAGCGGCCTGGCCGCACCGGAAGTCTCGAAGGTGACCTGGACCTGATAGCGCTGCCGGTGGGTGGTCACCACACCGTCCAGTTCCGCCGCCAGCGGGACCGTGTCGACCCGCAGCGCGTGCACCGCGCGCCGCGTCTCGGTCAGGCCGTCCGCGGCCATCCGCTGCGCCACCGACAGCGCGGCGACCGCCCGGCCGATGTCCTGGTGGTCGGTCAGCATCGCCTTGGCCGCCTGGATCTGGATGCCAAGGGCGCCGAGCGAGTGCGCGAGGACATCGTGGATCTCGCGCGCGATCCGGGTTCGCTCGTCCAGCACGTCGGCCCGGCGCTGCTGCGCCCGCAGCCGCTCGTACTGCTCGAGCAGCGCGGCCGACTGCTCGGCCTGCACCCGGTAGGAGCGGCGGTTGCGGCCCAAGGACAGGCAGACCGCGATCAGCAGCGGGTACCCGGCCAGCGTGCCGAGGCCGCTGCCGACGACCGGGCCGGCGACCCAGATCGGGATACTGCCCGCCGCGAAGACCGCGACGCAGGCCGCGATGTCGGACGGCGGGTCAAACTCGGCGCCGGCCGCCACGGCCGCCACGGCGGCGAAGGCAACCAGACCCTGGCCGCCGCCCGCGGTCACCCCGGCCAGGCCGCTGGCGGCGGCGATCACGCAGAGCACGATGGGCAGGCCCCGGCGGCGGTAGCGCGGGAACTCATCAAGGAGCACCCACGCCACCAGGGCCAGCCCGACCGCCGAGAAGCAGGCGATCTGGATGGCCCGGTCGAGCAGTTGATCCGGCGGGTGGTCCGGCGGGTTGATCAGGGCCAGTATCCCGACTACCGCGAACCCCGAGAACCGGATCAGCCAGAAGAGCCTGATCGTCATGGGATCAGTATCGCGCCGACCGGTCACGGTGGGAGCCACGCGACCCGCCTGACCGGAGCGTCCTGCCGTCCTGCTCCGGCGCGAACGGGATGCCGGCCGCCATGGCCCTGGTCACGATGACGGCCGCCTGAGCCAGCCGGTTCAGGCCGAGGGTGAACAGCAGCGGGGTGGTGGAGGCGGCGACGTGAGCGCCGGACTTGGCGGCGATCACCGCGATCAGCACGCGCCAGCCGATCAGCGCCGCCCACAGCCACAGGCCACGCAGCGGCAGCTGCGCCCAGAGCGCGCCGTTGCGCGACTCCAGCCGAATTATCGCGCCGAAGGCCAGTCCGATCAGCACCGACCCGATGGCGCCGACCGTCAGCCAGACGATGTCGGCCGTGTGCAGGTGCCTGGCATTGTGCAGGTCGATGAACCCGACGACGGTGACGACGGCGGGCAGCACAATGAGGCGCCTGCCCGCGACCGCCTGGCCGGCCACCTGCTGGTAGATGACAAAGCCGATGACTCCGATGACGACGAGGATTTCGAGCCAGGACATGACACATGCTCCCTGTTCACGCGGCCGGCGGTCCGGCGCTGAAGTTGACCGACTGATCCCGACGCTACGGAGCGGGGCGGTACTAGTGCGTCGGCCCGCGGGACCAGTTCCGGGTTGAGGACCGGCTGCCGCGGCCTCATACCGCGGGGTACCGCCTGCTCGCGCGCGTGGTACCGGAGACCAACCCGCGCTCCGACGCCCGAACCGGGGCGGCCACGCGATGGTGGATGACGTCAGCACAAACAGCCACCGTGCGAAAACGAGCAGGAGCACCTGATGTCCCCCCTTACCGAAGCAATGATCATCAACGTCGCCGTGCTGATCTCGGTCCTTGAGGGCGATTTCGGCCCGCACCGCAAGATCGGCAAGTTCCGGATCCTGCGGCCGCTGATCACGATCGCCGTGGTCATCCCGATCTTCATTGACCGGCCCGTCACCCACGGGAACGGGCTGCTGGTCGAGTTGGCCGGCGTCGCCGCCGGACTGTTCTGCGGCCTGGTCGCCAGCGCGCTGATGAGGGTCTACCGCAGCCCGCGGACCGGCAGGCCGGCCAGTGCGGCGGGCCTGCCCTACGCGCTGGTGTGGATCGTGGTGGTGGCCGCCCGCACGGTGTTCTCCATCGGCGCCACCCGCTGGTTCGGTGTCCAGCTCGACCAGTGGAGCTTCGCCCATCAGGTCACGGGGGCCGCTATCACCGACGGCCTGATCTTCATGGCGCTAACGATGGTCCTGGTCAGGACCGCTTCCCTGGCGACCCGGTCGCGCCGGCTGCCCGCCGCGCCCGCGGCCACGCCGGTGGCCGCCTCAGTGTGATGCGCGCGAAAAGTCTTCGCGGTAAAAAGTCTTCGCGATCATGGGGTACTCAAGTGACTCACGTGCGCGACGGGACAGCGCGCTACGGGGCGAGCAGCCCGGCCGGCAGCACCGACGCGAGCACGTCACGATGCGTCGGTGCCGCTTCGGCATGCCGCTGCCGGCCGTCCGAGGTGAGCCTGACGTAGATGCCGCGCCGGTCTTCGCCGCACAAGCACCGCTCGACCAGCCCGTGCACCTCCAGCCGGTCGATCAGCCGGGAGAGCGCGCTCTGGCTCAGGTGCACGGCGTCGGCCAGCTCCTGGGCGCGGAAGTCGCGCTCCCCGCGCTCGGCCAGCCGGTCGAGGACCTCGAACTCGCTGACGCCGAGCCCGTGCCGCTTACCAAGCTCGCGCTCAAGCGCCGCACAAGCCGCCGCGTGGCTGGCCGCGATGGCTCGCCACGCGGTCACCACCGGTTCGTCGCTCACGGGCGCAGCATAGCGCGCCCGTGAGATAGTTGCAACTACACTAATTGCACTTGCATCTAGTGCGCGTGCAAGCATATTGTCGCAGCCATGGAGTCATCGAGCCGCACTCAGGCTTTCCCAGATCTCCCATCCGTCCAGTCGGCGGCGGCACCCGCACCCGCCGCCCAGACCCCGCACTGGAGCCCGCGCCTGTGGGCCATCCTGATCGTGCTCTGCGGAGCGCTCTTCCTCGACGGGCTCGACGTGTCGATGGTCGGCGTCGCCCTGCCCGACATCCGCAATGCCCTCGGGCTGTCCACGTCTTCGCTGCAGTGGGTGGTCAGCGGCTATGTGCTCGGCTACGGCGGCCTCCTGCTGCTCGGCGGCCGGGCCGCTGACCTGCTCGGCCGCCGCCGCGTGTTCCTCGCCGCGCTTGCCGTCTTCGCGGTCGCGTCGCTGTTCGGCGGGCTCGTCAGCAGCCCGGAACTGCTGATCGGCGCCCGCTTCATCAAGGGCATCGCGGCCGCCTTCACCGCCCCGGCCGGCCTGTCGCTGCTCACCACCACCTTCCACGAGGGCCCGATGCGCAACCGGGCGATCAGCATCTACTCCGCCTTCGGTGCCAGCGGGTTCTCACTCGGGCTGGTGCTGTCCGGCCTGCTCACCGAGGTCAGCTGGCGGTTGACGCTGCTGGTGCCCGCGCCGGTGGCGCTGCTTACCCTGATCGCCGCGATCCGGTTCATCCCGCGCGGCGAGGGCGACGGGAGCGGTGAGACCGGCGCGCGGGCCAGCCGGAGCGGCCGCAAGTTCGACCTCCCCGGCGCCGTCACCGTCACCGGCGCGATGCTGCTGCTCGTCTACACGGTCGTCGCCGCCCAGCAGGCAGGCTGGGGGTCGGCCAGGACGATCGGCTCGTTCGCGGCCGTGGTCGCGGCGCTGGCCGCGTTTGCCGTCATCGAGCGGCGCAGCGCCGACCCGCTTGTGCCGCTGGGAATCTTCCGATCCGGCGCGCTGACCAGGGCGAACATTGGCGCCATGACGCTATTCGGCTCCTACGTCTCGTTCCAGTTCCTGGTCACCCAGTACCTGCAGAGCCTGGCCGGCTGGACCGCGCTGTCCACCGCGCTCGCCTTCCTGCCCGCGGGGGTCGTGGTGGCGATCCTGTCCACCCGGATGAGCGCGATCATCGACCGGTTCGGGCCCGCCCGGATCACCGTGTTCGCCTTCATCAGCCTGGTCGCTGGGTACGCGGTGTTCCTCCGGGTCGGCGTCAGCCCCGACTACCCCTCGGTCATCCTGCCGGCCGTGGTGCTCATCGGGATCGCCTTCGGCCTTGGCTTCTCCTCGCTCAGCCTGGCCGCGACGGCCGGCATCGCGGACGCCGAGCAGGGCCTGGCGGCCAGCCTGTTCCAGACATCGTTCCAGGTCGGCGGGGCTATCGTGCTGGCCATGGTGACCGCCGTGGTGGACGCGGGCGGCGCCAGCCGGATCACCACCGCGCAGGCCACGCTTGGCGCCTACCGGCCGGCCCTGGCCGTCATCACCGCGATCTCGGCGGTCGGCGCGCTGACCGCGCTCAGCGGCCTGCTCCCGGCCCGGCGACGGGCCGCCGCCGGGCCGGGGCCGGCCCAGCCCGCGCTCGCCCTGGCGGCCGGCCGCGCCATCGACGCGGACGCGGCCGACGCCGAATCGGACGACTGCGGCGAACCCGTCTGCGCCTGACTTCAACGTAGCGTGTGAGCATGAGCGTAAAGATCGGGATCTCGCTGGGGGCGGCGGGCGCCCCCAGCGAGTTCGGGGAGAGCGTCGGCCTGCTTGAGGCCGCTGGCATCGATTCACTGTGGCTGCCGGAGAACGTCTACGGGCCGGCCGTCGAGCCGTTCACCGGGATGACGTTCGCGCTGGCGAAGACGGAGCGGCTCAAGGTCGGCAGCGGGATCTCGGTGCTGCCCGGGCGGCATCCGGTGCTGGTCGCCAAGCAACTGGCCTCGCTGGCGGGGCTGGCGCCTGGCCGGGTGCTGCCGGTCTTCGGCCTGCAGCCGGCCCTCGCCGCCGAGCGCGTGCTGTTCCCGGTGCCGCCAGGGCAGCGGGGCGCGGTGTTCGATGAGGCGCTGACTCTGCTGCGGCTGATGCTGACGACCGACGTGGTGTCGTTCCACGGAACCTTCTTCACGGTGGAGAACGCGTCGGTCGGGCCGCTGCCGGCCAAGCCGCTGGACATCTGGCTGGGCGGGTCGGCCGAGGCCGGGCTGCGCCGGATCGGGCGGCTGGCCGACGGGTGGCTCGGCTCGCTGCTCACCCCGGCCGAAGCCCGGGCCGCGGTCGGCGTCATCAACGCCGCGGCCGGGCAGGCCGCGAGGGCGGTGGAGCAGGACCACTTCGGGATCAGCCTGCCGGTCGCGTTCGGCGGCATCCCGGACGCTCTCGCGGCCTCGATCAGGCGTCGCCGGCCGGACGCGGACCCGGCCGCGCTCATCGCCGACGGCTGGGCGGGCGCGAAAGATCTGATCTCATCGTTCGTCGATGCCGGGCTGAGCAAGTTCGTCATCAGGCCCGCGGCGACCCCGGAATCCTTCGAGGGCTTCGTGGACGGTTTCGCCCGCAACCTGATGCCCCTCCAGACGTAGCAAATGTTACCCGTCTGGTCAGATCCTGCCGGTCGCCGCAGGTGAGATGGCACGGCATACTACGGTGCGGAGAAGAGCGGTCGGGTATGAGAGAGGGCGGTCGGGCGTGGGTACAGCGATGGTGGCCGCGCACCGGGGAGTTGCCACCGGGGCGGCAGAGAACACGATCGAGGCGTTCACCAACGCGATCGCGATCGGCGCCGACATGATCGAGTTCGACGTCCGGATGACCCGCGACGGCGAGCTGATCGCCTTCCACGACGCCCGCGTCAACGGCGTCGGGGTGCGCAGCCTGACCCGCGACGAGATCGAGTCCGCCACCGGCGTCCGCCCGCCGCTGCTGGCCGAGGTGCTGCGCGCCTGCGCCGGCCGGATCAAGCTGGACGTCGAGCTCAAGGAGGACGGCTACGTGGCCGCCGTGATGGCCGAGCTCAAGGCCGTCCTTGACCCAGGCGAGTTCGTCGTGACGTCCTTCCTGCCCGCCGCCATCGACCACGCGAAATCGGCATTCCCCGAGGTCAAGACCGGGTTGCTGATCGGCGGCAGCGCGCGCTGGGCCGGGCTGCCCACTCGTGTCCGCGAGCTGTACCCGGTCGAGCTGGCCAGGAAGGTCCGCGCCGATTACCTCGCGCCGCACTACAAGCTGGCCCGGTTCGGCATCGTCCGCCGGGCCGCCGCGGCGGGACTGCCGTGCCTGCTGTGGACGGTGAACGCGGACCCCGACATCCGCGCCTTCGCCGCCGACCCCCGGGTCGCCGTCATCATCACCGACCACGCGGAGCGCGCGCTCGCCCTCGTCGCCGCCGCGACCTGAGGAAAGGTGCCGGTGGGGCGGAGCAACTCCTCCGTTCAAAATCGCTTAAATGCTTCAATGGAACGGACCGTTGCGCTGCCCGCACGGACCCGGGACCCGCACCCGCGGCAGGGCCACTGAACGGCAGGGCCACTGAACGGCAGAGCCACTGAACGGCAGAGCCATGCGGCGGACTGCCACGCCGCCCGCACCGCCACCGCGACCCGCGCCGCGGCAGAGCCTAGGCCCTGGCGAAGACCGCGTGGATGGTGATGATGTTGTCCAGCGACATCATGTTCAGCTTGTTGAAGGACATGCCGTAGTCGCCCCGGTTGACCGGCAGCTCGGCGTCCAGGGCGATCTCGTCCGCGTCGCGGGTGGAGACCTTGCCGCTGACGGTGACCGGCCTGGTCTGGTCGCGGACGGTGAGCGTGCCGGAGAAGGCGGCGTCCTCGCCCCCGGCCGACAGGGTGGCCGAGCTGATGGTGACGCTGATGTCGGGGTACTTCGCGGCGTCGAAGAAGTCGGCCGACCGCAGGTGGTCATCGCGCTTCTTGTTGGCGGTGTCGACCGACGCCGCCGCGACCGTGATCGTGCCGGTCGCTTCGCCGCCGGCCGAGATGACGGCCGCCCCGGTTACCTGGGTGAAGCGGCCGTTGACCTTGACCAGATTCCAGACGCTCTTGCTGCTCAGACCGACCGAGGATTTGGCCCCGTCCAGGGTCCAGGCGCCCGCTAGCTTCCCGTCGGCCAGCAGTGCCTGTATCTCTGATGCCATGTGGTGCTCCTGAGGCTTATTTTGTTAGAGAGTACAAATAGTTTTGATAGCAGAACAATATATAGTGAATACGAGTCCGGTCAAGGAGACAGCGTGAGCGACGAAGCAGGCGGCAGGGAGCACTCGGCGCTGTGCCTGCGGCTCTTGCAGCTGTTCCCGCGCGTTTCGCGGGGCATGCGGCGCTGGCAGGACCAGATCGCGCCCAGCTCGGGCACGCCGCTCGGCCCGCGCCACGTCGCCGCGCTGCAGCAGCTCCGCGGCAGCGCGGTCACCGTCGGCGAGCTCGCCTCCCGGCTCGGCCTGACCCTGCCCACCGTCAGCGGCGTGCTGGCCGACCTGGACCGGGCCGGGTTCGTCGACCGGCAGCCCGACCCGGCCGACCGCCGCCGTACGCTCGTCCAGATCCACCCGGCCCAGGCGGACGTGGTCGGGCAGTGGCTGGACGGCGCCGCCAGCCCGCTGGCCCGGGTCCTCGACAAGCTCGCGCCCAGCGAGCAGACCGCCTTCCTCAAGGCGATGGACCTGCTCGAGGCAGAGCTCAGGGCCGACGACGCCCGACCCTGACCGTTCGCGTTTCCGCCGTCGCGGACCGGTCTCACCCGGCCTGATCTGGGTAAATAAGAGCCGACGACCAGCTAGTGACGTGGTTAACGGACGGTGAACCCGGCGGCTACGGGAGGCGAGTGGCGCTGGAGGCGGCCAGGACGGTTTTCGGCTTGATGCGCCCGCATTTCCCGGAAGCCACCGACGGGATCCTGACGTCGGCCGGGATCTGCGAGGGGTTCGCCGGCGCCGACGTGAGCTCGGGCGTGCTGGTCTTCGCCGGGTTCGCCGGGCTGGTGGCGGGGACGCTGGCGATGGGCGCCGTCGAGTACTCCAAGCTGCGGGCCGAGCGCGACCGGCTGGTGTCCCAGCTGGCCGCCGAGCGGGTGCTGCTTGAGACCGCGCCCGACGCCGAGCTCGACGAGCTCACCGAGCTTTACGTGTCGCGCGGGCTCTCGGCCGGCCTGGCCCGGCAGGTCGCGGTCGAGCTGACCGCCCACGATGCGCTTGAGGCGCATGCCGAGGCGGAGTACGGCATCAGGTCCGACTCGCTGGCCGCCCCGCTGGGCGACGCGCTCGCTGTGAGCGCCGCCTTCGCGGCCGGGGCGGTGCTGCCCTGGCTGGCCATCGTGCTCATCCCGGTGCCGTCCAGAGCGCCGGTGACCTTCGCCATCGTGCTGGCGGCGCTGCTGCTGACGGGCTGGGTGGCGGCGCGGATCGCGCGGGTCCACCCGCTGGTCCCGATGGCCCGCACGGCCAGCATCGGCGCCCTGGCGATGCTGATCACCTATCTCGCCGGACGGCTGCTCTACCCGTAGCGGCACCCGCGCTGTCCCGCGCCGCAGTCAGCCTCTGCCCCCGCCGCACTCAGCCTCTGCCCCCCGCCGCACTCAGCGCAGTCACTGCCCTCAAACACCACGGTCCCCGCGACTCCCACAGGTCGCGGGAGTCGCGAGGACCGCTGGATCCCCCCGAGTGTGAGAGACCGGTCGGGCAGGTTGGATTAGAGCGCGGCCGGGCTGTCGGTCCGCACCGTGTCAGCGGGCACCGCATCGCCCGCCGCTCCCGGCTCGGCCACCACGGTGAGCTCGGCGGGCGCCGCCTTGGGGCGGAGCGTCACGTAGCTGAGCACGACCCCGGCCGCCAGCAGCGCGATGGTCACCCACAGGCCGACGTGGTACCCGTCGACGAACGCCGCCGACGCGGACGCCCCGCCGCGCAGGGCCGACGCGTCCCGGTTCCACAGCACCGCGCCGATCACGGTGACGCCGAGCAGCCCGGCGACCTCACGGGACGCGTTGATCAGGGCGGACGCCACCCCTGCCTGGGCGGCGGGCGCGGCCTCCATGATGGCGTTCATCAACGGCACGTTCATCAGGCCGGCCCCGGCGCCGAACAGGATGAACCCCGGCATCAGCGACCCATAGGTGGCGGCAGCGCCGATGCGGGCGAACAGAACCAGGCCCGCGACCATCACCAGCATCCCCAGCGCGACCGTTCGGTGCGCGCTGAGCACCGCGGCCACCCGCGGGGAGATCACCGAGAAGACCGCGACGCACAGCGCCATCGGCACGAACGCCAGGCCCGCCTTGGTCGGCGAGAACCCGAGTACCCGCTGCAGGTACAGCGAGGTGAAGAAGTAGATACCGAGGATGCCGAAGCCCCAGATCATCATCGTCACCGTCCCGCCGCTGAACACCCGGGACCGGAAAATCGGCAGCGCGACCATCGGGTGGGACGTCCGCGTCTCGATGAGCAGGAAGACCGCCAGCGCGACGGCGGCGGCCGAGAACGAGGCGAGGATCGGCGCCGAGGTCCAGCCAAGGTCCTGCCCCTCGATCAGCGCGTAGGTCAGCGCGAACAGCGCCAGCGCGGAGCTGACCAGGCCGGGGAAGTCCAGGCGGCGCGCCAGCGAACCGCCCGCGAGCCCCTCCTCGGCCCGCGACTCGGCCACCGACGGGAGGGCGACGGCCAGCGTCACCACGCCGACCGGCACGTTGATGAGGAAGATCCAGCCCCAGTGGATGTGCTGGCTGATGAGGCCGCCGATGACCGGGCCGAGCGCCAGGGCCAGCGCCCCGACCCCTCCCCAGATGCCGATCGCGGCCGCCCGCTCCTTCGCGTTGGTGAAGGTGGCGAGGATGATCGCCAGCGTGGCGGGCATCATCATCGCCGCACCGAACCCCTGGACCGCGCGGGCGCCGATCAGCATCCCGCCACTGTCGGCCAGGCCCGCGGCCAGCGACGACAGCGTGAAGATGGCCAGCCCGATGAGGAACACCCGCCGCCGGCCGAAGACATCGGCGACCCGCCCGCCGACCAGCAGCAGGCCCGCCAGCACCAGCAGGTAGCTGCTCACGATCCACTCGAGGCCAGCGGCCGACAGGTGCAGGTCGCGCTGGATGGTGGGGATCGCGACGTTGGTCACGTTGTTGTCGAGATACGCCATGAAGTTGGCCAGGCTGACCGCTGCCAGCGCCACCCATCTGGTCCTTGGCGTCGTCGCTCGCGCGGTTCCTATGGCTGGCATGACATCCGGTCCTTCCCGTCGGCTCTTCCCGTAGCTGGCATGTACGCCGTACCTGTATAGCGTTCCTATACGACGTACATGTGCGTCATTGCCGATGATGACCTGTACGACGTATAGTTGTCAAGTGACTTCTTCCAGCGGGACCGCGGGTGCCAAGCCGGAGCCCGGCCGGGCCGACGCTGACCGCACCCGGCTGACCAAGGGCGCCGTGGTCGACCAGGCGCTCAAGCTGGCCGATTCCGTCGGCCTTGAGGCGCTGACCATCCGCAAGCTCGCCAGCGAGCTTGGCGTGACCCCGATGGCGCTCTACTGGCACTTCCGGAGCAAGGAGGAGCTGCTCACCGCGCTGGTCGAGCGCGTCTGGACGGAGATCGACCTGGAGCTGGACCGCGCCGCGCCGTGGCCAGACCAGCTGCGCACCCTGTTCGAGTCGCTGCTGGTGGTGCTGCGCTCGCATCCGGCGGCGCCGAAGCTGCTGCTGGAATTCGACAAGCAGACCGAGGCATCACTGCGCCCGACCGAGCTGACGCTGGAGATCCTGCGGGGAGCCGGCTTCGACCCTGAGCACGCCGCCGGGATCGCCCGCTACGCCCTGTGGAACGGGATCATGCTCGTCATGAGCGAGCCGGGCTCCGAATGGCTGTCGCTCGAGGAACGCCTGCAGGGCCAGCGGAAGAAGCAGATCACGTTCGCGACGCTGCCCCCCGACACCTACCCGCAGTTGGTGGAGTGCGCCGTCGCGTTGACCTCAAGCGATGACCCGGAGTTCCATTACCAGCTCGGCGTCAGCCTGTTCATCGCGGGCGTGGAGGCGATCGCCGCCAAGCGTAAGTAAGCCGGCCGGGCGGCCGGCAGCCTTTAGGGCCGGCTGGCTGGCCGGCAGCCTTTAGGGCCGGCCCGCCCGAGGGCCGTTTCCAGACGGTGCGGAATTTTTTGCGGCGCGCGGCAATCCGCGGGGGACAGCGCTTCGAATGGCTACCGACCAGTGCGATAGCGCTGGGGGCAAGTTTTGCTCATCCGCATCTGAAGGTGGGGCAGTATGCCTGATCAGGAATCAGCAGAAGCCAGGCGGGAATCAACGAGCCCGGGTACGACCCGGCGGGGAATGCTGCGCGGCGCGGCCGGAGTCGGCGCCGCCGGACTCGCAGCGGGAGTGCTCGGCGGCGTTATCGCCGGACCCGCGAGCGCGTCGACGACCAAGCCGGCCACGGACGACACCCGCAGCGCGGCACACAAGGAGCCGCTGGTGGTGCACGTTCATGACGCCCGTACCGGGGTCGTCGACCTGTACACCGGCGAAGACCACGTGCGCTTCACCGACCACCAGCTCGCCGCCCGGATCGCCCGGGCCGCTAACTGAGCCCAGCGGAATAGCGGGTTTTTCTTTTCCGTTCGTCTGAGCTCGTCTCAGCTCTTCTCACCGGCTCCCGGGCCGGTTCAAAACACGTCAAAACCGAGTGAGGCTTCTTTATGTCTTCCCATCGCGAGGCGCCGGGTATTTCAAAAGATCCGGTCGCCGACAGCACGGACGTTTACGCGTTCGTCAGCCCGGACAAGCCCGACACCGTCACCCTCATCGCCAATTACGTCCCGCTGCAGGGGCCGGCCGGGGGCCCGAACTTCTACGAGTTCGGCGACGACGTGCTGTACCTGATCCACATCGACAACAACGGCGACGGCGTCGCCGACATGACCTACTCATTCAAGTTCACCACCACGGTGGTCGACCCGGACACCTTCCTGTACAACACCGGCCCGATCGAGTCGCTTGGCAGCCCCAACTGGAACCGCCGCCAGTCCTACGACGTCTTCAAGTGGCGCCACGGGCACAGCCAGGAGACGCTGGCCAAAAACCTGGCCTGCCCGCCGTGCAACATCGGCCCGCTGTCCACCCCGGACTTCCCCAAGCTCGCCGCGCAGGCGGTGCACTCGATCGCCGGTGGCGTCAAGGTCTACGCCGGCCAGCGCGCCGAAGGCTTCTACGTCGACCTCGGCTCGATCTTCGACCTCGGGGACCTGCGCCCGTTCGCCAGCGACCACAACCACTTCGGCCTGTCGAAGTTCCCCACCAACGGCCCCGGAGTGAACGCGACCGC
>JBEKEK010000125.1:0-29126 GCA_050013875.1 Trebonia sp. | reverse complement strand
ATCGAGGACCTGCAGGCCACGTTCCAGCCGCTGACCACGGAGAAGGGCCTCGACTTCGAGGTCGACATCGAGCCGTCGGCGCCCTCGGAGCTGGCCACCGACCGGCAGCGGCTCCGCCAGGTGCTCGGGAACCTGCTCTCCAACGCGGTCAAGTTCACCGAGCGCGGCCGGGTCACCCTCCGGGTCGCCGCGGCGCCGGCCGGGCCGGACGGCGGCCCGCACGACGGGCCCGCCATCGCGTTCTCCGTGGTCGACACCGGGATCGGGATCGCGCCGGAGAACCTGGCCGTGATCTTCGGCGCGTTCCAGCAGGGCGACGGGACGCTGAGCCGCCGGTACGGCGGCACCGGGCTCGGGCTTTCGATCGCCAGCCAGGTCAGCGCGCTGCTGGGCGGCGAGATCACCGCCACCAGCGACCTGGGCCGCGGCAGCACCTTCACCCTGAACGTGCCCGCCACGCTGCCCGATGTCCCGCCGGACGGGGACGGGCCGGACGCGGCCTTCGCCGCCCCTGGCGACGGCGGACCGGGACTGCGGGGCACCCGGCCGGTGCGGGGTACCCGGGAGGAAAGCGAGGACGAGACCGCCCAGCCGCTGCGGGCCGCGATGGCGGACATCACCCGCGCGGCCACGTCTTTGATCGAGTCCGCGGCAGGCGGGCGCGACGACGGCACCGTGCCCGTCGCCAACGGCACCGGCACCGGCACCGGCACCGGCACCGGCACCGGCACCGGCACCGGCATCACCAGCGCGGCCGACCGGCCCGCGATCAGCGCGGCCGACCTGCCCCGCAACGGTGCGGGGGCGAGCCGGTTCACCGAGCTTGACCGGAACGTGCTGGTGTTCGAGGGCACCAGCGGCGGCCTGCTCACCCTGCTGGCCTACAGCGCCATCTCTGATCTGGGCGGGGTCAGCAGCGCGGTGCGGGTGTCCACCGCCACCAGCCCCGGGCAGGGGGTCGCGCTGCTGGCGGCGGAGCCGTACCGCTGCGTGGTGGTCGACCTGGCCGCGCCGAACGCGTTCGACTTCCTCGAGCAGGTGCAGGAGAAGCCCGCGCTGCGCGAGATCCCGGTGCTCGCGCACCTGAACGGGCAGCCGGCCAGCGCCAGCGGGGAACGGCTGGCCGCGCTCCGCGCCGGGTACCGCAGGCTTGAGCTGCTGCCCTCGCTTGACGAGCTGCGCGAGCGGATCACCCTGCACCTGTCGGCGGCCGAGCCGGGCCGGGTGCCCGCGCTGATCAGCAACGGCGTCCCGGCCGCGAACGGGACCGCGGGGCCGCTCGGGGCGGGCAAGGACGGCAAGGACGACCACCCGGAGCTGCGCGGCAAGCACGTGCTTGTCATCGACGACGACGCGCGCAACGTCTTCGCCATCACCAGCACGCTTGAGCTGCACGACGTGGTGGTGACGCGGGCAAGCGACGGGCGGCAGGGCATCGAGGTGCTGCGGGCCGACCCGGAGACCGACCTGATCCTGATGGACGTCATGATGCCGGGGATGGACGGCTACGCGACGATGACCGCGATCCGGCAGATGCCCGAGTTCGGCTCGCTGCCGATCATCGCGGTCACCGCGCGGGCGATGCCCAAGGACCGGGAGAAGAGCATCGCGGCCGGGGCCAACGACTACGTGACCAAGCCGGTCGACACCGACGAGCTCATCGCCTGCATGGAGCGGTGGCTGGCGTACAGCTGAGGCATGAGTAACCCGCCGGAGCCCTGGGGGGTGTTAGGGCTCCGGCGGGTTGTCTTTGGAACCTGACGGCGAACCGGTGCTGCGGCCCGCCGTCAGGCAGCTCACCAGCGAATCACCAGGCTCAGCTTCATTTGCGGTGATTCGCAGCAGTTGGCTACCCCGGCGGGGAGGCCTAAACATGCGAGACGGGCGGAGCCACGCGTGCGTTCCTCCAGGAAGTTTTGAAGTTATCTTGAGCTTCGCCACCCAGTTCGGGCCCCTATCCTGAACGTGGCCCGTTAATCCGCGCAGCGGGCCACCGCGGCCGACGGGGTGCCGCCGGGGGGGTGGGCCCCGGACAACGACCGCGCGGAGATGACGGGATACGGGATATATGCCGCCAGTCGGACGGCGTGATGGTGCGCTGACGGACCTCGCGACACGGCGCGACGCACTGCGCCAGGCGCTGAGCCTGCCCGGCGCCGATCCTGGGTCGCTGACCGACGCGGCCCTGACCGAGCTCGACGGCGCCATCGAGGCGCTGGCCGAAGCGGCGCGGGCCGCGGCCGCCGCCCCGGCGGGCCGGGGTGACGCGCCGCCTGACGGGCAGCCGGGCCTGGCCGAGCGCCGGCTGCTGCACGCCGCCTTCCAGCGCACCCCCACCGCGCTGTTCCTGCTTGAGCAGGACACCACGATCAGACGGGCCAACGACCAGGCGGCCACGCTGCTCGGGTTCCCGACCGGTTACGCGACCGGCAAGCCGCTGGCGTCCTTCGTGGACCTGCCATTCCGGGCCGCGGTGCAGACGCAGCTGGCCGCGGTCGCGCGCAACGGCCAGGACCGGAAGGTCAACTGCCGGGTGCTGACCAAGACCGGGCCGCTTGGCGCCACGCTGACGGCGGCCAGGGTCGAGCTGCCGGGCGATCCGCCGCTGTTCGTGGTCACCATCACCCAAGCCGTCGCGGGCGCGGCCGGCGGGCAGGACGGCCAGGCCCCGGCGGGCGCTCCGGTCTCCGCGGCTGCCCCGGCGGCCGAGGAGGACGTGACCGACCCGGCGATCGTGGCGATGACCAAGCGGCTCGACATGGTGACCGCGGTGACCCAGCTGCTGCTTGACAACAGCACGTTCAGCGAGGCGCTGACCATGCAGCGGTTCGCCCGGCTGCTGGCGGGCGAGCTGGCGGACTGGGTGATCATCGACATCGACCGCGGTGGCCAGCTCCGCCGCCAGTTCGCGGCGGGCTCGCGCGGCGGGCAGGGCGACCGGCGCAATCCGGCGGGCGCGGAGCGGGCCGCGCGGGCGGTTGACCCGGACCCGGAGTCGGCCCCCTGGCAGGTGCACTCGAGCGGCAAGTCCATCCTGCTCGCGGACCCCGACGAGCCCTCGGTGCTCGGCCAAGGACCGGACGGCGTGCCGTTGCTGATGGCGCTCGGCGCCACCTCGCTGATCTGCGTGCCGATCGCCGACAGCACCGCCGGCTACGGGGCGCTGACGCTCGCGCGGCAGCCGGCCAGCGGCCGGTTCGGCGTCGCCGACCTCGGGCTGGCCGAGGAGCTTGGCAGGCACCTGGGGACCGCGATCCGGGTTGACCGGATGTTCCGCCGCCGGTCGGAGGTGGCCGAGGCGCTGCAGGCGAGCCTGATGCCGGCCAACCTGCCGGATGTGCCGTGGCTGGAGTTCGCCGCGGCCTACATCGGGGCCACCCAGTGGCAGGAGATCAGCGGTGACTTCTACGACGTGTTCCCGTCGTCCGACGGCTGGGCCATCGCGATCGGCGACGTCTGCGGCAAGGGCCAGGACGCGGCGGCGATGACCGCCGCCGCCCGGCACTCGATCCGCGCCCTTTCGCACGTGCACAGCGGGCCCGCGGACGTGCTCACCGCGGCCAACCAGGTGCTGCACAAAGGGGACTATGGCGAGCGGTTCGTGACCGCCGCGCTCGCCTTCCTGCGCCAGCGCGGCCGTCGGGTGCAGGTCCGGCTGGGCGGCTGCGGTCATCCGGGCCCGGCCGTCGTCCGGGCCGACGGGCGGGTGGAAATCCTGGAGATGGACGGGATGCCGCTCGGGCTGTTCGGCGACTCGGAGGCGAGCACCACCGAGCTGGAGCTCCGCCAGGGCGACCTGCTGTTCTTCTACACCGACGGGGTGACCGAGGCCCGCAGCGCCGACCACGGGTTCTTTGAGGACCGGCTGGCGGATGAGCTCGCATCGGTCGCGGGGCGCTCGGCGTCGGAGACCGTGCGCGCGGTGCAGGACCTGGTGACCTCGTTCTCCGAGGGCGAGCTGAGGGATGACGTCACGATGCTCGCGATCAGGGTCGGTCCCTGAAGCGCGAGCATCGCGTGAGTGCGTGGGCGGCGCGGCCGTTTTGGGGGCCGCCGTTACGGCTGCTCGTAGAGGTCCTCGATCACTTCGGTCTGGCCGGCGACCGGGCGGTAGGCCGTCCCCTGCGGTTCGCCGTTGAGCGTGGTCCCGTCGATGACGTCCTCCTGCTCGACGAACGTCGGCTGCGGCGCGGTGCCCGCCTCAATCGAGCCGCCCGGCGGGCGGGTGGTGTACCGCGCCTGCTGGACTCGGGTGGGCGGGTAGGTGGTGGTCCGCCGGGTCTGGATCTGGCGGCCCAGCCAGCCGTAGGTGCGCTTGGGGAGCACCAGGCCGACGAGACCGACGAGCATGAGCACCCAGCCGACCGTGTGCAAATTCAGCCACGAGGGGGTCGCGTTCACAGCGAAGGCCAGGATCGCGCCGACCGCGATGAGTGCCAGGCCTGCTCCGGTTTTCATGGAGGATTGTCCTTTCCAGTAAGCGGTTGTCTCATGACGCGAGCGCGTCGTCTACGTCGAGCAGGCGGCTGCGGAGGTGGGTCAGCGCCCGGGTGAGCAGCCGGGAAACGTGCATCTGGGAGATACCGAGGCTCGCGCCGATCTCGGCCTGGGTCAGGTTGCCGTAGAAGCGCATGGTGAGGATCTTCTGCTCGCGCTCCGGGAGCTCGTCCCAGTGAGTGGCGACGGCCTCCATGTCGATCGAGCGCTCAAGGTCGGCATCCTCGTCGCCGAGCATGTCCGACAGCTGGCCGGGGTCCTCGTGGTCCGACAGCGGCGCGTCCAGTGAGTAGGCGCTGAACACCATGTCCGCCTGCTGGGCCTCGAGCAGATCCTCCATGCTGACGCCGAGGCGCTCGGTCAGCTCTTCGTTGGTGGGCTGCCGGCCGAGCTGGTGGGTGAGGTCCTCGGACGCCTTGCGCATGGAGAGCAGGAGCTCCTGGGCGGAGCGGCGGACGTGCACCTGCCACCGCTTGTCGCGGAAGTGCCGCTTGATCTCGCCGCTCACGCACGGCGTCGCGTACGCGGTGAGGTTGTTGCCGAAGGCGGGGTCGTAGTTGTTGATCGCCTTGAGCAGGCCAACGTAGCCGACCTGCATCAGGTCCTCGACCGGCTCGGGGCTGCCGCGGTACTGCCGCACGCAGGAGCGGACCAGCTTCTCGTGCCGCTCCACCAGGAGCTCGCAGTACGCCGCGCGCTCATCGCTGTCGCGCGGCAGGTCGTGCAGGCGCGTCAGCAGCTCGTCGTCGGACAGACCTCGGAGCTCCGCGCGGGAAAAGCCCAAGGCGGGCGCCTCTTCTACTGTTGCCTTCGTCATGGCCGTCTCCGGGGGTGGTGAGGAATGCCGGACGGTGGCTGTTGTGCCCTCACCAAAACTTCTAAACTTAAAGTCATGTGACCTACCTCACAGTCATGTCTATCGATGTCGTCTTTTTATGTCCCGCGTTTCGCCGTCCGTCACCTACTGGGGGCGAACTGGCGCTGCCAGTGCCGCAGCTGCCGGCAGCGGGCGATGAACTCCGCCACCGGGTATTCGTTCAGGCTGATGAACCCGTCGTCGGAGTCGGCGGGGTCGGCGGGCAGCCCGGCGGCCTCCATGAGCACGGCCGCGCCGCTGGTGTAGCCGATGAACTTGCAGTGCGCGACGGCGTCGGTGACGAAGTCGCGGGCGGCCGGGCGGGCGGCCAGGGCGCGGGCGCCGCCGGGCTCGGCGATCACGGCCACCGCGTCGTAGAGCACCGACGGGGCGCCGTCGATCTGCTGATCGGCCGGCACCCGGGTGCCGTCGCTGATGTCGGCGCCGCCGACGGTGGCCGCGATGATTTCCACCGTCGCCCCCTCGTTAGCGGCGGCCGCTCGCAGCGCGGCCAGGGTCTCGGCGTCGGCGCCGTTGGTGATGAGCACGCCGATCTTCCGCCCGGCGAGGCTGTCAAGTCCGTGCGCGCTCCGGCCGAGGATGGACAGGGCCGGGGACGCGGGCAGGTCGACCGGCTCGCGGGCCGGCTCGGTGGCGGCGGGCAGCTCGCGCAGGCCGAGGCCCTCGGCCACCGCCTCCGCGAGCTCCTGGTTGACGTTACGCAGGCCTGCCACCACCCGGGCCCTGATGTCCGCTCGCTCGACCTTGCTCAGCTCGAAGGTGAACGCCTCGGCGATGTGCAGCCGCTCGACGTCGGTCTGGCTGAGGTAGAACTGGCGGGCCTGGCTGTAATGGTCGGCGAAGCTGGCCGGGCGCATCCGGCGCTTGGCGCCTGCCTCGGTCGCCGGGTAGCTGCGGTAGCCCTGGTGCGGGTCCTCGCGCGGGCCGCCCTCCGCGCCCGGCCACGAGTTGGGCTCGTAGTTCGCCCGGGTGGCCGGGTTGAGCACAGCCATCTGGCCGTCCTGCTGGAAATGCGCGAACGGGCACTTGGGCGCGTTGACCGGGAGCTGCGTGAAGTTGGGGCTGCCGAGCCTGCTGACCTGGGTGTCGAGGTAGGAGAAGTTCCTCCCCTGCAGCAGCGGGTCGTTGCTGAAGTCGATGCCGGGCACGATGTTCTGCGTGCAGAACGCTACCTGCTCGGTCTCGGCGAAGAAGTTGCTGACCACGCGGTCGAGCACCAGCTTGCCGACCGGGCGTACCGGCACCAGCTCCTCGGGGATGAGCTTGGTGGGGTCGAGGACGTCGAAGTCGAACTGGTCGGCGAACTCGTCGTCGAACAGCTGCAGGCCCAGCTCCCACTCGGGGTAGTCGCCGCTCTTGATGGCGGCCCACAGGTCGCGCCGGTGGAAGTCCGGGTCGGCCCCGTTGATCTTGACGGCCTCGTTCCAGACCACCGACTGCAGTCCGTGCTTCGGCTTCCAGTGGAACTTCACGTAGGTCGAGTGGCCCGCCGCATCGATCAAACGGAAGGTGTGTACCCCGAACCCCTCCATGAACCGGAACGAGCGGGGGATGGCGCGGTCGGACATGATCCACAGCAGCATGTGGGTTGACTCGGGGGTGAGGGAGACGAAGTCCCAGAAGTTGTCGTGGGCCGTCTGGGCCTGCGGGAAGCCGCGGTCCGGCTCCTGCTTGGCGGCGTGGATGACGTCGGGGAACTTGATCGCGTCCTGGATGAAGAAGACCGGGATGTTGTTGCCGACCAGGTCCCAGTTGCCCTCGCGAGTGTAGAACTTGGTGGCGAAGCCGCGCACGTCACGGACCATATCGCCGGAGCCCTCGTTGCCGGCCACGGTGGAGAAGCGGACGAACACCGGGGTGCGCAGGCCCGCCTCGCTGAAGAGGTCGGCGCGGGTGATGCCGGTCAGCGGCTCGTAGTTCTCGAAGTAGCCGTGGGCACCGTAGCCGCGGGCGTGCACTACCCGCTCGGGGATCCGCTCGTGGTCGAAGTGGAAGATCTTCTCGCGGAAGGCGAAATCCTCGAGCAGGCTGGGGCCGCGCTCGCCGGCCCGCAGCGAGTTCTGGTCGTCGCTGATGGGGACGCCTTGCGCGGTGGTGAGGCGCTCCCTGCCGTCGTTGACGTTGCTGTCGCCGTTGGCGCTGGGGTTATCGCTGGCGCTGGCGCTGGCCGGGCCGCCGTCAGCGCTCTGGTGGGTCTCGCCGCCGCGGCCCCGGGTGACCTGCTGGTCGCCGTAGCGCACCGTCGGGCGCTCGTCGCTGCCCGCACCGTTGTTCGCTGAACCGTTCTGCGCATTGTCTGTCATGAGATGCCACTCCCCCTCTGCTCGTCTGCTCTGCTTGTTCGCTTGGCCTGTTCGCTTGGCCTGTTCGCTTGGCCTGTTGTCCCGGCCGTGTCTCGCGGTGTCCTGCCCCCGGGACGCAATCGCACACGAAGCGTTACCCGTTGTCCCCTTGCTTTGTTACTTGCCTTGTTGCGCGGGGGGGCCGGCTACCCGGGCAGCATGGCCGCAAACAGCGCCGATGTTTCCCGCGGCAAACAGCGGATGGCACACCGGCTGGACGTGATGTTCGCGCAGAGCGGGGTAGTCGCGTCACTATGACTACCGAAGTTCAGGCGGCGGGCCCGCTTACCCGCAGGTCGCAGGCCGGCGACGTGGTCCTGGCCTACATCAGCGCGCAGTCGGGCCGGCTCCGGGCCCTCGACCTCGCCGTCCGCCGCGACGAGCCGGACGCGATCCACCAGATGCGGGTGACCACCAGGCGGCTGCGCGCCGCCCTCCAGGCGTTCCCGATGGTCATGCTCGAGCCGACCGCGCACCTGCGGGACGAGTTGCGCTGGCTCGGTCAGGTGCTTGGCGATGCCCGCGACGCCGAGGTGCTCGAGGAGTACTTCGAGGAGCGTCTGGCCAGCACGCCGGTGGAACTGGTGATCGGCCCCGCCCAGGCGCGGGTGGCATCGCACTTCGCCCCGGCCCACGCCGGGACGCGGGACGCGGTGCTCGGCGCGCTTGATTCCGCGCGCTACTTCGGGATACTGCACGATCTCGACCGCCTGCTTGAGGAGCCGCTGCAGACGGAGGCGGCGACGCAGCCGGCCGCCGAGGTCCTGCCCAAGGCCGTCGCGCACGCTTACCGCCGGGCCAAGCACCGGATGCACCGGGCATGGCGGGCTCCCGAGGGGACCCCGCGTGATGTCGCGCTGCACGAGGCGCGGAAGGCGGCCAAGCGCGCCCGGTATGCGGCCGAGGCGGTGGAGCCGGTCTTCGGCAAGCAGGCGCGGCGGTTCGGCAAGCGGATGAAGGCGGTCCAGACGGTCCTCGGCGACCAGCACGACGCCGTCGTCGCCCGCGGGGTGGCGCGCGAGATCGGCGTGCAGGCTCACCTGGCCGGGGAGAACGCGTTCAGCTTCGGCCTGCTGAACGAGCGCGCGCACCGCGACGCGCTTGGGTACCAGCGCCAGGCGAGGAAGGTATGGAAGCGGGCCGCGCGGCACAAGGCGCGGCGCTGGCTCAGCCACCAGGGGTAGCCCACCACCGGGCCTGCCCCGGCGTACAGCGAACACCACGGGCGTTCCAGCGAACGGAAAGCGGGCGCCGCACAGCGGGCACTGCGGTAGGGGCACCGTGGGACGGGCAACGCCCAGGGGTAACCGCACAGCGGGCGCCGCACAGCGGGCGCCGCACAGCGGGCGCCGCACAGCGGGCATCGAGGTACGGGCAACGCCACCGGGTAACCGCACAGCGAACACCCAGCGGGAACTTTGTCTTTTTTGAGCGAATAGGCGAAGGCTGTGTGGGAAGCGGACTGCGATGGAGCGACTAGGCCGCCCAATTACCAGCCTCTCTTTAAGGACGCCAATGACCATCTACGCCACCGATTGGCGCGCGGCGAGCGCCTGTCTTTCTGCCGATCCAGAATTGTTCTTTCCCATCCCCCAAGGCACGGTCGCTGAGCGGCAGATCAGCAGCGCGCTCCGGGTCTGCGCGGGTTGCACGGTACGGCAGCAGTGCCTTGACTTCGCGATGCAGACGGCCGAGGCGCACGGAATCTGGGGCGGTACGACGCCCGAGGAGCGGATCCGCGCCCGGCGCAAGGCCGCCCGCCGGCGTAAGGAGAGCCAGGCCTGGCAGCAGGCGCCGGACGTGCGGGCTTCCTAGCCGGCCCTGGCCGCCCGGGGCGACCGGGGCGACCGGGGCGACCGGGGCGACCGGGGCGACCGCCAGCAAACCAGTCAGCGGTTGACCGGCTCATCCCTCGGATGCCCAGGCCGTCCTAGCCCGACTCGACCGGTCTGCACCATGAGCGTGTGTCGTTGGGGGCGATATACGACCTGAAGTGCACACAATCACGTCTATAGGTAGATACGTCGCAAAGTCGGTTCTGAAATAACGGGGTTAAAGTGACATTTTGTCATGGTTTGCGCAATGATAGGCTTTTGCGGTCTCGAACAGCACACGGTGGCGCGTGACAGTAGCGTGCTAACCCAGGGGCCCTTGCGTTAAGGGGGCTGCGGCGTTAGGCCGGGGCTGCTGGGTTAGGCGGGGGCTGCTGGGTTATGCGGGGACTCCGCGGGCGCCGGGGGGGCCGGGGGCGTAGGTCTGGATCACCCGGGCGGCGACATCGGTGACCTTGATGTGGCGGCGCTGCGATTCGCGGCGCAGGTACTTGAGCGCCTCGTCGGCGTCGCAGCCGAGCGCGTGCATCAAGATACCCTTGGCCTGGTCGGTGACCGCGCGGGCGGCGACCGAGTCCTTGAGCTGGGTGGCGACCCGCTGCGCCTCGACGTAGGCGAGGCCGTTGGCGAAGACCGTGGAGCCGAACCGGGCGAGCATCTCGGCCATCGGCACCCCGTCGGCGTCCAGGCTCCCCGGCCGGACCCCGAAGAGCCCCAGGACCAGGGTCATCGGCGGGAACTGGGTCACCAGGTGGACCGAGCTGCGCAGGCCCCGGCGGAGCGACTCCTGCGCCCAGCGCGGCCAGCGCTCCTCGGCGAGGGTGTCGGCGCAGCTCGCCGGGGCGCCCTGGCGCACCGCGAGCAGCAGCGGCCCTACCCCCATCCGCAGCTGCAGATCGACCAGCTCGGCCGGATCGGGATGGCTGGCAGCCACCGCGGTGAGCTCGCCGTCGCGCCAGATGGTCACATACGCGGCCGCGCACCCGGGGACCTGCCGGACGGTCATCTCGGCCAGCTTGCTCAGCGACCTGGCTTCGCCGTTGGAGAGGCTCACCAGTTCCGTCGCCCCGTAGCCCAGATCGCCGACCGTCACGTCATCTCCCGTCCGTTGCCTGACCGCCAGCCGCCATCACGGCATACCGCGGTCATTTGCTGGCAGGGTACCCGCCGCACTCCAGCGCGTGCACCTGAGCCGCGGCCGCGGTGGTCGTCGCCGGGGCGGAGGTGCCGGTCAGGCAGGATGGGGCAGGCGGGCGGAGTTCGATGCTGAGCGTGGCGCAAAGCGCCACCACGAGGGCGAGCACCGCCAGGGTGGCGGCCCCCGCGAACCGGGGCCTGCGCCACAGCGGCACCCGCGGCGGCTCGGCGCCCTCGGGCGGATCCGCCGCCGGAGGGCCGCCGTGCAGCTGATTGAACGTGTCGTACAGCGCCGCCAGCCGGGGCGTCTGCGCGGTCAGGCTCGCCTCCATCACGGCCAGCTCGCGCCGCAGGCGGCCGCGACGCAGGCGGTGCCTGCGGCGCGAGCGAGCCCGTAGCCGGGTCGGCGAGCTAGCTGGGCGGTCAGCCGGGCCACCCAGGCCAGATGTGCTTTCCATAACTCCACCGCCGTACCCCAGTTACGCCTAGTTACTCCTTAGTGACACGAAAGCTTCGGGTTCACCCCGACGTAGTTGAGCGGCCCGGCCAGGATCGTGACGATGGTCGTGCCCGTGCCACCGCAGCTCGGCATGTGGTTGTAGTAGTTGCGCTGGCCGGCCGCGATCGCGCCGATAACCAGCCAGATGATGAGGATGACTGTCCCGAGTCTCATGATGTTCCTTGTCCTTCTCGCGCCGCGGCGGACGCGCGATCATGTGTCATGACGGTCTGCTTTTCGAAGCGGCCGATGATCTCGGTCTCCGGCCGGAACCAGATGCCGAAGCCGATGGTGAGGATGCGGGGGGCGAGGCGGACCGTGACCCGGTCCGAACCGATGGTGGACGAGTCGTATCCGGACAGAAACCCGCCCATGGCCGGGAGCGGCTAAGCTGCCGGGAGAAGGCTGGGGCCGGTCGGGAGTCAGGGGCGGCGAGGACGTTATCCTCTGTCGCGGTTCTGCTCACTACCTGCCTCCTGGGGGATACCCGCATCAACTACCCTCGTGCCGGAACCGAAACCAGGCAGTAACTCGCTTCAAGTTGTGCGCGGGCAGCGCAGACGGAATAATGCTGCCTGCGGTTGCGCCACCCCCGAGAGGCGGCCGCTGTTTGGGTCCGGAGACGCGGCCCGCCTGATGCCTAGAAGCGGCGGTGACTTTTCGTGCCCGAAGTACGTTTTCCCGTGACCTGGTCCGGCCGGACCGCTGTGGTCGCGGTGCCGACGGAGCTGGACCTCACCATCGCTGAAGAGCTACGCGATGTGCTACTCGGGGTGCTCAACGCGGGTGCGCTCGGCCTGGTCGTCGACCTGACGGCGACGGTGTTCTGCGACTCGGCGGGTATCACCGCCATCACCCGCGCCGTGCGGCGGAGCACGGCGAGCGACGCCACCGTGCGGCTCGCCGTTACCTCTGCGCCGGTGCTGCGGGTGCTGAACCTGGTCGGCATCGACCGGCTCATCGAGATCTACCCGGACGCGGACGCCGCGCTCGCTTCGCTGCCCGATCAGGCGAGAAACGTCAGATGACGCCGATCGAGGCGAGCACCGTGACGCCGTCGGGGCCAGACTCGACGCAGGCGTAGTCACAGAGCTGGCGGAGCAGCCGACGGCGCAGCGCCTCGGCCTCATCCGGCCGGCCCGGCCCGCCGGATGCACGGTCGGAGTGACCGTCGCCGTACGTCTCGCAGAAGACACGCGGGCCCGACGCCCAGAGCCGGAGCTTAGCGGTGCACGGGCCGCGGGTAACGGCGCACGCCGCCGCCTCGCTGACCGCGAGCACGAAGTCCGACAGGCGGGCGGCGCCCATGCCCGCCCGGGTGCCGAACTCCATGGCGAAGCGGCGGACGGAGGGTATGTCGCCTCGCCGAAAGGTCCGCTCCGCGTGCGAGTGGACGCCGCTAAGCGCCATTTGCCCATCGGTTACGCGCCATTCCCGCAGTCGCGTGTTCATCATGGGTTAGTCATCCTCCTCGAACGGTGATCCGGGTTGCGGCGGCTCGCCGCTGACACGCGTTACAATGCTGGCGGCCAGGTCGCGCAGTCTCACGTTGGTGTTCTGGGAGACGCTCCGGAGCAGCGCGAGCGCCCGTTCCTGGGCGACGTGCTCAGTGGCCATGATCACTCCGAGCGCCTGGTCGATGATCGCCCGGGAGCCGATCGAGGACCTGAGCTGCTCGTTGAGGTCGGTGCAGGAGGCCATCCGCAGCGCCAGCGTGAGCGCACCGGAGGCATCCTTGGCGAACCTGTCCGCCCGCTCGGTTTCCTGCCTGCCGAAGGCGCGGGGCTGGCGGGAGTACAGGATCAGCGCGCCGACTGGTTCGCCGTCGACCATCAGCGGCAGCGCGTAGCAGGAGCGGATGCCGAGTTCCTCCGCCTGGCGGCAGAACTTCGGCCACTGCTCGCTCGCGGCGGTGTCGTCGATGCGCACCGGCCGGGCGTGCCGGATAGCGTGCAGCGACGGGCCATCCCCAGTCTGGTACTGCACCTCGTCGGCGGCCGACGCCAGCGGGTCACTGCAGGCGGTCACGGACTGCGGGCGGTTTCGCTGCCGCAGGGACATGCCGCAGGACATCACGCCGTCCATCGCCTGGGTGGACAGGACGGCTAGCTCGTGCAGAAACTGCTCCACGCTGTCGGTGGTCAGCAGGGCGTTCTGCAGCCCCTCGAGGTCTTCTTGCACTTCGCTGGACATGCGGTCTCTCTACCCGTGCGCAGCGGTCGAAACGTCCAGGCCCGGCGGAGCCGCGGCGGGCACCGCCGGCGGCGACGAGGCAGGCCGGATCACGGCCATAACGCCGCAAATGGTTCGGCACCGTAGGCACGCAAACCCGGTGGGCAAAGTGCTGTGCCTGCGGAAGAATTCTGGCCATGAACGAAGCTGAGGAGAAGCAGACGCTGCAGCGGTACCTGCGGTACGCGCGCGAGGCGCTGCTGTGGAAGCTGGCGGGGCTGTCCGACTACGACATCCGGCGGCCGATGACGCCGACCGGCACCAACCTGCTTGGGCTGGTCAAGCACTGCGCAGCGGTGGAGTCGGTGTACTTCGGCTCAGTGCTTGGCCGGCCGTTCCGTGGCCAGGATGAACTGGACTGGCACGAGGGTGACGACGCCGAGCTCGGCGGTGACTTCTACGCCACTGCGGCCGAGACAAGCGAGCAGGTGACGGACTTCTACCGGCGCGTATGGGCGCACGCCGACGCCACGATCGGAGAGCTGCCGATGGATGCGCGCGGTACTGTCCAGTGGTGGCCTGAACCGCGCAGGAACCCGACGCTGCACACCCTGCTGGTGCACACGCTGCAGGAGGTCGCCCGGCACGCCGGGCATGCCGACATCATCAGGGAATCCATCGACGGGGCGGCGGGCCTGCGGGCGGACGTCAGCAACCTGCCGGACGAAGCCAGCGCCGCCGCCTGGAAACGGCACTACGACAAGCTCGAGAGCATCGCCCGGTCCGCTCGCCAGCGGACGGGGAACCTCTGACTGTCCGGCGATGACAACGATCGTGGCGTTTCACGCTCATCCCGACGACGAGGTGCTGCTAACCGGCGGGACGATCGCCCGGCTGGCGGCCGAGGGCCACCGGGTGGTCATCGTCGTGGCCTGCGACGGTGACATGTGGCCGGGCCCGAATCAGGGCCGGCGGCTGGAAGAGCTGCGGACGAGCGCCGCGATCCTCGGCGCGGACAAGGCTGTGCATCTCGGCTACGCCGACAGCGGGCACGGGGCGGTCCTGTTCGACGATCCGCCGGGCAAGACCCGGTTCGTCCGGGCGGATATCGAGGACGCGGCGGGAAAGCTCGCCGCCTTGCTGGCGGAAGAGCACGCGGACCTGCTGCTGAGCTACGACCCGCAAGGCGGTAACCGCCATCGCGACCACGTGCGGGTGCACCAGGTCGGCGCGCGGGCGGCCGCGCTGTCGGGAGTGCGGGTGGTGGAGGCGACGGTGCCGCGCGAACTGGTGGCGCGGGTCGCCCGGCCGCTGCTCCTGCTTCGCCTGCTGAAGCGCTACCGCGTCGATGAGATGCGCGGCTACGGCCTGCCGCGGTCAGCGATCACGCACCGGGTCGACGTCCGCCAGTACGCGGCGCAGAAGCGAGCCGCGCTAGCGGCGCACCGGACGCGGGTGTCCGGCCGGGGACGGGGGGCCAGGCTGCTCCGCGCGGCGCTCCGCTGCCCGTTGCCAGTATTCCGCGCTGTCTGCGGGACAGAATGGTTCGCCGAACCGGGGGGACGCACGGGCGAACTCGTCGCCCGCAATCAGACCTGACATCGCCCGGTCCGCCCGGCAGCCCGGCTGCCGATGGCCGGATCGCCGAGCCAGTGCGTGAACCAGGAGCGGACGCGTTCCAGGACGTCGATCTGGTGGGCCCGCTCGGTGAACCCGTGGTTCTCGCGCGGGTAGACCACGAGTTCGTGCTCGGCCCCGAACTGGGTGAGCGCCCGGTGGAAGTACATCGCCTGGCCGACGGGGACGTTGGTGTCATCCTCGCCGTGCAGGATCAGTACCGGGGTGCTGACGCCCGCCGCGTAGCAGACGGGGCTGAGCTGGTCATGGCGGTGCGGGCCAGGTCCCTCCCAGCCGCAGCTCCCGCCCAGGACGGCTTCGGCCCGGCCGAACTCGCCGACCCCGACCTGCATGCCCCAGTCGGCCACGCCCGCGCCCATCACCGCGGCGCGGAAGCGGCCGGTCTGAGTGACGGCCCAGGCAGCCATGAACCCGCCGTGGCTCCATCCGGCGATGCCAAGCCGGCCAGGATCCGCGACCCCGGCCGCCACCAGGTCGTCAACGCCGGCCAGGATGTCGGTCCACTCGCCGCGGCCAACGGCGCGGGACACCATGGCGGCGAACTCCCGGCCGTGTCCCTGGCTGCCGCGCGGGTTGGGGTGGAACACCGCATAGCCGGCGGCCGCCAGCCACTGGCCCCAGGACCACCAGCCCGCCATGAGCTCGTCGGCCCACCGGCTGTAGGGGCCGCCGTGGACGATCGTCACCAGCGGGAACGGGCCGTCTGCGCGGCTCCGGCCCGGCGGCAGGATCAGCACGCCGTCGATCTCCAGCCCGTCGGGCGCCCGCCAGGCCAGCCGCTGCTGGGTGCCCCAGGCGACGCCGGCCAGTTCCGGGCGGGTATTGCTGACCTGGATGAGGGCACCCGGTGCGCCGGCCCAAACGTCGAACGGTGCGTAAGCCGTCTTCGCCAGCAGCGCGATCACGGCCGCACCGTCGCTGGCGGTCAGCCCGGCGGCCAGGCCAGCCCAGGCTGCCGACCGTTCGAACGACGGACCTGCCGGATCCAGCCGGTACAGGGCGGTGTCCAGCCCCTCCGCGAACAGCGCGGCAGGCGGACCGCCGGTGACCTGAATGAGCTCGTCTGGGCAGGCGGTCATTCCGGTGGTCAGGTCGACCGGCTCACCCGCGGCGGCCCCGTCCGCCCTGACAGCCACGTCGAGCACCGCCGTCGCTTCGGCTGGCGGCACGGCCGCCAGCCAGGCCACGTGCCAGCCGTCGGCGCCCAGCCACCAGGCGGGGGAACGGGCCTCCGAGCCCGTCCGGCCCAAGTCGACCGCGGTACCGGCGTCCGGATCGGCGATGTGCAACCTGCCGGTAAAGGCACCCGGGTCGCGGTCCGGGCAGTCCTGGCTCAGCACCGCAAGCGGCCCGCCGCCTGGCCGCTGGGCGACGTCGACGACGTGCCGTCCGTCCAGTCCGCCCGCCACCGTGAACTCGCGCGAGGCCAGGTCGAGCAGGCGCAGCCGGTGCCAGCGCCAGTGCTGGCGCACGGCGCGCTCTGACCACACCATCGCATCGTCGCCCCCGGCCTGGCGACGTTCGTCGTCCTCGGTCAGCTCGTCCCCGGCCACCACAGCGACCCGTTGTCCGTCGGCGAGCGGAACCAGTCCGGAAATCTCACCACGCCAGCGCAGCACCGGCTCAGCAATCCCGGCTGGCCCGCCCACCGCGATCCGCAGCCGGCGGACCTCCTGGCCGGCCACATAAAACAGCCACTCCGAGTCCGGTGACCAGCGAGGCCGCCGGGCGGGCACGCTGCCGTCGGTCAATCGAACCGGGACGGTGCTCTCCCCGACGGACGCCAGCCACAACTCGCTGACCGACCCGTCCCGCTCCCCCACCCGGGAGGTTGTCCAGGCCACCCAACTTCCGTCAGGCGAGATCACCGGAGCGGCCGCCTGGCTGCCGTCCACGATCAGGTCCGCCGTCAGGGCGGCCGCTACCTCGGTTAGCTCACTCACCCGGACATTCTGCCCTGGCCGGCGACCAGGGGCGAGCTAACCGGTCGAAGCCCAGGCCAACCAGCATCGGGCAAAGGACGAAAAGATCTTGAAAGATTTGTTTTTCGTGGAAACTTTGCCCGCGCATAGCATGCTTTCTCTCCAAGATCTTTTGCGCCCGGAGCCGTGGGCACAGGGGAAGTTATCTGCGAGCCCGCCCACCCAGACCAGCGGGGTTCCTGGTCAGCCCAGCCACGCAGGCCGCAGGCCCCCGCGCCGATGGTGTTTCTCTGACTGGTGACGGGCGCGGGGCCGTTGGGCAAATTCTCTCGCAGCCTTCCGCAGGAGTGCTGCGAGAAATTTGCCCCGGCCACGAGCCCCCCGCGTCCGCTCTTGACCGAAAGCCTTTGACCGAAAGCCTTTGACCGAAAGCCATTGACCGAAAGCCATTGACTTTCGCAGACACCACATGAGTACGCGGTATCCCCCGGGGCTCCTCGGGGGACACCGCGTGTAAAGCTTTGGGCCGTTGTTAGAGCAATGGGACGGTTGTTTAGACGTTGGGCTGGGCCTTGCTGACTGCGGCCAGCGGGGAGTCGCCATGCGCGGAGACAGCGAGGTCGCCCATGGAGACCATGCCGACGATCTGCCCGTCGGCGTCGATGACGGGGAGCCTGCGGACGGCGTTCTCCATGATGAGCTGCTCGGCGTGGGCCACGTCCGCGTCCGCGGCCACGCCGACCAGTTTGGGGCTGCACAGCGGGCCGACCGGCTCGTCGGGGCTTACGCCGGCCGCGAGGCCCCGGACCACCAGGTCCCGGTCGGTCACCACGCCGGTGAGCGACTCTCCGCTGACCACCAAGACGGCGCCGACCTGCGCGTCGCGCATGATCCGCGCCGTCTCGCCGATGGTCTGGTCGAAGTAGACGCCGACCGGGTCGGGCGTCATGATGTCCCGGATCTTCTTGTCCATGATGTCCCTCCTCTTCGGTTGCCTTTCCCCGCTACCGGCAGGGACATCTGCTAAACGTGTGTCAGATGTGAAGGCGACGGCGACGACGGCCGCCGTTCAGGTAGGCGTGCGACCGCGGGTGGGAGATTGCCGCGATCAGCAGGGCCGCGACGACCAGGGAGACGATGAAGGTGATGATCGCGTGGCCGGCGCCGAGGATGGCGGCGGTGACGAGGCCGCCGACGATCGCACCGACGACCCCTACCAGGATCGTGAGGAGGATGCCGATGCGGTTCCTGCCGGGGACCAGCAGGTGCGCCAGCCCACCGACCACCAGCCCGATGAGGAGCCATATAACGATGGCGGACAGTGTAATTGTCATGCCGCCCTCGCTACCCCCGGCAAACCGGGTTATTCCGGCCATGCGCAAGAGAAGAGGAACGAACGGCGGACAGTAAGCCGCGTGCGTTCAGTATGAAAGCGATGGCCCGCCCGGTGGAGACCGGACGGGCCATCGCGGTGGGCCGCCCGGTCAGGGTGGCCCGGGCGGCCCATTGTGCTGGCCCGCCCGGGCAGGGTCGCCCCGGTGGGCCATCGCGGTGGCCCACCCGGGCAAGGTGGCCCGGGCGGGCCATTGCGCCGAAAGAACAGCGCGGACCGCGGGTTAATCTATGTAGTTTTAGCTGGCCGGCGTGAGGTGCAGGACCACAACCTCGTCGGCGCCGGTGCCCGGGCCGTTGCTGGTGCCCGAGGGCTGGCCGCTGTCGTACGGGTTGGCCTGGGTCGGCCAACCGGTGTAGTTCTGCGAGTTGTACTCGAACCAGTCCGCCGCGGTGGTGGTCGGGATGACCGGCAGGTTCGCCGCGACGTACTTCTCGATCGGGGCCAGGGCGGCGGTCTGCGTGGCCACCGTCGAGGAACCGCTCAGGGTGGCCAGGTCGGCCTGGATCGCCGGGTCCTTCAGATGCTCGTAGTCGCCGGTCGCGCCGGTCGAGCTGACCAGCGTGTCGTCCAGCCAGTTGTCGTAGAGGTTGTAGGGAGTGACGCCGCCGTTGCCCCAGTGCAGGGTCAGCTGGAAGTCACCGTCGGCGACGTCAGCGTTCCAGGCGTTGACCGTCAGGCCGTTGAACGTGGCGTCGATGCCGGCCGCGCGGAGCTGCTGCGCGATCAGGGCGTCGTCCTGGGCGTAGTCGGTGTACGAGGACGGGTCGACAAGGGACAGCGCGAGGGTCCGGCCGTTGAGCTGGAAGAACCCGTTGCTGCCCAACTTGTAGCCAGCCGCCGTCAGCACGGACTTGGCCGCGGCCACGTCGCCGGTGGCGGGGACGGTGTCGCTAGCGACCGGGCCGGCCCACGCCTGGTACGTCGGCAGGGTGATGCCCGACGCGTTGGTTAGCGGGGACTCGAGGCCGGACTCGCCCTCGGCTCCGATGACGGTGCGGTTGATGGCGAGGTCGATCGCCTTACGGACCGGGAGCTGGTTGGTCGGCCACTCGTTCAGGTTCGGGAACAGGGCGTTGGAGCTGCCCGCCGCCTCCCAGAAGTGGTGGTCGGCCGGGTTGACGTCCACGAAGTCCTTCTGCAGGCTCGGAATGTAGTTACCGGTCCAGTCGATCTGCCCGGAGAACAGGGCGCTCAGCGCGCCGGTGTTCGAGGTGTAGACCGGGAAGTAGACCTTGGGAACCTTGACCAGGCTCTCCTGCCAGTAGTTCGGGTTCTTGACCAGCGTGAACCCTTCCGGCGTGAACGAGCCCAGCGTGTACGGGCCGGTGCCGATCGGGTTGGCGTCGGTGAAGGTGGCCGGGCTGCTGATCGAGCCCCAGACCGACTGGGGCAGGATCGCCTCCCCGGCGATGTTCTCCAGGTTGGTGTACTGGGCGGTCGGGAAGGTCAGCGTCACGGTGTTACCGCTGGTGCTCACCGTGGAGATGTTCAGGCCGTCGATGTTAATCGCCGTGTTCTTCTTGATGTAGTTGTAGGTGAAGGCCACGTCCGCGGGGGTCAGCGCGGTGCCGTTGCTCCACTTGACGCCGGTGCGGATCGTGAAGGTGATCGATTTGCCGCCGTTGCCCCACGTGTAGGCAGTGGCCAGCCACGGGTACTGGACGGTCGGGTTGGCCAGGTCGAATTGGTAGAGCGGCTCGTAGATGAGACCGGTGGCGCCCATGCCCTGGGGGGCCGCGGTGGACACGAAGGGGTTGAAGTCCTGCGTGATGCTGTTCTCGGGCGAGCTCTCCATGACCAGCGTCTTGCCGGTGGTGCTGGTGCCGGTGCTGGAGGTAGAGGTGGAGGTGCCGGTGGCGCCCGTGGATGGCGAGCTGCTCGATGAGCAGGCCGCGAGACCGGCGGCAAGAAGCCCGGTGGCCGCGATCGCCACCGCTCTCTTGCTCATTGGCTTAATAGTCAACTTTGACTGTCCTCTCGTGTTATCTGTGAGGGCGGATTTTTATTTTTTGGGGGATGACTTTTACTTCTGGTGATACGGTTCAGCTTTCGCTGGCGGCTACGTCCAGCCGCCAGCAGGCCGCGGCCCGCATGGGCGTCAGCAGTTCCAGCGCCGGGTCATCAGTCCGGCACTTGTCGACGGCGAGCGGGCAACGGGGGCTAAACGGGCAGCCGACGGCGGCCGGGCCGCCGGTGCCGGCGGCGGTGGTCCGCGCGGCGACGCTGCCGGCTGCGGCACTCGCCGACTTCAGCACGCTGCCCAGGTTGTCCGGGTCGGGCGCCGAGGCGATGAGCAGCTGGGTGTAGGGGTGGGCGGGGTGCTGGGTGACCTCCTCGGCCGGACCGCGCTCAACGATCTTGCCGCCGTACATCACCAGCACCTCGTCCGCGAAGTACCGGGCCGAGGCGATGTCGTGGGTGATGTAGAGCAGCGCCAGCGCGAGCCGCGAGCGGAGGTCGTCGAGGAGGTTCAGCATCTCAAGCCGGATCGAGACGTCCAGCATGGAGACCGGTTCGTCCGCCAGCAGCACGGTCGGCTTCGCCGCCAGCGCCCGGGCGAAGGCGACGCGCTGCCGCTGACCGCCGGAGAGCTCGTGCGGGTACTTGGGCACGAACTGCTCGGCCGGGACGAGCCTGACCTGCTCAAGCAGCGCGGTGACGGCCGCGTCGACGTCCTTGACCCCGTTCTGATGGAGCCGGACCGGGCGGGTGAGGTGGTAGCCGACGGTGTGCACCGGGTTGAGCGAGGCGAACGGGTCCTGGAAGACCAGCTGCACCAGGCTCTTGTACTTACGGAAGGCGTGCGTCGAGCGGACGTCGATCACCTGGCCATCGAGCGAGATGGTGCCCGCGGTCGGCCGTTCCTGGCCGGCCAGCAGCCGGGCGACGGTCGACTTGCCCGAGCCGCTCTCCCCCACCAGCGCGACGACCGCGCCCTTGTAGAGGCCGAAGGAGACGTCGCGCACCGCGTGCAGGACCACGCCCCGGCCGAGCTTGTAGTCCCGGCTGAGGTGACTGGCCTCCATGGCGAGCGGACCGCGGGCTGCCGCGGCCGACTGCACGCCGTCGGCGGTGCTGGAGACCGCGGAATTGCCCGCGCCGTTGAGGGCGGCGGTGTTCGGGGCGTCGCCGACGGCGTGGTGGATGACCGGTTCGCTCATGAGAGCACCCCTTGCTGGCTGACCACGGGGCACGCCGTCAGGTGTTCAAGGCCGGGCGACCCCGCCACCTTGGCGAGCGTCATGTCCACCTCCGAGCAGGACGGGAGGGCGTAATTGCAGCGCGGCTGGAACGGGCAGCCGGGTCCGGGATCGCGCAGGTCGGGCGGCGATCCGGGGATGCCGACCAGTTCCCGGCGGGCGCCGCGCAGCGAGGGGAACGAGTTGAGCAGGCCCCTGGTGTAGGGGTGGGCAGGCTCGCGCATGATCTCGTGCGCGGTGCCGGTCTCGAGCAGCCGGCCCGCGTACATCACCGCGATCCGGTCGGCCAGTTCGAGCAGCAGCGACAGGTCGTGGGTGATGAACAGGATCGCGAACCCGAGCGTCTGCTTGAGCTCCACGATCTGCGCCAGAATGTCCCGCTGCACCACCACGTCGAGCGCGGTGGTCGGCTCGTCCATGATGACGACCTCAGGGTCGGCGGCCAGCGCCATGGCGATCATCACCCGCTGGCGCATGCCGCCCGACAGCTCGTGCGGGTAGCTGCGCAGTCGCGTCCGGGGGATGCCGACCAGGTCGAGCAGCGTGGCCGCCTTCTCCTTGGCCTCGCCGCGCGGCATCTTCGGGCGGATCGCGTCCAGGATCTGGTCTTGCACCCGGAGCACCGGGTTGAGCGCGTTCATCGCGCTCTGGAACACGATCGCGATCTCCCGCCAGCGCAGCGCGTGCAGTTCCTTCTTATTCAGGGTGAGGATGTCGACCGGGTGGCCGCCCTGGGTGATCCGGCGCCCGTAGTAGCGGACGCTGCCGCCGGTGACCACGGCCGGCGGCCGGAGCAGCCGGGTGGCGCCGTACGCGAGGGTCGACTTACCTGACCCGCTCTCGCCGCACAGCCCCACCACCTCGCCGGGGTGCAGCGTGAGGTTCACCTGCTCGACCGCGCGGACGTCACCGCCCGCCGACTGATAGGCGACCGACAGGTTGGACATCTCGAGGATCGGGTTCATCGAAGCTCACCGCCAGCGGGAGTGTTGTCGAGCAGCGAACTGCGCGAGAAGGAGTGCAGGAACGCGTACACGCGGCCGGGGGAGCCGATGAGCTGCTGGAGCACCGGGGTCGGGTCGGTGGCCCAGACCCGGTGGCCCGCGATCCGCGCCGAACCGCGCGAGGCGCGCAGGCGGGGGCTGCCGAGCTCGTCGAAGCCGGTATTGAGCAGCACCAGGGCGGTGCCGATAAGGGCGACCGCGATGCCCGGGGGCAGGAACCACCACCACGCGCCGAGTTGCAGCGCCTGCCCGGCCTGGGCCCAGTAGAGCATGGTGCCGAGCGACCAGCTGTTCAGGTCGGCGAGGCCGATGAAGGCGAGCGCGACCGAGGCGGCGATCGCGTAGAGCACGGTGTTGACGAAGCTCGCCGCGATCAGGCTGACCTCGTTCGGCATGATCTCGAAGAAGATGATGCGCCAGGTCTTCTCGCCGGACTCGCGGGAGGCGGCGATGAAGTCACGGTTGCGGATGGTCAGCGTCTGCGCCCTGATCACCCGGGCGCCCCACTGCCAGCCAAGCCCGGCCAGCACGATGATCGTCGGCAGCTGGCCTCTGTTCGGCAGGTAGCCGAGGAGCAGGATCAGCAGCGGCAGGGCCGGGATCACCAGGAACACGTTGGTGATCAGTGACAGCACCTCGTCCCAGACCCCGCCGAGGAACGCCGACGTCACGCCGACGATCACCGAGAGCGCGGTCGCGATGACCCCGACCAGGACCGCGAGCTCAAGCGTCAACCGGATACCGGTCAGCAGCTGGGACAGCACGTCCTGGCCGGTCTGCGTGGTGCCGAGCAGGTACTGGGCCGAGGGCGCCGTGAGCGACAGGTTCGGCGACGGGTTCTGGTACCCCGGGTCGTACGGGGCCACCAGCGGGCCGATGATCCCCGCGAGGATGAATATCCCGAGCAGGACCGCGCCTATCTTCGCCCTGGTCGGCAGCTGCCGCCAGAAACTCCTCAGCCAGCTCATCGGCCGGTCCCCCTAGCCCGCACTCGTGGGTCGAACAACACAATGACCAGATCGACGATCAGGTTGGCGATCAGCACCGCGAACGTGATGACCAGGAAGATCGCCTGCATCAGCGGGTAGTCGTTGGACGTGACCGCGTTGAGATCACCAGCGCGCCGGAGACCACGAAGCCGAGCGCCAGGCCGAACCCCTGCAGCTGCGGGAGCAGCGCGTTGCGGGCCGCGTAGGTGAAGATCACCCGGCGGTTCGACAGCCCCTTGGCCTGGGCCGCCACCACGTAGTCCTCGCCGATCGTGGTGATCATCACGTTCCGCATCTGCAGCATCCAGCCCGCCACGGAGGTGAGGACGATCGTGATCGCCGGGAGCAGCGAGTGCTGGATGGCACTGCCGATGAAGTCCCAGTGCCAGCCGGGCGTGATCTCGCCGTTGTACCCCTGGGCCAGCGGAAACCAGTGCAGCTTGACCGCGAAGATGTCGAGCAGCACCAGGGCGAAGAAGAAGTACGGGATGGCCTGCAGGAACATCAGGCCGGGGAGCGAACGGTCGAGGAAGCCGCCGTGCCGCCAGCCGGCCAGGATGCCGAGGCCGGTCCCGAGGAAGAAGGAAATGACGGTCGCCGTGCCGACCAGCGTAAGCGTCCACGGGATCGACTCCCCCAGCACTTGGGAGACGGTCGCCGGGTAGTTCGTCACGTCGGTGCCGAAGTTGAAGTGAGCCACGTCGTCCAAGTACGTCGTGTACTGGTGCCACAGTGAGCCTGGATGCCCCACGCCGAGCATCGCCTCGAGCGCCTTATAGGCCGAGGGCTGCAGGTTGGGGAACTTGTCCATGATGCTCTGCACCGCGTTACCCGGCACCGCGCGCGGGATGAAGAAGTTGGCGGTCAGCGCCACCCACGCAGCTACCAGGTAGAAGGCCAGGCGGCGCACTAGGAACGACAACATGCCCTCCACCTACCTTTCTTTGATCGGTTCGTTAGATATCGGTTGATCTGGGTATCTGGCCGGAGGCTGATGTCTGGCCACCGGCTGCTGTTGTCTCGCAGAGATGTGGGAGGCCACCGGAGTGACGGTCTCCACCGGCATTCGCACCACCCGGCCAGGCGGGCAGCCGCAGCTGGACCTGATGACGAGCTCAGTCGGGAGCAGCTCGACGGTGGGCCGCAGCGTGGGGTGGGCGATCCGCTCGATCAGCCGTTCGCACGAGCGCTCACCAATGGTCCGGATCGGCTGGTTGACGGTGGTCAGCGGCGGGTCGCACAGGGTGGCGGGGTAGATGTCGTCAAAGCCGATGAGCGCGATGTCGTCCGGTACCCGGATGCTGTGCTTGGTCAGGGTGCGGAGCACGCCGATGGCCATCTGGTCGTTGGAGCAGATGATCGCGTCGGGCAGGTCGCCGTCCGGGCCGCCGAATTCGGCGAGCATCTGCTCGGCCGCGGCCTCGCCGCTTCGCACGCTGAACCGCCCGCTGCAGGCGCCGACCAGCTTGGCACCCGGGTGCGCGTCGATGACCGCCTGGGTGGCCAGCCGCCGGGTCTTGGCGTCGGGCGCGGTCTCCGGGCCGTCGACGTGGAACAGCCGCCGGCGGCCATGCTCGACGACCAGGTGGCTGACGAGTGCGTGCGCGCCTGACCAGTTGTCCGCCGCTACCACATCCACGCCGCGCAGCGCGGGGTCGCCGGCCACCACGACCACCGGCAGCCGCCGGGCCAGCCGGGCCAGCGCCGCCGTGGGCACTACGCCCTCGCCGATGAGCAGGCCGTCCACCTTGCCGGAGAGCGTGAGCAGCCGCGGCAGCACCGGCTCTTCCTCGCGGTCCTCGCGCAGCGCTTGCGGTGCGAGCGTGCCCCGCGGCGCGCCGGGCTGCTGGTCGTCCGGGCGGTAGCCCGACAGCAGCTCGTCCTCGCGCAGGTAGGTGATGAGCAGGGACCAGTGACGGTCGCGGATGAGCGCTTCCGCCCCCCGCATCACCTCGTCGTAGAAGAGCAGGCTCATCGACTCGATGTCGTACTGGTTCGGGTTGAGGCCGGTGTGCTCGACGCAGACCAGGCCGATCACGTCCTTGCGGTTCCTCGCCAGGGACTGGGCCGCGCCGTCAGGCACGTAACCGAGCTCCTCGATCGCGGCACGCACACGGGCACTGGTGGTCTCACGCACCGACTCCTGCCCATGTAGCACTCGGGAGACGGTAGCGATCGACACCCCCGCCTGCCGTGCTACGTCATAGAGCGTTACCACGCTGGCACCTGTCCGAAATGTAAGCGTTTACAAGGAATGATGTAAGCGCTTACGCTAGACCCCGCTAAGCATGACGTCAAGGAGGAAACATGACCAATGTCACGGTGTCCGGAGAAGCCCTCGCATTCCCGGCAGGGTTTGCCTGGGGGGCTGCGACGGCCGCCTACCAGATCGAGGGCGCCACGGACGTGGACGGACGGGGCCCTTCCGTCTGGGACACGTTCAGCCACACGCCGGGCAAGGTGCGCGGCGGTGACACCGGTGACATCGCCTGCGACTCCTACCGCCGCTACCCGGAAGACGCCGACCTGCTGCGCTCCCTCGGCCTGTCCAACTACCGGTTCTCGATCTCCTGGCCGCGGATCTTCCCCGACGGCGCGGGGCAGGTCAACCAGGCCGGGCTTGACTACTACAAGGCGCTGCTTGACACGCTCGCGGAGCGCGGGATCACGCCGGCCGCCACGCTCTTCCACTGGGACCTGCCGCAGGCGTTGCAGGACCGCGGCGGCTGGACTTCGCGGGATACCGCGCTCCGGCTCGCCGATTACGCCGCGGTCGTCGGCGAGGCGCTTGGCGACCGGGTATCGCGCTGGATCACGCTGAACGAGCCGCTGGTGGTGGCCCACAACGGGCACCGCATCGGCGTGCACGCACCGGGCGTGCAAGACGACGCGGTGGCGGCCGCGACCACCCACCACCTGCTGCTCGGCCACGGCCTGGCCACCGCGGCGCTGCGCTCGGTCGTGCCCGACGTCCAGGTGGGCATCACACTCAACCTGACCCAGATCCGGGTGGCGGCCGACGCCAACGGCTCGGCCGAGGCGCTGGAGAAGGCCCGCCAGGTCGCCGACGCCAGCCAGAACGGCCTGTTCCTCGACCCGATCCTGTTCGGCCGGTACCCGGCCGCCGCCCCGGCGTCGATGCTGCCGCCCGCTGAGCTGATCCTGGACGGCGACATGGAGACGATCGCCGCGCCGCTGGACTTCCTCGGCGTGAACTACTACCAGCCGGTGCACCTGAAGGCCGGCGACCCCGCGAACCTGCGCCGTGGCGAGTCGGGGCCGATGGAGGGGATCGAGGGCGCCGTCGTGGAGTACCGCCCCGACCACCTGGAGCAGACCAATATGGGCTGGCTGATCGACCCGGACGGGCTGTACGAACTGCTGCTGCGGGTCACCAAGGACGCCCAGGGGCTCCCGCTCTACATCACCGAGAACGGCTGCGCGGCCGAGGACTACATCAACCCGGACGGCGTGGTCAACGACCTCGAGCGGATCAAGTTCCTGCACCTGCACCTGGACGCCTGCGCCCGGGCGATCAGGGACGGGGCGACGCTGGCCGGCTACTACGTCTGGTCACTGCTCGACAACTTCGAGTGGGCGTACGGGTACCAGAAGCGGTTCGGCATCGTCTACGTGGACTTCGCCACCCAGCAGCGGATCCCCAAGGCCAGCTCGGCGTTCTTCTCCCAGGTGGCGCGGGCGAACGCGGTTCCCGCGCTGCCCGCCGCTTGGCCCGTCTAGCGCCCGTTGCCCAGTCCGTCTAAGGCCGGTCGTCGCCCCTCCGACGACGTGTCGTGAACCATCCGGGACTTCGCGGCGCGCTTCTTGCGTTCTGGACTCCACCTGTCGGCTACGCCATCGACAGCCTTGGATCATGTCGGCTACGCCAACGACGTCACCTAGTGGTGTCGTTGGCGTAGCCGACAGGGCCTGGGTCGCGACTGGGATTGGCGGCGATGAGACGCTTCTTGCTGTTATCTCAGAGGGGCGTCGGCGGCGGGCCAAACGCGGCCCCCGACCCTACGCAGACCAGAAATCACCTGGACGAGCAGGGCAGGCCCACAGTTACGCCAGTTCGGCTAGGGCCTTCTGGTAGTCGGCGATGTCGCGGGCCTGGGGGATCGGGTTGACGACCTTCCAGCGCACAACGCCCTCCTTGTCGATGACGAAGGTGCCGCGGACGGCGAGGCCGCGGCCAGAGTCGAAGACGCCGTAGGACTTGGCGACCGCGCCGTGCGGCCAGAAGTCGGCCAGCAGGGAGAACCCGAAGTTCTCCTGCTCCGCCCAGGTCCTGTGCGCGAACAGCGAGTCCACCGAAATCGTGAGCAGTTCGACGTCGTCGGCGCTGGCCTCGGGGAAGTCCTCGCGCATCGCGCACAGTTCGCCGCTGCAGACCGGGCTGAACGCGAGCGGGTAGAAAACCACCACGACGTTCTTGGCACCGCGGAAGCTGGACAGCTTCACCGGCGTCCCGTGCTGGTCGGGGAGCTCAAAGTCGGGAGCGGTGTCCCCGATCTCAACTGCCATGTCTGAATCCCTTGCCTCGGTCCTCGCGGGCCGCGATCCTCGCGAGAGGATGCCCGCGCCTACGCCTGCCACCCTATGTGTGCCGATGAAGGGGAAAGGCGTAGCCACGGTCCGTTCGGTGCCAAGGGTTTCGGGATCTTGATTTTTGGTTTCTGGACCGGCCTGCCGCCGGGACGACTGTTACCGGCGCGCCTTGGGCGCCACCAGCCTTGATCCGGACCAGTCGCGTGCTGCGGACACGCTGGAGGTCTGTGCGAGGCCGGCGGTCGGTGCCGCCTCGCCGATATCGCTCGGCTCGACATGGCCGGTTCTGCCCGCCTTGGGCGTGAGAAGCCAGATGTAGCCCCCATCGGCCAGCGGGGTCAGGGCGTCGACCAGCGCGTCAACGAGGTCTCCGTCGTCATCCCGCCACCACATCAGGACCACGTCAACGACGTCCTCGTAGTCCTCGTCGACCAGCTCGACGCCGTCGACAGCCGTGATCGCCTGGCGCAGCTGCTCATCGGTATCCGTGTCATAGCCGAGTTCCTGCACTACCTGGCCCGGTTTAATGCCGAGCCGCTCGGCCTGGCCGCGTTCATCCTGCGCCTGGCGCGCGGTCGCGCTCACTGACGTTCCTCCCCAATCCTTCCTCGCTTCCGCCTGGTCGCCTGTCAAGGCCAGCGGCTGCGTCAGTACTTCTTGTTGGGACAGTTCACACTGGGTCGGCCCCATGCGCAAGTGGCAATCTGCCTCCCGCTGGAAACCGCTGCAATTTGTTGCCTTCCTGTCGGCCGCAGACCGCTCCGTGACGCTCTGTTAATACGTACGGTAACTGGTAATGTCGCGTTCCGCGACATCAGGGCCGGCCATCGCGGTCGCCATGGTGCTGGTCAGCCCTGCCCGTGAGCTTCGTCACGGCCCCGGAACGGTTACCGTTTAGTAGAGATGAAAATCAGGCCAAGACGTACGACGATTGGTCTGTACAAGCTAGTCGAACTATCCGCGGCCAACAGCCGCCGAACTGCGGAAGGCGAGGCTACCCCGTGGCTTCCGGACGCCAGCGTTACTCCATTATCAGCGACGGCCTGCCGACCCAGCTGCCGGACATCGAT
>JBEKEK010000124.1:0-41854 GCA_050013875.1 Trebonia sp. | reverse complement strand
GCCCGGTTGGTGGCCGCGGCCGCAACGGCGAACGAGCCGATACCCGTTCTCGTCGCCGTCGAGGCGCCCATCTTCACGACCGCGAGGGAGAACGATACACATGGGTAACGGCAACGGCGATTGGACGTTCACCATCTCGGTCACCGACTCGGTGACGCATCACTCGATCGCCAACCCGACGTACACCGACGGCTCGATCGCTGGTAGTGGTAACTCGCAAGGAGTCATTAAAGTCCAGTATCCCGATAGCATCGCCGAGGTAATGGCGATGGTCAGCGCAGCCAGTTATGGACCCCAAAACGTCCCCTTCGGGATCGACGATGACGGGGGTAGCACAGTAGTCGAACTCGTATCCCTCCAGGGGCCAGTCGGGTCGTACCCTGGGAAGGGGAGTGGATGGTAGCGGCGGGCGTCCATCACCTCGCCGACCACGCGGCGGCGGCCGTCGGCAACGTCTGCCCCTCTGACCTCCTTGTCGGCGATGCGGCCGGCCGCGCCGCCGCGGATGAGCTACGCCTCGCGGATCTATCGGGCAAATGGTGGCCAGCCGGTCTGCTCAGCCGTTGCGAGGCGCTCCAGGCGAACGACTTGCGGTACGCGTTTATTGATCGCATTCCTCGATCCTGGTTCTTCGGCAAGTCGGTCGTTCAGGCGATCGCGGGCGCGCTGGCAATAAAGGACGACCGCGCCTGCCAGGCCGCCGCCGTCATGAACGTGTTCGTGACCACGTTCGACGGAATCTGCGACGAAGTCCCCGAGCTGATACCTGGCATACTCCCGCAGATCACCGATCTGGTAAACCGCTTCCCGGCACCGGGCTCCGCAAGCCCGTCCAACGGGAACCCGGTGATTCAGCTTGCATGGGCTGCGGCAGTGAGTTTTGAGTCGATCGTGAACGAAGGCTTGGTGATGAGCACGCGAGCAATCCGCGATGCGATGGTCGCCTCGGTACAACAGGCCTTTCATGCACAGCTCGCGACTCTGCCTTGGATGCGAACGCGACTGAATGGCCCGTCCGTGGAGATTCCTGATGTCCGGGCTGCTGTGTCCACCGGACCATTTAGGGTTGCACTCCTGCTTCCGCTGTTGTTCTCGCCCGATTCCGCCATACCTCTTGGCCAACTCGACTCGCTGGCAGTAGCCTTCGGCCGCCACTTTGGCTGGATCGATGACCTCGTCGACCTTGAAGCCGATCTCCGGTTTAACCGGCCTAATATGGTGAGTGAGCTGGCGAAAATCTCGGGTGCCTTCGAGCTATCCGCGCTCACCGCCGATGATCCCCTCGTTGTGACGATCATCGGCGAGGCCCGGCGGCGTTTTCAGGCCGTGCGCGCCACCCTGATCGATCTTGGCATCAAAACCCCAGAATGTGAGCGTCAGCTTGCTGTGAACACGGCCATGTGGCTTGGAACCTCGTCGTCCGGCAGCGGCCTTAAACCCGCTGCCCGGCCGGGTGCTGCTGACGCGTCACCGGGACCATCTCGCAGGTGACGAGGCCCTGTTCCGCGGTGAGGTCGTCGATGATGGCGAACGCGGCCCGGATGCGCTCAGGGGCGTCGATCACGATCGTGACGGCGGGGACGTGCCTGCCCAGCTGGAGCAGGCGGTCCCCGTGCGGTACGTGGTCGCCGTGGAAACCCCACATGCCGCGCTGGGTGGTCGCGCCGCTGATCCCGGCCGCGCGCAGCCGGCCGACGATCGCGCGGTGGATCGGCTGGCCGTCGTGCAGCGCGCCCTCCGAGGTGTAGACCATGAGCTTGTACGCCGGCCGCTGGTCGGTCCCGTCGTCGGCGGTCCGGAATTCGCTGGCCGGCGGCGGCTGGCAGAGCAGTTCCCCGTCCCGCTTGCAGATGGTGACGCGCTCGAGGGTAAGCAGCGGCTGGCGGAGCAGGCCGCCAAGCTCGGGCAGCACCCGGGCGATCTGCGCCCCCGCGCCCACCGCGATGACCATCATCGGGGTTCCCGCGTTGCGGCTGAAGAAGGCGGCCCGCTCCCGCTCGCCGTGCGCGGTCCCGTCCACGCCGAGCAGCGCGGTGGCGCCGGCGATGCCCCGCCGGTGCAGCAGGTCGCAGACGGCCACGAAGGCGGGCACCCGGTAGACGCGTTCCTGCCGGCCGACGTAGACCGTCAGCTTGGTCTCGGCGTCGGTTGCCCCGCCCGCCGCCCCGGTCTCCAGGTCGCCGGTCAGCAGCCGCGCCCGCTCCAGCGTGACCAGCCCGCTGCGCAGCAGGCCGGCCGTCGGGTCGAGCAGGCCTTCGATGCGGGATCTGGTGTCCACCGCGACCGCGGTCAGCGGCAGGTCATTCGACAGGGACTCCGACCGGTCGGTGCGCAGCCGCTGCCCGGCGCCGAACCCCTCGGCGCCGCGGAGCAGGATGCTGGTCGCGACCCCCTGCCGCCCGTACAGGTCGAGCAGCGCGTCGGCGACGAAGCCATCGGCGGCGGTCCGCTGGCGCTCGCCGAAATAGCTGGTGAGCTTGAGGCAGTCCTCGTTCACAGATGCATACCGATCAGCCGCCCGAGCGCGGCGGCGGCGATGCCGAGGGCCAGGCTGACGACGATGTTGAGTACGGCCTTGCGGTACTGGCGCTCCTCGGTGAGCCGCTGCGTCTCCAGCATCCAGGTGGAGAAGGTGGTGTACGAGCCGATGGCCGCGGTGCCAAGCAGCAGCGACTGCGACGGGGTGAGCGCCAGCCCGCTGAGCAGCCCGAGGATCACCGCGCCGGATACGTTGATCACCATCGTGCCGTAGGGGAAGTCCCGCCCCGCCGCGGCCGAGACCAGTCCGTCGGCGTAGAAGCGCGCCACCGAGCCGGCCCCGCCGATCAGCACCACCCCGGTCCACACCAGCACGTTCATCGCAGGCGCACCCGCACCCTTCTGACGATGGCGGTGGCCAGCTGGAGGGCCGCGTACCCGGCCGCGATGGACGCCGCCGCGTACCCCGCGGCGAGTCCCCAGGCGTGCGCGTCCAGCATCTTCACGATCTCCAGTTGCATGGTGGAGAAGGTGGAGAGCCCGCCGCACAGCCCGGTGCCGAGCAGCGGGCGCCGGTACGACGACAGCGGCAGCCGTTCCTGCAGCCGGGTCACGAAGTAGCCGAGCAGGAACGCCGCCACGATGTTGACCGCGAACGTCGGCCACGGCCAGGAGGTGGCGGAATGCGGGAAGGCCGCGGCCAGGGCGGCCCGCGCGAGGGTGCCGAGCGCGCCCCCGGCGAAGATCGCGGCGACCTCTCGCCGGTCAGCCCGGGGCGGCGCCAGCCGCCGGGGCCGGCGGGGAACCGGGGACAGCCCAGCCGCGGCCGAGAGATCACTTCTCACCCGCTAAGTCTGCCGTACGCGCCTACTTGAGCCGGCCGCGGAGCCAGCGGTGGAATTCGGAGATGTGGTGCTCGCTGGGGACGAGCACGCCGCCAGCGCGGTAGGCGCGTGACGACATGGACGGCTGGGTCCGCGCGCAGGCCTCGAAGTCCTGCCGGTTCACCCGGTCGAAAAGCTCCACCGACTGGGACACATCCGCCCCCGCGGCCACCACATCGGGGGAGAAGAGCCAGTCGCAGATCACCGTCGTCCGGTCCGGCCCGAGCGGGGTCATCCGGTGCAGGATCGCGTGGTCGGGCACCAGGTTGATGAAGACCTGCGGCCTGATGGTGATCGCGTAGTACTTCCGGTCCTGGTCGTCGGAGAGCCCGGGCAGCCGCGCGAACCCCGCCGAGCCGTCGACGGTGAACCCGGCCACCCGGTCGGCGAAGGCCGCGCCGTGCCCCACGTAGTACTGGGCCGCGTACCCGCCCGCGAACTCGGGCAGCACGCTGACCAGCTCCGGGTGAATGGCGGGGCAGTGGTAGCACTCCATGAAGTTCTCGACGATGAGCTTCCAGTTGGCGGCGACGTCGTAGACGATCCGCCGACCCACGGCCAGTGAGTCAAGCCGGTACGCCCCGATGGCCTCGTCCGAGCCGAGCCGGCCGGAGACCGCGCCCATCACCCGCTCCTCGAACGACGGCGGTGCCGCCGCCAGGCAGACCCAGGCGTAGCCCAGCCATTCCCGCGAGGCGACGGGGACCAGGCCGTACTCGGACCGGTCGATGCCGGGCATCCTGGCCAGGTTCGGCGCCGCCGCCAGCCGCCCGTTCAGGTCGTAGGACCAGGCATGGTAGGGACAGCGCAGATACCGTCTGACCTGCCCGGACTCCTCCGCGGCGACCCGCGCGCCGCGGTGCCTGCAGACGTTGAGGAAGGCGCGCAGCCCGCCGTCGCGCTGCCGGACGACGATGACGCTCTCGCGGCCCGCCTGGACGGTCTGGAATTGCCCCGGCTCGGCGATGTCGCCGCACCGCGCGACGCACAGCCAATCATCTTCGAATATCGCCTGCTGCTCGCGGGCGAATACGTCGGGGTCGGTGTAGTAGGACCCGGCCAGCGTCGGGATCAGCGTCGGGCTCTCGGGCACAAACGGAACATACCTGAATAAATGTCCGTTCCCCAGCGTCCTCCGGCGTTCAGCGTCCGCCCGCGCGGGTGTTCCGGTATGCGGGAAAGGCAGCGCCACCGTCCGTTCAAAATCAAAATCTTTTCCACTGAACGGACCGTGGCGCTGCGCTGACGGCCTGGTGATCTCTCAGCTGATGGCGGGCGCCTGGCCGCCGAGGTGCTTTCCCGCGTCGTTCCCCGCGACCGAGTAGATCACCTGGGTGTTGCGCGTCTTGAGGAACTCATCAAGCGTCTGGCCGCGCATCGCCGCGTAGATATGCAGATTGGAGACGCCGGTGACGGCGGCCAGCTTTTCCAGCATGAAGAAGATGACGCCGTAGCGGATCATGGCTTGCCAGTCCCGGTTCCTGATGAGGTCCTGCTCCTCCTGGGTCAGCTCGGCCGCCTTGAACGAGGTCTCTGGGTCGTCCAGGAACTGGGCGCGGTGATCGGGGTCGATCATGTCGTGCAGGTACTTGTTGATCCGGTAGGCCCGCACGCTCGCGGCGATGTCGAAGGGGTAGCTGCCGGTGAGCTTGTCCGCCCCCTTGAGCTGGAGCGCCATCCGCTCGCGGTGCCGTTCGCGCACGGATTCGGGGGTGGCGCCGCCCTTGTCGTTGAGTACCAGGGTGGCGATGCCGGTCATCGACGGCAGGTAGTAGGAGCTGTGTACCCGCTCGACGTTGTCCGAGAGCGCGCCGCGCATCATCAGCCACATGATGACCTCGGCCCCCTCGAAGCCGCCAAGCTCGGCGTACTCCGCGTGGGTCATCTCGGTCAGCGAGGCCGGGTCATCGGTGAACCGCTCGAGGAACTCGGCGTCCCATTCCGGGTTGTTGAAGCCCGCCCGCTCGCCGTGCACCTGGTGCGAGAGCCCGCCGGTGGAGACGATGGCGACCTTGATGTCGTCGGTGTAGGACTCGATCGCGCGGCGCAGCGCCTTGCCCATCTTGTAGCAGCGCGCGGCGGTCGGGATGGGGAACTGCAGCACGCCGATCTGGAGCGGCACGATCGTCGTCGGCCACCGGCCGTCCTCGCGGTCGAGCAGCACCGACATCGGCGAGAAGAAGCCGTGGTCGAGCGGCTTGTCCTGGAAGTAGGACAGGTCGAACTCGTCGGTGACCAGGCTCTGCGCGATGTGCGCGGCGAGCTTGGGGTTGCCGGGCACCGGGGGCAGCGCCCGCGCGCCGCCGCCCTCGTCGGCGACCGGGAACTCCTCGCCGATGCCCAGCGTGAACGACGAGTAGTGGTCGAAGAAGAACGACGTCACATGATCGTTGAATATGTAGACAATCGCGTCGGGCTGCTGCTCGGAGAACCAGTTGGAGACCGGTTCGAACGCCTTGAAGATCGGCGCCCAGTCGGGGTCATCCTGCTTGTCCTGGTCGTAGGCGAAGCCAATGGTCGGCGTGTGCGATGTCGCCACGCCGCCGATGATCCGGGCCATATCTGCCTCCACACATAATGCCCCGCGGTCTGCCGGCGCCTAGCACGGTTCGTAGTCGCCCCCCTCCGTCCAGTGACAAAAGGGTTCTCTCTGGCGAACGTAACCGGTTGCGTCATATGTGACTCTATAGTTTCTTCCAGGTGAAGTAAATTGACTTGTTGATCACTAATTCTTAACCTGAGGTTATGGAAGCGCGCGATTCCTCGACGCGACCGGATGATCGCACCGTGTTGGCAACATCGGGGTTGGCAAAATCGGGCTCAGCAAAATCGGGGTCGGCAACATCGGCCGCGCTGTCGCGAATCCGGCTCAGGCACCTCAGCTGTTTCGTAGTCGTCGCCCAGGAGCGAACGCTCGCGCGCGCGGCGGAGCGGCTGCATCTCAGTCAGCCCGCGGTGTCCAAGACGCTGACCGAGCTGGAACGGCTGGCCGGCCACCAGCTGCTCGAGCGGGGCCGCGGCGGCACCCAGCTGACCCAGGCGGGCGAGCGCTTCCTGCGCTACGCGGTCGATGTGACGCGGGCGCTTGACTCCGCCGCGGCCGCGCTCACCGCCGACGAGGAGCCGCGCTATCCCACGGTGGCCGTCTCCGCGCTGCCGACCGCGGCAGGCGGCCTGCTGGCGCAGGCGATCATCGCGCTGCGCGAGCGCCGCCCGCACGCCGGGATACGGGTGCGGACGGGGCACAACCCGGAGCTGATCGCGGCGCTGCGGGCGGGCGAGGTTGACTTCGCGCTCGGCCGGATCGCCGAGCCCGCGATGATGGCGGGCGTCTCGTTCGAGCTGCTCTACGCGGAGTCACTGGCGGTGGTGGCGCGGCCGCAGCACCGGCTCGCGGTGTACGGCAGGTCGCCAGGCCGAACCGTCTCGCCGCTCGCGCTGCTCGCCTACCCGCTGGTCATCCCGGGTATCGGCACCGCCCCAAGGCACGACGTGGAGGGCTTCTTCGAGGCGCACGGCATCGCGCTGCCGCCGGGCCGCACGGAGACGCAGTCGGTCTCCCTCGCCCGCGAGCTGACCCTGCTCTCCGACGCGGTGTGGATCACCCCGCGGCACGCGGTCCAGGCCGACCTCGATTCCGGCCAGCTCCGCCGGCTCAACGTCTCGGTTCCCGGTAACGCCGAACCGCTCGGCATTCTGTCCCGCAGCGGCGTGGCGCCGAGCGAGCTAGCGCAGCAGCTGATGGAGACGCTGCGTGAACTCTCGTGATCCCGGTCCGTTCACAGTCGAGAAGATTCGGCCGTTTATCGTCAGTGCAGCTAAATTTGCTGTTCGGATGATGGAAAACAGAAGAATCTACTCGTACGATGCCCGTATGACAGTGCTCAGCCCTGCTTACCTGACCGCGCAGCTCGACCCGGGCACCGTCCGCGCGCGGGTAGCCGCGCACCTGCTCGCGGACGGCTTCGAGTTCGTCCTCGATCTGGACCGCTCGCATGGGTCGACGCTGGTCGACGCGAGGGATTCAAGCGAGTACCTCGACATGTTCACGTTCTTCGCCTCGTCCGCGCTCGGCATGAATCACGACGCGCTGGCCGGCGATGAGGAGTTCCTGCGCGAGATCGCCGCGGTCGCGGTCAACAAGCCGAGCAACTCAGACGTCTACACGGTGCCGATGGCGCGCTTCGTCGAGACGTTCGCCCGGGTGCTTGGCGACCGGGCGCTGCCGCACCTGTTCTTCATCGACGGCGGCGCCCTGGCCGTGGAGAACGCCCTCAAGATCGCCTTCGACTGGAAATCCCGCCTGAACTCCAGCCGCGGCATCGACCCCGCCCTCGGCACCAAGGTCCTGCACCTGGAGCGGGCGTTCCACGGGCGCAGCGGGTACACGATGAGCCTGACCAATACGGAACCGGTCAAGGTCGCGCGGTTCCCGAAGTTCGACTGGCCGCGCATCCCGAGCCCGGCTGTCAACCTGTACGACGACGAGGCAGCCGTGGCGGCGGCCGAGGCCGAGGCGATCGAATCGGCCCGCCGCGCCTTCGGGGAGAACCCGAACGACATCGCCTGCTTCATCGCCGAGCCGATCCAGGGCGAGGGCGGCGACAACCACTTCCGCCCCTCCTTCCTCCAGGCGATGCAGGCCCTGTGCCGCGAGTTCGACGCGCTGTTCGTGCTTGACGAGGTGCAGACTGGCGTCGGCCTGACCGGCACCGCGTGGGCCTACAACCAGCTCGGCCTCGAGCCCGACGTGGTCGCCTTCGGCAAGAAGACGCAGGTCTGCGGGGTGATGGCCGGCCGCCGGGTGGACGAGGTGAGGGAAAACGTCTTCGCCGTCTCATCGCGCATCAACTCGACCTGGGGCGGCAACCTCACCGACATGGTCCGCGGGCGCCGCATCCTCGAGGTGATCGAGGCTGAGCGGCTCATGGAGCGCGCCGGGACGCTGGGGGAGCATCTGCTTGCCGGGCTGCGCGAACTCGCCGCCCGGCACCCCGAGCTCATCGCGCATCCCCGCGGCCGCGGCCTGATGTGCGCGGTCACCCTCCCCAGCGCGCGCCTGCGCGACGAGGTCGTCACCCGGCTGCGCGCGGAAGAACGGGTTCTCATGCTCGGCTGCGGCGAGGCGAGCCTGCGGTTCCGCCCCGCGCTCACCGTCCGCGCGGAAGAACTCGACCGCGCCCTCGGCGCCCTCGACCGGGTGCTGGCGACGACGACGATAGGTTCATGAGGACAGCCAGCACGCCGCGACGCCGGGTGCTACCCGCCCTACCGGGGCGAGTGGCACGACAATAACCACCAGACGAGTTCGGAGACCGGTCATGCTCAACCACGTCACGCTGCGGGAAGAAACCGCCGCGCTGCTGTCCAGGCTCGGCGTCGAGCTGCCGCGTCCCGCCGCGGCGGCGGAGCTGATCGCCCGCTCGCCGATCACCGGCGGCGAGCTTGGCCGGATCGCCGCCCACCGGCCGGACGAGGTCGCGGCGGTCGTGGCGCGGGCCGAAGAAGCGTTCAGGGCCTGGCGGCTGGTCCCCGGCCCGGTCCGCGGCCAGCTTGTCCGCGAGTTCGGCAACCTGCTGCGCGAGCACAAGGAGGACCTCGGCGCGCTGGTGTCGGTCGAGGCGGGCAAGATCCGCTCGGAGGGCCAGGGCGAGGTCCAGGAGATGATCGACGTCTGCGACCTGGCGGTGGGCCAGTCAAGGCAGCTGTTCGGCGCCACCATCGCCTCAGAACGCCCCGGTCACCGCATGATGGAGCAGTGGCACCCGCTCGGCGTGGTCGGCGTGATCAGCGCCTTCAACTTCCCGGTCGCCGTGTGGTCGTGGAACACCGCGCTCGCGCTGGTCTGCGGCGACACCGTGGTATGGAAGCCGTCGGAGAAGACGGTGCTGACCGCGCTTGCCTGCCAGGCGCTGCTGGCCGAGGCGGCCAGGCGGGCCGGCGCGCCTGAGGCGGTCAGCGCCGTGGTCCTCGGCGGTCCTGAGGTGGGGGAGGCGCTGGTGGCCGACCCGCGGGTAGTGCTGGTGTCCGCCACCGGCTCGACCCGGATGGGCCGCGCGGTCGCGCCCGCGGTCGCCGGGCGCTTCGGCCGCCTGCTGCTTGAGCTTGGCGGCAACAACGCCGCGATCGTCGCGCCAAGCGCCGACCTTGACCTGACGGTGCGCGGCATCGTCTTCGCCGCGGCGGGCACCGCCGGGCAGCGCTGTACCACCCTGCGCCGGGTGATCGCCCACTCCTCGATCGCCGACGAGCTGACCGACAGGCTCGCGGCGGCGTACCGCAGCCTGCCGATCGGCTCGCCGCTGGCCGACGGCACGCTGGTCGGCCCGCTGATCGACGCCGCCGCCTACCGGGGGTACGCCGACGGTCTTGCCCAGGCCCAGGCGGACGGGGGCAAGATCGTCGCCGGCGGCCGCCGGGTGCTCGCGGACGAGGCGCCTGAGGCCTATTACGTGGAACCCGCGATCGCCCGGATGCCCGGTCAGAGCGACGTAGTGCGACGGGAAACCTTCGCGCCGATCCTCTACGTGCTCACTTACGACAGCCTGGACGAGGCGATCGCCCTGCAGAACGACGTGCCGCAGGGGCTGTCCTCGTCGATCTTCACCCTCGACCTGCGCGAGGCCGAGCGCTTCCTCGCGCCCGACGGCTCGGACTGCGGCATCGCCAACGTCAACATCGGCCCGTCGGGGGCCGAGATAGGCGGCGCCTTCGGCGGCGAGAAGGAGACCGGCGGCGGCCGCGAGTCCGGCTCGGACTCCTGGAAGTCCTACATGCGCCGCGCCACCAACACGGTCAACTACTCCACCGAACTCCCGCTAGCCCAGGGCGTCACGTTCGGCTAACTGTGTTTCCCCGCTCGCCGCCGGGCCGCCGGTGACCGCCGTCTTTCCCTCGTCACGCGGCCAAAACCGCCGCGTTCCTCAGTGCAAGACGGCGGGGCGGCCCTTTGGCTCGCGGGTGTGGGGTCTGGGGGCTAGTCGAAGCCCCAGGACCGCTCGGGGATGACGCGAAGGGCGACGCCGTAGTTGTTGTCGTACCACTCCGGAGTCTCCCCCATCTCCTCGATGAGGGACCCGTACTTGTCGAGCAGGCCGGGGAAGGCCGATGGCGGCGGGGCGTCGGGCAGGCGCCCAGCCGGCCCCGAGATCACCAGGATGTCGCTGCCCCCAACGGAGTTGAAGTGCACCGTCACCTGCGGATTGGCCTCGATGTAGCGCAGCCGGGCGGCCCCGTTCATGCTGTAGATGACGATCGCGGTGCCATCCCAGACGAACCAGACCGGTCGCGGCGCCGGCTTCCCGCCGGGAGTCACGGTGGTCAGCCACGCGATCTCATCGCCCGTCAGCCGCCGCTGGACTTGCTCAGTCAGCTCAAATGCCATAAGGCAGCTTAACCGGGCGACCTCAGGCGGCACCGGGCGACCTCAGGCGGCACCGGTGACCTCAGGCGGCGCGGCGCCAGGCGTCGGCGACCGCCACGTAGCTGCCGCGGCGGCGCTCCCGGTCGAGGCTCGGGGTAACGACCACGATCTCGTCCGCTTCGGCCTGCGCCTTCATCTCAAGCAGGCGCTCGGCGACAACCTTGGGCTCGCCGGTGACCATCCGGCCGTCGTCGTGGCGGCCGGCCCGGAACCCGGCCGACCGCGCGAACTCGTGCACCGCTTCCGGGCGCAGCGGCTCCCGCTCACCGCGGCGGAGGTTCTGCATGGTCAGCGTCCAGGCCGCCTCGAACTCGAGGACGGCCTCATCGTCGTGGCTGGCGAAGGCGAGCACCGACATGGCCGAGTACGGCTCGGCGCCTTCCGTGCGCGGCGTGAAGTCACGGCGGTACTCGCGCAGCGCCTGGAACGCCAGATCCGGGCTCATGTGATGGGCGAACACCGCGCTCATGCCGTTGACGGCCGCGAAGCGCGTCCCGTAGCCGCTCGATCCGAGTATGAACAGCTCCGGCCGCTCAGCCACCACCGGCGCCGCCACCAGGGGCGCGTACGGGTGGCCCTCAGGAAACCCGTCACCAAGGAACGCCAGCAGCTCGGCGACCTGCCCGGGGAACTCGGCGGCGGCGTCGGTCCGCAGCCCGCGGCGCAGCACGTGCGCGGTCAGCGGGTCGGTTCCCGGCGCCCGGCCGAGCGCCAGGTCGATCCGGCCCGGGTACATGGCGAGCAGGGTACGGAACGTCTCGGCCACCTTGAGCGCGGCGTGGTTGGGCAGCATGATGCCGGCCGCGCCGACCCGGATCCTGTCGGTGTGCGCGCCGACGTACGCCGTCAGCAGCTCCGGGGCGCTGCAGGCGAGGCTGTTCATGTTGTGATGCTCGGACACCCAGTAACGCCGGTAGCCCGCCGCCTCGATGGCGCGGGCGATGTCGACGGCGCCTCGCAGCGAGTCGGAAGCTTCCTCGCCGTACTCGATCCCGACGAAATCCAGCACCGCCAAATCAAGTGATTCGATGTTCTCGTTCATTACTGACGACAATGTCCCGCGGTCCCGTGGAATTCCCGGTAGGTCAGGGCGGGCTGAGGGCCGGGGTGACCCGGCCGGCCTGGCCGCGGGCGGCCAGTTTGCCGGTGGCGTTGAGATGGCGCAGGGCCTGGTCGTACGACTCGAGCAGGGTGGTCTGGCAGTAAGGCACGTCGTGCGCCGCGCAGAACGCGGCGATGAGCGGCTGGGACCGGCGCAGGCTGGGCCGGGGCATCGACGGGAAGAGGTGATGCTCGATCTGGTAGTTGAGGCCGCCAAGGGCGAAGTCGGTGAGCCAGCCGCCGTGGACATTGCGCGAGGTGAGCACCTGGCGGCGCAGGAAGTCGGTTTTGTCGTCCGCGGGCAGCACCGGCATCCCCTTGTGGTTCGGCGCGAACGAGCACCCGACGTAGAACCCGAACAGGCCCTCCTGGACGACGATGAAGACCACGGCCTTGACCGGTGGCAGCACCAGGAAGATCGCGCTGAGATAGCCGGCGAAATGGACGCAGAGCAGCGCCGTTTCCCAGGCGCGGTTCCGGCAGGCCCGCCGCGTCATCTCCCGGATGCTCGAGGAATGCAGGCCGATCCCCTCAAGCAGCAGCATCGGGATCAGCAGGTAAGCCTGGTAACGGAAGAGCAGCCGCTGGACGCCGCGGCTCGCCCTCACCCGGCCGCCCGAGAAGGCCAGGATGCTGAGCATGACGTCTGGGTCGGCGCCCTCGGTGTTCGGATGGGAGTGATGGCGGTTGTGCTTGTGCGTCCACCAGCCGTAGCTGAGCCCGATGGCCAGATTGCCGCAGAGCAAGCCGAGTACGTAGTTAGCGCGCTTTGACCGGAAGACCTGATAGTGCCCGGCGTCATGGCCGAGGAAGCCGAGCTGCCCGAAGATCACCGCCAGGAAAACGGCGGTGCCCAGCTGCCACCAGGAGTCCCCGATGACGGCGAACGCGGTCCAGCCGGCCACCAGTGCCAGCGCGGTGAGCGCGATCTTCCAGAAGTAGTAACGCAGCCGCCGGTCAAGCAGGCCCGCCTGCCGCACGTCCCTGGACAGTGCGGCGTACTCGCTGCCGCGTGGCCCGGCTGGCGCGGGAGCCTGGTCAACGGAGGGCAAAGCGCGGGGGAGTGGCGCCATCGGGGCTCCCAGGGGTCGTCAAGCTCGGTCGCCTGATCGCAGTAGGTCCCGACGATGGCTGACTTCAACCTACCCGTCCCGCAAAACAGACTCGCCCGCAGCAAGGTTGCTTGCTGCGGGCGAGTCGGTTAAAACCGGGTGCTGCTAGAGCGGGCGAACCTGCTCCGCCTGCGGGCCCTTGGCACCCCGCACCGGGGTGTACTCAACCCGCTGGTTGTCAGAGAGGCTGCGGTACCCGTCGGCCTCGATCGCGGAGTGGTGAACGAAGACGTCCGGCGTGCCATCGTCGGGGGCGATGAAACCAAAGCCCTTGTCCGCGTTGAACCACTTCACTGTTCCCTGAGCCACTGTGCTCCTCCATGCTGAGACGATCATCGGGGTTTCACGGGCGTGAATCCCCGGGCTGCTGTGACCGCTTGCCGTTGGAAGGCTTGGGTCTTAGGGACCCACGGCGCCCGCGGTCAGAATTCGCAGGCGCTGTGACACGAGCACGAACTTCGACTACAACCTGTTTCATTTAACACCATGCCGCAGGCTTGTCACGCCCGTTAAGCATTAGAGGCGGCGCGTGTCAACCACCAAAAGCGGCATACCGCCCATAAATTTTGGCCGCGGGGCGGCTTCCGGCGCGGCGGGGGTGTTACCGGGCCTGGCTGGCCGTGCGTACGGTAAGCTGGCACTGCGCATAACGCGCGGTATAGGCGACGCCATGAGGGCGCGCCGGTCGCTCGTCGCTCGGTGAGCGAATTGGTTTCCACGGATGTGGCGCCTTCGACACGCGGCCACCCCGATCCATGGAGACCATCTCTTGTCAGCTCTGTCCACTGAGGACATCATCGTAAGCAACCCCACTTTCGCCAGCCTTGGCGTGCCCCCGTCGCTGGTCGCCGTGCTCGCCAACACCGGCATCACGGTGCCGTTCCCGATCCAGGCGGCCACGCTGCCCGACGCCATGGCGGGCCGTGACATTCTCGGCCGCGCGCAGACCGGGTCGGGTAAGACGCTCGGCTTCTCCCTGCCGCTCGTTGCCCGGCTGTCGGACGGCCACACGATGGCCTGCCGCCCGCGCGGCCTGATCCTGGTGCCGACCCGCGAGCTTGCCGCCCAGGTCCAGGCCGTGCTCACCCCGCTGGCCTACGCGGCCGGCCTCAAGGTCGCCGCCATCTTCGGCGGCACCTCGCAGAACCCGCAGGTGGCAGCGCTGCGCAACCGCGCCGACATCGTCGTCGCCTGCCCCGGCCGGCTGGCCGACCTGATCGAGCAGGGCCACTGCCACCTCGGCGACGTGGAGATCACCGTCCTCGACGAGGCGGACCACATGGCCGACCTCGGCTTCCTCCCGGTCGTGCGGCGGCTGCTCGAGGCCACCCCGCCGGACGGCCAGCGGATGCTCTTCTCCGCGACCCTCGACGGCGCGATCGACGTCATCGCGCGGCGCTTCCTGCACCGCCCGGCCCGGCACTCGGTTGACGGCGACTCCAAGCCACCGGAGATCGCCCACCACCTGCTGACCGTCACCCCGGCCGACCGGGTGGGCGTTATCGCCACGCTGGCCAGCGGCGAGGGCCGGGTGCTGATCTTCACCCGGACCAAGCACGGGGCGCGCAAGCTCGTCCGCCAGCTGGCCCTGGCGGGCACGCTGGCGACCGAACTGCACGGCAACCTGACCCAGGGCGCGCGCACCAGGAACCTGGCGGCGTTCGCTAACGGTGAGGTCCGGGCCATGGTCGCGACCGACATCGCCGCCCGGGGCATCCACGTGGACGGCATCGAGCTTGTGGTGCACGCCGACCCGCCGACCGAGCACAAGGCCTACACCCACCGGTCCGGCCGGACCGCCCGGGCCGGCACCGAGGGCACCGTGGTCACCGTGCAGACGGCGGCGCAGGTGGCCGAGGTCCGCACGCTCATGCGCAAGGCGGGCGTCAGCCCGCGGACGTCGCTGGCCGGCCCCGGCTCAGCCGTTCTGCGCGAGATCGCCGGCCCCCCGGCCAAGCGCGTGCTCCGGGCCGCGGCGCCCGCCCGCGGCACAACCGCGTCCGCGTCCGCTCAGCGAGGCGGCCAGCCCCCCAGCCGGGGCGCCGCCGCCGCGTCGGCGTCCTTCCGTGGCCGCCGCGGTCGCCGCTAACCAGAGCAGCCCGCACCCGCCCGGCCGCCGGGGTCCGTGAACACGTCGTTCACGGACCCCGGCGGCCGGTTCTGTTTACGCGAGCGTCAGGAGGTTCACGCAAGCAACAGGTGTGGGTATCTGTGACGCAAGGTGAAGTTGGGGTAGCTCCCTGCGACGCTGAAGCCGGGGGGTTAAGCGAAGTAGTCATCTGCGCTTGTGCTAGCTTAAGCGCAGTTAATTACTTCGTTTACGTTTCATCTGTCGGGAGGGGCCTGTGTCCACGTACCTGTATCGCCTGGCGCGATGGTGTTACGGCCACAGACGCCTGGTCCTGGCCGGGTGGCTGGTGGCGGCGGTGATCGTGGTCACGCTCAGCGTGCTTGGCCACGGCACCGAGAACAACAACATCACCATCCCCGGCACCGAATCCCAGAACGTCGTGAACCTGCTGAAAGCGAACGTGCCGGCCTTCTCCGGTGCCCAGACGCAGGTGGTGTTCGCGGCAGGCGGCCAGCAGCAGGTGACGTCGGCGGCCAACGAGCAGGCCATCGAGACCGCGGTCAAGCAGCTGGCGAAGGTCCCGCAGGTCGCCCAGGTCACCAACCCGGTCCTGACCAGGAGCATCTCTCCCGACGGCAAGGTCGCGCTGGCCACGCTGCTGTGGAACACGCCCGCCGCGAACGTGCAGGACGCCAGCCTGTCCGACATGCAGACGGCGGCCGCTCCGGCCGCGCAGGCCGGGCTGCAGGTCGAATACGGCGGAGCGGTCTACCCGGACTGGAACCCGAAGGTGACCGAGACGCCGGAGCTCATCGGGATCATCATCGCGTTCTTCATCCTGCTGATCACGTTCAGTTCCCTCATCGCGGGCCTGCTGCCGATCCTGAGCGCCCTCATCGGCGTCGCGATCACCGTCACCGGGATCACCGCGCTGGCCGCCGTGTTCAACATCGCGACCGTCTCCACCACGGTCGCGATCATGCTCGGCCTGTCCACCGGCATCGACTACGGCCTGTTTATCTTGTCCAGGCACCGAGCCCAGCTTCTCGCGGGCCGCCCGCTGGAGGAATCGGTTGCCACCGCGGTCGGCACGGCGGGCAGCTCGGTGGCGTTCGCGGGCGCCACCGTCATCGTCGCGCTGGTCGGCCTGAGCGTGGTAGGCATCCCCTTCCTGATGACAATGGGCCTGGTGGCGGCGGCCGCGGTCGCCGTCTCGGTGCTGATCGCGCTGACCCTGCTGCCGGCCCTGCTCGGCTTCGCGGGGGAGAAGGTCACCCATTTCATCGGCTCTCGCCGCAAGACGGGGCGGATCGGGCGCGGCGAGCGGGTCGCGCGGCGCTCCGCCAAGCAGCCGGAGACCACCGCGGGCGCGGCGTGGGGCCGCTTCATCTCCCGGTTCAGGATCCCGGCGCTGATCGCGGTCATCGTCGTGGGCGCGATCGTCGTCATCCCGGCGCTGCACATAGACGAAGGTCTGCCAAGCGCGGCCTCGCAGCCGACGTCAAACACCGCCCGGCAGGCCTACGACCTCGTCAGCGAGCACTTCGGGCCCGGCTACAACGGCCCCCTGCTTGTCACCGCCGAGCCGGTCACCAGCGCGAAGGAGGTCGCGGGGATCACCGGCCGGCTGGCCAAGGTACCCGGCGTGGTGAGCGCTAAGCCCGCCGCGTTCCAGAACCAGACGGCGGTCATCCAGGTGATCCCGTCGACCGGCCCCACCGACAGCGCCACCACCAGCCTGGTCAACCAGATCAGAGGCGAACGCGCCCAGCTGGCCGGCCAGCCCGGCGTGAACCTGCTCGTCGGCGGCACAACCGCGTCCAACATCGACGTGTCAGCCAAGCTGTCGGCCGCCCTGCCGGTCTTCCTCATCGTCGTCGCGGCCCTCGCGTTCGTCCTGCTCACGTTCGCGTTCCGTACGATCCTGGTGCCGATCACGTCCATACTCGGCTTCCTGCTCTCGGTCGTCGCCGCGCTCGGCGTCGAGGTAGCGGTGTTCCAGTGGGGTTGGGGAGACAGTCTGCTCGGCCTTACCAAATCCTCGGTGACGCTCAGCTACCTGCCGACGATCCTGGTGGCGATCATCTTCGGCCTGTCGAGCGACTACGAGGTCTTCGTGGTCTCCCGGATCAAGGAGGATTTCACCAAGACCGGTGACGCCCGGGGCGCGGTCGAGCGGGGCACCGGGGTGTCGGTGCGGGTGGTCTCGGCGGCGGCGACCATCATGTTCGTGATCTTCTGCGCGTTCCTGACGCTCAAGCTCGTCCAGGTGAAGCCGATCGCGCTGAGCTTCGCGGTCGGTGTGGCGGTCGACGCCTTCGTGGTCCGGTTGACGCTGGTCCCGGCGGTCATGTCCATCATCGGGAACAACTTCTGGTACCACCCGAAGTGGTTCAACCGGTACGTGCCCGACCCCGACATCGAGGGCGCACAGCTGGAGAAACGCCTGGCCGAGCGGAAGGTCCCGGCGGCCAGTGCCGGTGGAACCACCGCTCGTTAGGTATCAAAGAATTTTCATCAGGAACGTACCGGGGGTACTCCCTCAGCTCACGGCTGCTCCCGCTGCGGCTGGCCACGCAGGTGGGGGCGCACCTTGTCCACGAAGGCAGCGCGCAACTCCGCGTCGGTCGGCGGCCGCCCGGGCAGCGGGGTGCCGTCCGGGCGCAAGCCGGCCAGCACGAGCGCCAGGTAGCGGCGGGTGGGCTCGGGCACGCAGGCGACCACGCCGCGGTCGCTGACCGAGGCCAGCATTGGCAGCAGGACGGCGAAGTCGGTCCCGTCCACGTCGGGGCGTACGACCCCGGCCCGCTGGCCCGCGGCGATCAGCTGCCTGATGGGCCCGGTGATCAGGTCGTGCAACTGGTCCCTGAACCACTCGGCGCCGTAGGCGTTGGTGAGCACATCGACGAAACCGCGGTTCGCCGCCAGCAGGTCAAGCGCCTGGCCGAGGAACTGGGCCAGGCCCGCCATCGGGTCCTCGGCCGCCGCCGCCGCCTCGGCCATCGCGGTCGCGCGGTCCAGGTTCTGCTGCAGGTACGCCCGCGCCAGCTCGTGCTTGTTGGCGAAGTGCCGGTAAGCGGTGGCGACGTTCACCCCGGCGTGCCTGGCGATGTCATCGAGGGTGGCGTCAAGACCCGAGGCGGCGAAGACCTCCTCGGCGGCGTCGATGAGCCGCTGCCGGTTGCGGGCGGCATCGGCCCGCAGCCGGCGCGGCTCGGCGGCGGCTCTCGGTTCCACGGCCGACCCCTCCTGCCCCTCCCGCGGAAAATGAATTTTTGGACGTTTTTACAGTAGCGCGAGCGCAGGCGGCATCTTCGTTTATTCCTTGGCGGGTATTCCCTGGCCGCGGTGCCGTGGGGGCAAGACCGCGGTAGCGCAATAAGGCGAACGTTTGCGGCAAGCAGGCGAATGCGCCGCTGGGGCTCAGGCGCCTAGGGTTACAGCGAGAGCCGGTGCGTTCGGGAGACCGGACGTTGCTTCCTGGGCGTTCTGACCTTGCCGCCGGGTCCCTGGATCCTGCTTCCGGGTGCCCCGGACCTGATGGGAGACAGATTATGAGCAAGCAGCAGCGCGACGCCCTCGACCAGATGTCGCGGGAGGCGCCGCTTGATCTCGGCGGAGACGTGCGCGAGCAGCGGGTGATCTTCGAGAAGATGATCGCGTCGATACCGCTGCCGGCCGACGTCGTGGCGGCACCGGGAACGCTGGGCGGCATCCCCGTGGTCAACGTGGACGTCGCGGCCGTGGAGTCCGACGACGTCATCTTCTACCTGCACGGCGGCGCCTACTGCATCGGCTCGGCGGCCGCGTCGGCCGGGCTCGCCTCCGACGTGGTGCGGCGGGCGGGCGCCCGTGCGATCTCGGTCGACTACCGGCTCGCGCCGGAGAACCCCTACCCGGCCGCGGTCGATGACGCGGTGGCCGCGTACCGGGCGCTGCTCGCGAGCGTTCCGGCCGCGCGGGTGGCGTTGGTCGGCGAATCGGCGGGCGGGGGCCTGACCGCGGCGACCCTGCTGGCGCTGAAGGCAGCGGGACTGCCGCAGCCCTCGTGCGCCGTGATGTTCTCCCCGTGGGCTGACCTGACCCTGTCGGGCGACAGCCTGACGGGCAAGGCGGACGTCGACCCGGCGCTCACCCCGGCCGGCCTGCGGCTGCGGGCGGCGGACTACAGCGCGGGCCACCCCGCGGCCGACCCCCTGGTCAGCCCGGTCTTCGCCGACCTGACCGGCCTGCCGCCGCTGCTCATCCAGGCCGGCTCGCACGAGATCCTGCTGGACGACGCGACCAGGCTCGCGACCCGCGCCGCGGCCGCGGACGTCCAGGTGCGCCTGGAGGTGACGCCGGGGGTGCCGCACGTGTTCCAGGCGTTCGCGGCGCTGCTTGACGAGGCCGGCGCCGCGCTGGACAGCGCGGGAGCGTTCATCCGGGCGCACTTGGGTGAGTAGGCCGATTGGTGACCGCCGGGCCGCGGTGGTGCGCTGGTTAGCGGGGCGGGCCGAGGATGATGTTGCCGTACTTCGCGGCCCCCTCGGCCATCTGCTCCGGCGATGGCTGAAAGGTCTCGCCCGCGGGCAGCGGAGGGAGGGACTTGTCCCGGCCGGCGGCGCGGAACATGCCCTCGATCCCGCCGGGCGTGTTGATCATCAGCAGGTCGGCCTTCTTCGAGGTGATCCGGTAGCCGTGCGGCGTGCCCTTGGGCAGGAAGACCACACCGCCCTCGGCGAGCTCGTACTCCTGATCGTCGTACCAGACCAGCGCGGTGCCCTTGATCAGCATGAACACCTCGTCTTCGCGGGTGTGCTGGTGATAGGGCGGCGCCTCGCCCTCGGCGACGTCGAACCGGCCCATCATGAGCTGTCCGTCGGTCGCCGCGCTGTCCAGCATGATCGCGAGGGTTCCGCCGGCCAGCCAGTCGAGCTGCTGCTGCTGGTCGGCCTGGGCAAGGTAGAGCATGCTCATACAGTTTTCCTCCCCTGCCGACCCTAGGTGCACTCGCGTACGCGGCGCATTCGCCTGCTTGCGGGAAACGTGCTCCTTATTGCGCTCCCCTTGGTGTCCGCGATTGCGGGTTATTGAGCTGCCTGCACCGTCGGCTCGGTCGCGTCCGCTAGGCCGAGGGTGCGCCGGAACGTCCGGGGCGCCATGCCGGTCTCGCGGCGGAATGCGGTGGAGAACTGGCTGGCGCTGCTGAACCCGCACAGCCGCGCGATCTCGGTGACCGACAGGTCGCCGTCCGCCAGGCGACGTCGGGCCATGTCGATCCGCATCCGGGTGAGAAACCGGTGTGGCGGTACTCCCGTGGCGACGCGGAACACGCGGCCGAAATGATAGGGACTCAGCCCGGCACTAGCCGCTATGTCGGCCAGCGTCACCGGCAGGTGAAGGCTGTCGCGCATGAACTCGACCGCCGTCTGGACGCGCGCGTCCTCCCGGCCGATGCCGACCGGACTCGGCGCGCCGCTGCCGTACTGGCTGAGCACGTGGGTGAGCAGGAAGGCGGCCGCGCTCTCGGCGTAAAGCTCATCGACCGTGGCCGACATGGCACGAGTAACCCCGGTCAGGACGCTGCGCACCACCGGGTCCTCGGTCAGCACCGTCCCCGGCAGGGTGACCGGCGTGGGCTGGCGCCGGCTCAGCAGGTCCGCGGTGCGCGCCAGGTCGTCCTCCGGCAAGACCATGAGGATCATCTCGCGGATGCCGTCTCCCGCACCCGTCCAGTCGTAGCTCAGCGTCGCCCCGGCCGGGACGAGCCAGGCCTTGCCCGGCGAGAGCTGGGCCGGCCGGCCCACCGCGCCATCGCGTCGCCGCACGGCCACACTGCCCCGGGTGACCAGCATGATCCGGGGATGCGGAAGGGCGCTTACCCGCGCGTGCCCGGCCGGGTCACAGCGCTGCGAAACGCGGACAAGCACCGACTTCCAGCCCGCGTCCCGCACGCTGCACCTGCGGGTGGCGCAGTGCGCGTCCCGGTCGAGCTGCCGTGCCAGCTCAGCCGGGACGAAGCGCGTCGCCTGCGGAGCCAGTGTCGCCCCGGAGCCCGGTGTCGCCTCCGACGCCAGTCGATCGTTCGTCACGCTGCACTCCCCTCGGCACCGCCTCGACCACACTCCTCGGACTCCCTCGGCCCGAGCAGGGACACCCTCAGTCAATCATCGCGAGGTTAACCCAGGGATCCGGGGCGGTCTTGTTCCCCGGGGGCGTCAGGACTTTGGCTCTAGGAGCAGGTAAACCGTCTCGCCGCCGATGGTGGTCGACTTGAAGTGCGACTCGACCCACGAGGTGATCTGGCTGGATGTGCCCTGGCCGCCGGGACCGCCACCCCGGCCACCGCCCGCGATGTAGTAGGTGATGTCGCCTGCGTCGGCCCACTTCTCGAACTCGGCCAGGGTCGGCGCCGGGTCGGTGCCGGTGAAACCGCCCATGGCCATGACGGCCTTGCCGCCGCTGGCAAGTTCGAGGCTCGCCGCGCTGTTCGACCCCTCAACCGCCGCCGCCCAGCCGGTGGTGGTCTTCTCCAGGGCCTTGGTCAGCGCGGACGAGGAACTCGCGCCGCCTGGAGCGCCGCCTGGGGTGCCGCCGCCGAAGCCGCCCTCGCCTCCGGTGCCGGTGCCAGTTCGGCCCGGCGCACCCGAGCTGCCGCGTATCCCAGACTCACCCAGACCGCCGGGGGCCGTCCCGGTAGACCCAGTGCCGCCCTGGGGCCTAGTCCCGCCAGTCCCGCCAGTCCCGCCAGTCCCACCAGTCCCGCCGACTGCGCCCGTCCGGCCTGCGCCGCCGAACCCACCGCCACCGCCCGGAGCACCACCACTACTACCACCGCCCGGAGCACCACCACCACCGAAGCCACCGGCCCCTGACCCGGTCCCGAACCCGGCGTTGCCGCTCCCGGACACCGCGGTCGGAATCGCCCCGGAGTGCGGCGTCGCCGCCGTCGCCACCGCCCAGGCGGCAGTGGGCACCGCCACCGCAATCGCGGTTAGCACCCCGGTTGCCGCGAGGAGGCGCCGGCCTGTCCTTGACCACGCCGCCGCGAGCGCCAGCAGCACCACCGCCGCGACGGCCGCCGCCAGCGCGAGGTACCTGACCGACGGGTGGAACTCCGAGTCCGTGCGCAGCAGCTCGAATCCCCATCCGCAGGTGATCACCACGGTCAGCGCCAGCAGCGCGTAGGCGGTCCGGGCGGCGATGACCCGGTGCCGCCACACCAGCACCGAGCCGATGCCCACCAGCGCACCGATCGCCGGCGCGAGGGCGACCGTGTAGTACGGGTGAATCGTGCCCTGCATGTAGGCGAACGTGACGCCCGTGCAGAGCAGCCACCCGCCGAAGATGATGAGCGAGGCCCGGGCCGAGTCTGTCCGCGGTGCCCGCCAGGTCGCCCAGATGGCGCCCGCGAGCAGCACCACGGCCGCGGGCAGCAGCCAGGAGATCTCAAGCCCGAACTCCCCGCTGAACAGGCGCTGCAGTCCAGCGGCCCCGCCGAAGCTGCTGCCCGTCCCGCCCCCGCCGCCGCCGCTCCTGTTGCCGTCCCCGCCGAACAGCCGCCCGAGCCCGTTGTAGCCGAAGGCGAGCTCAAGCGGGTTGTTGTCGGTCGACCCGCCGATGTACGGCCGGTCAGCGGCGGGCGTCAGCAGCACCGCCGCGATCCACCAGCCCGCGGAGACCGCGATCGCGAGGGCCGCCGCGAGCAGCTGGAGGATCCGCCGCCGGAACGGCACCGGCGCCGCGACCAGATAGGCCAGCGCGAACGCGGGCACGTTGAGCACGGCCTCCCCGCTCTTAGTCAGGAAGCCGAACCCGAATGCGGCGCCCGCGCCCACCAGCCACCAGGTCCGCCCATGCTCAATCGCCCGGACGACGCAGTACGCCGCCACCACGACGAGCAGCACCATGAAGGCGTCGGGGTTATCGAACCGGAAGATGAGAACGGCGGCGGGGGTCAGCGCCATCGCCGCCCCCGCGATCAGCCCGGCCACCGCCCCGGCCCTGCCTCCCGCCGGCCGGCGCACGGCCCGGCGGACGGCGGCACACAGCAGCCCCGCCGCCGCGACCCCTTCAAGCGCCTGCGGCACAAGCAGCGACCAGCTGTTGAAGCCGAAGATCCGCCCTGATAGCCCCATGACCCACAGCGAAGCCGGCGGCTTGTCGACCGTGATGAAGTTAGACGAGTCGAGGGAGCCGAAGAACCAGGCCTTCCAGCTCTCCGTCCCCGCTTGCACCGCCGCCGCATAGAACGTGTTGGCATACCCCGAGGCGCTCAGGTCCCACAGGTACAGCACCGCCACCGCCGCCAGCATGACGACGAACGAGGGCAAGTACCAACGCGGGGTGTTCTCGTCCAGCTCCCGCACCACGGCGCTCCGGTGCCTGGTGAGCCTGGTCGCGATTCCTGGGTGGCCGGCTCGCGCCTGCCACGGCTGCTCATGGGCCGGCGGCTGAAAATAGGTCATGCTGACTGAGGCTTCCAGCCTCGCCTGGATCGGAGATCCCGCGCGACTCTGCGTAGCTTATGAAGGAGCTCCCGCTGCTCTGCGTACCTTATGACCGGCAGCGGGTGAACGGCCAGAGCCTGGTCATCGAGCAACGAGCAGGCTGATATGAGCCTTTTTCAGCGGGCGCACGACATAGTCGCGGCCAAGGCCGACAAGGCGCTCGATAACGCCGAGAAGCCGGACGAGATGCTCGACTATTCGTACAACCAGATGCTTGAGCAGATCACCAGGGTCCGCCGGGGCCTGGTTGACATCGCGGCCTCCCGCAAGCAGATCGAGCTGCAGGAAACCCAGCTCAAGCACTCGGCGGATCACCTCCAGGACCAGGCCAAGGCCGCCCTCGCGCAGGGCAGGGAAGACCTGGCCCGCGAGGCGCTGTCACGCAAGTCGGCTGCCCAGGGGCAGATCGACGGCCTGGAGGAGCAGCGCCAGCAGCTCGCCGAGGAACAGGAGAAGCTGGAGCACGCGCTCGCCCAGTTGCAGGAGAAGGTGAACCACTTCCGTAGCCAGAAGGAAGTCCTCAAGGCGCAGTACACGGCCGCGAGCGCAATCAGCTCGGTGAACGAGAGCGCGGCGGGCATCTCAACCAGCGTCAGCGACTCGGGCGCCGCGCTCGAGCGCGCCCAGGACAAGATCGCCACCATGCAGGCACGGGCCGGCGCGCTGGACGAGCTCATGCAGTCCGGTGTGCTCGAGGACGTCGGCGGCGGCGGCGATGACATCCAGAAGGAGCTCGATGAGCTCAGCTCGTCGAGCGACGTGGACAAGGAACTCGCAGCCCTCAAGGCGCAGCTCGGCCCGGGCACCACACCGCCCCCAGCCCTTCCAGCCAGCTAGCGCGAGCGGCTGGCACGCGCTCGTCATCGTGTGAAGTTCAGGTCGCGGGGAGCCCTCAACGACACACGATGACGGTGGAGCGGGAATTGACGGGCGTGGCGCCTGGACCAGCGCCTCGTGGTGGCCGGCCTAGGCAGAAAGTGACAGGAAGCCGATACCTAGAGCTTTAACCACATCCTTGCCCTTTGCCAACGCGGTGTCTTGCTACCGACGCGCTCGCTTGCTACCGACGCGCTCGCTTGCTACCGACGCGCTCGCTTGCTACCAACGCGGCTGCTTGCGCTCGTAGCCCGGGACGATGCGCTGCATGTAGCCGGTGTCGTCGCGGTTGCGCAGGCCGCAGGCCAGGTACTGCTCATGCAGCCGGCCCAAGGCGTCGCGGTCCAGTTCGACGCCGAGACCAGGCCGGTCGGGCACCCGCAGCGCGCCGTTGCGGAAGGTGAAGGGCTCGCCGGCCACGAGGTCCTCGGTCTTCCACGGCCAGTGCGTGTCGCAGGCATAGCCGAGGTTGGGGACGGCGGCCGCCAACTGGACCATCGCCGCGAGGCTGATGCCCAGATGCGAGTTGGAGTGCATGGACAGGCCAATGCCGAACGTCTCGCAGATGCCCGCGAGCAGCTTCGACCGCTGCAAGCCGCCCCAGTAATGGTGATCAGACAGGATCACCTGGACCGCGTCTTCCCTGATGGCGATGGGCAGGTGGGCAAAGGCGACGACGCACATATTGGTGGCGAGCGGCATCGGGGCGTCCCGCGCTACCCGTGCCATGCCGTCAATGCCCGGCGTCGGGTCCTCCAGGTACTCAAGCACCCCCGCCAGGTCGCGAGCCACGCCAAGCGACGTCTCCGGGGTCCATACGGCATTCGGGTCGAGCCGCAGCGGGTGATCGGGGAAGGCATCGCGCAGTGCCCGGACCGCCTCGATCTCCTGCGCCGGCGGGAAGACGCCGCCCTTGAGCTTGAGCGCGGTGAATCCGTAGCTGTCGACCATTCGCTTGGCCTGGGCAACGATGCCATCGGGGTCGAGCGCCTCGCCCCAGTCGTCCCCATCGGCGCCCGGGTGACCGGCCCACTTGTAGAAAAGGTAAGCGGAGAAAGGGACCTCATCGCGCACGGCGCCGCCGAGCAGGTCGGCCACCGGAAGCCCGGCCGCCTTGCCCTGAATGTCGAGGCACGCCACCTCGAAGGGGGAGAACACCCGGTCGGTGGGCGAGGTCTGGCCAACCAGACCGGAGGAGATGGTCGTCTCCTGCACCGCGATGGACTGCACCCGCCGGTAGATCTCCTCGGTGTGATAAACGTCCGCGCCCTCGATGGCGGCCGCCGTCGCCTGCAGCGCGGCCAGGTGCTTGGCGTCGGCGTAGGTCTCGCCGAGGCCGGTGAGGCCCGCGTCGGTCGCGATCTCGATGATGGCGCGCAGCGCGAACGGCTCGTGGACGCCGACCGAGTTCAGCAGCGGCGGGTCGGCGAACGCGACAGGGGTGACCGCCACGCTGGTGATACGGATGCTCCCTTTTGTCATGCCCCCATGCTAGATTCCGCGGCGATTTCCGTTATCCGGTGCCTCCCGGATCGGTCTCCGGAGCATGGGCCATCTAAGACTCCTGTCCGCCGTGACCGCCGTGACCGCCGTGGCGCTTCTCGCCGGATGCCGGACCGATGTCGTGCTCACGGCCGCGTCAAGCGGCCCGACCGTGGCGCAAGCCGCGGCCGCCTCCGCGCCACCCGCCACGGCCGTGCCCTCGGCGCCGGCCGGCTGGAAGACCGTGTTCGGCGACGGCTTCGCCGGCCGGGCCGGGTCCGCGCCCTCGGCGGCCAACTGGTTCTACGACATCGGCACCGGCTACGGAACCGGTGAGATCGAGCGGACCACCAACTCGACCAAGAACGTCTACCTGGACGGCCACGGGCATCTGGTCCTGAAGGCAGTACGCAGTGGCGGCACCTGGACATCGGCGCGGATCGAGACCACCCGCGACGACTTCGAGGCGCCGGCCGGCGGCGAGCTTGAGATGACCGCGTCCATCGAGCAGCCGGGTCCCGCCAACGGTCTCGGCTACTGGCCGGCGTTCTGGGCGCTCGGGTCGCCGATGCGGGCGGGCGGCGGCTGGCCGGCCTCCGGCGAACTCGACATGATGGAGGACGTCAACGGGCTGAACAAGGCATCCCAGACTCTGCACGACGCGACCGGCAGCTCCGGCCACCCGCTGATCGCCTGCCGGGGCTCGAAGTGCGAGTCCGGGTACCACGCCTACTCAGTCATCATTAACCGGACCAGCGCCCGGGCCGAGTACCTGCAGTTCCTGATGGACGGCCGCGTGACCAAGACGATCACCGAGGCCCAGGTCGGCGCGACGGCCTGGCGTAGGGCGATCGACCACGGCTTCTTCATCATCCTCGACCTGGCGATGGGCGGGAACTACCCCGACCCGATGTGCGACTGCACGGCCCCGACCGCCGCTACGTCGTCCGGCGGTTCGATGGGCGTGAAGTACGTGGCGGTCTACGAGAAGGGGGGGAACTCCACGTCCACCGCCCGGACGGTCTCGGCCGGCCGCGTCACCGGCATCGACCGGACGTGCCTGGCCAATCAGAACGCGCTTAACACGGAGGGCAACCCGATCGACGCGCGCGCTTGCGGTGACAGTTCCGGCCAGCTGTGGTCTGCCTACTCCGATCACACGCTGCGCACCGAGGGCGGCTGCCTGGATGTCGCGGGCGGGGGGACGGCCAGCGGCACCAACGTCGACTGGTACGCCTGCAACCGCACCGCCGCCCAGATCTGGACGCACAAACCCAACGGCGAACTCGTCAATCCTCAGTCCGGGCTGTGCCTCACCGACCCCGACGGCAACACGGCCCTCCGGCTCGACATCCAGACCTGCACCGCTGCCGCCGCACAACTCTGGAGCAGCCCCGCCGCGAGCGCGCCCGCCCCGGCCAGCACCGGCACGGCCGGCACCGCCCCGGCCGGCACCGGCACGGCCAGCGCCGGCACGGGCGCCCCGCCGGCCTCCTTCTGGGGAAGCACCGCCGCGATCCCCAGGGCCAAGCAGGTTCTCGAGGTCAAGATCATTAACCAGACCAACGGGCGCTTCCCCAACAGCAAGGTCTACTGGAGCTTCGACGGCACGGAGAAGTCGATCGCACAGCAGCAGTACATCGACATGCCCGCCAACGCAGCCGGCCGGATGTACTTCTACCTCGGCTCCAAGAACAGCAAGTACTACGACTTCATCGAGTTCACGGTCGGTCCGAGCTCCATCAACGCCGACACCACGCGGGTTGACCGGTTCGGCCTCAAGCTGGCCCTGCTGGTGCACAGCCACGGCGGCTCCACCCAGGAGGTCGGCGAGGACTACGCGACGTTCAGGGAGACCCGCGCGGCGACCTTCGCGCGCTTCAAGGCCTTCGTCCCGGCGCCGTTCAAGGAACTGGCGACCATCAACGCCCCGTACGGCATCCCCTCGCCCGGTGACGACCCCTCGTTCCAGCCCGGCGGCAAGTACGCGAGCTACTTCACCGCGTACGCGGCGGCACACGGCGCCGCGGCCGACACCACCGCCGACGTGTTCGGCTGCGGGGGCACGCTGTCGGGCAACCCGCCGCTGTGCGCCGCGCTCAACCGCCACGTCGCGCAGCTTCCTGGGTCACGGCAGTCCAGCCCGGCCAACTTCTACAAGGCCGGCCCGGCCAACTACTATGCGGAGTTCTGGCACGACAACGCCATCAACGGCAAGCAGTACGGCTTTCCGTATGACGACGACGCGAACCAGTCCTCCGACCTCTCGGTCGCCAGCCCGGAGTACCTGATCGTCGCCGTCGGCTGGTAGCCACCTGCGAGTCAACGGTTCCGGGAGCCCCAGCCGAGCAGGGAAAGCACAGCCCCGAGGCGGCCGGCAGGCGGTTAGCAGGCGGTCCGCAAGCCGCCGGGACTAGCCGTTGCCGCAGGCGCGTCGTCGAGCATGCCGCTTCATGCCGACGGCCCGCCTGCGGCATGCTGGTCTTATGGAGGAACCCGTAACCAGCCGGACCCCGGAAGTCGACGGCAACGTGATCCGCTTCGGCTCGCCGATGCCGGGCAAGCCCGCCGAGCGGCTGCGGTCACACCTGCAGACGCAGTACGGGATCGACGTGACCGCGATGACCGACCTCGATATCGGCGTGTGGCGCGTCGGGCGGGCCGACGGTCCCGACTGGGTGGCGCGGTGGTTCCCCGCGCGCAGACCCGCCGAGGCGGTGGCCGGCGACGCCGAGATCCTCCGCTACCTGGCGGATAGCGACTTCCCGGCCGAGCGCTGCGCGGCCGCCGAACCGGTGTCGACCCTGGACGGCCGGGCGGTGCTGGTGACCGAGTGGGCCGACCCGGTGCCCCGCGAGCGGCGCCGCGAGGCGATCCGCGGCGCCGGCGGCCTTGCCCGGCTCGGGGCGCTACTCGGCCGGCTGCATACGCTGCCCCCCGGTGGCGGCGCCTGCCAGCGGCCAGGCGGCGCCTGGCATCATCTGGCCGACGGGCAGCCCGCGGCCGAGGTCGCCGCGGCATCGCGGATGCTCACCGATTACGCGCATCTGGTACCCGACGGCGAACGGGCGGCCTACGAGGCACTGCGGGCGGAAGTCCAGGCGCTGGACGCCGCCGATGGGCTGCCCGAGGCGTTCACCCATCCCGACTTCGTCCTCGCGAACGTGGTCGCCACGCCTGACGCCATGGTCCTGGTGGACTGGGCCGGGGCGGGCCGCGGGCCCCGGGTCTGGTCGCTGGCGTTCCTGCTCTACGCGGAGGGTGCCAAGGACCTGCGGCGGGTCGACGTGGTGCTGGCCGGCTACCGCAGGCGCGTGACGCTTACCGGCGAGGAACTCGCGCGGCTGGCGAATATCGCCCGCGCCCGGCCCCTCGCGCTCAGCGTCTGGTCGGTATGCGCCGGGCGGATAACCCCGACCGCCGCGTTGGCGCACGCGACCGAGGTGAAGACCCTGGCCGAAGCCGTCGCGGACCGGGCCCGCGCGGCGCTGGCGCGCCCGCCGCGCGGGTTAAGGCCCGCACCCGTCGCCGCGGGCCCAGGACGTTCCGGGGCGCCACTCGACCCCCGCTGCGGAGCGGATCCGCCTGGTGCCAGAATGGCAACGTGAACGAGGAGCAGTTCGAGAAGATTAAGTCGGGACTAGGCTTCTTCGCGGCCCTGGATCAGAGCGGCGGCAGCACGCCCGGTGCGCTGGCGGAGTACGGCGTCCCTAAGGACCGCTATAACTCCGACACCGAGATGTTCGACCTGGTCCACGCGATGCGCACCCGCGTGATAACCAGCCCCGCCTTCGACGGCACCCGCATTCTCGCGGCGATCCTGTTCGAGCAGACGATGGACCGCGACATCGAGGGCGTCCCATCCGCCCAGTACCTGTGGGAGCGCAAGAACGTCGTCCCGTTCCTGAAGGTGGACCTGGGACTGGCCGACGAGGCGAACGACGTCCAGCTCATGAAGCCCATCAGCACCCTCGATGACCTGATTGAGCGCGCGCAGCGGCACCGGATCTTCGGCACCAAGATGCGGTCGGTCATCAAGGATGCCAACGAGGCCGGCATCTCCGCGATCGTGGAGCAGCAGTTCGAGTACGCCGACCGGATCCGTGCGGGCGGCCTCGTCCCGATCATGGAGCCCGAGGTCAGCATCAAGAGCCCGCACAAGGAGCAGGCCGAGACGCTGCTGCGGGACGCCATCGCCAAGCGACTCGAGGCACTGCCGGCGGACGCGGTGGTCATGTTCAAGATCACCATTCCGACCGACCCCGGCCTGTATGGCGCGCTGGGGTCGGATCCGCGCGTCCTCCGGGTTCTCGCCCTGTCGGGCGGCTACAGCCGCGACGAGGCCTGCGCCCTGCTCTCGCGTGACCCCACTCTTACCGCCAGCTTCTCGCGCGCGCTGCTCGAAGGGCTCACCGCCGACCAGACCGACGAGCAGTTCAACGCGGAGCTTGAGGCGTCGATCGCCGAGATCTACGAGGCGTCGGTCAGCTAGTCAGCCCCTGCGGGGATCATCGCGACCCCGTCGGCTGGCACCTCACTGCCATCCGGGTCGATGTAGCCGACGTGCACCGGCCGGTCGGTGCCCGCGACCCGGCGCAGCATGCTCGGGCCGTCAGTCCTGGGCAGGTGCTGGTCACCCCACTGCTGCAGCGATGCAAGCACGACCCGCAGTTCGCGTCCGGCCGGGGTCAGCCGGTAGCCGAACCGGGACCGCGACCCCGGCTCCCGGTAGGGCACCCGCTCCATCACGCCATAGTCGACGAGCGTCGCCAGCCGGTCGGTCAGCACGTCGGGGGCGACGCCGAGCCGGTCGCGGAACTCAGCGAACCGCGTCACGCCGAAGAACGCCTCCCGCAGGATCAGGAACGTCCACCGCTCGCCGAGGACGCCAAGGGCGCGCTCGATCGAGCAACTGCAATCCGGGACCTTCGCCATACGACGAGTATACCTCTAAGTTGTCTTTTCATACTCAGGCATGCTAGGTTGTAAAAACCTACTCAGGAGAGGCATGCTCATGGAGATCACCGGAAAGACCGCGCTTGTGACCGGGGCCAACCGCGGACTCGGACGGCACCTTGCCCGCGAGCTGCGCGACCGCGGGGCCACCGTCTACGCGGCGGCCCGCAACCCCGCGTCGGTCGACCTGCCCGGGGTCACCCCCATCGCCCTCGACGTGACCGACCCGAGCTCGGTGGCGGCCGCGGCGGCGCAGACGGAGAACGTGGCGATCCTGATCAACAACGCGGGCTCCTCCACCAAGACCTCGCTGCTGACCGGGGACCTGGCCAACGCCAGGCTGGAGCTTGACACCCACTTCTTCGGCACGCTCGAGGTCATCAGGGCCTTCGCACCGCAGCTCGCCGCCCAGCAGCGGAGCGCGGTGCTTAACATCCTGTCGGCGCTGTCCTGGGTGAGCTTCCCTGACAGCGGCGCCTACTGCGCCGCCAAGTCGGCCGAGTGGTCCCTGACCAACGCGCTGCGGCAGGAACTCGCCCAACAGGGCACCCGGGTCAGCGCCCTGCACGTGGGCTACATGGACACCGACATGACCCGCGGCATCAGCGCCGCCAAGTCCGACCCGGCCGACATCGCCAAGATCGCCATCGACGGCATCGAGTCAGGCGACGCCGAGATCATCGCGGACGAGGTCAGCAAGCAGGTCCTGGCCGGGCTCTCGGCCGGCGTGGCCGGCCTCTACCCGCAGCTCGCCTGACCGGGCGGCCAGGGGTCCGCTGGCGGCCGGGGCGGTCAAGCTCAGCAGGGCGCGGAAACCGCCGGCCGCCTCCGCCACGCTGGCGTAGACGGAGAAGCCATAGGCCATGGCGGCGGTCGCGAGGAGTCGCGCCGTCTGCGGCCGCGGCGCTGCCAGCAGCAGGTCGCCCCGGGCCCGGCGGGCGTGCTCGCGTGCGCGCGCAAGCGCTCCAATGCCGCGGGCGTCGATGAACTGCAAGCGCGCCAAGTCCACGACGATCCGGGGCTGGCGGTCGGCGGCCGCCATCAGCGCGGTCGCCACCGCCGCCGCGTCTACCAGGTCAAGCTCACCGCGCACAGTGGCCACAAGATGGCCGTCGCATTCTCGGATCTTCAGGACTGTGCTGTACACACCATGCCTCCACGCCCTGACAGGCGAGGTCCGGACCTATCGGATTTGCCAATAACACTACGCTCGCCAGTCGCCCGGGTATCGCCGAAGTGCCATAGTGGGTCACGCTGTGTGTTCCGGGTCGGGGCTGGTGATGGCCTGGGTGCCGTCGACGAACGCGCGGGCCAGCTCGGACAGCCGGAGATTCCTGCTGCGGGCGTACTCGCGCAGCACGTCGAACGCCTGGTCCATGTCAAGGCCGAGCCGCTCGGCGAGCTTGCCCTTGGCCTGCTCGATCACCACCCGGCTGTTCAGCGCGGCCTGCAGTTGCTCGTTCAGCGTGTCGCGGCGGCGCATGTTGCGCTCGTGCAGCAGGCCGATCGTGGCGACGTCGGCCAGCGCCTGGCCGACCCGCACGTTCACCGGGTCGAAGTCGCCCGGGGCAGCGCGGAACAGGTTGAGTGCGCCGATGACCTGCTCGCGCAGCCGCATCGGCAGCGCCTGCACGGCGCCGAAGCCAGCCTCGGCGGCGGCGTCGGCGAACTGCGGCCAGCGCTGGTCGGTCGCCAGGTCGGTGGCGGTGACGGCCCGGCCGGAGCGGAAGCAGTCCAGGCAGGGCCCCTGGTCGAACTGCACCTGAAGCAGCTCAAGCACCCGGGCGGCCTCGCTGGAGGCGGCCACCAGGCGAAGTTCGCCGCGATGGTCCGCGAGCAGCAGCCCGGCGGCGGTGACGTCAAGCAACCGGGCGCTGCGGTCGGTCAGCAGCTGCAGGAAGTCGATGACGTCGAAGTCGGCGACCATGGTGTCAGTCAGCTCGACGAAGGTTTCTGAAAGCAGTTCCCCGTCCATCCGCTCACTCACCATCCCTGAACAGTCCGGGGCCAGCGTGCAGCCGGAGGCGGCGGGCGACGATGTCACGGGCGACGTCGGCGAGCCGCAGATCGTAAGCGTAAGCATAGGCCCGCAGCCGGGCGAACGCCTCGGTGATGCCGACGTTGAGCTGCTCGGTGAGCATCCCCGTCGCCTGGTCGATCTCGGCCCGGTGCCCGGTCAGCTCAGCCTGCTGCCCGCCGGGCCCGCCGAGCCCGCCGAGCCCGTCAAGCTCGCCGGCCTTGGCGTCGAGCATCAACAGGGTCGCGGTGTCGGCGAACAGCAGCACGTCACCCAGCTGGACGTCGCTCAGCCCCCCGGGCCGGTCCCGGTACAGGCCGAGCACCCCCGCCTGGATCGCGCCGATCGCCAGCGGGAACGCGAACACCGCGGCCGCGCCCGCCTGGCAGGCCGCCGGGGCGAAGGCCGGCCAGCGACGGCCGGATTCCCGCTCCGCCAGATCGGAGGCCAGCGCCGGGCCGCCGAAGGCGGCGACGTCGAGCGAGGGCCCTTCGCCCAGGGTCAGCTGGAGCTCGGCCAGCTGCTCGCTCACTCCGTCGGTCACCTGCATCAGATGGCCCGCCTGCGCGCCCGGCGCGGCGGTCAGCCACGCGCCGGTGACGTCGACAGCGGCCACCGCCGCCGCGCACACATCTCCGGCCGTTACCCGGCCGCCATGGCCGGCTGCCTGCTCCGCGACCAGTCCCCAGATTCTGGCCAGACGGTTATCCTTCACCGAGCACGGGACCCCGCTTCCGCCTAAGCAGCAAGGCGGACTCTTCGGCCCAGCGGCTCGTTCATTGACAACTGGCTGAACTCTATGCCCAAAACAGGCCGGCCCATTGACCCGATCCAATTGGCCGGAGGAGAGCAACCACAGTCCGTTCAAAGGAAGAGATTTTAAAGCCTTTTCTTCTGAACGTACCGTGGTTCTCACCCGGCTGGCACCGGGTAGGTCCCCTACCGGCGAGTACGTTAGCTTGTGCGGGTTTGTCCGCCGGTGAGATTCCGCGGGCGCGGACACAGTGGTCTTGAGGAGCGGTGATGGATTTCAACCTCGCGGTGATGCTGCGGGAGTCTGCCCGGCGGGCGCCCGGCAAGACGGCGGTGATCCTGGGCGACAGCAAGCTCAGCTATGCGCAGCTCGACGAGCTGTCCGACCGGGTCGCGGCCAGCCTGGCGGCGAGGGGCCTGCTGCCCGGCGACCGGATCGGGCTGCAGCTGCCGAACATCCCGCAGTTCGTCATCGCCTACTTCGGGATCCTCAAGGCCGGCGGCGTCGTGGTTCCGATGAACGTGCTGCTCAAGGCGCCGGAGATCGCGTTCCAGCTGGAGGACTCGGGTGCGCGCGCACTGATCACGTACGGCGGCGTCCTCGACGAGTCGGCCAAGGCCGCGGAGTCGGCCGGGCTGGCGTCGGTGTACGTCGTCGGCGAGGCGGGCGCCGCCCCGGTGGCCGGCACCGCCTTCGACGCCCTGCTGGCGGGGGACGCGCCCGGCTCGCAGCTGGCCCTGCGCGGCCCGGCCGACCCGGCGGTGATCATCTACACCTCCGGCACCACCGGCACCCCGAAGGGTGCGGTGCTGTCTCACATCGGGCTGTACATGAACGCCGACATTCCCGGCCGGCTGTTCGAGTTCAGCGTTGACGACGTCGCGCTGGTGGCGCTGCCGCTGTTCCACGTGTTCGCGCTCTCGTCGGTCATGAATACCTGCGTGCTGCTGGGCGGGACGATGACGCTCGTCCCCCGGTTTGACCCCGCTGCCGTCCTCGAGATCATGCAGCGGGACCGGGTGACCGTGTTCATGGGCGTCCCGACCATGTACATCGCGCTGCTGCAGGCGGTCGGCTCCGGCCCCTCGGCCGGCTCCGCCAGCACCGCCGATTTCGATCTGTCGTCGCTGCGGGTCGCGGTATCCGGCGGCGCGCCGATCCCGGCCGAGGTCATCGACTCCTTCGAAAGCCGCTTCCGGGTGCCGATCCTGGAAGGCTACGGGCTGTCCGAGTCGTCGTCGACCGCGACCTTCAACATCAGTGAGTCCGAGCGCAAGGTCTACAGCGTCGGCAAGCCGATCTGGGGGACTAGCGTGCAGATCTGGGACGAGGACTCCCGGCCGCTGCCGCCCGGAGCCGCGCACGTGGGCGAGGTCGTGCTCCGCGGTATGAACATCATGATCGGCTATCACAACAATCCCGAGGCGACCGCGCGCGCGTTCGCCGGCGGCTGGTTCCACACCGGCGACCTCGGCTACCTCGACGAGGACGGCTTCCTGTTCATCGTCGACCGGATCAAGGACCTGATCATCCGCGGCGGCTACAACGTCTACCCGCGCGAGGTCGAGGAGGTCCTCTATGCGCACCCGGCCGTGGCCGAGGCCGCGGTCATCGGCGTGCCCGATCCGAAGATGGGCGAAGAGGTGCGCGCCATCGTGGCGGTCAAGCCCGGGCAGTCGGTCACCGAGACCGAGCTGATCGAGTTCGTGAAGGAGCGCGCGGCCGCCTACAAGTACCCGCGCACCATCGAGTTCCGTGACAGCCTGCCCAAGAACGCGACCGGCAAGATCCTCAAGAAGGAGCTGCGGCCGAGCTAGCGGGCTCGATGAACCGGCGCATGAAAAAACCGGACACGGTCCCCGTGCGGGGGGGCTGCGCGGGGACCGTGTCCGGCTGTCTTGCAACTGGCTAGCGCGCTGGCTGCGCGGGTTAGCCGTTAAGCTTGGCCAGCTCCGCCTGGACCAGGGCCTCGTGCTCATCCTCGTCGCGCTTGGCGTCCTTCGGGCGCCAGCGGCCGCGCAGCAGCGGGATCGAGAGCAGGAACACGATGATCCCGCCGAAGCAGATCCAGTACCAGGTCTTCCACTGGCTCGCGGTCTGGCTGGCGGCCGTCTGCACCGCGGAGGCATGCGCGGTGAGGTAAGCGGTCACCGACGGCGGCACCTTGGATAGGGCCGTCAGCTGGGCCGAGTACGGCGCCATGGCCGTCAGCTCGGCCGAGTAAGGCGCGATCGTCTTCAGCTGGGCCGAGTAAGGCGCGATGGTCTGCAGGTCGGACGCGTACGGCGCGACCGTCTGCAGCTGCGGGCCGACCGCGATGACGCCGTTGATCGCGGCCTGGTTGGCCGCGATCGTGCTGAGCACGCCAAGTCCCTTGGCCCCGCCGCCGGCCGCGGCGATGGCCTGCGCCTGCAGGGCCGCGTTAGACGGGTCGGCCTTCAGCTTGGCGAACAGGGCCGCGTGCGACTCGATCAGCGTGAGTTCGGGCGCGAACTTCTGCGCGTTGGCCAGCTGTGTGCTGTAGGTCGTGGCGGTGGCGATCACGGTCGGCGGGATCTTGGCCGCGGTGGCGGTCACCGTCGGCGGGATGGCGGCGGCGGTGGCGATGACGGCCGGCGGGACCTTCTGCGCGTCGGCCACCACGGCCGGGTGGGACTGCGCGAAGGCGAGCTGAGTGGAGTACTGCGCCGCGTAGGCCTGGACCGTGGGCCCGTAGGTGACCAGCGGCGTGACCGTGCTGACGACGGCCGGGATGATAAGGAAGGAGACGAAGACGATCACCCGCTGGATCCAGCCCCAGATCGCCAGGCCGGTCGCGGTGAGGGCCGGGTTCCTGGCCTCCACCGTCTCGGTGAAGCTCGCCATCCACGGGGCGAAGGCGATGCCGAGCCCCAGCGACAGTACCGCGAGCATGAGCGCGACCGTGTAGTAGCCGGGGTGATGGCCGGCCTGCTCCAGGTAGACCACCACCATGACCGCGGCGATGACGCCGCCGATCACCATGAACGGCTTGCGCACCCGGAACCGGTCGGAGATGATCCCGACCAGCAGCACCGCGATGACGTTGAAGCCCCAGTTCCAGTTGCCGAGGCCGTTGCCGTCCTTCACCGAGAAGCCGAACACCGTGGTCAGGTAGATGAGCGAGAACCCGACGGCGGTGTAGTAGATGAGCAGCATGACCGACACCGCGAACGCCGAGACGACGATGTCGACCTTGAGCAGCTGGCGGAACGGGTGCTTCAGCGCGGCCTCGATGTCGAGGCCCTTGGCCCGCGCCTCGACCAGGGCGCGGTCGCGGATCGACACCATCAGCTGGTCGCGCAGCGAGGGGGAGAGCTCCCGCAGCCCGAGCAGGGCGATCACGAAGACGACGATGCCCGCGATGCCGCAGTACACGTACTGGTCGGTCCAGATCCGGTCGTTGGTGACGACGGCGGGCACCGTGGCGCTGCCGACGACCGCGACGATCAGGCTGCCCGCGACCGGGCCGACCGTCCAGAAGCCCATCGCCGTGGCCCGCCCCATCTGCGGGGAGAAGTCGCGGATCAGGGCCGGGGTGGCGACCAGGCACATGCCCTCGACCAGGCCGACCGCGAACCCTTCGATTCCGTAGGCCCACTTGTTGGTCGCGTTCGGCAGCACGACGGCGGTCATGATCCCGGTGACCAGCAGGCCCCCGACCACCAGGTTGGCCCGGCCGAGCCGGTCGGTCAGCCCGGCCAGCAGCGCGCCGAACGCGCCGATCAGGTTTCCGAAGGCCAGCAGGTACACGAAGAAGTTAAAGGACGCGTGCAGGTTGGCCAGGATCAGCGTGGAGACCGAGCCGGCCACGTAGAGCTCGTAGTAGAGCATGATCGTGACGAGCACCGTGATACCCAGGTAGACCATGCGGGGCGTGGTATCGGGATACGACGATAGCTGTCGTTGCCACAGCCGCGCAGCACCGCCGCCGGGGCGGCTGATACCAGTATCTTCCGTGGTCACACTCATACTGACCCTCGCCATCATCTTTGTCGGCTGCCCCGACGAACTGGGGCGTAAGGTCAAGATAGTCGCACGGTACGTGCGAATTCAATGGTGTGATCGACGCTGCCCACGCTGCGAAGATTGCAATTAGGCGAACCCCGCCGCGGCGGGGTTCGGGGGACGCCTGCCTTTACCTGCCAGGCCGGCCCGGCTTACCTGCTAGGCCAGCCCGGGCTCGGCCGCGAACCCGGCCTCGGCCAGCAGCGAGGTGAAGGTGTGGCGGAAGAGCTCCTCGGCCTGGTCGAGGCCGAGGCCGAGCTCGGTGCGCAGTGACTCCCAGAACGACCAGATGCTGACCGCGTGCAGGCCGTCGAGCAGCCACTGGCGCCGCTTGCCGGGAAGCTCGGCCAGCTCCGGCGTGAAGACCGTCTCCAGCTCAGCCTTGGCTTTGGCGAGCGTCGTGGACCGGCTGCGCGCCAGCTCGGCCGAGAACGGCTCATGAATGCGGGCCGCCCGCCAGCTCGGGCTCATCTGCTCCAGGATCCGCGCCCGCTGGCTGGTGAAGACCTCGACCCGCGCGCCAAGCGGCAGCCCAGGGTCGATCCTTTTCGTCAGCGACTTCAAGATCTCATAGTCGCGCCGGTTCGCCTCGACCAGCAGCGTCTCCATGTCAGCGAACTGCTGCCAGACCGTACGGACCGACACCCCGGCCCGCTCGGCGACGCGCGGGGCCGTCGGGCGGAGGTCACCCTCGGCGTGCAGCGCGCGCATGGCGTCGACGATCGCGCGGCGCGAGCGCAGCGACCGCGCGGCCCGGCCATCGGCCGGCTCGCGGTCACCTTTCGGCTGGCCGAGGGGTCCCGGCCGCTTGACGGCATTCTTCACACTCGGCATAACACCCAGCTCCATATCCGAGCCCGGCCCCGGCAAGCTCTTGGTGCTCGTTTTCATCCTAAGCCAGGGCGCAAGCAGCCATAGTGAAGGGTGCGACGCGCGCGGTACGCCCGGCCGGCCGCCGGAGCAGCCGGCCGCCGCCTTGCGGACGAACTGGCTGGTCTGTACGGTGACGTCGTGAGCGGGCTCCCTGGCGTCGACTTTGCCGCACTGACGCGATGGCTTGACGATGAGCGTCCCGGCCTGCGGCACGGGCCCATCGACGGCGAACTGATCGCGGGGGGCAAGTCCAACCTCACGTACCGGATCACCGACGGCGAGTCGGTGTGGGCGCTGCGGCGGCCACCGCTCGCGCACGTACTCCCGAGCGCGCACGATATGGGCCGCGAGTTCCGTGTGATCAGTGCACTGGGCGGCACCGGCGTCCCGGTGGCGGCCGCTTACGCGCTGTGCGCCGACCCCGGGGTGCTCGGCGCCCCGTTCTACCTGATGTCCTTCGTCGACGGGGTCGTGTTCGATCAGCCCGAGCGGCTGGCGGCGCTGACCCCCGAGCTGGCGCGGCGGGCGTGCGAGCAGCTGGTGGACACCCTGCTCGAACTGCACTCCATCGATCCGGCGGGCATCGGCCTGGCCGATTTCGGCCGTCCCGACGGTTACCTGGCCCGCCAGGTCAAGCGGTGGCACGCTCAGTGGCAGGCATCGGAAACGATGCCGCGGCCCGAACTCGACCAGGTGGTGGAGCGGCTCACCGCCACCATGCCCGCGCAGGGCGCGCCGGCCATCGTGCACGGCGACTACCGGCTCACCAACGTGATCTACCGGCGGGATGTCAGCGGCATCGCCGCCGTCGTCGACTGGGAGATGGCCACCCTGGGCGACCCGCTCGCCGATGTGGGGCTGCTCGCCGTCTACCACCGCCTCGCCGCGGAGAGCGATGGGGTCATGCCCGCCATGAGCCCGGAGAACGGCTTCCTCAGCGCCGGGGAGATGGCCGCCAGGTACGCCGACGGTGCGGGCCGCGACCTCTCGCAGCTGGACTGGTACATCGCGTTCGGCTACTACAAGCTCGCGGTCATCTCCGAGGGCATCCACTATCGCTACCTGCAGGGCAAGACCGTAGGGGAGGGGTTCGCGCAGATGGGCGAGCGGGTTCCGCAACTGCTTGACGCGGCCCTCGGCCTGCTGGCTGACCGCTGACCCGTCCACATCCCGACTAGGCGCAGGAGCAGGCATGGACTTTAATCACAGCGAGCGCTCGATCGAGCTCCAGGACCAGGTGCGGGCGTTCCTGGCCGAGCACGTGTACCCGGCCGAGCCCGCCTACCACGAGCAGGCCGCCGCCAACACCGCCGCGGGCGACCCCTTCCGCACCCCCGAGGTGATCTCCGGGCTGAAGGAGGTCGCCCGCAAGCAGGGCCTGTGGAACCTGTTCCTGCCAGACGACCGGTTCGGGGCCGGCCTGAGCGTGCTCGACTACGCTCCCATCGCCGAGCTGTCGGGGCGCTCCATGGGCCTCGCGCCCGAGGCGATGAACTGCGCGGCTCCTGACACCGGGAACATGGAGCTGATCGCCATGTTCGGCAGCGACTTCCAGCATGAGCGGTGGCTGCGGCCGCTGCTTGACGGGGAGATCCGGTCCTGCTTCTCGATGACCGAGCCGGACGTCGCGTCGTCGGACGCCACCAACATCGCGACCAGGATCACCCGCGACGGCGACGAGTACATCGTCAGCGGCCGCAAGTGGTGGTCGAGCGGCGCGATGCGGCCCGAGTGCACGTTCGCCATCGTGATGGGCGTCAGCGACCCGGACGCCGAGCGGCACGCGCGGCACTCGATGATCATCGTCCCGCTCGACGCCCCTGGCGTCACCCTCGAGCGCTCGACCCCGGTCTTCGGTTACAACGACGGGCCGCACGGCGGCCACGCGCTGATTCACTACGACGACGTGCGGGTCCCGGCCGGGAACCTGCTCGGCCCGCAGGGCGGCGGCTTCATGATGGCCCAGGCCCGGCTGGGGCCCGGTCGCATCCACCACTGCATGCGCAGCCTCGGCGCGGCCGAGCGGGCGCTTGAGCTCATGTGCGCGCGGGCGTCGTCGCGCTCCACCTTCGGCTCGCCGATCGCGCGGCATGGTGTCGTGCAGGAGTGGATCGCCGAATCCCGGCTGGCGATCGAGCAGGCCCGCCTGCTCGTGCTCAAGGCCGCCTGGCTGATCGACAACGTGGGCGCCAAGGGTGCGCGCACCGAGATCGCCGCGATCAAGGTGGCGGCGCCAAGGGCCGCGAGCTATGTACTCGACCGGGCCATTCAGGTGTACGGCGGGGCGGGCGTGTCGGCCGATACCCCGCTCGCCGAGTCGTGGGCGCACCTGCGCACCCTCCACCTGGCCGACGGCCCCGACGAGGTGCACCTGCGGTCCATTGCCCGCCAGGAACTGCGCGCCTACCGCTGATGGGTCCAGGGTGGTGACACTCGTCCGCCCGCGGGGCGTAGCGTTGCCATCATGACGACGACGAATAGCGGCAGTGGCTCCGGCGGCGAGCAGGGACCGGTGGTTTTCGTCCTTTTCGGCGCGACCGGTGACCTGGCCAAGCTGATGGTATTGCCCGCGTTCTACCAGCTGGCCACCGAAGGGCTGCTGCCCAGCCAGTGGCGGCTGGTGGGTAATGGGCGCGGCGACGTGGCGCACGAGGATTTCCGCGCCCATGTGCACGACGTGGTCATCGCGGCCGGCATTAAACCTGATCCCGGGCAGTGGGATGCCTTCTCGCAGCGGGTGTTCTTCGCCGGGGGCGGGTTCAGCAGCGACAATCCCGGCAGTCTGCTCGACGTTGTCGGAAAGGCGCGGGGGGCGTTGGGTGGCGACCCGCAATTCGTGCATTACCTGGCGGTGCCGCCGGTGGCCTTTACCGGGCTGACGAAGGCACTGGGGCAGCACGGGCTGGCGGAGGGCGCCCGCGTCGTCTACGAGAAGCCATTCGGCACGTCGAAGGAGTCCTTCCAGGAACTGGACCAGGTCGTGCACTCGGTCCTCGATGAGCAGCAGGTTTACCGGATCGATCACTTCCTCGGTAAAGAGGGCACCCAGGACCTGCATCTGCTCCGGTTCGGCAACCAATCGACGGCGTCGTTCTGGAATGGCGAGCACGTCGAGTCGGTGCAGATCGACGTGCCGGAAACGCTCGACATCACCGACCGGGCGCAGTTCTACGATGCGACCGGCGCCGTGCTCGACATGCTGGTCACCCACCTGTTCCAGGTGGCCGCCGAGGTCGCCATGGAGCCGCCGGCCAGCCTCGACGCACTCGACCTGCAGGCCGCGCGGGAGGAGGTCATCAGCCACTTCCG
>JBEKEK010000123.1:0-24077 GCA_050013875.1 Trebonia sp. | reverse complement strand
ACGTCGAGCACGTCGTGCAGGTGGGCCTCGATCTCGCCGGGGCCTGCTTCCCCCAGCTGGATGGCGCTGTTGAAGAGGGCGGCCTTCGACCCGTAGTGCTGCATCACCAGGGACGGGTCGACCTTCGCGCGGCGGGCGATGCCGCGGATGGTGGCTGCTTCGAGGCCGTGCTCGCCGAATTCCGCGCGCGCCGCGTCGAGGATGCGCTGCGCGGTGGCTGCCCGCTTGGCGGCTCTGCTGTTCTGCTCGCTCACAAGTCCACTCTACCGTTGTTGAGCGAAACGTGTATAGTCGGCTCAACAAGCGATGAGTGAGGTAATGAGACGATCGACTCCATCGTGAAGGGAACAGCAATGACTTCTCCGCGAAATGGCTCACCAGCACGCGCTCTCGTCCTCGGCGGCGGCGGCGCCGTCGGTGTCGGCTGGCAGACCGGTCTGCTCACAGGGCTGCGCGAGGCCGGCGTCGACCTGGCGGGAGCCAAGGCAATCGTGGGAACATCCGCAGGCGCCCTCGTCGGCGCGCTGCTGTCCAGCGGCCGTGACGTCACCGATGCACTAACCAGCCTGGCAGCGCTCGGGCGGAGCATCGACCCCGACGGCCTGGCGGCAGGCGATGAAGCCTTCCGAAGCGCCATAAGCCAGGCGAGCCTCGACACCAACCCGCGGCAAGCGCTAGGAGCGATCGGCCGCGCAGCGCAAGAGGCGAGCACGCCCGCCGAAGACGTCTACCTCGGCCTGTTCGGCACACTCGACGGCACCGCCTGGCCCACAGGCTTCCGATGCACTGCGATCGACACCGACACCGGCGATTTGGTCGTGTGGGACCAAGGATCCGGCGTGCCGTTGCTGAACGCTGTCGCCGCTAGTTGCGCCGTACCGATGCTGTTCCCCACCGTCACCGTCAAAGGCCGCGACTACATGGACGGCGGCATCCTCAGCCACTTGAACGCCACGGCGGCGCCGCCGACCGACGTTCTCGTGGTCCTATCCTGCCACCCCCTCGGGTCCCAGGGCGCCGGAGTCGACAGCGCGCCGGCCTTCTCCGACGCCACGGCGGACGCTGAATTGGCGCAGTTGCGCGAAACCAGACGGGTGGTAGCGGTCGAACCCGATTTCAGCGACATCCAGGCGCCGGCGAATCTGATGGACCCGAACTTCACCATCAGGGCGCTCCAGATCGGCAAGCGGCAGGCGGAACGCGAAGCCGCAGCGATCCAGGCCGCCTGGAACTTCTGAGAGAGGGTTTGGTGTGGCTTGCGACGCCCTGGGCGCCGCGCGGCGTCTTGACCCCGCTGCTGGTGGGCCTGAGTATCTATATAGTGGAACTAAGTTCCTATCGGGCAGGTAAACGTCCTCCGCCTCAGGGGGACCGTCGTCGTCCGGGAGATCGGTGAGAGGGGCGTTCTTGAGCAGGCCATCTGCGCGGGACCGGCTCGCGGAAGCCGCGTTCGCGCTGTTCGCTGAGCGCGGGTACGAGCAGACGAGCATCGATGACATCACCGAGCGGGCGGGACTCGGCCGTACCACGTTCTTCCGGCACTACCGTTCGAAGGAAGACGTCATCTTCCCCGACCACGACCAGCTTCTCGAGCAGATCGGGGAGCGGCTGCGGACCTCAAGCGACGCCACCGCCCTGGTCGCGGTATCCGACGCGGTTCGCCTGGTGCTGCGGCATTACGTCGCCGAGGGTGAACTGGCCCGCCGCCGGTACGCGATCACCAGCGCGGTGCCCGCGCTCCGCGACCGCGAGATCGCCAGCGTCGCGCGCTACCAGCGGCTGTTCCGCGAGTTCATCGCCGGCTGGATGGGCGACCCGGGCGAGCCGGCGTCGCTGCGGGCCGAGCTGATGGCCGCGGCCGTGGTCGCCGCGCACAACCACGTGCTGCGGCGCTGGCTCAGGGGAGAGAGCCCGGACCCGATTGCCGAGGTCGACCAGGCCCTTGGCCAGGTCATCGAGCTGTTCACCGGGCCCGACGGCAATGTCACCGAGCCGGACGGCAATGTCACCGGGCCGGGCGGCAATGTCATCGGGCCGGGCGGCAATGTCATCGGGAGCGGTGCCAACGGGGGCGCCGCGGGCGCCGACGGGACCACCATCGTCGCGTTCCGTACCGGGCAGGACATCGACACGCTGCTGGCCGCCCTGCGTCGATTGATGGCGTGAGCCGGCCCATGTCTAATGGTCAGGTGCACACCTACCACGGCATCGCCGACCTCGAAACGGCCATCGGCCAGGAAATCGGGCCCACCGACTGGTTCACGGTGGACCAGGCCCGGATCAACGGGTTCGCAGACGACACCGAGGACCACCAGTGGATTCACATCGACCCGGAGCGGGCCGCCGGCGGGCCGTTCGGGACGACGGTGGCGCACGGCTTCCTTACCCTGTCGCTTGTCCCTTACCTGTCCGGCCAGCTGCGCTCGATCGAGGGCGCCCGGATGGCCATCAACTACGGCCTGGACCGGGTGCGGTTCCCTGCGCCGGTGCCAGTCGGGTCGCGCATCCGGGCCCGCGCCACGCTGATCAGCCTGGATAAGGTCGGAGGGGGCGCGGTGCAGCTCGTCAACCGGGTCACCATCGAGGTCGAGGGGAGCGCCAAGCCTGCCTGCGTCGCCGACATGGTCAGCCGCCTCTACTTCGACGGGCCCTGAACGTACTTCGCGGAACCTTTAACGCGGAACCCTGAATAAGGCTGGAGTGGACATGACGGTAGAGAGACTGCTGCCCGACTCGGACGCCGAGGATCTCCTCGGGCTCACCCACGAGATCGCCGTCAGCGAGCTCAAGCCGATCGCGAGCGAGTACGAGGCGGCGAACAGGTTCCCGCGTGAGCAGTTCAGGCTGCTCGGCCGGAGCGGGCTGCTCGGCCTGCCGTACCCGGAGAAGTGGGGCGGCGGCGATGTCAGCTACGAGGTCTACCTGCAGGTGCTTGAGGAACTGGCCGCCGTCTGGATGACGGTTGGGGTCGGGCTGTCGGTGCACACGATGTCGTGCTATCCGCTGGCCAAGTTCGGCACTGACGAGCAGCGGGCCGAATGGCTGACCGACATGCTCGAGGGCAACCTGCTCGGCGCGTACGCGCTGTCGGAGCCGCAGGCCGGCTCCGACGCCGCGGCGCTGGCGGCCCGCGCGGTCACCGACGGCGAGGACTACCTGGTCAGCGGGACGAAGGCGTGGATCACCCACGGCGGGGTGGCCGACTTCTACACGCTCATGGTCCGCACCGGCGATGACCGCAGCCGCGGCGTGAGCTGCCTGCTGGCGGACGCGTCGACCCCGGGCCTGACGGCGGCCGCCCCGGAGCACAAGATGGGGCTGACCGGGTCGCCGACCACGCAGATCCTGCTGGACCAGGCACGCATCCCGGTGCGCCGCCGGATCGGCGCCGAGGGCGACGGGCTCAAGTTCGCGCTTGACGCGCTCAACTCCGGCCGGCTCGGCATCGCCGCCTGCGCCGTCGGCCTCGCCCAGGGGGCCCTGGACGAGGCGGTGGCGTGGGCGAAGCAGCGCAGCCAGTTCGGCCAGGCGATCATCGACTTCCAGGGGCTTGAGTTCCTCCTGGCCGACATGGCGGCCGGGGTGGAATCGGCCCGCGCGACCTACCTGGACGCCGCGCGGCGCCGGGACCGGGGCATGGAGTTCCGCCGCCAGGCCTCGGTCGCCAAGCTGGTGGCCACCGACATGGCGATGCGCGTGACCACTGACGCGGTGCAGGTCCTGGGCGGTTACGGGTATACCCGCGACTTCCCCGTCGAGCGGTACATGCGCGAGGCAAAGGTGCCGCAGATCTTCGAGGGCACCAACCAGATCCAGCGGATGGTCATCGCGCGGGAGCTGCGCAAGGTCTGAGGCGCGGGTCAGTCCATGAACGCGCCGCCGTTGACGGCGAGCGCCTCACCGGTGATGAACCGCGCGTCCGGGCTGGCCAGGAACGCGACGGCGCGCGCGACGTCCGCCGCCGTCTCCAGCCGTCCGAGCGGTGTGTCGTCGATCCACAGCTGCCTGACCTTCTCCGGCTCGACCCCGCGCAGCCCGGCCTCCCAGCCGAGCTCCCGGTCCTGCATGGGCGTGGCGACGTAGCCCGGGCAGACCGAGTTGACCGTGATGCTGTACGGGGCCAGCTCGAAGGCCATTGCCTGGGTCAGGCCGACGACGCCGAACTTGGAGGCCACGTAGTCGGCCAGGTAGGGCACCCGGCCCTGCTTGCCGGCCATCGACGCGGTGTTGATGATGGTGCCCGCGATCCCGGCGGCGATCATGACGCGGGCGGCCGCCTGGCCGCACAGGAAGATGCCCTCGAGGTTGACCGCCAGGGTCTGCCGCAGGTCGGCCGGGCTGGTGTCGATGAACGACTGCATCTTGGAGATGCCCGCGTTGGACACCCACACGTCGATCCCGCCGTGCTCGGCCCCCACCTCCTGTGCCACCAGGGTGGAGGAGTCCGGGTCGGTGACGTCCAGGTACCTGGCCCCGCCGCCGAACTTCGCCGCGGTTTCGCGGGCCGCGTCGAGTTCGCGGTCGGTCGCCACCACGAAGAAACCGCGTCCGGCCAGTTCCGTCGCGATCGCCCGCCCGATGCCCGACCCGGCCCCGGTGACCACGGCGATTGAGTTTTCCCTGTTGTTCACGGTGTGCTGCTCCTTAGGGCGAGCCGGTGTGAGATGGGGGTAAGTGCGACGCCGGCGTCGAGGTAGACCTGGTAGGCCTGCGCGTACCGGTCCTTGAGCGATGTGTCGGGTTCGATCGGGTCGCCGATGGTGACCAGGTCACCGGCGGCTGACCAGTCCGCCAGCAGCCCGCCGCCGACCCCGGCGGCCAGCGCGGCGCCCAGGGCCGCGCCCGGATGGTCGAGGACCGGCTCAAGCGCGACGCCGAGTGCGTCGGCCAGTATCTGCTTCCATACCCGTGACTTGCTGCCGCCGTTGCTGACCCGCGCGGTCTCCTTGAGGAGGACACCGCGCTCGGCGAAGATCTGCGCGTGCTGCCGGAAGCCGTAGGCGATCCCCTCCAGGATCGCCCGGTACAGGTCGCCCCGGGTGTGACCGAGGTGCAGGCCGAGGAACGCTCCGCGCAGGTCCGGGTCGTGCAGCGGCGACTTCTCACCGAGGAAGTACGGCAGGCAGATGAGCTCGGCCGGTGCCGCGGTGGCGGCCTCGTCTTCGAGCTCGCCGACCGGGGCGGCGCCGCTGACCGACTGGAACCAGCGGATCAGGCTGCCGCTGGTGGCCATGCAGCCGTTCGGCAACCAGAGCCCGTGACGGGGATGGGCATCCAGGTAGAGCCGTTCATCGACGAACACCTCGCCCGTGACGACCAGGATGTCGCCCGCGCCGCCGAGTTTGACCAGCCAGTCGCCGGGGCTGGACAGTCCGGCGGCATAGGCGCTCAGTACGTGGTCGGCACCGCCCGCCACGATCGGCGTGCCCGCTCTCAGGCCGGTCTCGGCCGCGGCGGCGGCCGACACCTCGCCCACGACGGTGCCCGGATCGACGACCGGGGGCAGCACGGCGCGGTCGATCCCCGCCCGGTCAAGCACCGGGTCGAGGAGGGAGCCGTCGCTCAGCGCGTACAGGCCGCTTTCGATGGCCCAGTTCCGCTCGACGTGCGGGCGCGCGCCGAGAGCGACCGCGATCCAGTCGTAGGAGCCGAGTACCGTCGCCGTCCGCGCCCACACCTCCGGCTCACGCTTGGCCAGCCAGCGCAGCGTCGGCGCCACCGATTGCTGGGTGAGCGCCGACCCGGTCAGGGCGGTGAAGTCCAGGCCCGGCAGCGCGGCGGCCAGCTCGGCTACCTCGTCCTTGGCCCTGGTGTCGTTCTGCAGGATGGCCGGGCGCAGCGGCCGGCCGGCCGCGTCGGCCGGGATGACCGCCGGGACCATCCCGGTGGCGGCGACGGCGGCCACGTCGGCCGCGGTTACCGCGGCCGCACGGAGTACCTGCGGAATGAGGAGACATACGTTCTCCCACCACTGCGCGGTCTGCGCCTGCGCCCATCCTGGATGCGGTGAGCTGAGCGCGGCTGGTGCCGAGGCCTGCGCCACGACACCGGTCAGCGGGTCGGCGGTCAGGGGGTCAGCCAGCACCACCTTGGTGCTCGTGGTGCCAACGTCGATCCCGAGGACGAGGGATGCCATCTCAGGCGTTTCCGCCCGGCTCAGGCCGCGCGGGCGGCGTCGACGAACCGCTTGGCGCGTTCCGGGTCCACCGGGTTCCAGGTGTACCCGTCGACCTTGAGCGAGCTGCCGACGATGCAGCCGTCGGCGTAGCGGAGGTACTGGGCGATCGTCTCGGCCTTGGCGCCGGTGTTGAGCAGCACCGGGGTCCGCGGGCTGATGGCCTCGCGGACGCTCCTGATCACGGCGATGTCGGGCTCCGCGCCGGCCATCTTCCCCGATACCAGGATGACGTCGGCCAGGCTGGAGACCGTGGCGGACGCGGCGACCTCGGCCGGGTCGCGGCGCCCGATCCCGGAGGCGAACTCGGGGGTGATGTTCATGAACACCGCGAGATCGTTGACGTCGAGCCGGCGGCGCTCCCGCAGCAGGCTGGCGGCGTCGGGGGAGAGCAGGCCCATGTCGGACTCCCACACGCCGGTGGCGATCTCGCGCATGAACGAGGCGCCGGTGGCCGCGGCCACGGCGAGCGCGCAGCGCGCGTCCCAGAGGAAGTCGACGCCGAACGGCACGTCGATCGGCCGGCACTCGGTCACGATCCTGGCCATCGCCGCCGCGCTCTCCAGGCCTGCCCGGAGCTCGTACGGCCGGTCGTTCTCGTTGCAGAAAAGCACCGCGTCGAACCCCGCCTCGAGCAGGATGTCCACGTCCCTGCGGACATCCGACACTGCTCCGCTCAGCCCGGCGGCCGCGTCGTAGAGCGGCGTTCCCGGCAGCGCCGGGATGTGCGCCATGGCGATCAGCGGCTTGCCGCTGGGGAAGATCGTGCGGAACCGGGACAATCTCACTCCTGAAGCTGTCGGTGCGGGCGGTGAGGCTACGGCTCTGTCGGTGACTTGCGAACGCTTCTCTCCTGTTTTTTAACACGAATGCCCGACTTGCCCACCATGACCGGCGGGGTTTCGTTGGCACCGGAGGCGCCCAGGCTGCGTCAAAGAGTCATGATGAAGAAGAACCGAGCCAGCGCCAGAACCAGCGCGCTGGCGGCGGCGGTCGCAATGGCGGGAATACTTCTCGGTCTCCAGGGGTGTGCGGCGGCAACCGCTAAACCGGCGGCCCCGGCACAGCCGGCGAAGTCCGTAGCCGCGGTGCGGTCCGCGGAAAAGGCGCGGCTAACGGGTTACGCCTCGGCCACCGTTAGCGGCGGGGCGTCGGGTCCGATCTCGGTCGCGCTGCAGGGTGCGTCGGTGGGGCGCCTTGATCAGCTCGTCAACGGGCTGCAGAAGTGGACCGGAGCTAGCTGCATGGAGAACATCCAGCTCTACCAGGTTGACTTCACCCAGGTCGCGGGGGCCAAGCGGGGCTTTGACGTGACGGGGTACGAGTGCGCCAACCTGGTGGACATAACCTCGGATGGCAAGACCGTGACCAAGGTGGACGGTAACTGCGCGCTGCTCACGGCCGTCCGGCGGCTGCTTCCCGCGACCGCGGCAGCCACCAGGCAACTGACGCCACCAAACTGCGTCAAATAGGCCGGGCCAGTCTCCGTCGTCCAGTGCGGTGCCCTTCCTGATCCGCTGCCGGGCCTCGCACTGGCCGCCTAGTCACGTGGTCCGGAGATTTCCCGGTTCCCCGTGCAACCCGCGGGCTGGCTCGGCGGTGCTCTCTTTGGCGGCGGTGGCCGCCGGGCACATAGGCACAAGTACGGAGGTGGCATGCCGAAAACGGATGACTTCGACATGTTTTATGCCGCGACCTCACGCAGGCTTGTCGGCCAGATATTCGCGATGACCGGCGATCTGGGCGAGGCCGAGGATGCGGTACAGGAGGCGTACATACGGGCGTGGCGGCGATGGCCGCGGATCCGCGCTTACGAGGATCCGGAAGCGTGGCTTCGCGTGGTCGCCTATCGGATCACCGTGAATTCCTGGCAGAAGGCCAGGAACCGGCTGACCGCCCATCGGGCCAGCCGGCAGCCTCAACTGCCGGGGCTGTCCCCGGACCTGGTGGCGCTGGTGAGCGCGCTGCGGAAGATCCCGGAGACCCAGCGCCGTGCCATCGTGCTGCATCACCTGGTGGGGCTGTCAGTCGAGGAGATCGCACACGAGACAGGTGCGCCAATCGGGACCGTGAAGGCGCGGCTGGCCCGCGGCCGCAGGGCGCTCGCACCGCTCGTCTCCGAGTTCGACGCCAGCCCCCAACCCGGCGCGGCCATCGCGCAGCGCAAAAGTACATTCGACGGAGAGGAACACGTTCATGCCTGAGACGTTCAGCACCCAGCTCGCCGGACTCGCCGGATACGCGGACCGCAACGCCAGCCTTGGCCCCGCCGCGGCGCTGCGCGGCCGCGCCACCCGGCGAACCCTGCGGCGGCGCGGCGGCGCGGCGCTGCTCGGCGGCGGCGCGCTAGCCGTCGCCATCAGCCTCGGTGTCACCAACACCGGCGTCGTCCTGCCCGCGCATCCGACCGCATCCTCGTCGCCGGGGTCATCACAGTCGGCGGGGTCAGCGCAGTCGGGGGGGTCAGCGCAGCTGACCGCCGACCAGACGACGGTGCTGGCGAAGGCGGACGTGACCAAGGCCAACTTGGCAGTGCTGAAGAAGATGCACCTGACCCCACTCCAGATCAAGGCACTGGGGGTGGCGTACCGGACGGCGCAACAGATCGCCGCCGCGGGAGGCAGCGATAAGCAGCTGACGGTGGCCGAGATCGCGGCGGTCGTGAAAGTGAAGCTGACCGTAGCCCAGATCGCGGCACTCGGCTTTGCGAACCTGACCATAGGCAAGATCGAGGCAATCGCGAAGGCTGACCTGACAGCGGCGCAGCTGGCCGCTCTGGGGGGGTAGCTGCCTCTACTCACCGGCGGGGTTGCCAAGGAAGTCCTTGAGCGCCTGGTAATACGGGACAATGGTGGCCGTGTCGGCGTACTCGTCGGGGCCGTGCAGGCCGTCACCGCCGATTCCGAAAATGACGGCATCGGTGCCGTGCTGGTAGTAGAAGCGGCCGTCGGCGGCACCGTGCTTGCGCAGGAAGTCGGCCTGGTATCCCTGGTTGGCGGCGGCGCGCCGGAGACCGCGGATCTCCGGGCGCCGCCGGTCGGCGTGGTGCGGCGGGTCGGCGAGGTGGACCACCGCGGTGACACCCGGTTCGCAGAAGGACGCCAGGTGCGCGGCGATCTCCTCGGCCGACTTGCCGTTGAGGTCGCTGTCCTCGGGCGGGAAGCGGATATCCACCCACGCCTCCGCCAGGGCCGGGATCTGATTCCGGGCCTGGTTGGGGGTTTCGATCCGCGCGATATTCACGGTGGTCCGCCAGGCTTCCTCGGCCGGTACCGGGTAGGCGGCCAGCAGATTGGCCAGGCTCTGCCCCAGCTTGACCAGAGCGTTGTCGGCGAGCCAGGGGTAGGCGCTGTGGCCGCCGCGGCCCACCGCCCGCAAGGTGGCGGTGATCATTCCCTTGGAATCGGTGACGAGACGCAGGCCGCTGTACTCGCCGATGATGACGAACTCAGCACTGACGCCCTGCTCGATCTGGTGCAACGTGCCGTTGCGCCCACCGACCTCTTCGTCGGTGACCAGCTGCAATGCGAGCGGGTAGGGCAGGTCGCCGGCTAGCTCACGGAAGACCTGCGCCTCTGCCAGCGCCGCCACTTTCATGTCCTGGGCGCCGCGGGCGTACAGCCGCTCACCCTCGCGGCGCGGCCGGAACTGGCCGGGCTGGGCCGGCACCACGTCAAGGTGGGCGTTGAGGATGACCTGGAAACGCGGTCGCTTCGTACCGAGGTAGATGAGCGCGCTCGGCTTACCGCCGGACTCGAACCGCTCTACCGTGAAACCGGACCCGACGAAGTCCACCACCAAGCCGAGCGCACGGTTCAGGTCGTCGGGCCGGTCGGCGGTCGACGGCACCGCCAGCAGTTCCGAGGCCGTGGCGAGGAACGACTCAAGCTCCATCCGGTTCCATCCCGTCCGTGTCCGCTTCGTCAGCCGGCCCGGCTTGCGCAGGCGACCTAGCGGTCATTCACGATGCCATATCAACGCGGCAACTCCCTCGTCCGGTTGCGGTCAAGATCAAAGTCTTCATGAGTAACGGCCGGTGGCTTCGCCCGTCGGCCGATTGCCCATAAAAGGCGAACGCGCATTCGGCCCGATCCCGCGGACCGCGGCTCCTGACGTCCAGGCGCACCGCCGTGGCCGCCCGCCCGCTCCTGATCAGCCTGCGGTAACTTAGCTCCGTGGGAGAGTCGGCATGGGGATACGCGGTCGCGACGATCGCGCGGGACGGGGTCCCGCTCAGCTTTTACTTCGCGGCTCCGCGGCTGGGGACGCCGGGTGACGCCGTTAGCGCGGACCGGGCGGCGGCTGAGGATCAGGTAGATGAGGTTCGCGGGGTGGCGATCCGCTCCCAGTTGTGCGTGATCGCTGACCTTGACCTGCCGCCAGCCGATTGCGCTGACGCCTACCTACGGCTCCACCTGCTGTCGCACCGTCTGGTGCGGCCTAACTCCATCAACCTGGACGGGATCTTCAACGTCCTGCCCAACGTGTGCTGGACGTCCCTCGGACCCGTCGCCGTCAGCGAGACCAGCGACGCCCGCCAGCGGGCGCTCTCCCGCGGCGGCTACCTCGAAGTCCGAGCGGTGGACAAGTTCCCGCCGATGCTCGACTTCGTCGTGCCCCATGGGGTACGGGTGGCCGACGCCTCCCGGGTCCGGCTGGGCGCCCACCTGGCGGAGGGGACCACCGTCATGCACGAGGGCTTCGTCAACTTCAACGCGGGCACGCTCGGGCCTTCGATGGTGGAAGGCCGCATCAGCCAGGGCGTGGTGGTCGACGCGGGCAGCGACATCGGCGGCGGCGCGTCGATCATGGGCACCCTGTCGGGGGGCGGCAAGCAGGTCATCACGATCGGGCAGCGCTGCCTGCTCGGCGCGAACTCGGGGCTGGGCATCTCGCTGGGCGATGACTGCGTGATCGAAGCCGGGCTCTACCTGACAGCGGGCACGATCGTCACGCTCCCCGACGGTGAGCGGGCCAAGGCGCGAGAGCTGAGCGGAAAATCGGGGCTGCTGTTCCGCCGCAACAGCGTCAGCGGGTCCGTCGAGGTCATCGCCAGGTCGGGTAGCTGGGGCAGCCTGAGCGCAGACCTGCACGCCCACCAGTAACGCGGGTCGTGTCTCGCGGCGACGTGGGTCGCCGACAAGAGCCCGCCAGCCCGCTATGACCGGGGTGTGGTCGTCGAGTGCCGTGCGGCGGATAGCGTGCGCATCTAGGCTTAGGGCCAAAGTTGTACGCTTAGGCACCTAAATGACGCCCTAAATGACAATTTTTGTCCGCATCTCGCCCGTGCAAGTTTGGCCCTAACCTAGCGGTGGATCGAGGGCTAAGCTCGCGGCATGAGGCTTGGCGTCATCAGCGATGTCCACGGGAACGATGTCGCGTTGCGGGCTGTGCTCGATGACGCGGCTCGCCGCGGGGTAGACCGGTGGTGGGTCCTTGGTGACCTGGTCCTGTCGGGCCCGCGCCCGGCTGAGGTGCTCGAACGACTACGGTCATTGCCCCAAGTCGAGATGCTGCGCGGTAACACCGATCGCTATGTGCTGACCGGTGAGCAGCCCGCCCCGCACGGCACCGCCGCGGACGCGGTGCGAAGCGTCGACCTGGTCGAGCGCTACGGTCTGATGGCCGCGGGCATTGGGTGGACCCGCGGCGTGCTGAGCCAGGCCGGCCTGCTTGAGACCCTGACGGCCCTGCCCGGTCAGCTGCGCCTGAGCCTGCCCGACGGCACACGCGTGCTCGGCGTGCACGCGTCGCCTGACGCTGACGCCGGCCCCGGTATCGAGCCCGGCATTTCCGACGACGAGCTCGGCCGCGTGCTGGCGGGCTGCGCCGCCGACGTCGTGATCGGCGGGCACACCCATAGAGCCACTGATCGCCGAGTCAACGGGATCCGCGCGCTCAATCCGGGCAGCACCGGGATACCGCAGCGACCCGGAGAGGCAGGCTGGCTGCTCCTGGAGTTCGCCGATGGCCCGGAGCCCCCCGATGACGATCCCGCGTCCGGCACTGCCGTCGGCCTGCGGGCCGAGCATCGGATGGTGCCGTTCGACGTCGATGCCGTGGTCCGTGACCTCCACGCGCGGCTGCACCCGAACACGGAGTTCCTTGCGGCCGTCCTGACCGGCAGCCGCCCGCAGAGACGCGAATCCGACGACAGCTGAGGCCGGGCAGGCCGGTGCGCTAACGGGACTTCACTGGCCTACGCGGCCATCGATCCGTTCGCGCAGCAGGTCGGCGTGGCCCAGATGGCGGGCGTACTCCTCGATCATGCCGACCAAGGCCTCGCGCAGCGACATCGCGCCCCCGCCGCTGCCGTGCAGATTGTGGGGATCGTCGCCGGTAATGTCGAGGCTGGGTGCGCCGGCCACGAACCGGGTGGCGAAGCCCGTCTCCGCGCGCCACGCCCCCCAGGCCTCCGCGACCGCCTGAGGATCGGGAACCGCGCCGTCAAAGTCCCCGTCGCGGTCGGTGTCGGAGCAGAACAGCCGGGGCGCGTGCTGCCCCGCCATCAGCACCCGGAACGTCGCCCGCTCCACCTCGGCCAGGTGCCGGACCAGCCCAAGGAGTGACATCGTCGACGGCGGGACGGAACGCCGGGCCATGGCATCCGCATCAAGCCCCGCGCACTTCATCTCCAGGGTGAGGCGGGCGCAGCGCAGCGCCTCGGCCAGCGTGACGCGCTCATCGCCCAGCCTCGGTCCGTGCTCGCGCGGGTCGTCGTCAGACGGCTTGCCGTCAGCGGTGAACATGTCGGCTCGGCGGGTCGTGGCCATGGCCGCCATCATCGGTGATGCCCATGGCGCCGGGCAACCGATTAACAGCGCCAGTGCCTGGTCAACGGGCTCGGGAGCGCCCTGCTGACGACATCTCTGCGCGATCGCCGACTTGCCCGGAATGACCGCCTGCCGGAACCCGGCCGCGACGGTGCGAGCCGCGGCCCGTGCCCATGCCGCGTGCTGCCAGGCCCTGCCACGTCACGAATCGAGGACCGCGGCGACGGCTTCGATCTCGACGAGCTGGTCTTTGTACCCAAGCACGGTGACCCCCAGCAAGGTGCTGGGGACGTCGTGATCGCCAAGGGCGTCGCGGACCACTTCCCAGGCGGTCACCAGGTCCTCCTGCCGTCCCGACGCGACGAGGACCCGTGTCTGGAGGACGTCTTCAATGGACGCACCGGCGTCGGCGAGGGCGGTGCGCATGTTCTCGAACGCCCTCGCCGCTTGGCCGCCATAGTCGCCCACTGCCGCGGTGGAGCCGTCCTCGTTCAGCGGGCAGGCGCCGGCCAGGAAGATAAGGCGTGAGCCGGCCGGCGCGGTGGAGGCATACGCGTACTCGGCGATAGCAGACAAAGAGGCGGAGCGGATCAGCTTGACGGCGTGCGGCATGGCTCGCGTGCTCCCTTCGAAATCTGAACGCGGTCGCGCCGCCGGCCCCAGGGCACGGGCGGGCACGCCGGCAAGATTAACGGACATGCAGCGGGACGTGCGCTGCCGAGCGGGCCGGGCCGGGCTGCTCCGGGCGAACTGACGGACTGACGGACTGACGAGCTGACGGACTGACGAGCTGACGGACTGACGAGCTGACGGACTGACGAGCTGACGGACTGACGAGCTGACGAGCTGACGAGCTGACGAACAAGCCATCCGCGCTCCTTGGAAGTGGCACGATGGCGCGGTGACGGTAGTTCCCGAGTTGCGCGGTAACCGCATCTTCCTCAACGCGCACACGGACGAGGATGTCGCGGCTCATGTGGCCGGCGAGGACGAGGAGACCGCGCGCCGGTTCGGCTGGTGGCCGAAGCGCTCGACCGAGGAGACGGTGCGGGCCGCCTACGCCGACTGGGCAAGGAACTGGCGCGAGGACGGGCCGAGAAGGACCTTCGCGGCCCGCGAAGCGCAGGCGGGGGCTCTCGTCGGCGGCTGCGAACTGCAGATTCGGCCGGACGGCAGCGGGGAAGTGGCCTACTGGACGAACACTGGCCGGCGTGGCCAGGGATATGCCAGGGAATCGCTGCTCCTGCTGATCGGCTACGCGGCATCGATTGGCGTCACTAGCCTGGAAGCACACATCGCGCCCGACAACCACGCCTCGCGGCGCGTCGCCGAGTCCGCCGGCTTCACCCTGGCAGGCAGCGTCATGAAAGACGGCACGGAAATGACCCGCTACGTCCGGGTTGGTCCCGGCGTGTCGGCTTGAGATGTGGCGGCCTCTGCGGAGGACAAGTGATTGTCGAAGTCCCTTGTCGGCAGAGGCCGTCTGGCCAGGCACGGCGCGCACACCTTCTGGGCCTGCTCACCAGGACCGCACCACCATCGCCGCCCACACTGAACGAGCACACGCAGTCAGCTTGGGGCCAAACTTGCACGCCCAGCCGCCAGGTTCATGCCGATTTGCCCCGATTTAGCCCGTGCAACTTTGGCCCTAACCCAACCGAGAGGCACCGACGGGGCTCGCCAGATGGCCGGAAAGGAGGGGTAATGCGGGTACTGGCCACTGCTCTCGTCGCGCCGGGCTCGTGTCCGCGGAGGCTGCCCGATGATCAAGCCGACACCGGGATCAACCCACATAACCCGCCTGAGGGCAGGGCGCTCGTGGCGCGTCTGGCCGGTGTTATGCGCGACACCGAGGACGCGCTGATGGACGGGCTCGACCCCGACGACGTGCGGGCCACCCGGCGCGTGCTCGCGCAGGTCGCCGAGCGCGCCAGGGCACTGCGGGCCGAGCGAGCAGGCTGATCCCTGCCGCTCGGCCAACCGCGGCGCCCCTGCTTGCCGCGGTTGGCCGATGGCCACGCCGAACCCGGAACCTCCACGCCGCTAGCCGCCAACCAGGTCAGCCCGCCGTACGCGGATCATGGTGACCGTCACCACCAGCATGAGCAGCGAGATCGCGGCGGCGACCAGGAACGCCCGGTCGAAGCCGGCCGCCAGCGCGTGCAGCCTCACCGCCGCCTGGACGCTGGCGGCCGCGGCGGGCGACGCCGCGTGCCCGACGGCACGCAATGCCCCGGCGCTCTGCGCCCGGGTGCTGTTGGCGACGACCGTCCAGGCCACCGTGCCGATCACCGCGAGGCCGAGCGCGCCGCCGACCTGACGGCCGACGTTGAGCAGGCTGGCGGCCGCGCCCGACTCCGACTCGGCGACTCCGGTCATCGAGATCAGCGGCAGCGGGACGAACAGCAGGCCGAGCCCCAGCCCGACCACCAGGCTGGGGCCGAGCAGCCCGCCCGCGTAGCTGCCGTGCTCGGTAATGCGGGACAGCCAGTACATGCCCCCGGCGGCGGCGACCGAGCCGGTCAGCAGCAGCGGACGGGCCCCGAGCCGCTGTACCAGCGTGCTGGCGACGATGGAGGCCGCGACCAGCGCGACGGTCAGCGGCAGGAACGACAGCCCGGTCCTGAGCGCGGAGTACCCCCAGACTTCCTGCGCGAACAAGGTGATGAAGAAGAACACGCCGAAGATCGCGGTCCCCGCGCCGAGCATGATGAGGTTCGCGCCGGCCCGGTCCCTGCTGCGCAGCAGCCGCACCGGCAGCAGCGCGTGGCGGCTGCGCGTCTCGATGACCGCGAACGCCGCCAGCAGCACCGCGCCGGCCGCCAGCGCCGACACCACCTTGGCGCTGCCCCAGTACGAACTCCCGCCCGGGCTGGTCGCGGTGGCGCTGGACAGGCCGTAGACGAGCGCGGCGACGCCCGCGGTGCCGGTGATCGCACCGGGCAGGTCGAACCGGCCCGGCCGCCGGGCGGTGTCCGGCAGCACGGCCGGGGCGGCGAGCGCGACCGCGATCCCGATCGGCACGTTGACGAACAGCACCCACCGCCAGTTGGCGTAGGTGACGAGCAGGCCTCCGGCGATCAGCCCGATCGCGCCGCCGATCCCGCTCATCGCGGCGTACACGCCCATGGCCCGGTTGCGGGCCGGGCCTGCCGGGAACGTGTTGGCGATCAGCGCCAGCGCGGTGGGCGCGACGATCGCCCCGCCCGCGCCCTGCACGGCCCGGGCCGTCAGCAGCCACGCCTGCGAGGTGGCGAAGCCGCCGAGGAGGGAGGCGGCCGAGAACAGCAGCAGCCCGATGATGAACATCCGGCGGCGGCCGAGCAGGTCGCCGGCCCGGCCGCCGAGCAGCAGCAGGCCGCCAAGGGTCAGGGCATAGGCGTTGATGACCCATTCGAGGCCGCTGCCGGAGAAACCAAGTGCTCTTTGAATGTGCGGCAGCGCGACGTTGACGACGGTCGCGTCAAGCACGATCATCAGCTGCGCGGTCGCGATGACGAGGAGTGCCACCCCAAGGTGGCGGCGATTGTTCTTGGCGGCGGTCGCACCGGTATCGCTTGCGGAGATTGTCGTTGCCATGCCATCGATGCTGTCGGCTGGGCGGGCCGCCGTCGTCGTGCCCGGGAACCGTCTTCTGCCTGCTCAGCCCGGAAGCGGCGGCCCGCCCGGCTACTCCGCGGGGAGTAGCGCGAAATAGGTCCCGCGGGCTGATTCGGCCGCAAAGCCGTGCGGCGTAGGCTCGGAGAATGCGTACGGAACGCGGTCGGCGGAACTTCTACGCGGCCGGATGGGTCATCTCGGCCGGCGTCATGGTCGTGACCGCCCGCATGTGGCAGCTGCACGTCGCCGAGGTCGAGCAGCGCGCCGAAGAAGCGGAGCGGACCAGGGAGGAAGCGGCCCGGGCGAGAGCGATGGAGGAGCGGCTGCGGATAGCCCGTGAGCTGCACGATTCCCTGACGCACAGCATCTCCGTCATCTGCGTTCAGTCAGGGGTGGCGGTGCACCTGGCCCGTAAGCGCGGCGAGGAAGTGTCACCGGCGCTGCTGGCGATCCAGGAAGCGAGCGCGGACGCCGCGCGGGAGCTGCGCACGACGCTCAGCGTGCTGCGCAGCGACGAGGACGGCGACTGCAGCGGCCTCGGCCACCTCGACAGCCTCGCGGCCCGCACCCGGGCGGCCGGGCTCCCGGTGTCGGTGACCGTGACCGGCAGCGAGCGGGCGCTTCCGCCCGAGGTGGACCAGGCCGCCTACCGGATCGTGCAGGAAGCGCTCAACAACGTAAGCCGTCACGCCGGCCAGGCGCGCGCGCTTGTTCACCTGCATTACGAGCCCGACGTCCTCTCCATCCAGGTCGACGACGACGGTGCGGGGACAGCGAGCGCGGCCAGCAGCAGCGCCGGCCCCGGCCTCGGCCTGATCGGCATGCGCGAACGGGTCACCGCCCTCGGCGGCCGCCTGCAGGCCGGACCGCGCGACGGCGGCGGGTTCCAGGTGCTCGCCGAGTTCCCCGCGCGGGCACGGTAATGAACCCGGCGCGGCATTGAAGCGGGCACCGTCGCAATGAGGGCCCTGCCATGATCCGGATCCTGCTGGCCGATGACCAGGCGCTGATCCGCAGCGGTATCCGGTCGCTGCTGGAAGCCGAGGAAGATATCGAGGTGGTCGCCGAGGCCGCCGACGGGCGGCAGGCGGTGACGCTGGCCGCCGAGCACCAGCCGGACATCGCGCTGCTCGACATCCAGATGCCGGTGCTCGACGGTCTCGAGGCCACCAGGCAGATCGTCGCGGACGAGCGGCTTGACGCGGTGCGCGTGGTGATCCTCACCAACTTCGGGCTCGACGAGTACATCTTCCGCGCGCTGCGCGCCGGAGCCAGCGGGTTCCTGCTGAAGGACACCGAGCCGGCTGGCCTGCTTGAGGCGCTCCGGGTGGTGATGCGCGGGGACGCGCTGCTGTCGCCCGCGATCACCCGCCGCCTGATCAGCGAGTTTGTCGCCCGGCCGCCCGACGCGGTCGCGGCGACGGGAATGGAGGGCCTCACCAACCGCGAACGGGAGGTGGTGGCACTGGTCGCGCACGGTCTTTCCAACGACGAGATCGCCGAGGCCATGGTGCTCAGCCCGGCCACCGCCAAGACCCACGTCAGCCGGTCGATGATCAAGCTCGGCGCGCGCGACCGGGCGCAGCTCGTGGTCTTCGCCTACCAGGCCGGCCTGGTCACCCCGCGCGGCGACACCCAGCGCGGCGACACCCAGCGCGGTGACGCCCGCCCGGCGCACCCCGCACCGCGCCATTAACGGCCGCGGCGCCGGTGAGGTAGCTTGCTTGCCATGTCAGCACACGTGCGGCGCGCGAGCATCGTCAGCGGCTACTTCAATCCGCTGCACGTCGGTCACCTGCGCATGATGGAGGCGGCCAGGGCGCTGACCGGGTACCTGATCGTCATCGTTAACAACGACGCGCAGCAGGTGCTGAAGAAGGGACGGATCATCCTCCCCCTCGGCGACCGACTGGAGATCGTCCGGGCACTACGGGTGACGGACGAGGCCATCGCCGCGGTCGACGACGACGCCACCGTGCAGCGCACGCTGCGCGCGATCCGCGAAAAGTACCCGCACACGGCGCTCGTCTTCGCCAACGGCGGGGACCGGAGCAGCGCCGCCCGCATCTCCGAGGCCGGCACCTGCGAGGAACTCGGGATCGATTTGCGCTTCGGTGTAGGCGGCGAGGACAAGGCCGACTCCAGCACGCGCATCATCGCCGCGCTCACCGAAGAGCAGCCATAGCAGAGCAGCGGAATCACCGTGGACGAACTGCGCGGGATGCGCACGCTCCGCCGGGCCCAGCTGGAACAGGAACTCGACGCGCACACCAGCCGCCTGCTTGGAGTCGAGGCACGGTTGCGCTACATCGAAGGAGAGGACGCCATGCCCGCGGATGACATCACGGTGAAGAAGATCCGGCGCTCGGCGTGGTCGCCATCGGCGCCTCAGCCCCTGGCTACGCGCCCGCGCACGTAGTGGACGCCGCGAACCGCTCGCGCGTCCAGTTCGACGAGCTCGGCATCTCCGGCGGTAGCCGGGCGAGAGGTCCGGGGTCCGGGTGAGCCGGAACGCCACGGGGGGGACCGGGCAGCGGCGCGGGCCAGTTCCCGGACCCGGACGCCGAAGTCGGCCTAGCGCCATGCCCGATAGGCGCCGCTTGACAACGGGGACCTGCTTCCAGCACTCTATAACTATCTAGTTTTGAAACAAGGTGGTTATGAATGGGGACCGACCGGCTCAGCCTCGTGTTCGGGGCGCTCGCCGACCCGACCCGGCGGGCGATCCTGGCCCGGCTCGCCGACGGCGAGGCGACCGTCGCCGAGCTCGCGGCGCCGTTCAGCGTGTCCCAGCCCGCCGTCTCCCGGCACCTGAAGGTGCTTGAGCAGGCGGGCCTGGTCTCGCGAACCCGGCGGGCGACCGCACGGCTCAGCCGCCTGGAGGCGGAACCGCTCCGCGAGGTGACCACCTGGCTGGCCCGCTATCAGCGGTTCTGGGACGAGAGCCACGAGCGGCTCGACGACCTGCTGGCGGCACTGCAAGCCGAGCAGGAACGCCGATCCCGGCCATAACCGCCCGCAACAGTGAAGGGAAACGACGATGAGCAAGACCGCGATCACCGCAGAACCAGGAATCCCGATGGTCATTGTCACGCGGGAGTTCGACGCGCCGCGCGACCTGGTGTTCCGCGCCCATACCGACCCGGACCTGCTGGTGCAGTGGCTGGGGCCCCGAGACCTGACCACGACCATCGACCGGTACGAGGCCCGCAACGGCGGCACCTGGCGCTACCTGCAGACCGACGCCGAGGGCAACACGTACGGCTTCCATGGCGTCTTCCACGGCGACCCGTCGCCGGATGGCATCGTGCAGACCTTCGAGTTCGAGGGCGCGCCCGGTCATGTCTGCCTGCAGACCGCGACCCTGGCCGAGCGCGGTGGCAAGACGCTGCTGCGCACGGCCTCGGCCTTCCAGTCGGTCGGGGATCGTGACGCGATGGTCGCCGCCGGGATGGAGCGCGGTGTCCACGACTCGGGCGAGCGCCTGACCGAGCTGCTCGCCCGGCTGCAGGCAAGCTGACCTCCGCCGCATCAAGGGAGCAGGCCATGAACGCCGCAACCGTCACCGCCCGCCCGGCGGCCCGCCCCGGCGGCCGCGCGAACACGCTGCTGTGGGCAGCTCAGATCGTGCTGGCGGCGTTCTTCGCTGCCGCGGCGGCGCCCAAGCTCGCCGGGGCGCACACCGCGGTGACGATGTTCAGCCAGATCGGAGCGGGGCAGTGGCTGCGCTACCTGGTCGGGACCGCCGAGCTCGCCGGAGCGGCCGGCCTGGCCTTCCGCCAGAACGACCAGGACAGGAGACGGTCATGACCAAGCTCGTCCTCACCATGACAATGAGCCTCGACGGGTTCTTCTCCGGACCTCGTGTCCGGTCTCAGTGAGGGTGGCCGGCAGGCTCGTCCTCAGCTGAGTAGCCGCCGGGCTGATTTCACTACAATGGCCGCATGACGGTGGCAGGTCCCCTGCATGGCGCGATGCTCCTCCAGCGTGGCACCCAGGACCTGGTCGCGGTCGCCGGCGGGACAACGGGGAACAGCCCGGACACCGAGTGCACGCTCGGGACCCGCTTCCAGATCGCCTCGGTGAGCAAGCAGTTCACCGCGGCGGCCGTGCTGCTGCTCGCCGATCGCGGCGTCCTGTCGGCGGATGACCCGGTGCGCGACTGGCTCGATGGCTGTCCGGTCGCCTGGGACCGCATCACCGTGCACCACCTGCTCAGCCATTCCGCCGGCCTGGTCCACTGGCGTGACCTGCCCGGGATGGACCTGACGAAGCCCGTCGGCGCCGGTGAGCTGCTGAGCAGCTTCGCCAGCGCCCCGCTGCTCAGCCCGCCGGGGGAGCGCTTCTCCTACAGCAGCCCGGGATTCGTGCTGCTCGGCCTCATTGTCGAGCGTGCCGCCGGGCAGCCCTACGGCGCGTTCCTAGCCCGTGAGGTCTTCGAGCCGCTGGGGATGACCGCGACATTCAGCGGGAGCCCCCGCAGCGAGCCAGGCCTGGCGACCGGCCGCCAGGACGGCGCTGTGGTGCCTTCCTGGGAGCTGGATACCGCGAACCTGGGCACCGGAAGCATCTGGTCCACCGTCGGGGACCTCGCCATCTGGGATCGCGCCCTCGCTGACGGCGGGCTGCTCTCCGACGCCGCCCGGCGGGCGATGTTCACAGCCCACGTGCCCGCCCAGGACGACGACGGCGTCATCCGCACCGAGGGCTATGGCTACGGCTGGTTCATCGGCACCGCCTCCGGCCGCCGGATCTTCTGTCACCCCGGCGACCAGCCCGGCTTCTGCTCCTTCAACGCATGGTTCCCCGACGACGACGTGCGCTTGGCCGTGCTCAGCAACGAGGGAACCACCCGCCTCGGCCCGATCGTCCACGACTCGATCCGGACCGCCTTCCCGGAAAACCCGGAACGATGATGACCCGCGGCCTGAGACGCGGCCACCTCCATTGAGACCGGACACCTCAGCTCAGCAGATCACACAGGAGTTGGGGTCGAGTGGCCAAGTTCCGCGAAAAGTGGCCAAGTTAACGAGAAAAGTCTCAGTCAACGGGTTAGCGCGCAGGTTCCCGGAGGTCGGCCAGCAGCTCACCACTCTGCCGTTCCACTTATTGTCTTTGTCTATGGATCAAGCTGCCCAACTGCCGCTGCGCGGACTGCAGGTCGTCGAGTGCGCGAGCTACGTGGCCGGCCCGACCGGCGGCCTGACGCTGGCCCAGCTGGGCGCGGAGGTCACCAGGATCGACCCCATTGGCGGCGGGAACGACCACGGCCGGTGGCCGGTCGGGCCGGGCGGCGAGAGCTACTACTGGGCATCGCTGAACAAGGGCAAGCGCTCGATCGCGGTCGACCTGCGCTCCGACGAGGGCCGCGAGCTGGTGGTCGCGCTGATCACCGCGCCCGGGCCGGACCGCGGGCTGCTCATCGACAACGTGGTGGGGCGCCGGTGGCTGGCGCACGAGGCTCTCCAAGCGCGGCGGCCGGACCTGATCCACCTGCGGGTCCAGGGTCACCCCGACGGCTCGCCGGCCGTCGACTACACGGTCAACGCCGAGGTCGGCCTGCCGCAGATCACCGGGCCGGAGGGGTCCAGCGTGCCGGTCAACCACGTGCTGCCGGCCTGGGACCTGATCACCGGCGTGAGTGTGGCGGCCGGGCTGCTGGCCGCGCTGCACGACCGGGAGCGGACCGGGCGCGGCGCGTTCATCGAGCTCGCGCTCTCCGACGTGGCGCTGGCCGGGGTGTCCAACCTCGGCTGGCTGTCGGAGGCGGCGCTGCGCGGTGCGGGCCGGCCCCGGCAGGGCAACCACCTCTACGGCAGCTTCGGTACCGACTTCGTCTGCCGTGACGGCCAGCGGGTGATGGCGGTGGCGATGACCGCGGGCCAGTGGGCCGCCCTGCAAATGGCGACGGGGACCGCCAAGGTCTTCGAGGCGCTGGGAACCGTGCTCGAGGCCGACCTGAGCCAGGAGCAGGAGCGGTACCGGCTCCGGGACACGATCGCCGCCATCCTCCGGCCGTGGTTCGCCGCGCGTGAGTTCGGCCAGGTCAGTGCCGAGCTCGACGGTGCCCGGGCACTCTGGGGCCACTACCGGGGGATGGCCGACGTCGCCGCCGCCCACCACCGGGGCGCGCACCCGGTCCTGGCCGACGTCGAGTTCGGCCAGTCCGGCCCGTCGGTCTCAGCGAGCACGATGATCACCGCCCGCTCGCCGCTGCGCTGGAACGGCGGCTACGGTGAGCCGGGACAGCCGCCGGTCCTCGGCCGCGACACCGAGCAGGTCCTGACCGAGGTGCTCGGCCTCACCGCGACGGAACTGGCCCGGCTGCGCGACCAAGGCGTCATCGCCGCCCCCTAAGTCAGAACCCGACCGAGCAGAAGGAGCGCCGCCTTGACCCGTCTCGCGCAGACCGCCGGACTGACCGACGTGCAGCAGGAGATCCTGGCCACGGTCCGGAGCTTCGTCGACAAGGAGATCATCCCGCACGCGCAGGCGCTCGAGCACGCCGACGAGTACCCGTCGGACATCGTCGCGGGCATGCGCGAGATGGGCCTGTTCGGCCTGACCATCGGTGAGGAATACGGCGGGCTGGGCGAGTCGCTGCTCACCTACGCCCTCGTCGTCGAGCAGATCGCGCGCGGCTGGATGAGCGTGTCCGGCATCATCAACACCCACTTCATCGTCGCCTACATGATCAAGCAGCACGGCACGGCCGAGCAGAAGGCGAAGTTCCTGCCCCGGATGGCCGCCGGCGAGGTCCGCGGCTCGTTCTCCATGTCCGAGCCCGACCTCGGCTCGGACGTCGCCGCCATCAAGACCAGGGCGGTCCTGGACGACGGCGGCGGTTACACCGTCAACGGCGCCAAGATGTGGCTGACCAACGGCGCCAGCTCCAACCTGATCGCGCTGCTGGCCAGGACGGACCAGGGCGCCGCCAAGCCGCACCAGAACCTCACCGCCTTCCTGGTCGAGAAGCCGCCCGGCTTCGGCGAGGTGCTGCCCGGCCTGACCATCCCCGGCAAGATCGACAAGATGGGCTACAAGGGGGTCGACACCACCGAGGCCCTGTTCGACAACTTCTCCCTGCCGGGCGACAGCGTGCTCGGCGGCGCGCCGGGCGGCGGCTTCGCGCAGATGATGGACGGCATCGAGGTCGGCCGGGTCAACGTCGCCGCCCGCGCCTGCGGGATCGCGCTGCGCGCCTTCGAGCTGGCCATCGGCTACGCGCAGCAGCGCAAGACGTTCGGCGTCCCGATCGCCCACCACCAGGCGATCGCGTTCAAGCTGGCCGAGATGGCCACCAAGGTCGAGGCCGCGCACCTGATGGTGGTCAACGCCGCCCGGCTGAAGGACTCGGGCGAGCGCAACGACGTCGCGGCGGGCATGGCCAAGCTGCTCGCCAGCGAATACTGCGCCGAGGTGACCCAGGACGCGTTCCGCATCCACGGCGGCTACGGCTACTCCAAGGAGTACGAGATCGAGCGGCTGATGCGGGAGGCCCCGTTCCTGCTCATCGGCGAGGGCACCAG
>JBEKEK010000122.1:0-24098 GCA_050013875.1 Trebonia sp. | reverse complement strand
CCCATCGTGGACTCGCCCGAGTAGTTCTGCCAGTTCGTGTTGGTGACGAACGAGGCGGCGGTGTTCCAGGCGGTCACCGGGTTGACGTTGGCCATCCCGTTGGAGTACGGCAGCCAGTGCTGAATCCGCTCGATCAGGTAGACGAAGAGCACCGAGACCGCGGAGAACGCGAGCAGCGAGCGCGCGTAGGTGCCCCACTTCTGGTCGGCCTCGGGGTCGATGCCCATCACCCGGTAGAGGGCGCGCTCGGGCCTGGTGTGCTTGTCCGAGGTGAAGATGCGGGCGATGTAGTCGCCCAGTGGTTTGTAGCAGACCGCGAGCGCGAGGACGAGCAGCACGATCTGCAGGATGCCGGCGAGTGAGCTATTCATCTAGAAACGCTCCGGCCGGACAAGGGCGTACACCAGGTACACCGTCAGGAGGATCGCCACGATCAGGCCGATCCAGTTCTCAGCGCTCAAGGTGCTCAACCCCCTTGACGATGAGGATGAGCACGGCGAAGACGATGATCGTCAGGCCGACGTACAGCAGATCCGACATCACAAGCTCCTGTGGAAAGGAATGTGTTTCGGATCAATCAAAGTCCTGGTCAGCGGGGGTTCGTCCCGTCCTGACGACAGCTATGCGGCCGGGCGCTGGTTCCTAACAGACCCCATGCGGGGGCGTTCGGTGGTCGATCTCGTGTTCGATCTCCAGCATGAGTACCCGCCGTCGGCGCAGCGACCACGACCGCGGCAGCCCGTTTCCCAGCTCTTCCACCAGCGCCGAGGGCGGCACCGCGAACACCGGGCACCTGGCGTGCGCCAGGCAGTACCGGCCGACCGACTTGCGCAGCGCGCGGCCGATGGCCGACCGGCGCCCGGTCCCGATGACGAGGAGATCGTCGCGGTGGTCGGCGACGTCGGTGAGCACCGGGCCGGCCTCGCCGCGCTCGACCCGCGCCTGCACCGGGAGATCGTCGGGCACGCCGCCGAGGGCCGCCTCGAACGCATCCGCCAGCCGCTGCCGGGCGGCCTCCCGCCAGATCCGGCGCAGGTAAGGGGAGGGATGGGAACGCTCGGCGAAGTCGCCGCCAGGCGGCGTCCAGGCGATCACCGGCACCAGCACGGCCTGTCTGGCCCGCGCCTCGTCGGCGGCGGCGCGCAGTGCCTGCAGACTTCCGAGCGACCCGTGTACCCCGACCACGACCCGGCGCACCGCGGTCACGATGCATCGCCTCCTGACTTCGCAGTGAACCTTTAAACATCCAACAGCGCGCCGTTGCCTGCCTGGTCCCACCCTTGCGGGACCCTAACGAAACATAATCGAAATGTTACATTTGGATCTCTTTTTGGCCACCTTCTGTAACTTAAATCAAAACCGGCATCATTAACGAACCGTTGCTCCGACCATCTCGCCGATGGGCTCAGGCACCGTTGATGGCGATGACGCCGTCGAGCGTGCCCAGGTACGCGGTTGAGCCGCCAAGCGACAGCGACGAGAAGTGCGGGAGTCCCTCGGCGATGGCGATCTGGTTCCTGACCGCGCCGTTGGACGGGTTCAGCTCATACAGCGTGCCGCCGGCCGGGCTGTAGGAGGTGACCCAGACCGCGCCGCCGCCGAGGACCGGCGATCCGTTGCCGTCGGCGGGGCCGCGCCACAGCACCTTGATCTCCGCCTTCGCCGCGTCCAGGTAGACGGCCGCCATGCCGCCGCTCGAGCAGGGCTCGTAGGCGATGGACCCGGTGTCGGCGGCGGCGCCGAACGCCTTGCAGACCGGGAGCGAGGCGCGCTCGCCGCCGATCCCGCCGAAGTGGCTGGAGTACAGCAGGTAGCCCACGCCGGACTTGCCGATGACGAACGTCGAGTCCCCCGATGCGCGGACCGGCTGGGTTGACCCGAGGTCGAGGTCGTGGGCGTTGTCGTACGCCCACGAAGCGGGCGCGAAGTAGTCGAGGCGGTGCAGGGCCGGGCTCAGGCTGGTGACCGAGTCGCTGCCGTCGTAGGGGTCGCCGGGGCCCGCCGCGCCGTTGCCATTCGAGATCCACAGGGTCCCTTTCGGCCCGGTGACCGGGCCGCCGGTCCCCCAGACGGCTCCTTCCCTGGTCGTCGGGGTGTGCCAGCTCACCAGCGGGCCCTTGCCGTTGAGGGCCACGCCGACGACCGAGCCGAGGTACGCGCCGCAGTCGCCCGCCAGCCCGCCGAACGCGGCGTAGACGCGCCCGCCGTCGATGGCGAGCGCCGGGCGCTGCTGGTTCCAGGCGGGCTGGTCCGCGCTCGACGCGATGTCGAGGTCGCGCCGCGCCTTGACGTCGCCGTTGGCCACCGACAGCCCAAGCAGCGTGTGCTGGTACCCGGTCGTCTCGGCCACCGCGTAGACGAGGCCGTCGGCCTGGTCATAGATGGGCGTCCCGGTGATGCCGAGCGGGAAGATGTCGCCGCATCCGTGCAGGGCCGACCGCGGCACCGGGGTGCCGACGTGGGCCCGCCAGACGGTCCTGCCCGTCGCGCGGGAGAGCGCGTAGACGGTGTCGTTCTCTGTCGCCGCGATCACATCGCCGCCGACCACGAGTGGCTGGCCGTAGACGGCGCCATCGAGGTGCGCGGTCCAGGCGGTGCTGAGCGCTCCGGCGGCCCGAAGGCCGGCGCCGAGGCCGGTCCGGTCCGCGTTCTGATCGAACTGCGGCCACGCCGCGGCCGGGTAGGCCGCCGCCGTCCTGCCCGCCGCCCCGGCCGCCGCCGCGGATGCCGTCGCGGTGCTGCCCGCCGCGCCGCTGGCCGCGATGGCGCCGCCCGTGCAAGCCGCCATAAGGCACGCTGCCGCCCTCAGTACTGCTCCCCGCACGATGATCTCCCCGATGTCACGATCGCCGCGGCGGATGCTGGAAGCAGCCACCCGCGCGGTCGATGATCCCTGTCCCCGTGACCGGTGACCCTATCAAATCGTTACGGGTCGTATCCGTTAAGTAGTGCCGCGTGTCCTGGCATGATGGGTGGACTATGGACAACCTATTCCCGCACCCCCCGGGGGAAGCGTCCTTTGTGGCGATAGGCGACAGCTTCACCGAGGGTCTCAACGACACGGCGCCCGGCGGCGGGTACCGCGGCTGGGCCGACCGGCTGGCAGGCATGATGGCGGCCGAGTACCCGGATCTGCGGTACGCGAATCTGGCGGTGCGGGGCAAGCTGCTCCGCCAGATCGTGGCCGAGCAGGTGCCCGCCGCCGTCGCCATGTCGCCCGGGCTGGTCTCCATCGCGGGCGGCGGCAACGACATCATCCGCCCCGGTGCTGACCCGGACACGCTGGCCGAGCTGTTCGACGCCGCGGTGGCCAGGCTGCGCGCCTCCGGCTGCCGGGTGCTCATGTTCACCGGCGCCGACCTGGTGGGCTTCCCGGTGATGCGGCTGCTGCGGGGCCGGATCGCGGCCTACAACATGCACCTGCGCTCCATCGCCGACGAGCGCGGGTGCGACCTGGTCGACCTGTGGTCCATGCGGTTCCTGCGGGAGCTGAGCGCGTGGGCGCCGGACCGGCTGCACATGACATCGCAGTCGCACCAGCGGGTGGCGCTGCGCGCCTGCGAGGTCCTCGGCCTGTCGCCCACCGAGGACTGGCGCGTCCCGGTCGATGACCCGCGCTATGAGCTGCGCCCGGCGGCGCTCGAACCGGCGGCCCGGGGTGCTTGGCTGGCGGCCCGCCGCGATGATGTCCGGTGGGCGAGGGAGTACCTAGCCCCGTGGGTCAACCGCCGCCTGCACGGCGTCTCCTCAGGCGACGGGCGCACCGCCAAGCGTCCGCAGCTCTCCCCGGTCTCGCCGCCCATCCTCATGTAGCCCCGGGCGGGGCCGGCAGACAGCCAGCAGGACCAGCAGGCCGGCCACGATCGGGGCCCACCAGATCCAGACCGCGTGCGACGGGCCCTCGGCGGCGGCGGTCAGGCCGCCGGCCACCAGGCCGGCCGCGAGCAGGCGGCGCCAGCCGAGCGTGGCGGCCGGGATCAGCGCGACCGCCATCGGCGGCCACGGGTAATAGGAGACCATCACCGGCTCGAAGAACGACCGGAGGGCCAGCGCGAGCCCGATCCACCAGAGTGCGCTGGTCAGCACCGCCGCCGGCCACTGGGGGCCGTCCTCGCCGAGCTGGCCTGCCCAGCGGCGGCGGATGGCCAGCGCGCACAGGCAGGCGAGCAGGATCGTCGCCAGCCGGAACGGGCCGGCCGCGACGTTCTGGTTGGCCATGTGCGGGGCCAGCGATGTCCAGATCGTCGGGTGGTTGATGACCGGCGAGTCGGGCTGGCTGGTCACCGACTGATAGGTGTCGTGGAAGTTGGCTACCGCCGCCGCGCCCAGGCCTGCCACCGAGGGGATGGCGGCGCGGATCAGGAAGGGCACCATCCGCCGCCACGGCAGCAGGGCGAGCATGACCGGCAGTGCCAGCAGCACCAGCGGCTGGACGCACACCGCCGCCCCGGCCAGCCAGCCCGCGAGCGCGGTCCGCCCGTTGCTCTGCGCCAGGACCGCGTACAGCAGCAGCCCGACGGCGACCGCGTCCTCGGGATGCCCCCAGCGGGCGCAGACCGCCCACAGGATGCCGCCCTCGGCCGCCGCCAGCAGCGCCCGGCTCCAGCGCGGCACGCCGAGCCGTTCGGCCAGCGCGTCGGCCGCGAACAGCGGGAGGCAGCCAATGGCGATCTCATAGGGCCCGGCCAGCAGCCAGACGGCGGGGTGCAGGTTGGCCGGGCCGGGAATGGCCAGCGAGAGGCCGAGCGCGGAGATCAGCGCGGCACACGGCAACAGGATGACCGCCGCTCCCGGCAGCGAGATGAGGCCGGTGGGCGGTGCGTACAGGCCGCCGACGTTCCCGTGCGCGAGCCTGGTAGTCGCGATCAGGGTGCCCCATAGGTCGTACGGCAGCGCCCATTCGGAGTGGCCGATCAGCGCCGAGCCCCAGGTGCTGGTGAACATCCCGACCGCCATGAGGCCGGCCGAGGCGATCAGCGGGAACATCCGCCGCCTGATCCGCTCCCGCATTACGGTCCCCCCGCTTGCTCGCACTGCCGCCCCGCGCCCGGCTGGCGCCTCTGCACTGTGTAAACGCTCCTTCGCACTGTGTAAACGCGCCGAGTGGACCGCGTGTTAGATTACAGGCGCCAGCCGGGGTGGTCGTCCGCCCGCAGGATGGTGGTGCGTCCGTCTGCAGGATGAGGGCGCGTCCCGGCCGCCCAGTGAACTGTTACCCGGCGGCCCGGAGGTCCCGCCTTTTCCGCTTTCCCGGAGGAAACAGCACTCGATGAGAACCCACCGGCGGCTCTCAGCCACCGTGCTCGTCGCCGTCGGCGTGGCCACGGCGGCCGCGCTGGCCGGCTGCTCGTCCGCGGGCAGCGGCACCGCCAGGGCCGCCAGTGCGCTCGGGCCGGCCTCGCCGGCCGTGACCCCGACGACGACCGCGATACCGCACTGGCCGGTTACCGTCACCGCCGCCAACGGCGCGGTGACGATCAAGGGCCTGCCGCCGCGGATCGTCTCGCTCGACCCGACGGCCACCGAGGACCTGTACGCGGTTGGCGCGGGAACCCAGGTCGTCGCGGTCGACGAGGACTCCGACTTCCCGCCGGGGGCGCCGGTGACCAGCCTGTCCGGCGGCAAACCGGACGTGGGGGCGATCGCCAGGTACAACCCGTCGCTGGTCATCTCGCAGAACCAGGCCGGCCTGGTGCAGGGCCTGGCCAAGCTCGGCATCCCGGTGCTGATCGAGCCGGAGGTCTCCACCCTGCGCGACGCGTACGCGCAGATCGAGCAGATCGGCCTCGCGACCGGCCACGGCAACCAGGCCAGCGAGGTCGTGGCGGACATGCGGGAAGAGATCAACGATGTGGTGCAGCAGGCAGGCGCCAAATACCGGGGCATGAGCTACTACTGGGAAGCGGGCGCCCACCCCTACCGGTCGGTGACCTCGTCGACGCTCATCGGGCACGTCATGGACCTGTTCGGCCTGCGGAACATCGCCGACACCGCCAACGCGACCGTCAGCGGTAACCACCCTGAGGTGCCGGCGGATTACCTCGTCGCGGCCAGGCCGCAGATCATCTTCCTGGCCGACAGCGCGGCGGCCGACGGCGGCCAGACGCCGGGCATCGTGGCCGGGCGGCCCGGCTGGGCGGCCATCCCGGCGGTGCGCGACCATCAGGTTTTCGCGCTCAGCGCCGATATCGCCTCGCGCTGGGGCCCGCGTCTGCCGCAGTTTGTCGGGGAGATCGCCAGCGCGCTCGGAAGCGTCAAGTCGTGAGCGGGCGCCGACCGCCGGGGCGGAGTAATGTCAGCGGGGAATCGCCGGGATTCCCGGCTGAATTACCGCTATTGGCCACTAAATGGGGGGGTGGAGGAGCGTCATGTACCAGTCTTTTCCCGGCGGCGCCGAGCCGCCTGAGGCGGCCGCACAACAAGCCGCTGCCGCCCCGCCGTCCATCATCCGCGCGGCGCGGGTCATGTACGTGGGAGCGGTGGCGAGCCTGATCGGCATCATCATCGAACTGCTTGCGCGGCATTCGCTGCGGACCTATATCGCCGACCACGTCACCAGGAACGGCAAGAAGCTTACGGCCGCGCAGGTAACGACCACCTACCACGCCGAGCTCGGGGTGCTCGTCATCGTCGGGCTGATCGGCATCGGGCTGTGGATCTGGATGGCGCGCAGCAGCCTGGCGGGCAAGGGCTGGGCGCGGATCACCTCGACGGTGTTCTTCGCCATCGATACGATCAGCCTGATCGTGGGCCTCTCGGGCAGCGCGCTGTCGGCCGGCGGGGCGACCCGGTTCTATGGGATCGTCGTTTGGGTTATCGGCCTGGCCGCCATTATTCTGCTCTGGCAGCGCGCGTCCTCCAGCTATTTCAAGGGCGCGCCACGCTAGTGACGGCAATCAATGCCGGCTAACTGACGGCATTTACTACGGAAACCGCCGGTGGCCGGCCCGGTGCCTGCCGGGCCGGCCACCCGCGGGCTACTGACGGTGGGGCGACTCAGCCCCAGACCACGACCCGGGTCGGGTTGATCGTCACGGTTACCCGGGTGTCACCGGGCTTGTCCCTGTCGCGCAGGTCGGCGCCGCCGTACTTGGCGCCGACCTTGTCGGCGAACGCGTAATCCGGGTCGGGGCTGATCTCCGCGTCGCCGCGCAGCTCCAGGTACCGGTAGGGATTGGCCGGGTCCAAGATGAGCAGGCTGACGCCCGGGTCGGCCTGCAGGTTCTTCACCTTCTGGCGGGCGGTGTTGAGTGACAGCTTGACCGTGTCGCCGTCGGCCAGGAACCAGATGGCGGACAGCTGCGGCCGGCCGCTTGATCCGATGGTGCCGAGCACCCCGACCTGCGCGTTGAGCAGATCGCGGTGCGTGTCAGGAATCGTCGTCATGACACGAACTCTACGACGTTGCCTCCGGCCCCTTCAGGCAGAACGGCCCGGTGGCTCCGTGCTGCCAGGTCGCCCCGCTTCGCTGCCAAGTCGCCCGGCTGCGGGCGGGAGCGGGTCAGCTTTCCTCGTTACCGACGCGAAGCTTGAGGTCGGCGACGATGTGCTCGGCGATGGCCATCGATGCCGTCGCCGCCGGTGACGGCGCGTTCCTGACCGAGGTCACCGGCCCGACCTGGCTGATGCGGAAGTCATCGACGAGCCCCCCGTCGGGATCGACGGCCTGGGCGCGGACCCCGGCGGGCGCACTGGTGACGTCGCCCGGCTGGATCCACGGCAGGTAGGTCCTGGCCTCGGCGAGGTAGGCGCGGCGCACGAACGAACCCCGGTATTCACGCACCCCGGTCATCCAGTGCTGCCTGGCCAGCCGCCGGAAGGCGGCCGAGCGGGCCAGCCGCGAGATCTCGTCCCAGCTCACGTCGGTGCGGCGGTACCCCTCGCGGGCCAGCGCGAGCACCGCGTTGGGCCCGAGGTCGGCGGTGCCGTCGACCCGCGGCGTCAGGTGCACGCCGAGGAACGGGTAGCGCGGGTCCGGTACCGGGTAGATGAGCCGCCGCACCCGGCCGACCGCGTGCGGCCGCAGCCGCAGGTACTCGCCGCGGAACGGGATGATCTCGGGCGCGGCGGAGTCCCCCGCTTCCGTGGCGAGCAGGTCCGCCTGCAGTCCGGCGCAGATCACAAGCCGGGAGAAGCGGAAGGAACCGGCCGGGGTTTCAACTTCCACCCCGTCCGCTGCCCGCGGCCGCAACGCGGTCACCGGGGTCGAGGTCAGCACCTGGCCGCCCGCGGCGGTCACGTCGGCGGCGAACGACCGGGCGATGGCCGGGTAGTCCACGATGGCGGTGGTGGGGGAGAGCAGCGCCGCCACCCCGGCCACGCCGGGCTCCAGCTCGCGCAGCTCCGCGCCGCTGAGCCAGCGGATGCCGGGCACGCCGTTGGCGGCCGAGCGCCGCTCGAGCTCGCGCAGCTTGACCTCCTCGGCCGCGTTGCGCGCGACCACCAGCTTGCCGCGCTCGTCCCAGACCAGGCCGCGCTCCGCGCAGTAGGCGCGCAGCAGGCCGACGCCATGCCTGGTCATCCGGGCCTTAGCCGAGCCCGGGGCGTAGTAGATCCCGGCGTGCACCACCCCGGAGTTGTGGCCCGTCTGGTGCGCGGCGACGGTGGCCTCCTTCTCGAAGACCACCACCCCGACGCCGGCCGCCGTCAGCTGGCGGGCCACCGCCAGGCCGACGATGCCGGCCCCGACGATGCCGACGGTCTGCGCCGCACCGCTCACCATGCGAAACCCGCCGCCGAGGTCTTGACCCGGCCGGCGTTAACTGGCCGCCAAGATAGGGTTGGAGTATGAAACTGGGTCTGCACATTTCGGACTTTACCTGGGAAGGCGGCGCCCCGGAGCTCCGCTTCAAGCTCGCCGACATCGCCAAGCACGCGGAAGACGGCGGCTTCGACCGGATCAGCGTCATGGACCACGTCTGGCAGATCGGGCACATCGGCCCGCCCGAGCACGAGATGCTCGAGGCCTACACCGCGCTCGGCTGGCTAGCCGCCAAGACCGACCGGGTCAAGCTGCTCACCATGGTCACCGCGGTCGTCTACCGTGAGCCCGGCCTGCTCGCGAAGGCGATGACCACACTGGACGTGCTGTCGGGGGGACGGGCGATCCTCGGCATCGGCGCCGCCTGGAACGCCGAGGAGTCGGCCGGCCTGGGCCTGCCCTTCCCGCCGGTGGCCGAGCGGTTCGAGCGCCTCGAAGAGGCGATCTTGATCTGCAGGCAGATGTGGAGCGGCGACCAGGGCGCGTTCGACGGCAAGCACTACCAGCTGGCCCGCACGCTCAACTCGCCGCAGTCGCTGTCGCGTCCGCACCCGCCGATTCTGATTGGCGGCTCGGGGGAGAAGAAGACGCTCAAGCTGGTGGCCCGCTACGCCGACGCGTGCAACATCTTCGCCCACGACCTTCCCGCGGCGGCCGGCAAGCTCGCGGTGCTCCGCGAGCACTGCGCGAACGAGGGACGCGACTACGACGAGATCGAGAAGACCGCGCAGACGCGCTTCGACCTCGGCGCCAACGGCGAGAACATCAACCAGACGATCGAGCAGCTGCACGCGCTGGCCGAGGCCGGCTTCTCCGTGGCCCACGGCTCGATGGTCAACGTCAGCATCCCCGGCCAGCTCGACCTGCTAGCCGAGCAGGTCATCCCGGCCGTGGAAAAGTTCTAGCCGCGGCCGTACCAGACTCCGTACTTCAACAAGCCGGGCGCGCCAGTGCCCGGCGCCAAAGATCTTGGAAACTTTTTTCCTGCTGGAAGAAAAGCACGTCCATAGCGTGCTTTTCTTCCATGATCTTTGGCGTCCCGCTGCGGAAGGAAACCCGTGACCACTCCAGCATCAGCAGCAACTCCCGGTGGCGGCCCCCGCAGGCGCAAGCCGCCGCGCCGGGCCGAGGTCGTGTCGGTGTCGCCGGTCTCGCCCCGGCTCATCTCGGTCCTGGTCACCGGCGATGAGCTCGGCGGGTTCGCGGACGCGGCGCCGACCGCCCACCTGAAGGTGTTCCTGCCCGGGGCGGGCCAGGACGAGCCGAACCTGCCCACCCAGGGGCCCGATGGCACGATGGCCGCGCCGGACGGCCCGCCGCCGGTGGTCCGCACCTACACACCGCGCCGGTACGACCCGGCCACGAAGACCCTCGAGATCCAGTTCCTGCTGCACGGCACCGGCCCCGCGTCGGAGTGGGCGCAACGGGCCAAGCCGGGCGACAAGCTCGGGGTGGGCGGCCCCGGCGGGCGGTTCTCCCTTGAGCCGGTCACCGACTCCTGGTGGCTCGCCGCCGACGAGTCCGCGATCCCGGCCGTCGGCACACTGCTCGAGGCGCTGCCGGAGACGGCCGCGGCCGACGTGCACATCGAGGTGGACGGCCCGGACGACGAGATCGAGTTCACCGCCCCGGCCAAGACCACGATCACCTGGCACCACCGCCGGAACCCGGGCGCGTTCGGCGCCGAGCTTATCGACGCCGCCCACGCCGCCAGCATCCCCGACGGTGCCCGCGTCTGGGTGGCCTGCGAGGCCGCCGCCATGCGCGATATCCGCCGCTACTTCCTGACCGAGCGGCAGCTGCCGCCGGCGTCCCTGGTGACCCGCGGCTACTGGCGGGCCGGCGAGCAGAACCACCCCGACCACGACTACGGCGAGGACTAGGCCGCGCTGCCCCGCGCGTCCGCGCTGCCCGGCGCGTCCGGGTAGGCCGGTTACTGGCCCACGCGGCCGTCGATCCGTTCCCTGAGCAGGTCGGCGTGCCCGCAGTGGCGGGCGTACTCCTCGATCATGTGCACGAGGACATCGCGCAGCGCGACGCCCTTGCCGTCCCGCATCGTGCCGCGGATGCCGAGGTCGTCGGCGGCCGCGACCCAGCCCTCGGCGAATGCCACCTCGTCCCGCCAGTCCTGCCATGCCCGCGCGGCCACCTCGGGATCGGCCACCGCGCCGTTCCAGTCGGCATCGGGGACATCGTCGGACCAGTAAAGCGGGGGAGCATCCGCGCCCGCCATCACCCGCCTGAACCAGTTCCGTTCCACATCGGCCATGTGCCGGATCAGACCGAGCAGTGACATCGTGGACGGCGGCACCGACCTGCGCGCCAGCTGTTCGGCGTCGAGGCCAGCGCACTTCATCTCCATCGTCAGCCGGTAGCCGCGCAGGTAATCGAGGAGGTTGGCCCGCTCGCCGTCGCTTTCCTGATCGACGAACCGCGGATCGCCGTCTGGGTCCATCCACATATCGGGATGCTCGGCCGACGCGCTCCAGCGGGCCGGGAGCGTCTCGTCTGCTATGTCGTCAGGCATGGTCTCCAGCCTGTCACAGCGGTTCGCGGGCCGCCAAGGTGTTTTCCGCGGCGTACCCCGCCAACCGCGTAGCTGTCTGCGCCGGGCGGCCGGGGAACGATCGCTCCCGCCGCTTATGACGCGCACGCTCGGACGCAATACCGACGCCACTAACGGGTTATCCGGCATTTGTGGCCGGCCCCAGTACCTGTCTGGGGCCGACGCCACTAACCGGGCTATCGGGCAATTGTGGTGGACCCCAGTACTCCCCGCGGGGCATTAAGTTTCTGCACGTGACGCCATACCATGAGAGCACAAGAGTAATGCGGAAATTTCGGGAAATGGGCGTTACGTGGTAACAGTGCTTGACGATTTCTCCATGGAGATGACCGGCAAGGATGTCGCGAGGCTTGAGGCCGCCGCGGGCGTTATCCCGCCCGGAACCCGAATCCACATCACGTTCCTTGAGAATGAGGATCTGGCCATGCGGGTCGCCGCCGCGGCGGCGGTTAAACGGCTCGGCTTCACCCCGGTGCCGCACATTTCCGCGCGGCGGATCACGTCGCGGGCGGAGCTTGAGGAATTCCTTTCCGCGCTGCGCGCGGTCGACGCGTCGGAGTACGTGTTCGCGGTCGGCGGCGACCCGGAGGTCCCGCTCGGACCGTACGAGGACTCGCTCGCGCTGATCGAGTCGGGCGTGTTCTGGCAGTACGGCGTCAGGCACATCTCCATCGGCGGCTACCCCGACGGCCACCCGGGGATCCCGACCGACGCGCTCTGGTCGGCGCTCGAGCGCAAGTCGGCCGCGCTGGCGAAGCTGCAGCTGCCGGGGTTCGTGCTTACCCAGGTCGAGTTCGACGTCGACCGGGTGCTGAGCTGGCTGGAAGAGGTCCGCCAGCATGGCGTGGAGCTCCCGGTCCGGGTCGGGGTGCCCGGCCCCACCAGCATCAAGGGGCTGCTGGGGTTCGCGTCGCGGCTTGGCGTCGCCACGTCCGCCACGATCGCCAGGAAGTACGGCTTCTCGGTCACCAACCTGCTGGGCAAGGCCGGGCCTGAGACGTTCATCCGCGGGCTCGAGGAGGGCCTCGACCCGGGCAGGCACGGCGAGGTGCTGCTGCACTTCTACACCTTCGGCGGGTTCAAGAGCACCGCAGAATGGATTTCCAACTTCCGCCGGGAGCTGTAGCCGAAGTTCGGCCGGCCGTCGGCGGGGCCGGCCGGTGGCCGGATAACAGAAAATTGTTTGCGTGATTTTCCGTTATTCCCGCTCTGCGGTGGTGTCTCCTAGGTTGTGATGCGAACACCATCGGAGGCCGACCCGCACTACGCGACGGTTGTCGCCGCGCAGCAAGGCGACCGGATCGCGCTCAACGCCCTGGCCTCGGCGTACCTGCCGCTGGTCTACAACATCGTCGGCCGGGCCATGAACGGCCACCCGGACGTCGATGACGTCGTGCAGGAGACCATGCTGCGCGCGATCCGCGGCATCGGAGAACTGCGCGACCCCGCCGCGTTCCGGTCTTGGCTGGTCGCGATCGCGATCAGGCAGGTGCGCGACTCCTACCGGGACCGGCTGGCGCAGCCGCCGGCGGTGGAGTCGGAGGTGCCGAGCCCCGACTTCGCCGATCAGACCATCACCCGGCTCGGCCTGACCGGCCAGCGGCTGGAGACGGCCGCGGCCACCCGCTGGCTCGACGACGAGGACCGGCCGGTACTCGCCCTCTGGTGGCAGGAGGCCGCGGGTGAGCTCGGCCGGGCCGACCTGGCCGACGCGCTCGGCATATCGTCGGCGCACGCCGCCGTCCGCGTCGCGCGGATGAAGGACCGGCTCGACACGTCCCGCACGGTGGTCCGGGCGTTGCAGCGAGCCCCGATGTGCGCGGGCCTGGCGGCGATCACGACCCGCTGGGACGGCCAGCCGAGCCCGCTGTGGCGCAAGCGGCTGGCCCGGCATGTCCGGGATTGCCGGTGGTGCCTGGGCGACAAGGCGGAGCTGGTTCCGGCCGAGCGGCTGCTCGGTGAGCTGTCGCTGCTCGCGGTGCCGGCCGGGCTCGCGGGGCGGACGCTCAGCCGGGTGGCGGGCGGCGCGACCGCCGGCCGGGCCGCCCGGGCTGCCCGGCTCACCCGGCACGCGCGGCATGCGCGGCTGCTGCCCAAGGCCGCCGCCAGCACGGCGCCCAAGCTCATCGTGGCGTCGGTGGCGCTGGTGACGGTCGCGGCCGGCGGGACCTTCGCGATCGCCCACGCGCACCGGGCGGCGCCCGCCGCGCTGAACGTCGTCAAGCTGGCGCCGACCGCCCGGGCCAAGCCGACGCTGGCCAAGCCAAGCGCCCGGCCGTCGCCGAAGAAGAAGCCGCCCAAGAAGCCGCCCGTGCCGACGCCGACGCCGACCCCGGTGACCGTGACGAGCGAGCGGAAGGGCGTCTCGACCTGGAATGTGGCCGGCGTGAGCCAGGCGCTGACCGAGTCCGGGGCGTCCTGGTACTACAACTGGGGCGCCACCCCCAACGGCATCGCGACCCCCGCGGGCGTGAGCTTCGTCCCGATGATCTGGGGCGCGTCGGACGTCACGGCCGCCACCCTCGACGAGGTCAAGGGCGAGGGGAACGTCCTGCTCGGCTTCAACGAGCCGGACCTGGGCAGCCAGTCCAACATGAGCGTGGCGCAGGCGCTCAGCCTCTGGCCACAGCTGATGGCAACCGGCATGACGCTCGGCAGCCCCGCGGTGGCGGATGACGCCGCGACCCCGGGCAGCTGGTTTGATCAGTTCATGACCGGTGCCAAGGCCCGCGGCTACCGGGTCAACTTCATCACCGTGCACTGGTACGGCGGCGACTTCAGCACCGGGCCCGCCGTGCAGCAGCTCGAGAGCTACCTGCAGGCGATCTACAGCCGGTACCACCTGCCCATCTGGGTCACCGAGTTCGCCCTGGCCAACTACGGCGGCTCGACCCCGACGTTCCCCAGCGAGGCGCAGCAGGCCGCGTTCATGACGGCGGCCGCTTCGATGCTCGACGGCCTGAGCTATGTGCAGCGCTACGCGTGGTTCGCCCTGCCCACCTCGGCCGGCAGCACCACCGGCCTGTTCAACCCGGGCCCGGCCGCCACCGAGGTCGGCCGCGCCTTCGAGGCGGCCCGCTGATCCGGCTTATGCCCTACCGCGCCCGCCGTCCCTTATGCCCGGATGAGATAACCTGCCGCCCGGAGTCTGAGCAGCCCGGGAGGCCATCCATGAGTGTCGCTGACGATTACCTGAGGAACAACGAGGAGTACGCGAGGAGCTACGCCGGGCCGCTGCCGGTCCGGCCGTCCAGGCACGCCGCGATCGTCGCCTGCATGGACTCGCGGATGAAGATCTTCGGGCTGCTCGGCATGGGCGACGGCGAGTCGCATGTGATCCGCAACGCCGGCGGGGTGGTGACCGACGACGTGATCCGGTCGCTGGCCGTCAGCCAGCGGCTGCTGGGCACGACCGAGATCATCCTCATCCACCACACCGACTGCGGCCTGCAGAAGATCACCGACGACGAGTTCAAGCGCGAGGTGGAGGCGGAGACCGGGATCAGGCCGCCGTGGGCGGTGGAGGCGTTCACCGACGCGGCGGCCGACGTGCGCCAGTCGATCGGCAGGCTCAAGGCCAGTCCGTTCCTCCCGCATAAGGACGCCATCCGCGGCTTCGTCTTCGACGTGGCGACGGGCAGGCTCAACGAGGTGAGCTGACAACCCGGGGAGCAGGCTCGGGCCGGCCTGGCGGGCGAAGCCACGGTCCGTTCCATATTCTTGGTTTGCGGCCTTTTCCTGTTGCCTAATATTTAGGCATGCTCGGATCGGGTCCGGAGGACGGAGACATCATTGAGATGTCTTCGCGCAAGCCCCGGCTCGCGGGGGTAATCGGCGGCAGAAGTCGCCTGGTGCTCGTCGCCGCGGGCGTCTGCGCGCTGGTCGCCGCGGGCGCCACCTTCGCCGCCGTGCGGCTGAACTCACACGCACCCGCCAACTCGGCTCTGGCCAAGCTGATCACCGAGGTCACGACCGTCCCCGTGAGCGAGACGGTTCCCTCGCCAAGCACGGCGAGCGGTGGCGGAGCGGCGCCTGGCAGCGGTATCTCCGGCGCGCAGCCGCCGGCGGAGCTGTCCGCGTCCGCGCCGGCGATCGCGCTCGATTCGGCGCCCATCGCGGTGAGCGGCCCGCCGCTCAGCGCGGACGGCAAGCCCGAGGTGCTGTACGTCGGGACCGAGTACTGCCCCTACTGCGACGCGGAGAACTGGGCACTGATCGTCGCGTTGAGCCGATTCGGCGAATTCTCCGGGCTCAGCACCAGCCGCTCTCCTTCCTTCGAGAATGTCCCCCCGGTGGACGGCTGGACCTTCTACCGCTCGTCCTACGCCAGTCGTTACCTGACGTTCGTCCCGGTCGAGACCGCCTCCAACGTTCTCCTCAGCCCGAAGTCTGACCAGGCGAGCGCGGCGAGCTACCGCAGGCTGCAGCGCCTCACCCCAGCCGAGCAGGCCGTTTTCGCGAAGCTTGATCCGTTGCGGTCGACCCCGTTCCTCGACTTCGGCGGCAAGGCGGTACAGGTCGGCACCCAGGTCCAGCCCTCCGCGCTCGGCGAACTGACCTGGAGCGAAATCGCCGCCGACCTCCGGCGCCCGCGCACCGCGGCCGGCGTGACGATCCTGGCCTCGGTGGACACCCTGACGGCCGAGATCTGCGGGCTCACCGGCGATCGCCCGGCCGCCGTCTGCGCTGGTTGAGCAGGCCCGGAGATCCGGGTCAGTGGCACCAGGCGGCCGGCCGCCCAGCCGGGCTGCCCGACTGAGTACGCCTGGGGATATTGCTTCGGCGGCGTGACGCCGTGACGGTAGCATCGTGTCAGGGTCTCTAGCCCAGGTCCCGTGCTGGACCCGGTGACCAGAGCCGCCATCCGATCCCGACCGTCAACGTGAGGCAAGCCGTGTCCCAGATCAAGATCCAAGTGCTCGACCGCCAGGCTCAGCGGAGTGAGCGCGAGGTGACGACGGGGACTACCGCCGGCGACCTGTTCCCCGGCGACCGGGACGTGGTCGTCGCCCGGGTCGACGGGCAGCTGCGCGACCTCTCCTGGGTGCTCTCCGACGGCGATCTGGTCGAACCGGTGCCCGCTGACTCGCCCGAGGGGCGCGCGGTGATCAGGCACTCGACCGCGCACGTGCTGGCGCAGGCGGTACAGCAGGCCTTCCCCGACGCCAAGCTCGGCATCGGGCCGCCGATCGAGAACGGCTTCTACTACGACTTCGGCGTGGACCAGGCGTTCACCCCGGAGGACCTGAAGGCGGTCGAGTCGCGGATGCGCGACATCGTCAAGCAGGGCCAGCGGTTCGTCCGCCGTGAGGTGACCGATGCCGACGCCCGCGAGGAGCTGGCCGCCGAGCCGTTCAAGCTCGAGCTGATCGGCATCAAGGGATCGGCCTCGGCCGACGATGAGGCGTCCGCCATAGACGGGGCGTCCAATGAGATAGGCGCCGGGGTGCTGACCATCTACGACAACGTGGACGCCAAGACCGGCGAGCTGCGCTGGAAGGACCTGTGCCGGGGCCCGCACGTCCCGACCACCCGGAGCATCCCGGCGTTCAAGCTGATGCGCAACGCGGGCGCGTACTGGCGCGGCAGCGAGAAGAACCCGCAGCTGCAGCGGATCTACGGCACCGCCTGGGAGTCCCGCGCGGCCCAGGACGAGTACCTGAAGTTGTTGGAGGAGGCCGAGCGGCGCGACCACCGCAAGCTCGGCACCGAGCTCGACCTGTTCTCCTTCCCCGAGGAGATCGGCTCCGGCCTGCCGGTGTTCCACCCCAAGGGCGGGATCATCCGCCGCGAGATGGAGAACTACTCACGGCTGCGGCATGAGGCGGCGGGCTACTCCTTCGTCAACACCCCGCACATCACCAAGGCCCACCTCTTCGAGACCTCGGGCCACCTGCCGTACTACGCGGACACGATGTTCCCGCCGATGGAACTGGAGGGCAGCGAGTACTACCTCAAGGCCATGAACTGCCCGATGCACAACCTGGTCTTCAAGTCCCGTGGCCGCTCGTACCGGGAGCTGCCGCTGCGCCTGTTCGAGTTCGGCACCGTTTACCGGTACGAGAAGTCCGGCGTGGTGCACGGGCTGACCCGGGTGCGCGGGCTGACCATGGACGACTCGCATATCTACTGCACCAGGGAGCAGATGGAGGAGGAGCTGAGCTCGGTGCTCTCCTTCATCCTCGGCCTGCTCCGCGATTACGGTCTTGACGACTTCTACCTGGAGCTGTCCACCCGGGGCGACTCGGACAAGTTCATCGGGTCCGATGCCGAGTGGAAGTCAGCCACCGAGACGCTCCGCTCGGTCGCCACCGCGTCCGGCCTTGAACTGGTGCCGGACCCGGGCGGCGCGGCGTTCTACGGGCCCAAGATCTCGGTCCAGGCGCGCGACGCGATCGGCCGGACCTGGCAGATGTCCACCGTTCAGCTCGACTTCAACCAGCCCAAGCGGTTCGGCCTCGAGTACACCGCCGCCGACGGCAGCAGGCAGCAGCCGGTCATGATCCACCGGGCGCTGTTCGGCTCGATCGAGCGGTTCATGGGCGTGCTCCTCGAGCACTACGCCGGGGCGCTGCCGCCGTGGCTGGCCCCGGTCCAGGTGACCGGCATCCCGATCAGCGACGCGCACGTCCCCTACCTGGCGGAGATTGCCGCCAAGCTCAGCGCCAGGCGGATCCGGGTCGAGGTGGACGACAGCGCCGACCGGATGCAGAAGAAGATCCGCAACGCCCAGAAGCAGAAGGTCCCCTTCATGCTGCTGGCCGGCGACGACGACGTCGCCGCCAGCGCGGTCTCCTTCCGCTACCGCACCGGCGCCCAGCGCAACGGAGTCCCCATCGACGAGGCCATCGCCGAAATAGTCACTGCCGTGGAGACCCACACTCAGGTCTGAGCCGCGGTGCCACGCCGGGCGGCCGTACTCTGTATCGGTTGACGATATATCGGATTCCGATATAGAGTGCGGCCATGACCAAACGCGCTGACGGGCAGCCGGCCGACGGCGGCGGCGGGCTGGCCGGGTTCGGCCGGTACGCGGGCCCGGCCACGCTGATCTTGTCGAGCCTGGCCGATGGCCCCAAGCACGGGTACGCGCTCACCAAGGACGTCGAGGCATTCGCCGGGGTCCGTCTCGCGCCCGGCACCCTCTACGAGGCGCTCGCGAGGCTCGAGTCCCAGGGGATGATCGAGGCGCTTGAATCGGAGGACCGCCGCCGGCCCTACCGGCTCACCGCCGCCGGGGCGACCGCGCTCGAGGCGCATCTAACCGCGCAGGCCCGCGTCACCGAGACGGGCCTGCGCCGGCTCGCGACGAACTGGGGGTCGGCGTGAGCCGCGGCGCCGGCGCCGGCGCAGGCGCTGACGCCGCGCAGGCCGTCAGCCGCGCCGCGCGACTGCTCCGCTGGTACCCGCGGGCCTGGCGGGATCGCTACGGCGACGAGTTCACCGAGCTGCTGATCTCCGATATGGCAGAGCGGCCGCGGTCGGCCGCCCGCACCCTCGATGTCGTCCGCGGCGGGGTGCTCGCCCGCTGCGCCGTCGCGGGACTCGGCGGTGCCCCGATTGGCGGGAAGCCGGGCGCCCCGGCCCAGGCGGGCCCGGCCCGCCGCCACGTCACGGCTAGCCTGGTCACGCTCGGGTGCGGTCTGGCGGTCTTCCTCTGGTTCGCCGCGGCCATGTGGTCACAGCTCACCATCGGCTGGGAGTGGACCGGCGCCGCGGGCACCGCCTCGGCCGCCGCCTTCGCCACCGTCGCGTTGTCCGTCGCGATGCCGGCCCTGCTCGCGATCGCCGTCCTGGCCGCGCTGCCCCTGATGGCGACCGCTACCAGACGAATTGCCAGCCGCCGGGCCGCGGGCCTGCTCGGGCCGTCGGTGGTCCTCATCGCCGCCACCGTGATCGTGTTTCTCGGTGGCAGGCATTTCGGGAACGGCTGGCCAGGCACCGGCGGCCACGGTGGGCTTATCCCCGGCGGGCTGGCCGCCTTCGGGTGGGCGACGACGCTGTCCGACTCCTCCTACTGGGTGCACCAGGGGGCGCTCTTCGGCTTCCCCGCCGCCGAGGTGGCCTGGATGGCCGTCAGCCCGCTGGCCCTGGCCGCGGCGGTGGCCAGCGCGGTCGTCATTGTCCGTCGTCTTGAGCTGCCGCTGCCGGTCCTGGTGTTCGAGACTCGCCTCGCCGCCGTGGCCTGCGCGGTCATGGTGGCCATCCTCGCGGGCTGCGGCTGCTGGGTCGCGACCGGAGGCCAGCCGGCCGGCCGGCCGCAGAGCCTTTTCCACGCCGGCTTGATCGACGTCGTGGGCATCACGGTGCTGGCGCTGGCGCTGGCGGTCGCCGTCCAGGCCGTGCGCACCGCCAGCCGCAGCCTGCGCCTGGCCCAGCGGCCTGCCTGATCGGCACCGGAGTGCCGAGCACCAGCCAGTAGTTCCATTTCCTAGCAATGCCTTGGAGCGGAGTCATGGTGCACCCATCCCGTCGGCACGTCCTCGGTTACGGTCTCGCGGGTGCCGCGGCGGTCGTCGCGGCCGGGGGCGTCGGGGTTGAGCTTGTCTCGCGCGGCGTGCTGCCCGGCAAGGGGGTGCTTGACGCGATGGACGGGGCGTGCTCGGTCGCCGCCCCGGATCTCGCGAGCTACGCATCACCGGGGCAGGAGGTCTCCGGCACGTTCTACTCCCACGCCAGGAACCAGACCGTCGGCTACACGATCGGCTACCCGCCCGGTCACCGCCCCGGAGCGAAGCTGCCGTTGGTAGTGATGCTGCACGGCTACGGCGCCAACCATGCAAACGCGCTGTCGGGCCTGTCGCCCGCCCAGGCGCTCGCGCTGCGGGTCGGCGGCAGGCCCCTTTCCCCGATGGCCCTGGTGACCGCGGACGGTGGCACCGGCTACTGGAACCCGCACCCGGGGGACAACCCGCAGGCGATGCTCACCGACGAGCTGATCCCGATGTGCCAGCGTCTCGGTCTCGGCGCCGCTGGCCGGGAGAGAGCGCACCGTATCGGGGTCATGGGTATCTCGATGGGCGGATACGGCAGCCTGCTGCTCGCCGAGAAGCGCCCGGACCTGGTCACCGCGGTGGCCGCCATCAGCCCGGCCGTCTGGACCAGCTACCCGCAGGCCCGGGCGGCCAACGCCGGCGCCTACGCGTCGGCCGCCGACTTCGCCGACGACGACGTGGTGACCCACGCCGCCGCGCTTGCCCGGGTCCCGGTCCGGGTGGCGGCCGGCTTCTCCGACCCGTTCTATCCCGGCGTCAGGGCACTTGCCCTTGCGCTCCCGAAGACCGCCGAGGTGTACTTCGGCACTGGCTGCCACACCGGCCCCTTCTTCAACGCCCAGGAACCCCCCTCGCTGGCCTTCCTCGCTCGTCACCTCGCAGTCCGCTAGCGCGCGAGCGGATGCGGTGACTAGGCGCACACGGCCCAGACGATCTTCCCGCCCTGCCCATCCACCGCATACCAACCCCACTGTGTGCTGAGGGTCTCGATAAGCAGCAGCCCCCGCCCAGCCTCGGCGTGCGGCCCCACGTCCTTGCGTACGGGATGGTGACGATCGCTGTCCCATACCTGGATCAGGACGCTGCGGGAATCCGAGGTGAGCCAGAACCGCAGCACTGGCGCGGGCGGTGCCTGCCCGGTCTCGCTCTGCTGATGCGCCAGAGGAGTTGATGCGCGTACCGCGTTGGTGATGATCTCGGAGACAAGCAGTTCTGCTGCGTCGGCGAGGCCTTCCAGGCACCACCGGTGCAGGGTGCTCTTGGTATGCAGCCGGGCGGAGCGCACGGACGCGGGCAGAGCGCGCAGCTCGACCTGGCTGAGCAGCGGCCACTCCTGCATGCGGATCAGTTCTTGGCTGGGCTGGACCGCAGGCTCGGCGGAAAATTTAGCTACTCGGCTGGAGCGGGCAAAGGAGGACCCTCGGAGCGTTTCAATTCCTCGGATGGTCATTACTGCACGAATCCCTCCGATCCCCTCAAGGCGTGACGCCGCGACAGTGGGAACCTCACAAATCGGGCAGGAATAGCGAATAGCATCTGTCACAGTGCCAGCAAAAGCTCACGAGCCGCCGTCAGGAAGACAATGATGGCTCACTGATGGCTCACCGCGCCGGGTACGCTGCGGTCGTGTCCGCGGTGCGACCGCAATCCGCTGGCACCCCCGTCACAGCGCGCAGATTGCCGGGAAGGGGTTGCTTGGCGTGGACTTCGGTCTGCTCGGGACGCTAGTAGTCCGTGACGGCACGCGAGATGTTTCCGTGTCCGCGCCACGGCAACGGGTGCTGCTGGCGGCGCTGCTGCTTGCAGCCGGGCGAGTGGTCAGCCTGGACGCTCTCGCTGAGGTGCTGTGGGAAGGCCAGCCGCCTGCAGGTGCGCGGGGTGCGCTGCACAGTGCCGTTCAGCGCCTGCGCTCGACGCTTGGACCGTCCGGGGCCGGCCTGGTCGAGACGCGGCCACCTGGTTATCTGATCAGGGTCGATGACGGCGAGTTCGACGTCCGCGAGTTCAGCGCGCTTGCCGCGCGCGGTCAGGCGGCCGCCGCCGCCGGAACCTGGGCGCAGGCCGCCAGCCTGCTGCGGGAGGCGCTCGGGTTGTGGCGAGGCGAGCCGCTGGCCGACGTGCCGTCGCAACTGCTGCGGGACCGCGAGGCTCCCGCCATCAAGGACCAGTGGCTGCAAGCGCTGGTCACCCGGATCGACGCGGATCTGCACCTGAGCCGGCATGGCGAGGTCCTCGCCGAACTGCGCCAGCTGGTCACGGCTCACCCGTTGCAGGAGCAATTCCACGCGCAGCTGATGCTGAGTTTGTACCGCAGCGGCCGGCAGGCCGACGCCCTCGCCGCCTACCAGGACGTGCGGCGCGTCCTGGCGGGCGAGCTTGGCATCGATCCCGGTCCTGAGCTGAGGCTCCTGCACCAGCGGATCCTGGCGGCCGACAGCGAGCTCCTGCTCGCGGCGGGCGCCGAGCCATCCGGCCCCGCGTCGGCCACGCTCAGCCCGCCTGCCCCGGTGGTGCCCAGGCAGCTGCCGACCGCGACGCGGCATTTCACCGGCCGGGCCGAGGCGCTCGAGGCGCTCGGGGCGCTGGCCGCCGAGGCGGCCGAGGAGAGCCAGGCAACGGTGATCTCGGTCATCGACGGAACGGCCGGGATTGGCAAGACCACGCTGGCCCTGCATTTCGCGCACAAGGTAGCCAGGCAGTTCCCCGACGGGCAGCTGTACGTGAACCTGCGCGGTTTCGAGCCGGCCGGGCCGCAGATGACCTCGGTCGAGGCCATCAGCCTGTTGCTTGACGGCCTGGCCGTGCCTGCCGCCAGGATTCCGGCCGGACTGGACGCGCAGGCGGCCCTGTACCGCAGCCTGCTGGTCGGCAAGCGGATGCTGGTGCTGCTCGATAACGCGCGTGACGTCGATCAGGTCCGGCCGCTGCTGCCCGCCAGCCCCGGCTGCCTGGTTATCGTCACCAGCCGCAGCCAGCTCACCAGCCTGGTCGCGACCGAGGGGGCGTCACCGCTCACCCTGGATGTGCTCACCGACGCCGAGGCGCAGGAACTGCTGGGCCGCTGCCTTGGCCCGGAACGCGTCGCCGACGACCCCGGCGCGGCCGGCGCGCTGATCCAGCTGTGCGCGCGGCTGCCCTTGGCGCTGAGCATCGCCGCCGCCCGCACCTACAGCCAGCCCTGGCTCTCGCTGGCCGCGCTGACCGCCGATCTGCGCGATGCCCGCAGCCGGCTGGACGCGCTGGACGCCGGGCACGCGACCGCGAATGTCCGTGCCGTCCTGTCCTGGTCCTACAAGCAGCTCGACCCTCCTGCGGCGCGGCTGTTCCGGCTGCTCGGGCTGCACGCCGGCCCGGACATCAGCACCGCCGCCGCGGCCAGCATGGCCGGCCTGCCGCTGGAGGAGGGGCGCCGCGGGCTGGTCGAGCTGACCCGGGCGCACCTGCTGGCCGAGCACGTCCCCGGCCGGTTCTCCTGTCATGACCTGCTCCGCGCCTACGCCGCCGAGCTGACGCAGTCGGCCGACAGCGAGGCCGAGCGGCGTGCGGCCACCGGCCGGATGCTTGATCATTACCTGCACACGGCTCACTCGGCCGCGCTGCAGGCGCGTTCCCTCAACAGCCCGCTCATGCTGGCCGCGCTTGCCCCGGGTGCGGAGGCGGAGCGGATCAGCGACGCCGAGCAGGCCATGGCCTGGTTCGACGCTGAGCACCGGGTGCTGATGGCAGCGACCGGGCGGGCGCTGGAGGCCGGCTTCGATACCCATGCGTGGCAGCTCGTGTGGACGCTGTCGGACTTCCTTGACATGCGGGGCCGCTGGCACGACTGGGCCGTCGCCGAGCAGATCGCCCTGGCCGCCACGCAGCGGCTCGGCGACCGGGGGGCGCAGGCCTCCGTCCACCAGCGATTCGGCTACGCCAGCGGCAGGATCGGCCGCTACGAGGATGCGCACGCCCACCTGGCGCTCGCCCTCAGCATCCACAATGAGCGCGGGGACCACGCCGGCCAGGCCTACGTGCACAACTCGCTGGCCATCACGCTGAGCCATCAGGGGCGCCACGGCGAGGCCCTCGGCCACGCCCGCCAGTCGCTGACGTCCTACACGGCGGCCGGCGACCGGGCCGGCCAGGCCCAGGCCCTCAACTCGGTCGGCTGGCTCAACGCCGTGATCGGGGATCACCAGCAGGCCGTCAGCTACTGCGAGCAGTCACTCGACCTGTTCCGCGACCTCGGCAGCGTCGAAGGAGAGGCCGCCGCGCTCGACAGCCTCGGGTACGC
>JBEKEK010000121.1:0-24506 GCA_050013875.1 Trebonia sp. | reverse complement strand
TTGCCCCGCGGGCCGGCGTCGGCCACGGCGCGACCGAAGCGCCGCGCGGCGTGCTGTTCCACCGGTACGCCATCGACGCCGAAGGTCTCATCACCTCCGCCCGGATCGTGCCGCCCACCTCGCAGAATCAGGCCAGCATCGAAGACGACCTGCGCCGGTTCGTCGCCGCCCGGCTCGATCTCGACGACGAGCAGCTGACCCGCCAGTGCGAGCAGGCGATCCGCAACTACGACCCGTGCATCTCCTGCTCGACCCACTTCCTCGATCTCACGATCGACCGCGGATGACCGGGCGCGACGGGTGACCGGACAGCACGGGCCGGGCCGGCGCGCGGTCGTGATCGGCGTGGGCAACGAATACCGGCGTGATGACGGCGCCGGGCCGGAAGTGATCGCCGCGCTGCGCGCCCTCCAGCCGGACGACGCCGACCTTTCCGGCGTGACCCTGGCGGTCAGCGACGGCGAGCCGTCCCGGATGATGGACCTATGGGAAGGCGCCGGGCTCGCGGTCGTGATCGACGCGGTGCGGGCCTCCGCCACGCCGCCTGGGCATCTGTATCAGCTCGCGATCGATGCTCTCCCTGGCACCCCAAACACCGAGGACGGCGGGGCGCGCCCATACAGCGGTGCCAGCTCACACAGCGGTGCCAGCTCACACAGCGGTGCCAGCTCACACAGCGGTGCCAGCTCACACAGCATTGGCCTCGCCGACACCCTGGAGCTGGCCCGGGTGCTCGGCCGCCTGCCCGCCCGGCTTACGGTCCTGGCGGTGGTCGGCCGCGACTTCGGCTTCGGCGCCGGGCTGAGCGCCGAGGTGGCGGCCGCGGTGGCGGAGCTGGTCGAGCAGGTACGCGAGCTGGTGCGCTGACCCGGGGCCGGGCAAGAGCCTGCCGTCCGCAATTCGCCACCGTACGTTCAGGAAAAGATCGAAATTCTTCTTCTGAACGGACGGTGGTTACACCCCTCAGCCAGTGCTGCTCGTCACCAGGGGGCGCCGTTTGCGCCGCGCAGCGCGCGGACGTAGCCGGCGCGCTCGTAGGCGGCCTGATCGGTGTCGGGGGGAACGGCGAGTATTCCGCGCAGTTCACCGACCGAGGTGTACCCCTTGCGGTTCATCCATTCCGACAGTCCGTCGAGCAGGACGGCGGCGTGCCGGGGTCCGTGCCGGATCAGCGCGGACGCGGTCATCACGACGTCGGCGCCCGCCAGCAGGTACTTGACCACGTCGACTGGTGTTTCGACGCCGCTTGTCGCCGCCAGCGAGCCACCGACCTGCCTGCGCAGCAGGGAGATCCAGGTGCGCGGCAGCCTGGCCTCGGCCGGGCTTGACAGGTCCACGCCGGGTAGCACGGCGAGGGTTTCCGTATCGATATCGGGCTGCAGGAACCGGTTGAAGAGGACCAGCCCGTCCGCGCCGGCCTCGTCCAGCCGCAGCGCTATCTCGCCTGGTGAGCTGAACTGCGGGCCGAGCTTGACCGCCACCGGCACGGTGACCGCCTCTTTGACCTGGCACAGGATGTCGATGTGCCGTTGCTCGACTTCCCGGCCGGTTATGCGCGGGTCGCCCGCTATGTAGTAGATGTTGAGCTCGATCGCGGCGGCGCCCGCCTCCTGGATCGCCCGCGCGTAGCTGGCCCAGCCGCTGCGGGTCACGCCGTTGAGGCTGCCGATCACCGGGATGTCCACGGTTTCGGCCGCGCGCTCGAGGAGACTCAGGTAGCGGCGCGGGCCAGTGTCGGTGTCCGCTCCGGCCGGGAAGTAGGACAGCGATTCGGCGAAGCTGTCGGCGCCGGCGTCGGCGAGCCGTGCGTTCCGCTCCGCTTCCTGGCGCAACTGCTCCTCGAACAGGGAGAACAGCACGACCGCGCCGACCCCGGCAGCCGCTAGCCGACGTACGCCGTCGAGGGTGTTCGAGAGCGGGGACGCGGAGGCGACGAGCGGGTTCCGCAGCGCCAGGCCCAGGTAGCGGGTCGAGAGGTCCATCAGCGGTCCTTCCGAGCGTCCGCGGGGAACCGGTGGGCGCCGCGGGTAGCCATCTCCTCGTAGGTGTCCCAGCGCTGGTTGACCGCCTCCTGCGCCAGGGTGCCCAGCCGTTCGGCCTCCGCCGGGTGGGTATTGGCGAGAGTGCGGTACCGCAGCTCCCGCTGGGTGTAATCGGCGAGCGCGATGCGCGGCCGCGGCGAGTCGAGCAGGAACGGGTTCCCGCCGGCCGCGCGCACCATCGGGTCGTAACGCACCAGCGGCCAGTAGCCGCTGGCCACGGCGCGGTACTGCTGGCCGAGCCCGTCGCGCATCTCAATGCCGTGCGCGATGCAGTGGCTGTAGGCGATGATCAGCGACGGCCCGTCGTAGGCCTCGGCCTCACGGAAGGCGCGCAGGGTCTGCTGCGGGTCGGCGCCCATCGCCACCCGGGCGACGTACACATAGCCGTAGGCGATCGCCTGCAGCGCGAGATCCTTCTTCGGCATCGTCTTGCCGGCCGCGGCGAACTTGGCGACAGCCCCGAGCGGCGTGGCCTTCGATGACTGGCCGCCGGTATTGGAGTAGACCTCGGTGTCGAGCACCAGGACGTTCACGTTGCGCCCGCTGGCCAGTACGTGGTCGAGGCCCCCAGAGCCGATGTCGTAGGCCCAGCCGTCGCCGCCGACGATCCAAACGCTGCGCCGGAGCAAGTGATCGGCCACGCTGCGCAGGTCGGCGGCGGGCCCGTTCAGACCGTCGAGCCGCCGCTTCAGCTCGACTACCCGCTCGTGCTGCGAACGCAGTTCCGACTCGGTGAGCTGCGGCGCGCCGAGGATCTGGTCCGCCAGGCCGGCGCCGATCGCCTCGCGCAGCTCGGTAAGGCGTTTCCTGGCCAGCTCGGTGTGCCGGTCGGCGGTCAGCCGGAACCCGAGGCCGAACTCGGCATTGTCCTCGAACAATGAGTTCGACCAGGCCGGGCCGCGCCCGTCGGGACCGGTCGTCCATGGCGTGGTAGGCAGATTCCCGCCGTAGATCGAGGAGCAGCCGGTTGCGTTCGCGACCATCAGCCGGTCGCCGAACAACTGCGAAAGCAGCTTGACGTACGGTGTCTCGCCGCAGCCCGCGCAGGCGCCGGAGAACTCGAAGAGCGGCTGCAGGAACTGCGTGCCGCGCACGGTGCCGAAGTCCACCCGGGACCGGTCGGCCACCGGCAGCGTCTCGAAGAACGCGATGTTATCCCGCTCCGCGGCCACCAGCGGCTCCCGGGGAGCGAGGTTGATCGCCTTGCGCGCCGGGTCCTCCGGCGCCCCCACCGGGCAGGCCTGCACGCACAGTTCGCAGCCGGTGCAGTCCTCCACGTACACCTGCAGCGTGAAGCGGGTGTCCGGGAGCCCGCGGGCGTCCAGCGGAGCCGACCGGAAATCAGCCGGCGCCCCCGCCAGCAGTGACTCGTCGTAGTAGGTGGACCTGATCACGCTGTGCGGGCACACGAAGCTGCAGTTACCGCACTGGATGCACAGGTCCGGGTCCCACTCCGCGACCAGCTCGGAGATGTTCCGCTTCTCGTAGGCCGCGGTGCCACTCGGATAGGTGCCGTCCACCGGCAGCGCGCTGACCGGCAGATCGTCACCGCGGCCGGCCATCATCGCGGCGGTGACGGTGCGGACGAACTCCGGCGCGCTGGCGGGCACCACCGCAGGCAGTTCCCGGACGGAGGTCACCGCGTCCGGTACCTCGATCCGGTGCAGCCCCGCAAGCGCGCGGTCGACCGCGGCATGGTTCCGCGCGACCACATCCGCGCCCCGGCGGCTGTAGCTCTTGACGATCGCCGACTTGATCTTGGCGATCGCCTCCCCCCTGGGCAGCACACCGGAGATAGCGAAGAAGCAGGTCTGCAGCACGGTGTTCGTCCGCCCGGCCAGCCCGGCGTCGCGGGCGATCCGGTCGGCGTCGATCGCGTACACCTCGATCCGCTTGGCGAGGATCTTCTCCTGGACCGGGCGGGGCAGCGCATCCCACACATCGTCCGGCGGGTGCGCGCAGTTCAGCAGCAGCGTTGCTCCTGTTGCCGCCAGGCCGAGCACGTCGACCCGGTCGAGCAGCCCGAAGTGATGACAGCCGACGAACCCGGCCTGCTGCACCAGGTAGGGCGCGCGGATCGGCTGCGGCCCGAAACGCAGGTGCGAGACGGTCTGCGAGCCTGATTTCTTCGAGTCGTAAACGAAATACCCCTGCGCGTTCAGGCTCTCCTCTGAGCCGAGGATCTTGATCGTGTTCTTGTTCGCGCCGACCGTTCCGTCCGAGCCGAGGCCGAAGAAGACCGCGCGGACCGTGCCGGGCGGCTCGATGTCCAGCGACGCGTCGTACGGCAGGCTCAGCCCGGACACGTCATCGATGATGCCGACCGTGAACCGGCGTCGCGGCTGCTCGCGGGCCAGCTCCGCGAACACCCCGGCGACCATGCCGGGGGTGAGCTCCTTGGAGGACAGGCCGTACCGCCCCCCGGTCACCAGGGGCAGTACCGCGCGCTCGCCGCTGGTGGCCGCCTCGGCCAGCGTGGTGACCACATCGAGGAAGAGCGGCTCGCCGTTTGAGCCTGGCTCCTTGGTGCGGTCAAGCACCGCGACCCGGCGCACGCTGGCGGGCAGCGCGTCAAGCAGCTCGCGGGCCGGGAACGGCCGGTACAGCCGGACCTGCGCCACGCCGACCCGCTCACCTTGCGCGCACAGGTGGGCCACCGTCTCGCCGACCGTCTGGGCGGCCGAGCCCATCACGACGACCACCCGCTCGGCCTCCGGGTCGCCGGTGTAGTCCACTATCCGGTAGCGGCGGCCGGTGCGCCCGGCCAGGGCGTCCATCGCGTCTTGGACCGCGCCAGGGACGGCGGCGTAGAACGGGTTGACAGTCTCCCGTGCCTGGAAGTAAATGTCCGGGTTCTGCGCGGTGCCCCGGATGAAAGGCTGCTCGGGTGACAGCCCCCGGGCCCGGTGCGCGCGGACCAGTTCCTCCGGCACGAGCGCCCGCAGGTCGTCGTCGGACAGCAGTTCGACCGTGTTCAGCTCATGGGAGGTGCGGAACCCGTCGAAGAAGTGCACGAACGGCACCCGGGTGGCCAGCGTGGCCGCCTGCGCCACCAGTGCCAGGTCATGGGCCTCCTGGACCGACGCGGCGGCGAGCAGCGCGAAACCGGTCTGCCGCACCGCCATCACATCCGAGTGGTCACCGAAGATGGACAGCCCCTGGGCGGCTATCGACCTGGCCGCCACGTGCAGCACGGCCGGGGTCAGCTCGCCGGCGATCTTGTACATATTCGGGATCATCAGCAGCAGGCCCTGCGAGGCGGTGAACGTCGTGGCCAGCGCTCCGCCCTGCAGCGCGCCGTGCAGCGCGCCCGCCGCCCCGCCCTCGCTCTGCATCTCCACCACGGCCGGCACGCTGCCCCACACGTTGGGCCGGCCCTGGCTGGACCACTCATCGGCGAGCTCGGCCATCGGCGAGGACGGCGTGATCGGGTAGATGCAGCAGACTTCGTTCAGCCGGTAGGCGACCGACGCCGCCGCCTCATTGCCGTCGATCGTGACGCGTGTCATCAGTCCTCCGGGACCATCTCGATCGAGTGCACCGGGCACTGCTCGTAACACGCGCCGCAGCCAGTGCACCGGTCGTAGTCAAACTCATAGCGATGCCCGGGTCCCAGCTTGATCACCGCGTCCTCCGGGCAGGCACCCAGGCAGCCGTCGCACTCGCAGCAGTTGCCGCACGACAGGCAGCGGCGCGCCTCGTACGTCGCCTCCCGCTCGGACAGGCCGCCGACCACCTCCCCGAATCCCGCGGTCCGCTGCTGCGGCGGGGCCTCGGGCTGCTGCCGGCGGGCGGCGTCGCCGAAGTACCACAGGTTCAGGTCGGCGAACGCGACGCCATCGTGCTTGACCGCCTGATCCGCCGCGGCGCCGCGCAGCCAGGCGTCGATGTTGCGGGCCGCCTTCTTGCCGTGCCCCGCGCCGACCGTCACGGTGCGCTCGGCCGGCACCATGTCGCCGCCGGCGAACACGCCCGGGCAGCCGGTCATCATCGCGGCCGACACCTGCACGGTGCCGTCTCGTGCGAACTCCACGCCTGGCACCTGGCGCAGGAACCCGGTGTCGGTGTCCTGGCCAAGCGCGAGGATCACGGTATCGGCGGCGAGCGTCTCGAACCGCCCGGTCGGCTGCGGGAACCCGCTGTCATCCAGCTCCATGGCCTCGACGGTCAGTTCCGGGCCGTCGAACGCGGTGATCGTGCGCAGCCAGTTGATCTGCACCCCTTCCCGTTCGGCTTCCTCGGCTTCCTCCTCGTGGGCCGGCATCTGCGCGCGGGTGCGCCGGTAGACGATGGTCGCGTCGTTCGCGCCCAGGCGGCGGGCCACCCGGGCGGCGTCCATCGCGGTGTTGCCGCCGCCGTAGACGGCGACGCGCCGGCCGATCGCCGGCCGCTCCCCTGAGGCGACGCTGCGCAGGAACGACACCGCGTCCACGATCCGTCCCGCGTCCTTGGCCGGAATGTCGACCCGCTTGGACAGATGCGCGCCAACCGCCACGAATACCGCGTCGAAGCCGCCGTCGCGGCGCTCGGCGTCCAGGTTCTCCACCCGGTGCCCGCAGGTGATGCGCACGCCAAGCGCGGCGATCCGGTCCAGCTCGCCGTCCAGGACGTCGCGTGGCATCCGGTAGGCCGGTATGCCGTAACGCATCATCCCGCCAGGCCGCTCGCCCGCGTCTCTTATCTCCACCTGGTGCCCGAGCCGGGCCAGGTGGTAGGCGGCGGAAAGCCCGCTCGGCCCGGCGCCGATGACCAGCACCCGCTTGCCGCTGCGCGTCGGCGGCGGGTCAAACGACCACCCTCGCTCAAGCGCGAGATCGCCGAGGAAGCGCTCGACGCTGTGAATCGAGACCGCGCTGTCGAGGCTGGCGCGGTTGCAGACGCTCTCGCACGGGTGGTAGCACACCCGGCCGTGGATCGCCGGCATCGGATTGTCGATGACCAGCTGCCGCCACGCTTGTTCATGGTCCCCTGTCTCGGCGTGGGCCAGCCAGGCCTGAATATTCTCACCGGCCGGGCAGCCCGCATTGCACGGTGGCAGCAAGTCGACGTAGACCGGACGCTGCTCGCGCACCGGTCCCGAGCGGGACCGGCCGTGCAGCAGATCCGGCAACGGCGTAACGTCATGTCGCTCTGGTCGCAGGGCCATACCCGGCAGGTTACGCCCGGCGACGTGTGAGCAGCAGGGACCTTCGGCCTTAGCTGCCACCACTCGCATCAAGGAGGCCCGTCGGCTCGTCGTGTCCCGGTGACCTCCAGCCGTCGCGCCGCTTCGCGGCCGGGCAGGTCACCGGGAGCTGAAGGCGCTTCAGATGGCGGGGCTCGGGTACTTGGCCAGGATCTCGTGGAGCTGCTCGACCAGCCGGAGCGACTCGTCGTGCTCCCGCTGCCAGATGTTGCGGCCGAAGATCAGCCCGGTGACGCCGGCCTCAGCCGACTGCCTGGCCTTGTCGAGCATCGCCTCGTCCCCGGCCCGCGAGCCGCCGGACACCAGCACCAGCGTCCGGTTGGCCGAGCGGACCACCGCGTCGATGGCTGGCTGCGAGGAGAAGTCCGCGTCGTACTGCTTAGGCACGCCGACCCGCTTGTCCGGGTGCGGGAAGTTCACCTTGACCAGGTCGGCGCCGAGCTCGCTGGCGGTCCTGGCGGCGTAGTCGACCGCGTAGAACGAGTCGCGGCCGCCCTTCGCGTCAATCGCCGAGCCGCGCGGGTACGCCCAGACGATCAGCGGCATGCCGAGCCGCCTGGCGTCCTCGCGGACCTGCCGGTACTGGCCGAAGTCGGCCGCCTGGGCCGGGGTCCCGACGTAGAGGGTGTAGCCGACCGCGTCGGCGCCGAGCCGGACCGCGTCCTCCACGGTGGCGTGCAGCGGGGACAGCGCCTCGTCATCGGGCGGGATCTCGGTCTTGCCGTTCAGCTTGAGGATCAGCGGGACCTCGCCGGCGAAGTCCCAGAAGAACTTCTCGGCCAGGCCGATCTGGATGGCGATGCCGTTGAAGCCGCCCTCGACGGCCAGCTTGGCGATGTAGCTGGGGTCGCCGGCCGCCGGGTTGGCGAAGAAGTCCCGCGGCCCGTGCTCAAGGCCCTGGTCGTAAGGGAGGAACAGGGCCGTGCCGTTGCGCAGCCCGTGCTGGTAAAGGATCCGGAACAGCCGGGCCTTCTTGCCCGCGCCCAGACCCAGGTCATTGATCGTCGGTCGTGTGCTCATGACTCCAGTCAAACGCGCGCGGGGCGGCCGCGGTACGGCCGATCCTCCCCCTGACCAGGGACTAACATCCCGGCTTGGCCGGCTCCGGCCGGTCTCGGGAGGTCGCTGTCGCGGACAGAAGACCTGAAGATCCTCCGCAGTGAACGGACCGTGGTTTCTCGCCGCTGGCCCGTGAAATGCGCGCGGGCCGGGTGCCTGCGCCCCCCACCAGGGGACGTGGCCGCCGGGCGAGCAGGGAGATGCCACCTTCCGTTCCATATCGTCTTTCCGCTCTTCCCCCGCGGGTAAAGACCCGGCCGCTCCGGGACCTCTGTCTCTACCGCCGGGCCCTGGGGCGGCGGTGTCCTTGCGGGAAGGGGAGTTGAGGTTCGCGGAGGACAGGGGTGACTCGCGATGTCGTGGGATCTCAGGAATGACATGCCGCGCCTGCGCCGAGCGGTGGACAGCGCGCCGTCCGTCTTCAACCAGCGCCCATGGGAGCTGGGGCAGGCCGCCGACGACCGGGTAGAGCTGTACACCGCCGCGAATGAGGCCTTGGCGGCAGGCTGCCCAGAGAGGTAGTGATCAGCTGCGGTGCGGCCCTGTACAACCTGCGGCTGGCGATCAAGGTGGCCGGCCGGTCCCCCTCGGTCTGGCTGCTGCCCGGCTTGGACCCGGAGTCCGGGCTGCTCAGCACGGTGGCGGCGGAGCGGACGCTGCTCGCCTCGGTCGAGGTGATGCCGGGCCGCGCGTCCCGGCCGACCAGCGCCGAGCAGGAACTGTACGAGGCGCTCTGGCTTCGCCGCACGGACCGCGGGCCCTTCAGGAACCTGCCCGTGCCGCTGCCGATTCTGGTGGAGATGGAGGGCGCCGCCGCGCGTGAGCACGGCTGGCTGCGCACCCTGCCCAGGGCCGAGTGCCGGAGGCTGGCCCGGCCGTCCCGGCCGGCTACGCGGTCGAGGCGTCCTTCCTCACCCAGTCACTCGAGCTAGCCGACCTGCGCGGCGGGCCGCGGTTCTGGCCGTGGCGCAGCAACTACACCGAAGTGCCGCAAATGGTGATCCGGGTCGGCTATGCGCCGGTTACCCGGGGCACAGCGCCGACCACACGGACGGCCACGCCGACGGTCAGGCCGGTCGTGGAACCCACGGCGGACTAGCGGCCGAACGGATCAGCCGACCGGGACGCGGGCAACGGGAAGGTCGGTCAGCAGCGCGGTGCGCGCACTTTCCTCTGGTCCGAGGAGTTCGGTGACCGCGGCGTTGGCGGCGGCGAGCGCCTGGCGTGAGACCCGGTAATGGTGGCCGCACAGCAGCAGTTCGGTGCGGTGCGGACGGGCGGCGGTCGCGGGCATGATCACCCGCACCACCGGATTGGCGGGGCAGCAGCAGGCCGGGCCGAGCGCGACCGTGCTGGTGGTCCCGGTGCTGTCATCGTGCTGCAGGCCGGGTGCGTTGCTTCCCTTACCTGCCGGGTGCAGGGATCTGGCGTTCATGTCCCCATCCTCGCCGGGTCCGCGAACGACCAGAAGGGACGAACTTCGCCCAGTGGCGGGACGAATGTCCCGGACTCGTGTCAGCTGCGCCCGCCCCGGCCGGTCCACGCCCGAAACCTCGGCGATCCGGGGCCTGGTTCGGATTCCACGAGGTCTTCCACACCTGCACCGTCGTGGCATTCGCCTGCCAGTACATCGCCGTCTGGATCGTGACCGGCCGCGCGGCCTGACGTCGGGCCGAAGGTCCCGGCGCCCGGGGACCTTCTTATCTGAGAGTGTCCTGCGTACGCTGGTGAACTGGTGCTGAAACGACGTGCATCATTTAGGGAGCCATCATGACAACCAAGCCCATCGTGGTCGGCACTGACGGCTCGGAGCAATCCGTGCGGGCGGTCGAGTGGGCCGCCAGGGAAGCCGTGCTCCGGGGCGCACCGCTGCGGATCGTGTCCGCGGCCGAGATCCTCCCCAGGATGAGCGAGGCAGCGCAGCCCGCGGGCGTCGAGACTGTCGCCACCCACCTCATCGGCGAGCGCGACCATGCGCTGGCCGGCGCGGCCAGGGCGGCCGCCGCTGTGGCCCCTGACCTGCTGATAGACACCGACCCTGTGGACGGGCCGCCCGCCCAGGCGGTCACCGCCAGCGGCTCAGGCGCGCTGCTGCTTGTCGTCGGATCACACGGCGGCGGTGCGTTCGCCGCCATGACCCTCGGGTCGGTGAGCCGCTACGCCGCCGTGCACGCCCCGTGCCCGGTGGTGGTGGTACGGGAGGAGGCCCCGGCCGCGGACCGCCTGGTTGCCGTCGGCATCCGGAGCCCGCTGGACTGCGGAGCCGCGCTCGCGTTCGCGTTCGAGGAGGCCCGCCTGCGGAAGGCGGCCGTGCTGGCCGTGCACGCGTGGCAGTTCCCGGATTCGCACGCCGCCGATCGGGATGCCGTGGAACTGGACGAGCTGCTGGACGACTGCCGGGTCAAATATCCGGACGTCGAGGCGAGCGGCGATGTCGTGCGCGGTCACCCGGGGCGGGTACTCGCGGACCTGTCGGCGCGGGCCGAGCTGGTGGTGCTGGGACGGCACCACGCGAACGACCGGTTGGTGCCGGGACCCGCACGGGTCATCCACGCGGTGGTGGGCCACGCCCACGGCCCGGTGGTCACGGTTCCCTCGCAGGGCGCTTGATCTCTGGCTGGCGCGCGGCCGGCGGTCGGGACTTTCTCCGTTTCTCAAGGCAGCATGGCATTGCTTTAACGCCCGCAGGAGGGGTCCTTCGCCCCTAACCACTCCGGTGGCGGCGGCCGGCCTGCTCATCGTCGGGGCCGGCCTCTGGCAGATATCCACCGCATCAGCGGCGACCACGTTCACCGGGATCCTGGCCGGCATCATCCTGCTTGGGGCCGGCGCCGGGCTGGTCATCCCGTCGGCTACCGAGTCGGTCACGGGCTCGCTGCCGGGCGACCACGTGGGCGTCGGATCGGCCGCCAACGGCGCCTTCCTCCAGGTCGGCGGCGCTCTGGGAGTGGCGATCATCGGCAGCCTGCTGAACACCCGTTACCAGCACACCATGGCAAGCACGCTCGCGCCGTACCACATCCCGCATTCGGTGATGGGGCCCGTCCTCGGCTCCATCGGGGGCGCCCTCGGCGTCGCCGGGCAAGTCGGCGGCTCCCTCGGCGCAGAACTCGCCCACCTGGCGAGGACCGCTTTCGTCAGCGGAATGGATCTGGGCCTGGAAGTGGGCTCCGCCGTGGCGGTGGCCGGCCTGGTGATCGCCCTGCTGGCCCTCCCGTCACGGGAGAGTCGCTCCGGGACTACGCTCCGGGACTAAGGGCCTTACCGCACCGCGGCGCGGACCCGGAGGATGAGAACGGCACGCGACGACCCGCCCCAGAAAGGGAACCATGAACCAGGCCGCGATCACCGAACAGCAGCCGCTCTCCCGCACCGAACTTGAGGCGATCGACGCCTACTGGCGGGCGGCCAACTACCTGTCCGTGGGGCAGATCTACTTGATGGCGAACCCGCTGCTTACCCGGCCGCTGCAGCCGGAGGACGTCAAGCCCCGGCTGCTCGGCCACTGGGGCACGACCCCCGGTCTTAACCTGCTCTACGCGCACCTGAACCGGGTGATCAGGGCCTGGGACCTGGACATGATCTTCCTGGCCGGCCCCGGGCACGGCGGCCCGGCCGTGGTTGCCAACGCATGGCTTGAGGGCACTTACAGCGAGCTTTACTCGCACGTCACCCGCGACGCGCCCGGCATGGAGGCGCTGTTCCGCCAGTTCTCGTTCCCCGGCGGGATCCCCAGCCACGCCGCCCCGGAGACACCGGGCTCGATCCACGAGGGCGGCGAGCTCGGCTACGCGCTGGCGCACGCCTATGGCGCCGTCTTCGACAACCCCGGGCTGATCGCCGCCTGCGTGATCGGCGACGGCGAGGCGGAGACCGGGCCGCTGGCCGCCAGCTGGCACTCCAACAAGTTCCTCAACCCGGTTACCGACGGGGCGGTGCTGCCGATCCTGCACCTGAACGGGTACAAGATCGCCAACCCGACCGTGCTTGCCCGCATCCCCGAGTCCGAGCTTGTCTCGCTCATGGAGGGCTACGGGTACCACGCCCACATCGTGGCGGGCGACGAGCCCGAACTCGTGCACCAGCAGCTGGCCGCCGCGCTGGACACCTGCGTCCGCGAGATCGACGATATCCACCGGCGCGCCCGTGACCTGGGCGATGCCAGCCGGCCGCAGTGGCCGATGATCGTGCTGCGCACGCCCAAGGGCTGGACTGGCCCCAAAACCGTGGACGGAGTCCAGATCGAGGGCACCTTCCGCGCCCACCAGGTCCCCATCAGCAACGTGCGCGGCAATCCCGCGCACCTGGCACAGCTCGAGGAGTGGCTGCGCTCCTACCGGCCCGAGGAGCTGTTCGGCCCGGACGGGAGACTGGTTCCCGAGCTGGCCACCCTGCCGCCGCGGGACTACCGGCGGATGAGCGCCAACCCGCACGCCAACGGCGGCCTGCTGCTGCGCGATCTGGACTTGCCCGACTTCCGCGACTACGCCGTCCCCGTCGCCAGCCCGGGCGCCGCCGAGGCCGAGGGCACCCGCGCCCTGGGGACCTGGCTGCGGGACGTCATCGCGCGCAACCCGGCCAGCTTCCGGCTCTTCGGGCCGGACGAGACCGCCTCCAACCGCCTGCAGGACGTGTTTGAGGTGACCGACCGCGCCTTCGACGGGCAGATCATCGATGGCGACGATCACCTCGCCCCCGACGGCCGGGTGATGGAGGTGCTGTCCGAGCACCTGTGCCAGGGCTGGCTTGAGGGCTATCTGCTGACCGGCCGGCACGGCATGTTCAACTGCTACGAGGCGTTCATCCACATCATCGACTCCATGTTCAACCAGCACGCCAAGTGGCTGAAGACCACCAGGGATATCCCCTGGCGGCGCCCGGTCGCGTCGCTGAACTACCTGCTCTCCTCGCTGGTATGGCGGCAGGACCACAACGGGTTCTCGCACCAGGACCCCGGCTTCATCGACCACGTGATGAACAAGAAGGCCGAGGTCATCCGGGTTTACATGCCGCCAGACGCCAACACGCTGCTGTCGGTCGCCGACCACTGCCTGCGCTCACGGCACTACGTCAACGTGATCGTCGCGGGCAAGCAGCCACAGCCGCAGTGGCTGACCATGGACCAGGCGATCATCCACTGCACCCGCGGTGCCGGCATCTGGGACTGGGCGTCCACCGACAATGACAACAACGACGAGCCCGACGTGGTGCTCGCCTGCGCCGGTGACGTTCCCACCCTGGAGACGCTGGCCGCCGCGTCCCTGCTGCGCGAGCACCTGCCGTCGCTGCGGGTCCGGGTGGTCAACGTCGTCGACCTGATGCGGCTGCAGCCGGCCACCGAGCACCCGCACGGCATGTCCGACGCCGAGTTCGACGCGCTGTTCACCGCCGACCGGCCGGTCATCTTCGCCTACCACGGCTACCCGTGGCTCATCCACCGGCTGACCTACCGCCGTCACGGGCACCACAACCTGCACGTCCGCGGTTACAAGGAGGAAGGCACCACCACCACGCCGTTTGACATGGTGATGCTCAACGACCTGGACCGGTACCACCTGGTGATCGACGTGATCGACCGGGTCCCCGGGCTGGCCGCGCGGGCCGGGCACCTCCGCCAGCTGATGACCGACAAGCGGATCGAGGCCCGCGCTTACACCCGGGAGTTCGGAGAGGACACTCCCGAGGTCACCAACTGGAAGTGGCCGCAGTGACAGCGGCTATTCCGGCCGCCGAGCGGGTCCTGGTCGTCAACGCCGGGTCAAGCAGCCTCAAGCTGCGCGTGCTTGACCCGGCCGACGCGGTCACGGCCGGCGCCGATCTGCCCGCCCCGCGGGGAGCGGCGGAAGCCTCGGAGATCAAGTCCGCGATCGAGTCGCTTGGCCAGGTGGACGCCGTCGGCCACCGGATCGTGCACGGCGGCACGCTCTACACCGGGCCAGTCCTGGTCGACCACCGGGTCAGGCAGCGGCTTGAGTCGCTGACCGACCTGGCGCCGCTGCACCAGCCGAAGTCACTGGCGGCCCTGGATGCCGTGCAGGCGGTGCTCCCCGCAGTGCCCGCGGTGGCGTGCTTCGATACCGCCTTCCACGCCACCATCCCGGCCGCCGCCGCCACCTTCGCGCTGCCTGAGGAGTGGCGGACCCGCTGGAGCCTGCGGCGCTTCGGGTTCCACGGGCTGTCGCACGCGTATGCGTCGCGGCGGGCGGCGGAACTCCTCGGCCGCGACGACGGCGGTCTGCGGCTCGTCACCTGCCACCTCGGCGCGGGCGCGTCCCTCGCCGCGATCCTCGGCGGCCGGTCGGTGGACACCACGATGGGGTTCACGCCACTGGACGGGCTGGTGATGGCGACCAGATCGGGATCGGTCGACCCCGGGCTCGTGCTCTGGCTGGAAGAGCACGTGCATATGCCGCCGGCCGAGCTGGCATCGGCCCTGGAGCACCGGTCCGGTCTGTACGGGCTGGCCGGGACCGCCGACATGCGCGAAATCCTGCTCCGCGCCGCGGCCGGCGACACCCGCGCCGAACTCGCCAGGGAGACGTACCTGCACCGGCTGCGCGCGTCCATCGCGGCCATGGCCGCGGCGACCGGCGGGCTCGACGCGATCGTGTTCACCGGCGGCGTCGGCGAGAACTCGGCCGAGATCCGCCAGCGCGCCATGGACGGCCTCGGCTTCCTCGGCATCGCCGTCGACCCGGCATCCAACGAGGGTGGCACCGGGGACCGCGAGATCGGCGCGCCCGCCGCACCGGTGCGCACCCTCCTCATCGCCGCCCGCGAGGACATAGAGATCGCGCGCCAGGTGCGGGCAACGCTCACCCGGCAGCGCTGACAGCGGTAACGATGACGCCGATGACGATGCCGCCTGCCCACCGTGGCCAGGTGACGGCGGCAGCGGCTGGCCTCAGGATCGCCAGACGAGGACCAGGGCACAGTCGTCACCGCTGTTGACTGTGCGCTGCATCGTGGTCACCAGGCCGGGCGCGCCGGTCCTGAATCCGTCGACGACCAGGCGCTGGGCCTCGCCCAGCAGGCGCCGGATGCCCTCGTCGATGTCCTGGCGCGGCGCCTCCACCAGCCCATCGGTGTAGAGCATGATCGCGTCACCACGGCGGAGCACGCCGTCGTCGGGCACGTCGGGGACGGCGGCCAGGTCGGAGACAACGCCGAGCACGATGCCGCGGGCGCTGCTGGTTTGCCAGTCGCCGGTGTTGGCGTCGTACCGCGCGGCCGGCGGATGGCCGGCCGAGTAGATGGTGTACTCCCCCGACGCCAGGTCGATCGACAGGTGGACGGCGGTCACGAAACCCTCATCCGTGCTCCCCCGGCGCAGGTAGGCGTTGGCGGCGGGCAGAAACTGCTCCCTGGGGACCGAGCCGAGTACGCCACCGAAAGCGCCGGAGAGCAGTAGCGCGCGGGTGGCGGCGTCCATCCCCTTGCCGGAAACGTCGACCAGCGCCACCTCGAGCGTCTTGCCGTCGCTGTAGGAGACCACGAAGTCGCCGCCGAACGAGGAGCCGCCGGCCGGGCGGAGCACCACCGTCGACCCCCAGCCGTCGCCCAGTTCCGGCAGCGTGCCCTGGGCGCGGATGCGGTCCCGGAGCTCGATCATCATCCGGTCCGCACGCAGCCCCCTGGTGCCGAGCTTGCCCCGGGTGTTGGAGAGCACGTCGGCGAAGTAGGCGATGGCCGCGATGGTCACCGCGATCCCGAATCCGGCCCTGTCCTCAACGATGTCGTAGATAAGCCCGGCCGCCACCACCGCGATCAGGATGCGCAGCGCCCGCGGCCAGAGCAGCAGGCCGCCGCAGAGGATCGGCAGGATCATCTCTCCCGGCGAGAACCACCGGTCGGACAGCTGCACCGCCAGCACGGCGATCGCGATCGAGATCACCGTCAGCCCGGCCGCGACCCGGCGGTTCCTGGTGATGAACTGCGTCCTGGCCTGATCGGAGAGCCAGCCGCCGGCACGGCGCAGCGAGCGCGCTGGCCAGCGCGCTGCCGAGGGGACTGCCGGAACTCTCATGACCCGCGCAGATTATCCTCAGATCGCCGGTCTCGCACGCCGTCCACGCTCCTTCTCCCCCTAGCGTCGCGTCCTGCCGGCGTGGTCAGCGAAAAAGATTCGCGTCCAGCAGTCCTAGCGGGATAAGAAGTCCATCATGGCAGACCAATACGCGATCCGTCCCATCACCGATGATGAGTACGCCGCCTTTCGCCGGGTCCATGAGCATTCGTTTAACTCCGGCCCCACCCCGGCCGCCCGCTGGCCGCGGATGCGCAGGCAGTTCGAGGCGGACCGGTCGCTCGGCGCTTTCGACCCGGGGCTGCCCGCCGGCCAGGATATCGTCGGCACCTCCGGCGTCTACAGCTTCCCGATGGCGGTGCCCGGCGCGGTGTTCCCGGTGGCCGGCGTGACGATGGTCGCGGTGCTCCCGACCCACCGGCGGCGGGGCATCCTGCGCTCGATGATGCGCCGCCAGCTGGCCGACATCGCGGCGCGGGGGGAGGAGCCGATCGCCGCGCTGTGGGCCGCGGAGACACCGCTGTACGGCCGGTACGGGTACGGGCGGGCATCCTCGCACGCGTTCTTCCGGTTCCGCCGCGGCGAGGGCGCGCTGAGCGCGCTGGCGCCCGCCGACCCGGCGCTGACGCTACGGCTGGCCGAGCCGGCCGAAGTCGCCACCGACCTGGCCAAGGTCTACGCCGCGGTGGCGGCCCGGCAGCCCGGGTTCTTCGCGCGCGACGATGACTGGTGGGAGCGGGTGCTCGATGACCCGGAGGAAGACCGGCACGGTGCCAGCCCGCTGCGCTGCCTGCTGGCCGCCGACGACGGCGGCGTGCGCGGCTATGCGCTCTACCGGACCGTCGCCCGCTGGGAGGAAGGCACCGTGCTGCCCGATTCCTCGGTCAGCGTCTGGGAGCTTGTCACCGCCGACCCGGCGGCGGGCGCCGCGCTCTGGCGCGACCTGCTCAGCCGGGACCTCGTCACCGAGATAACCGCGGACCTGCGGCCGGCCGAGGACCCACTGCTCTATCAGCTGCACGACTCGCGCCGGGCCAGGCTGCAGCTGTCGGACAACCTCTGGGTGCGGATCATCGACCTGCCCGGCGCGCTGACCCGCCGCGCTTACGCCGGCCTGGTGGACGTGGTCCTTGAGGTCACCGATGAGCTGCTGACGGCTAATGCCGGGCGCTGGCGGCTGCGGGCGGCCGGCCCTGACGGCGCTGCCAGTTGCGCGCAGACCGACGACCAGGCCGACATCGCGCTCAACGTCAGGGAACTGGGCGCGGCCTACCTCGGCGGCACCCGGCTCGGCGCGCTCGCCGCCGCCGGCCTGGTCACCGAGCTGCGCCCGGGCACCCTGGGGCCGCTGTCGGCCGCCATGACCTGGGACCCGGCCCCCTGGTGCCCACGGATCTTCTAGGAACCACCGCGGCGCGCGGGCGCTAGGAGTGCGGCAGCGGCGGCAGCTCGCCGGTCTTCTCGTAGTCAGCGATCTCGGCCAGGCGCCGCGCGTGCCTGGCGTCGCCGGAGAACGGGGTCTCGACGAAGACCCGGGCGAAGCCGATCGCGTCGGCTTCTGAGTACATCCGGGCGCCCAGGCTGAGCACGTTCGCGTCGTTGTGCTGGCGGGCCAGCTGTGCGGTCTCCGTCGTCCAGGCCAGCGCCGCGCGGACGCCAGGTACCTTGTTCGCGGCGATCTGCTCGCCGTTGCCCGAGCCGCCGATCACGATGCCGAGGCTGCCGGGGTCGCCGACGGCGCCCCCGGCCGCGCGCAGCACGTAGACGGGGTAGTCGTCCTGCGGGTCGTAGCCGGCTGGGCCACAGTCCACCGCCTCGTGGCCGGCCGCGCGGAGCCAGCCGATCAGAGCCGTCTTGAGCTCGAGGCCGGCATGGTCAGATCCCAGGTATACGCGCACTGGAATAGTCTGCCAGACCGCCCCCGGTCCACCGCGCTGGTACTGCGCGGACCCGCGACAGTCACGATGGTCACCATTTCCGTCAGCAAACCCATAGGTACCCGGGACTGGCAGGCATTGGGGTTCTGCGTGAAACTGGGGAAATGAGGATCACGCTGTCAGGGGCGATGCGGGCGCGGGACGTGTCGCGGCCGAGTGACGATCAGCTGTCCGCGGCGGCCAGGCGCGAGGAGGCGGCCGGCCGTGCGGGCGCGTCCAGCCGGTTTGTGCGCACGGCATCGGGCGCGGCGCCGCCGACAGCCCCCGCCCTTCCGCTCGGCCCGGCCGACCCGATGCTGGCGGTTGCCTCCGGTCAGGCGTCCGATGAGGGGCCGAAGCCGACCCCACCGCGGCGGCGCCGCCGGCGCCGCGGCTAAGCGACAGCCGAGCTAGTCACGTCTAATGACTAATCGGACACTGCGTGTAATAATAGCGGGAAGCTTGCCGAGGCTGCGCGAGGAAGACCATGACCCGCGCGTGGTGTCCGGGGCGAGGCCACCGACACACGCGGATTTTACCGGGGCGGATACACCGGCCCGACGTGGCAAGATCAATACAGATACATAGACAAATGGCGATTGCGAAGGGGTCACCTGGTGACAGCTAACCTCACCCGTGACGAGGCGCGGACCCGTGCCGAGTTGGTCAAAGTCCGCTCCTACCGAGTTGAGCTGGATCTGACGGGCGGAGACACCACCTTCCGTTCGATATCGACCATTGCCTTTGACTGCGTGCGACCAGGCTCCGGCACCTTCCTCAACCTCGAGGCACCGGAGGTGCACTCGATCACGCTCAATGGCACGCCAGTGCCATTGAGCGCGTTCGACGGCACGAGGGTCACGATCGACGGGCTAGCCGTCGAGAACACACTGGTGATCGACGCCGAGTGCGCCTACTCGCGCAGCGGCGAGGGGCTGCACCGGTTCGCCGACCCGGCCGACGGCAACGTCTACATGTACTCCGACCTGGAGACCTTCGACGCGAACCGGGTCTACGCATGCTTCGACCAGCCCGACCTGAAGGCGCGCTACGAGCTCACCGTGCGCGCGCCGCAAGAGTGGATGGTCGTGTCCAACATGGCGGCCGACGTCGAGGGCGGCACGCCCGACGGCGCCGGGGTCCGGCGCTGGCACTTCCCGCCGACGCCGCTGATGTCGACCTACATCACCCACGTCTCGGCCGGCCCGTGGCACGTCGTGCGCGATGAGCATGACGGCATACCACTCGGCATCTTCTGCCGCCAGTCGCTGGCCAGGTACCTGGACCCGGCTGAGATCTTCGAGGTGACCAGGCAGGGCTTCGACTTCTACCACCAGGCGTTCGGGATCAAGTACCCGTTCGGCAAGTACGACCAGCTCTTCGTGCCCGAGTTCAAGGAAGGCGCGATGGAGAACGCGGGCGCGGTCACCTTCCTCGAGGACTACGTCTTCCGGTCGCGGGTCACCGACTTCTCCCGCGAGGCGCGCGGCGAGACCATCCTGCACGAGATGGCGCACATGTGGTTCGGCGACCTGGTCACCATGCGCTGGTGGGACGACCTGTGGCTGAACGAGTCGTTCGCCACCTGGGCAGGCACCGCCGCGCAAGCCGAGGCGACCCGCTGGACGCACGCGTGGACCACGTTCACCACCGCCTGGAAGGCCTGGGCGTACAAGCAGGACCAGCTGCCCTCGACGCACCCGATCGCGGCCGACATCCCCGACATCCACGCGGTCGAGGTCAACTTCGACGGGATCACCTACGCCAAGGGCGCGGCGGTGCTCAAGCAGCTGGTGGCCTACGTCGGCCGGGATAACTTCCTGGCCGGGGTGCGGAAGTACTTTGCCGAGCACTCGTTCGGCAACGCGACGCTGGCCGACCTGCTGGCCGCGCTCGAGGACGTCTCCGGGCGCGACCTCGCCGCCTGGTCGCGCGAGTGGCTCGAGACCGCCGGGGTCAACACGCTCCGGCCTTCGTACACGGTCGACGCGGACGACCGTTTCACCTCCTTCTCGGTGGTGCAGGAGGCGGCGCCCTCGCACCCGGTGCTGCGCTCGCACCGCATCGCGATCGGCCTCTACTCGCTGACCGGGGGCGAACTTACCCGGACCGAGTCCGTTGAGATCGACGTATCGGGGGCCGATACTCCGGTGCCCGCCCTGATCGGGCAGGCCCGGCCCGACCTGGTGCTCGTCAACGACGAGGACCTCACCTACGCCAAGATCCGGCTCGACGAGCACTCGCTGGGCACCGCGGTCGGCTCGATCGGCGCGTTCACCTCCTCACTGCCCGCCGCGCTGGTCTGGGCGGCCGGCTGGGACATGTGCCGGGACGGGGAGATGGCCGCGCGGGACTACGTCCGGCTGGTGCTTGGCGGCGTCGACTCGGTCCGCGACATCAGCGTCGTGCAGCCGCTGCTGCGGCAGGCGGTGCTGGCGGTGCGGAACTACGCCGAGCCGTCCTGGCGCGCGGACGGTCTCGCGCTGATGGCGTCTTCGCTGCGGTCACTGCTGGCCTCCGCGCGCGCCGGGTCCGATCACCAGCTCGCCTACGTGCGCGCGTTCTCGGGGGTGGCCACCTCAGCGGCCGACCTGGAGTTCCTCTCCGGGCTGCTCGACGGCAGCACGGTGCTCGAGGGGCTGGCGGTCGACACCGACCTCCGCTGGACGCTGCTGCGCCGCCTGGTCAGCCGGGGGGTGCTGGGCGAGGACGCGATCGACGCCGAGCTCTCCGCCGACGCGACGGACGCGGGCGAACGGCAGGCGGCCGCCTGCCGGGCCGCGGTGCCTTCCATTAACGGGAAGCGGGAGACCTGGGAGACGCTGACCGAGGGCAAGCTGACGATCGCGATGTTCCGTGCCACGCTGGCCGGGTTCGCCGACCCCGACCAGCGGGCACTGGTCGAGCCGTACCGGCCGGAGTACTTCGCCGCCGTCGGCGACGTCTGGCGGGAATGGTCATCGGCGATGGCGCAGGACTTCGTGGAGGGCGGCTACACGGTCTGCGCGGTCAACGAGGCGACGGTCGAGGCGACGGACGCCTACCTGGCGTCGGTCCCCGAGCCCCCCGCCGCCCTCCGCCGACTGCTCAACGAGGGCCGCGACGAGGTACTCCGCTCCCTCCGCAACCAGGCACGCGACCGCGAAGCAGCGGCTCTGGAGACCCTGGGGTAGTCCAGCCGGGCCACGGGGACGCGCCTGGCCCGGTGGCCAGCAGGCGTGTTTGTCCGTGTGCATGAGCGCGCCGACCTGATGCACGGCGACCCGCACTACTACCTTCGCTCCGCGGTGATCAACGGCTGCCGCACGTTGTTGCGGCGGCGGCGGCTAATCCGCCGCCACGCCGAACAGCAGGGACAACAGTCGGTGTGCCCGCCATTGACGACGGAGGAAGCCGCGCTGCTTGACGAGGACCGCAGACGGGTCCTGACGGCGCTGGCGAGTCTGCCCCGGCGACGGCGGGAAGTGCTCGTGCTGCGCTCACCTGGTCAGCCCGGCCGGGAAGCTGAGCTTCCCGGGAAAACAAGGCGCAACCCCGACCACGGCGCAAGCGCCGCGGCCAGAGTTCTACCTGACCGCGACCTACCCGCCATCGGGACCGAACGTCCTGCAGTTCCAGGTGCGGCGCACAAATGGCGGTGCGGTCACCGCCTCCACGTCCATCTCCGCCGCCAATCTGGGATGGGGAGGGTATCTCACCGCCGCCGCGGGCAACCGCGCCTTCTTTATCGCCGAATACCCGTGCAAGGGCACCGCGGTCCCGTTCACCACGTTCCACCGGATCACGATCACCGGTTCGGGGCGGATCAGCGCCATCGCGCCGGTCGGCCGACCCATTAAGGGCATGGTCACCAGCCTCGCGGTCTCGCCGGACGGGTCGCGGCTGGCCTATAGCGCGCTGACTCAGGTGTGCGCGGGCCGTGAATCCAGGTTTACCGGGGCGGGCTCGGTCAGCGTAACCGATCTGTCCACCGGAACCGTCCGGACCTGGCAGGACAAAGCGGGGCGGGCCTTCGCCAGCCGGCTGTCCTGGACGCCGGACGGCCGCACGCTCATCGTTGACGAAGACTCGCCCACGCCGCGGGGACCGGAACTGACGGTTTTCGGACTGGACACGGCCAGCAGCGGCGGTTCGCTGCAGGCCCACAGCAGGACCTTGCTAAGGCAGGACCGCAACTGCTCCACCTGCGTGGTGACGGCACTCGCGGGCCCGCACGGCAGCCTGACCATACTCGAGTCCCAGCCGGCCGGGCAGCGGACCCGCGTGCTGGTCGTCAGCATCCCGTCGGTGGCCGGCCGTTCCCGAACCGTCTTGTACAGCCAACTGATCAACGCGCCCTCGAGCGTGACCGATACGGCACTCTTCACAGATCCATCCGGGCAGTGGGTGCTCCTGTGGCCCACGACGGGCATAACCGGACCGCGATCCCCGCAGTTCCTTAAGGCCGGCTGGATCTCCGGCGGCCGGCTGCACCCGCTACCCGGGGTCGCGCAGGTATTCCCGCAAGGCATTGCCTGGTAAGCACTGCCGTTGCCCCGTGCGGCGGAGCCGAACACGCACCCGGAGGCTACGCACTCGCCTACGACGGCGCCCGAGCCTCATCCACAACGCTGTCCGGTCCTCGACGAAATGTCCCCGTTCTGAGCCGGCCCGATAGACGGCCGGTCGCATAATGCGCCACCCTGGACCTGCGCCGACTGTTCTGCGCGGCGCCGCGCTCGGAACGAGGCGATGACTACCGAGGCCTTGGGGGCTAGGACGCCCAGAAATTGGGAATGCTTGTACCGGCGTGCCTTGTCGCGGGGTCTAGGAGGCGATAAGGGTGAGCAGGCGTAATACCAGGGAAGGCAAAGCCCGGCGTCGCGCGGAGCGTGAGCGTCAGCGGCGCTCTATGACCTTGGGCCAGGGGCCTCGGGCGGTCGAGGTTGAGGCGGTTCAGGCGGCTCCACGGCGCGCCGGTTCTGGTCCGGGGAACTCCGCCGAACGCGGTTCCTGGCAACCCCCCGACGCCGACGACAGCTTGATCGCGGTGGAGCCCGACGAGGCTGATCTGGATACCGACGCGGATCCGGAGAACGCAGATCCTGGCGACTTCGGCGGTCTCGACGCCGACGATGCCGACCTCCAGGCCACGCTCACCGTTCTTGCCGTCCTCACCGACGACATCAGCGATGCCGCCGAGATCGGCGGCGATCTGGCCGAGGACGCTGACGGGCTGGAAGTACCGGACGTAGCTGAAGACCGCGAGGACCCTGAGACGGGCCAGCCGTCGGCCGATGCGGTCGACGGGACCGAGGCCGGGCGTGTGGACAGCGTGCGCGTGGCCGTGCCCTCCCCGGAGGCGGGCGACGCGGACGAGGAGATCTTCGTCTTCGGTGACGACGACGACGATCTTCCGGCCGCCCGGGTGGCGGTGGCGGGCGCGACGGCGGACCCGGTCAAGGACTACCTGAAGCAGATCGGCAAGGTGCAGTTGCTGAACGCCGAGCAGGAGGTCGAGCTGGCCAAGCGGATCGAGGCGGGCCTGTTCGCCGAGGAGAAGCTCGCCGAGATCCAGGGAATGACCCCGGACCAGCGGATCGACCTGGAGTGGGTCGCCGAGGACGGCCGCCGGGCGAAGGACCACCTGCTTGAGGCGAACCTGCGGCTGGTTGTCAGCCTGGCCAAGCGGTATACCGGCCGCGGCATGCTGTTCCTTGACCTGATCCAGGAGGGCAATCTTGGCCTGATCAGGGCCGTGGAGAAGTTCGACTACACCAAGGGGTATAAGTTCTCCACCTATGCCACCTGGTGGATCAGGCAGGCGATCACCCGCGCGATGGCCGACCAGGCCCGTACCATCCGGATTCCGGTGCATATGGTCGAGGTCATCAACAAGCTGGCCCGCGTCCAGCGCCAGATGCTGCAGGACCTGGGCCGCGAGCCGACCCCGGAGGAACTGGCGGTGGAGCTCGACATGACCCCGGAGAAGGTCGTCGAGGTGCAGAAGTACGGCCGCGAGCCGATTTCGCTGCACACCCCGCTCGGCGAGGACGGGGACAGCGAGTTCGGTGACCTGATCGAGGACTCCGAGGCGATCCAGCCCGGCGAGGCGGTCTCGTTCACCCTGCTGCAGGAGCAGCTCCACTCGGTGCTCGACACGCTGTCGGAGCGCGAGGCCGGCGTGGTCTCGATGCGGTTCGGGCTGACCGACGGCCAGCCGAAGACCCTGGACGAGATCGGCAAGGTCTACGGGGTCACCCGCGAGCGGATCCGCCAGATCGAATCCAAGACGATGT
>JBEKEK010000120.1:0-24556 GCA_050013875.1 Trebonia sp. | reverse complement strand
CCGCCGACCGCGGCAGATCTACCTCAGCGGGTGCCACGCTCATTCGCGGTCACCTCCTTCCGTAGTCTTCCACCTGTGACCTCTCCGGTGAACAGCGGGACCACCGCGCTGCTGACAGACCACTACGAACTCACCATGCTTCAGGCCGCCCTGCACAGCGGCGCCGCTTCGCGACGCGCGGTCTTCGAGGTTTTCGCCCGCCATCTGCCGCACGGCCGCCGCTACGGCGTCGTCGCCGGCACCGGCCGGCTGCTCGACGCGCTGGAGCGGTTCCGTTTCGGGCCGGCCGAGCTGTCCTTTTTGCGGGATAACCGGATCGTAGACGAGACCACGCTCCGATTCCTGTCATCGTATCGGTTCGCCGGCAACATCTGGGGTTACGCCGAGGGTGACGTGTACTTCCCCGGGTCACCGATCCTGGTCGTCGAGGGCACGTTCGCCGAGTCGGTGCTGCTTGAAACCGTCGCGCTGTCGATACTCAACCACGACTGTGCCGTCGCGTCGGCCGCGTCGCGGATGGTCACCGCGGCCGGCGGTCCCTGGCCTGGCGGCCGGCCGCTGATCGAGATGGGCTCGCGGCGCACGCACGAGAGCGCGGCGGTGGCATCCGCCCGGGCCGCCTACATCGCGGGCTTCGCGTCCACGTCGAACCTGATGGCGCGCTTCGAGTACGGCGTGCCGTCCTCAGGCACCTCGGCCCACGCGTTCACGCTGGTGCACGACAGCGAACGTGACGCGTTCGACGCGCAGCTGGCCTCGCTCGGCACCGGGACCACCATGCTGGTGGACACCTACGACGTCGAACGGGGCGTGCGGGCCGCCGTCGAGGCCGCCGGGCCCTCGCTCGGCGCGGTGCGGATCGACAGCGGCGACCTGCCCGCGCTCGCGGTCTCGGTACGGGAGTTGCTCGACTCCCTTGGGGCCACGTCGACCCGGATCATCCTCACCGGCGACCTCGACGAGTACTCGATCGCCGGCCTGGCCGTCGCCCCGGTGGACGGCTACGGCGTCGGCACCTCCCTGGTCACCGGGTCGGGCGCGCCCACCGCGGCCCTGGTCTACAAGCTGGTGGCGCGGTCGGACGAGCCGCTGGCCGACGGCGCCGCGGCCGGGCTCGACGCGCTGCGCCCGGTGGCGAAGCGGTCGGTGGGAAAGCCGGGACGCGGCGGGCGCAAGTGGGCCGTGCGCGAGCGCACCGCCGCCGGCACGGCGGCGACCGAGCGGATCTGGCTCACACCGCCGCAGCCGGGTGCGGACGACCGCCCGCTGCTGCAGGAACTCGTCCGCGACGGGAAGATCGTCGGCCGGGAGCCGATCGGGGCCGCGCGGACCCGGCACGCCGAGGCCCTGGCCGAGCTGCCCTCCTACGCGCTGCAACTCTCCCGCGGTTACCCGGCTATCCCGACTATTTTCGGCCCCGACCGCGAGGAGGCCTAGGCAGGGCTGGCGACCGGCAGGCCGGCCACCTCGGCCGCGTCAAGCAGCTGCCGGTCATAGCAGACGAACGCGGTCAGGTCGCGTTTGATGGTCAGCGCGGAGACCAGGTGGATCGCGGCGGCGGTGCCGAGGCTGGCCGGCGCCTGGGTGGCCGCGTTGTCGAGCAGGTCGTGGCTGAGCGAGACCAGCGAGACGCGGCGGATGATGCGCTGGGCGCGGGGCAGCGCGCCGGGCTCGGCCCGCCAGATCGCGCGCAGCACCTCGGCCCGGTGCAGGGTGCTCGAGACCAGCGCCTGGCCCTGGTGCTTGGCCAGGTAACTGGCGAGCGCGCCGGACTCGGGCTCGGCCAGGGCCAGCTTGACCAGGGCGGAGGAGTCGAGGTAGATCACCGCGGGCCCGTCGTTTCGCTGCCGCCCTGCTCGCCGGCGCGCAACTGCCCGAGCGCCTCGCTGGCGGTGGCCCCGCCGGAGGGGCGCGTGTAAGGCTCGATCTCCAGGACGCTGCCCTCGTCCTCGGCCCGCTCGATGACGCCCTTGGCGATCCAGCGCTCAAGCGGGCTATCCGGGTCGCGGACCGGGATCATCTGGGCGACCAGCCGCCCCCGGTTGGTGATGTCCACCGTGTAGCCGCGTTCCACCAGGTCGACGTAGACGCTGGCATGCTGTCGCAGCTCGCGGATGCCGATCCGCTGCGGCGGCAGGTTGCTTGTCGCGTGGTGCACCGGGTCGCCTGAGTACCCGAGGTCCGGGTTGAGCGGCTTACCCCGGCGCCGGTCGCCCTTCTGTGGCATGGGGGAACGGTAGCACATTAAATGCTACACTGGGAGGTAGCGGGCGCAAGATGTTGCCACGGCGCCTGCGCGGATCCGACGGCGCGCCTGCGCGGATCCGACGGCGCCCGCGCGGATCCGACGGCGCCCGCGCAGACCGAACATCGCGCACACCCCGCATGAGGCACAGATCACGCCGAATCTTGAGGCAAAATAGAGACATGCAGCAGCCGCGGGATTTCTCTATGTACGGCGCCGTTGACCTCGGCGCCCGGCAGGCCGCCGCCCAGCGCAGGCAGCAGGCAGCGGCCCGCTCCGCCAGCGCGGCCACCGGCGAGGGCGGCGAGGGCGCCGAGACCGCCGCCGGGCAGGCGTCGGCGTCCGTCTTCGAGGTAACCGAAGAGACCTTCAACGACGACGTCGTCTACCGGTCACGGACAACGCCGGTGATCGTCGACCTGTGGGCCGAGTGGTGCGGCCCGTGCAAGCAACTCAGCCCGGTGCTCGAGAAGCTGGCCAACGAGGCCAACGGCGCCTGGGTGCTGGCCAAGGTCGATGTCGACGCCAACCCCCGGCTGGCCCAGGCCTTCCAGGCGCAGTCCATCCCGATGGTCGTCGCGATCATCGGCGGCCAGATGGTGGACGCGTTCCTCGGCGCGATGCCCGAGGCGCAGGTCAAGCAGTGGCTCACCCAGGTGCTCTCGGTAGCGGAGCAACTCGGCGTGCAGACCGGGGCGCCCGCGGCGGCCGAGGAGGGTGGCGACGAAGCCGTCGACGACCTGCCGCCCGCGCTCGCGGCGGCCAGGGACGCGATGGAGGAAGGCGACCTGGACGCGGCCGCCCGGGCGCTGGAGAAGGCGCTGGCCGACACCCCGGCCGACCCGCTCGCCAAGAGCTGGCTCTCCCAGGTGAACCTGATCCGGCGGGCGTCGTCCTACGACCCCGCCACCATCAGCCGTGAAGCAGCCGCCAATCCCAGTGACATCGACGCGCAGCTGCGGATGGCCGACATCCAGATGGCGAGCGGGGACGCGGAGCAGGCGTTCGACCGGGTGCTCGGCGTCATCAAGCGGACCTCGGGCGCCGAGCGGAACACCGCGCGCCTGCACCTGCTCGACCTCTTCGAGGTCCTGCCGCCCAACGACGACCGGGTGAAGAAGGCCCGCACCCAGCTGACGCTGCTGCTTTTCTAGCGCTCTGCGGCTTTTCTAGCGCTCCGCTGCTTTTCTAGCGCTCCGCGGCCGGGTACCTGAGCTTGGCCGGATCGGGATCCGCCAGCGCCTCGAGCGCCGGCAGCGCGTCCGCCAGCGCGGTGCGCTGCTGCGGGGTCAGCAGCATCACGCGCTGGGTCAGCAGGGCCGAGTTCTCCGCGCGCATCCGCTCCATCGTCTGGTGTCCCTCCCGGGTGATCGCCAGCGTCGAGGCGCGGGCGTCCTTCGGGTCGGCGTCGCGGCGGACATAGCCGAGTTCCTCAAGCACCGCGACCAGCCGGGTCAGCGTGGACGGCGCGATGCCCTCGGCCGCGGCCAGGTCGCCAAGCCGGAGCGGGCCGGCCTGCTCGACCGTCGCCAGCGCCGCCAGCTGGGTCGGCGTCAGCCCGGCCATCTCATGCCGGCGCAGCCGCCGGGACAGCCGGGCGAGGGCAACACGCAGCCGTGTTACATCGATCACGCCGTTTTCCGCGCCTATCACGCTCGCGCCGGCGGTCGACGGGATTACTGTTGTCTCCCGCGCCATGCAAGAAGATTACGCGGTGACGCGCATACCTCATACTGTGGGTTCCATGGGGTGGACAGTGTCGTCCCCGGAAGGCGGAAACTGACATGACCATGGCGCCGAGCGTGTCGTATTCGATCACGGCACGCCTTGAAGTTGCCTCGCACGGTCGCGCGGTCAGTGAGATCACCCGGGCCGTCGAGCAGGCTGGCGGCCTGGTAACCGCCATCGACGTCAACTCCGGTAACCGGGGCAAGCTACGGGTCGACGTGACCTGCGCCGCGACCGACACGGCGCACGCCGAGTCGCTGGTCGCGGCGATGGCCGCGATCCCCGGGGTGACGGTGCACAAGGTCAGCGACCGGACCTTCCTGCTGCATCTCGGGGGCAAGATCGAGATGCGCTCCAAGGTGCCGCTGCGCAACCGCGACGACCTCTCCATGGCCTACACGCCCGGCGTGGCGCGGGTCTCCCTCGCGCTCGCCGCCAAGCCGGAGGACGCCCGCCGCCTGACGATCAAGCGCAACAGCGTCGCCGTGGTGACCGACGGGTCCGCGGTGCTCGGCCTCGGCAACCTCGGCCCCTACGCCGCGCTGCCGGTGATGGAGGGCAAGGCCGCGCTGTTCAAACGGTTCGCGTCCATCGATGCCTGGCCGATCTGCCTGGACACCCAGGACACTGACCAGATCGTCGCCACCGTGGCGGCCATCGCCCCCGGGTTCGGCGGGATCAACCTGGAGGACATCTCCGCGCCGCGCTGCTTCGAGGTGGAGCGGCGGCTCCGCGCGATGCTTGACATCCCGGTGTTCCATGACGACCAGCACGGGACGGCGATTGTCGTGCTCGCCGCGCTGACCAACGCGCTGCGGGTGGTGGGCAAGGAGCTTGGCGACGTCAAGATTGTCATGGCGGGCGCGGGCGCGGCCGGTACCGCGGTGCTCAAGCTGCTGCTGACCGCGGGCGCGCGGGACGTGATCTCCTGCGACATCAACGGCGCGGTCTACCAGGGCCGGCCGGGGCTGAACGAGAGCCTTGGCTGGATCGCCGAGCACACCAACGCCCAGGGCTACGCGGGCGACCTGAAGGGCGCGGTCGTCGATGCCGACGTGTTCATCGGCGTCTCCGCGCCGAACGTGCTGGCCGGCCAGGACGTTAAGATGATGCACCCCGGCGCGATCGTGTTCGCGCTCGCCAACCCCGACCCGGAGGTAGACCCGGACGAGGCCCGCGAGTACGCCGCCGTCGTCGCCACCGGCCGTAGCGACTACCCGAACCAGATCAACAACGTGCTCGCCTTCCCCGGCGTTTTCCGCGGCCTGCTCGACGCGCAGTCCACCAAGATCACCGAAAGCATGCTGGTGGCGGCCGCCCGGGCGCTGGCCGACGTGGTGCCCGCCGAGGAACTCGGCCCTGATTACATCATTCCGTCGGTGTTCCACCCGGACGTCGCCTCCGGGGTGGCGGCCGCGGTCCGCGACGCGGCACTGGCCGAGGAGGGCAAGAACCGCCCCGCGGACGACTAGCCGGGGAGACAACTTCCTGTCCGCGCGGTGCCTGATCCGGATCATGGTGGTTACATGAACCACATGGGTTCGGATCCGAAGGCTGGCCGTCTGCTCGTCGCGACTCCACTGCTTGGAGATCCGAACTTCCGGCGCGCGGTGGTGCTCATCGTCGAGCATGAGACCGTCGAGGGGACCCTTGGCGTCGTACTGAACCGGCCGACCGCGGTCGGCGTCGGGCAGGTGCTCGAGGAGTGGACGGACCTGGCCACCGAACCGTCGGTGGTCTTCCGCGGCGGCCCGGTGGCGCCCAACAGCGCGCTGGCGCTGGCGATGGTGCCAGGCAAGGACGAGCCGATCGGCTGGCGCCCGCTCGACGGCGCCCCGGCGCTTGCCCGGCTCGGGCTGCTCGACCTGGACACGCCGCCCCGCCTGCTCGCCCCGGCCATCACCAGCCTGCGGGTCTACGTCGGCTACGCCGGCTGGTCCCCCGGCCAGCTTGAGGCCGAGATCAATGAGGGCGCCTGGTACGTGCTCGCCGCCCAGCCGGGCGATGTCTTCGCCCCCGAGCCCGACCGCCTCTGGCGTAATGTGCTGCGCCGCCAGGAGGGTGACCTGGCCTTCGTCGCCACGTACCCCGACGATCCGGCAATGAACTGACCCCGTCCGGGGGGTCGTCCACCCAAAAAACCCCCGCGGCGGTAAACTCGTCCTGTGAGCACCGAAGTAATGCCTGACAGCGACCTGAAGGTCCATGAGGACCGCAAGGTCGATACCTCGCATGGCGATCACGAACGGTTCGCGCACTACGTCGACAAGAACGACATGATGCAGGCGACCGTGTTCGGCACGCCGATCAAGGCGCTGTGCGGCAAGGTCTGGGTGCCCAGCCGCGACCCGAAGAAGTACCCCGTCTGCCCGGAATGCAAGGAAATATACGAGTCGCTGCCGCCGGGCGACGACGACGGCGCGGAGTAGTGGGCGAACCAAAGTCAGCCGGGCCCGTTCTGGACAATTCATTCCCTTCTCTCCGCGGCTGGCAGAAGGCTGCCTACACGGAGTATTTTCGTACTACTAAGCGTGATTTTCTGCTGGTCGCGACGCCCGGAGCGGGCAAGACGACCTGGGCCCTTACGGTGGCGGGGGCACTGCTCGCTCAGCGGGAGATCGTGGGCATCACGATCGTGACGCCCACCGAGCACCTCAAGTACCAGTGGGCGGCGGCGGCCCAGCGGCTCGGGATCGCGATCGACCCGTCCTACCGGAACGCGCAGGGCAAGGCCGGCGCCGACTTCCAGGGTGTCGCGGTCACCTACGCGCAGGTCGCGGCCCACCCCGCACTGCACCGGGCGCGCACCGAGAGCCGGCGCACCCTGGTCATCTTCGACGAGGTGCACCACGCGGGCGACGCGCTCTCCTGGGGCGACGCGGTCAGGGAGGCGTTCGAGCCCGCCCGGCGGCGGCTGGCGCTGACCGGGACGCCGTTCAGGTCGGACGCGAACCCGATCCCTTTTGTCACCTATGCTCCCGAGCCGGACGGTTCCAAGCGGTCCGCCTCGGACTACGTGTACGGGTACGGGCCCGCATTGGCGGACGGCGTCGTCCGGCCGGTGATCTTCCTCGCCTACTCGGGCGAGATGCACTGGCGGACCCGGGCGGGCGACGAGATCACCGCCACGCTCGGCACCCCGATGACCAAGGACCAGATCGCGCAGGCCTGGCGGACCGCGCTCGACCCGTCGGGCGAGTGGATCAGCCGGGTGCTCGAGGCCGCCGACAAGCGGCTGACCGAGGTCAGGCGGGCGATGCCGGACGCGGGCGGCCTGGTGATCGCGGGCGACCACGAGACCGCACGGGCGTACGCGGGCCTGCTGCGGCGGATCAGCGGCGAGCGCCCGGTGGTGGTGCTCTCGGACGACCCGACCGCGTCCAGGAAGATCTCCGCGTTCGCCGGCTCGACCGCGCGCTGGATGGTCGCGGTGCGGATGGTCTCCGAGGGCGTGGACGTGCCCCGGCTGGCCGTCGGCGTCTACGCGACGTCCGTGTCCACCGCGCTCTTCTTCGCCCAGGCGGTCGGCCGGTTCGTCCGGGTCAGGCAGCGCGGGGAGACCGCGTCGGTGTTCGTGCCCTCGGTGCCGGTGCTGCTGGGGTTCGCCGCCGAGCTTGAGGCCGAGCGCGACCACGTGGTCCGGGCGCTCAGCCGGGATCCGGAGGCCGAGCTCGAGGAGGCGCAGCGCGAGCGGGACACGCCGGATGACTTCGAGGTCTTCGGTCACCGCTTCGAGGCGCTGAAGGCGTCGGCGACGTTCGACCGGGTGCTCTTCGACGGCGGCGAGTTCGGCACCGCGACCCAGGCGGGGTCGCCGGAGGAGGCAGACTACCTGGGGCTGCCCGGCCTGCTCGATCCCGACCAGGTATCCACGCTGCTGCGGAAGCGCCAGGCGGCGCAGCTGGCGACGCGGACCGCGGCGGCGACGCCGGTCACGGCGGCAGCGCCGGCCACGGCGGCGGCCGCCGACTCCACCGGGTCAGCGCCGTCGGCCACCGCCACCGCCACCGCGACGGTGAGCCGCGAGCAGCTGGCCGTGCTCCGCAAGGAGCTCAACGGCCTGGTCGGCGCGTGGAGCCACCGAACCGGCCAGCCGCACGGCGTCATCCACAACGAGCTCCGCCGGGCCTGTGGCGGGCCGGCCCTCCCGCAGGCCTCCGCCGAGCAGATCAAGGCCCGTATCGAGAAGATCAGGCAGTGGGCTCTCTCCCGCCGGTAATCCCGGATTCGCGGGCACTGGTTCAAAGTGAGAACACACGCGGATGCGGGTGAGCGTACGGATACATTGACCCCCATTCGGGGGCGCTCAACCCGAAGGAGTGCAGCGATGAGCGCTGATGCATCCGCCGCCGGCCGCGGGCCGGCCCTGGCCGAGGAACTACCCGCCGCACCGGCCCCCGCCGCGTCGGGTCCGCTGATCGGTGACCCGATGGCGCTGGGGCTGCCGTGCTTCATCGCCGGCTCGGTCTCCCTCGGCCTCGCGCTGGTGGGAGTGGTCCCGGCGGCCTCGGTCGGCGCGGCGCTGCCGATAATCCTCACGGCGACCTCGATCGGCCTGTTCCTGGCGACGATCTGGAGCGCATCGCTCGGCCAGACGGCGGTAGCGAGCGTATTCGGCATCTTCGCCGGGTTCTGGCTCAGCTACGCCGTGCTTGTCCTCGGCCTGACGCACAACTGGTTCGGCGTGGCGCCGGCCTCCGTGCAGGCCACGCAGGAGCTGTTCCTGGTGGCCTGGCTGGTCGTGATCGTCATGCTGACGCTGGCGACGCTCCGGCTGCCGCTGGCCTTCACCGCGGTGTTCTTCCTGGTCGACCTGGCTCTGCTGCTGGTGTTCCTCGGGGTCAACGAGTCGTCCGCCAACATGTCGAAGGCGGGGGGGTACGTGGTCCTGGTCTTCGCCGCCCTTGGCGTCTACCTGTACGCCAGCACCGCCTCAGTGGCGACGGGCGGCCGCCCGCTGCCGCTCGGCAATCCCATCATCCACAGCTGAACAGGGGGAACCAAACTGGGAGCAGCGAGCTGGGAGCAGCAAGCTAGCGCCTCAAGGCTTTAGGCCGGGGTTACCGCCACGCCGCCGCCGCGCAGCGACTCGATCGCCTCGGACGTTGACCCGGGTGCCACCCCCGTGGTCAGGCCGAGCAGGACGCGCGTCTCGAAGCCGTTGGCGGCCGCGTCGGCGGCGGTCGCGCGGACGCAGTAGTCGGTGGCGATCCCGGCCACGTCGACCTGCCGCACGTCGTGAGCGCGCAGCCAGTCGGCGAGCGGCGTCCCGTCGTCGTCCTTGCCCTCAAACCCGCTGTAGGCGGCGGCGTGCGCGCCCTTGCGGAAGACCGCCTCGACCTGCGCCGTGTCCAGGTCGGGGTGGAACTCCGAGCCCGCCGACCCGGCCACGCAGTGCGCGGGCCAGGACGTGCTGTAGTCCGGCTGCTCCGAGAAGTGGCTGCCCGGGTCGATGTGGTAGTCCTTGGTCGCCACCACGTGGTCGTACCCGTGGTCCGGCGTGGCCAGCAGCGATGTGATGCCGCGGGCCACCGCGGCCCCGCCGGCCACGGCCAGCGAGCCGCCTTCGCAGAAGTCGTTCTGCACGTCAACGATGATGAGCGCGCGCATGGCCCTTACCGTACCTTGACCGGCCGGGAAATTGACTACAACCGGGTGGCGGGCGTCCGCGTCTGTAGAGGGGACCGGACAAACCGTGCTGCCGCTACGGCAAAGGTGTGGTAACCAGAAGTGGTTAGCAGTTCTGTATTTCTTCAGACGGGAGGCCCGTTGGGCACGGACGCGGGCGCCGAGACCGGCCCCTACGCCGTCGTCTCCGCGAGCTCGGGCAGCTCAGCGCGCGGGGCTCTCGCCGAGCAACTGTTCACGGCCAACTACCCGAAGCTGGCCGGCTGGGTCAGGCGGCTGGTCGACAACGACGACACCGCCCACGAGATCGCTTCCGAGGCGTTCGTCCGGCTGCTCTCCAAGTGGACCAGCATCGACAAACTGGACAACCCGCAAAGTTACCTCTTCATGATCGCCACCAACCTGGTCAGGGACCACTGGCGCAAGGCCGAGCGCGAGCGCCGGGCCATGCGCAACATCACCGCCGGCAGCGACCCCGAGCCGTCCGCCGACCCGGCCCAGGACGTGGACGTGCGCGAGCTCATCGCCGCGCTGCCCGCCAAGCTCCGCGACCCGTTCCTGCTCCACTACTACGCCGGGTTCGGCATCAAGGAGATATCGGCCCTGCTCAAGCGGCCTGAGGGAACGATCAAGGCGGACCTGTACCATGCCAGGGCGAAGCTCAAGGAAGCGATCGCCGAACGTGACGGCAGCGGATCCAGCAACGGGCGAAGGGGAGGTGGCAACGGCAATGCGCGCTGACGACGAGCACGACCCGCTCGACAGCTGGCTGAACCAGCAAGTCCAGCCGCTGCCGCCGCCCCCGGGGACGTTCGAGCTGATCAGCCGGCGGGCGCGCGGCCGCAAGCTGCGCAAGCTGGCGGTGACCATGGTGTCGGCCGCCGCGGTGGCCGCGGCGGTGGCCATCGCCGTCCCCGTCGGGCTCAACCTGCACCTAACCCAGCCCCCGGACAACGGGCGCCTTTCTGCGGAGGGCTCCCCGACGAGCCCTGCGCAGCACTCACCCGATGGGAGCGCGACTCCCATCAAGTCACCGAGTCCGTCGGCCGCGGTGACGCATCCGGCCACCCAGCCGGCGGATCTTCCCGTTCCCCCCAACTTCCAGCCGTCGTCGGTCACGTTCATCGGCGAGCACACCGCCTGGGTGATCGGCCCCGCGGGCACGCCAGGCAAGTGCGCCAACAAGGACCCGTTCATCTGCACCTCGATCGCGCGGACGGACGACGCCGGCCAGACCTGGCAGGGCGGGGCCGCCCCCGACACCGGCGCCCCCAAGGGGTCCACCGGCGTGGGCGGTGTCCGGTTCCTCAACCAGAGCGACGGCTGGGCCTTCGGCCCCGAGCTGTGGGCCACCGACGACGGCGCGAAGCACTGGACCCAGGTCGACACCAACGGGGCGCGGGTCACCGACCTCGAGGCGTCCGGCGGTCAGGCCTATGCCCTGTTCGCCACCTGCTCCACCCCGGCCAGCGGCCCGTCGGCCGACTTCGCCGCCGACTGCACCAGCTACACGCTGATGACCGCCACCGCCGGCAGCAACGTCTGGTCACAGGTCAGCGGGGTGCCGAGCGGGCTCAGCAACGGCGGCCACGCGACGTCGGCCGTTATACAGCTCACCGGCAGCAACGGCTACCTGCTGGCACCCAACGGAGCGCTCTACTCGGGCGCCATCGACGGCACCTGGTCGCGGGTGGGAACCGCGCCCTGCCAGCCGGGCACGGCACAGGCCAACGGGCTTCCCGGAACGGCACAGCTCGCCCTGAGCACTTCGTCCGTCCTGGCGATCGCCTGCAACCAGCCGTCGGCCGCCACCCCGCCCGCGCTGTACGGCTCCGACGACGGCGGTGCGGGTTGGACTCAGGCGCCGGCTGCCCAGTGGGCGAACATCAGCAACCTCAGCGGCATCGGCACCGCGACCTCGCTGGCGGCGGCGCCCGGCGCCGCGGGCAATCTCACGATGGCCACCACGACCGGGATCTACGTCCTGTCGACCGATACCGGCCGCTGGTCGGCAAGCAACGCGACGGGCACGGGAGCCCCGCCGGGCGGGTTCAGCTACGTCGGCATGACGACCGACGAGCAGGGCGTCGCGCTGGCCGCCGACACGTCGCTGCACGAGATCTGGATGACTTCCGATGGCGGCGTTACCTGGAATCCGGCGACATCGATTACACCTGGCAACTAACCGCCGGCCGACTTCCACAATTGCCGTCAAAAACCATTGTTCGCAAATGAGCCGTTCCTATAGAGTTTCTGCGTGATTCGTCGCTTCGCTCTTTTGGCCGTGCTCGGAGTAATTCCAGCGGTCCTCTATTCCGCCGCGCCCGCGAGCGCCGCGACCTCCCCCGCCGACGACCAATTCGGCATCTTCTCGGCGGGCAGCCCGGCCGCCCACGTGGGGGACCTCACGGTGGTCCTCGGCTCAAGCACCACCATCACCGCGGTCACCGCGCACCTGGTGGCCAGCGGCACCGCCGACGATGTCCTCGACCCGGTGCTCGCCGAGACCGCCTCGGCGCCATACGGCTCATCGCAGACCCAGTCCACCTGGTCGGTGCCGGCCGCGATCACCGAGGGCGAGCTCCCGCTCGGCGTCTACAGCATCAGCGTGGACGTCACCTTCGCGGACCAGACAACGCAGAGCGCCCAGAACATCGGGACGCTCTCCTTCCTCAACGAACCGCAGCTCACGATGACCGCCGACCACACCGACGTGGGGTACGACTACGCGCCCACGATCAACCTCACCGGGACCGCCGCGATCCTCGCCCCGGACGGCACCACCACCCCGTACACCGGCGGTACGCTCGCGCTCACCACCAACTTCGGGACCAGCCAGACGCTGACGACCGACGCCAGCGGCGATTTCACCGCCCAGGTGTCAACCCAGACCGGAAGCTGGATCGACGTCACCATGGCCGCCGCCAGCGGCCAGGCGGAGGGCACCGCCACCGTGCTCCTGACCCAGGTGATCGATCCCGTGAAGCTGTCGGCCAAGCTGAGCGCGGACACCATCCGGTACGGCTCAGGAGCCGCGGAGACGGTGACCGGCACCCTCAGCTACCTCCCCGACGACAAGGGAACCGCGTACAAGCCGCTCAGCGGCCAGCCGGTCTACATCTACAACCCCGACTCGAATTACCCGAGCACCCCGATCGCCAGCGGGACCACCAACGCCGACGGTGACTTCAGCATCAAGCTACCGGCCTCGGTGGTCGCCGCCTCCGTCACCTGGGCGGTGAGCGCCGGCCAGTCGGTCGGCGACGATCTGTTCGGCCCGGCCAGCACCACCCTCAGCATTACCGTCCAGATCCCGACCGTGATCACGAACTTCCACGTGACGCTGAACCAGTACTGGGGGCTGAGCTTCAGCGGCTGCCTGAACCAGCCGAAGGACTCGCCGAGCGGGCAAATATCGCCCGATGCCGACGTGGCCTTCCAGTACTCGTCTGGCGGCAAGAACGGCCCCTGGCACACGCTCGTCAAGAACGTCCCGCAGAGCGGCATGGACTGCGGCAAGGGCGGCCGCTGGTACGCGTGGACCGCGACCGCGCCGCAGAACTACGCCTACTACCGGCTCTCCTACCCCGGCGGCAAGCCAGCCGGCGGCTATGCCTACCTCGGGTCGGCCAGCACGCCCACGCTGGCCTGGAAGTACGACGACCGCATCACCGGTCTCAGCGTCTCACCGCATGTCGTCGCCAGCAACGGACGGCTCACCGTCAAGGGCCAGCTGCAGTACTACTACAGCAAGTGGCGCGACTACGCGAACCAGACGATCTACATCATCTTCCGCCAGAAGGGCAGCAGCACCTGGTACTGGATCGTCAAGGCGAAGACCAATTCCAGCGGTCACTTCAGTGCCACGTTCAAGGACTCGGTCGGCTCCGCCACCTGGTCCGCGGAGTTCGAGGGCAATTCGACCCACCTCGCCGCCAGTCCGCCCGGGGTGTACGTGCGGGTCAGCGGGTGACGCGGAGCCACGCGTGCGTTCGGGAGGAAAGATTCAATTCTTTTTGACCGAACGGTCGCGTGGGTTCCCGTTCCCAACCGAGGTAGCACCCCGGCGGTGGTCTCAGGCCGGCACGCGCAGCAGCAGGGCCGAGCCCTGGCCGCCGCCGCCGCACAGCGCCGCCGCGCCGACCCCGCCGCCACGGCGGCGCAGCTCATAGGCGAGAGTGAGCGCGATCCGGGTGCCCGACGCGCCCAGCGGGTGGCCGACCGCGATCGCGCCGCCGTTGACATTCACGATGTCGGGCGAGACGCCGAGCGCGTCCATGGACGCGATGCCGACCGCGGCGAACGCCTCGTTGATCTCGATCAGGTCCAGGTCAGCGGTGGTCAGGCCCGCCTTGGCGAGCGCCTTGCTGATCGCGTTCGAGGGCTGGAAGTGCAGGCTGCTGTCCGGTCCGGCGACGGTGCCGAACGCGCCGACCTCGGCCAGGATGGCCGCGCCGAGCTGCTCGGCCCGCTGCCTCGATGTCACCACGACGGCGGCGGCACCATCAGAGATCTGCGACGCGGTGCCCGCGGTGATCGTGCCGTCGGCGCCGAAGGCGGGCCGGAGCCGCGCGAGCGACTCGACCGTGGTGTCGGCGCGGATGCCCTCGTCTTCCGAAAATACGAGGGTCTCCCGCTTGGACTTGATCTCGACCCCGACGATCTCCTCCGACAGCAGGCCGTCCTTGACGGCCCGCGCGGCGCGCTGCTGCGAGCGGGCGGCGAACTCGTCCTGGCGCTCACGCGAGATGCCGAGCTTGGCGTTGCCCAGGTCGGTGGACTCGCCCATCGAGAGCCCGTTGAAAACGTCGGTCAGCCCGTCGTAGGCCATCGAGTCGATCATCTCCACCGGGCCGTACTTGTAGCCCTGACGGGAGCCCTTGAGCACGTGCGGCGCGTTGGTCATCGACTCCATGCCGCCCGCCACGATGATGTCGAACTCGCCCAGCTTGATCAGGTCGGCCGCCTGCGCGATCGCGTCAAGGCCGGACAGGCAGACCTTGTTGACCGTGGTCGCGGGGGTGCTCATCGGGATGCCGCCGTTGACCGCCGCCTGCCTGGCGGTGATCTGGCCGGTGCCGGCCTGGAGCACGTGCCCCATGATCACGTACTCGACGCTGTCCGGCGCTACCCCGGCGCGGTCAAGCGCCCCCTTGATGGCGAATCCGCCGAGCTCGGCCGCGCTGAACCCGGTCAGGGATCCGAGCAACCGCCCGATACCCGTCCGCGCTCCGCCTATGATCACTGGGTCACGGTCGCCCATCCGGGGCCTCCTCGAATCATGCCTATCCGCCTATATGTCACGATACCTACCATGCTGCTGAGAATCGATCATGTGGGGATCGCTTGCCGCTCGCTCGAGGCCGCGATTGAACGGTACGTGAGCGTCTTCGGCCTGACCGTGGTAAGCGAGGAGACCAACGCCGGGCAAGGGGTGCGCGAGGCCATGCTCGCCACCGACTCAGGCGACTCATACGTGCAGCTCCTTGAGCCGCTCAGCGATGAGACGCCGGTCGGCCGGTTCATCGCCAGGCGCGGCGAGGGGATGCACCATGTCGGGTACGCGGTGACAGATGTCACAGCCGCGCTGGCGGAGATCGGGCAGGCCGGGGTGCGGCTGATCGACTCCCGGCCACGGCACGGATCGATGGGCGCCTCGATCGCGTTCCTCCACCCCGGCGACCTCGGCGGGGTACTGACGGAACTCGTGCAGCCGCTGGGAATGCATGAAATGTAACGTTTGCACGGGGGGCAAGCGGCGCATGTGGGGCATGTGACCTTTAGACTTCCGATCAGGCGACCATGCTAAGTCACCCCCGGGATTCTGCCGGCACAGAACGCCGATCTACCCACAGACCTGGCGGAGGCGGAGTAAATTGCCTCTCATTGGCGAGAGCACGCCCGCAACCCGGCCTCGCCCGCCGTCCCCGTCTAGCTTGGATTAGGCCCACATGCAATCGGACATTGACGCTCAGCTTACTAACTTCTTCGAAGAGACCCCACCGCGCGACTTCGCCAAGGTGATGCGCGGCTACGATCCGCACCAGGTCGACGAGCACATCCGTTCGCTCGCCAACGAGGTTCGCCGGCACCAGGAAGAGGCGCTCGGCGCGCGCCGCGAGCTGCAGGACGCGCAGCGGCAGATCCAGGAGCAGGAGCGGCCCACCTACTCGGGTCTCGGCGCCCGCATCGAGCAGTTGCTGCGCCTCGCCGAGGAGCAGGCCACCGAGCTCGTCCAGGCCGCGCGTTCCGAGGCCAACGAGATCAAGGCCGCCGCCAAGGTTGACGGCGCCGAACTGCGGGCCGCGGCCGAGAACGAGGCGGCCGAACTGCGGGCCAACGCCAAGCGCGAGACCGACGACGTGCGCGGTGCCGCCGAGCGCGAGGCCGACTCGATCCGCACCACCGCCCGGCGCGAGGCGGACGAGCTGACGTCCACCACCGAGCGCGAGGTCGCCAAGCTGCGCGCGACCGCCGACCACGAGGTCGCCGAGAAGCGCGCCGCCACCGAGCGGGACATCGCCAAGCTGCGCACCACCACCGAGCGCGAGGTGGCACAGCTCAAGGCGGCCGCCAAGCGCGAGCGCGACGAAATCCTCACCACCTCCAAGCGCCAGGCCGACGAGATGCGGTCGCAGGCGCAGCGGATCCTCGAGGAGAGCGAGGCGCAGCGGGCGCAGGCCGAGGCCGAGTTCGAGATCCAGCTCGCCACCCGCCGCGAGGAGGCCGAGCGCCAGGAAGCCGAGCGGCTGGCCGCGGCGCAGGCCGCCACCCAGAAGCTGGTCTCCGAGGCCGAGCAGCGCGCGTCCACCGCCGAGCAGCGCGCCGCCAAGGCGTCCGCCCAGGCCGACCAGACCCGCCGCGACGCCGACCAGCACGCACGCCAGCTGGTCAGCAACGCGAAGAAGAACGCCGACCAGATCGTCGCCCAGGCCAAGGCGCAGTCCGACCAGCTGCTGTCGGAGACCAAGGCCGAGGCGGAGCGGCGCCGGGTCGCCTCGCAGCGCGAGGTCGACGAGCTCACCCGCCAGAAGGACAACATCTCCACCCACCTCGCCCAGGTGCGTCAGCTCCTCGGTGGCCAGCTGGGTATCCAGCTGCCGCCGGAGCCGACGGTGGCACCCGCCCCGGCCAAGCCGGCCATCGCCGAGAGCGTCCCGGCCGCGGCCGCCCCCGCCGTCCGCCCGGCACCGGCAGCAGCGGGGAACGGCGCCGCCGCGCCGCGCCCGGCCGGCCCGGCCAACGGCGACGTGAAGGGCAGCGAGCCCGAGGACTGGTGGACCGAGTAAAGGCAACCAGCGCCTGACGGGGCTGGTTGCGAACGTGGTGCCCCGGTCCAAATATTGGGCCGGGGCACTATGTGTTTCTCAGGCTGGTGTTTCTCAGGCTGGTGTTTCTCAGGCTGGTGTTTCTCAGGCTGATGTATCAGGCGGTGGCCGTCTGGCCGCCGTCGATGACCAATACCTGGCCGGTCATGAAGCTGGACGCGTCGCTGGCGAGGAAGACGGCGGGGCCCGCCATCTCCTCGGCCCGCCCCCAGCGCGCCATGGGGACGTTGGCGATCGTGGCGGCCCCGCCGTCCGGCGAGTCCCACATGACCCGGTTAAGGTCGGTCGCGGTCCAGCCCGGGCAGAGCGCGTTGATCCGCACGCCGCTTCGCCCCCACTCGACCGCGAGGGTCTTGGTCAGGGAGACGACGGCGGCCTTGGCCACACCGTAAGAGGCGAGGAACGGCGCGCCCGCCAGCCCCGCTACCGAGGCGACGTTGATCACCGAGCCGGTTCCGCGGGCCGTCATGTGCGCGCCGGCCGCCTGGCAGATCCACATCGTGGTGTCGAGGTTGAGCCGGAGCACCTTGTCCCAGCCGGACTGGCGCGTATCGAGGAAAGGGACCGCGAAGCTCGAGCCGCCCGCGTTGTTCACCACGATGTCGAGCTGCCCCAGTTCCTTGACCGCCACCTTCACCACCTCCTCGGCGGCGTCCCGGCTGGTCAGGTCGGCCGTGATCACGACCGCCTGGCGGCCGGCCGCGCGCACCGCGGCGGCGGTCTCCGCCAGCCCGGCCTCGGTGCGGGCGGCCAGCACGACGTCGGCGCCCGCCTGCGCGAACGCCACCGCGATGACCTGCCCGATGCCGCGCGACGCGCCGGTCACCAGCGCTTTCCTGCCGGTCAGGCTAAACAGCTGTCCGGTCACAGCGCACCGTCCCATTCGGTAGGCAGTGCCCTTTCTGAAACCGGCAGGGCCTTCTCTGAAAGCGGTACCGGGCCAGCCAGCGCGGCCGGGTTGACCACCCGTACGATCTCATTGAGCACGATCCGGACGTAGCTCTCCCCCACCCACAGGTGCTTGGCGCCGTCCACGCCGATCACGTCCGCCTTGGGGGTCCGGGCGAACCGCCGCCGCGCTTCCTCGGGCCGCAGGTAATCGTCGAACTCCGGGACGAGTGCGATCAGCGTCTTGCCCGACGCGGCCCAGGCGTCCAGGTCGGCGTCGGTTGCCCGGCGCAACGGCGGGGAGAGCAGGATGCCGCCGCGCACGCCGGGCAGCAGCCCCCAGCGCAGTGTCAGCTCGGTTCCGAACGACCAGCCGACCAGCCAGATCTCCGGCAGCCCGGCCTCGATGGCGTAGCGGACGGCCGCCTCGACGTCGTAACGCTCGGTCTCGCCGCCGCCGAACTCGCCCTCGCTCCGGCCGCGCTCGGACTCGCTTCCCCTGGTGTTGAACCGGAGCACGGCCAGGTCGGCCAGCGCGGGCAGCCGGTAGGAGGCCTTGCGGAGAATGTGGCTGTCCATCATCCCGCCCGCCGTGGGCAGCGGGTGCAGGCAGACCAGCGTGGCGGCGGGGTCGCCGGCCGGCGGTAGCGCGAGCTCACCGACCAGGTTGAGGCCGTCCGCGGTCGCGAAGGTAATCGGTGTCCGCCTGGCGGGCAGGACGGTCGCCGCTCTGATCAGCTGTGCCATGGATCCTCTCGGGCTGTTCAACCGGTCAGCCGGGGCGGCGCTGCATGCGCCGCTGCCAGCACACCGTATGCCAGTGCCGCCGCGACTCGACGCCCGCATGCGCCGGCCAGACCACGACGTGCGCGGTACCTGGGTAGACCTCCTGGTCACAGCCCGGGCAGCGGTACGCCTTGCCCGCCGCCGCACCGGGCACCGGACGCACCACCCAGTCGCCGTCCGGCCACTCCTCGACTCGCTCAGGGCCAAGCGGCGCCGGTGGCGTGGCGGGCCTGGGCCGCCGGCTCTTACGCGCGGTCACAGCAGTCAAGGGTATCCGGGCGCCGCACCGGCCAAATCGCACTACAGTGCGTTCCGTGCGCCTTGTTATCGCGCGGTGCAGCGTCGACTACGACGGCAGGCTCACCGCCCACCTCCCGGCCGCCCTCCGGCTGCTCATCGTGAAGGCCGACGGATCGGTCCTCGTGCACTCCGACGGCGGCTCCTACAAGCCGCTGAACTGGATGTCACCACCCTGCCGGCTGACCGAGCAACCGGATAAGTGGACCGTCACCAACAAGGCCGGCGAGACGCTGACCATCACCATCAGCGAGACCCTGTCCGACACCTCGGTGGATCTCGGCATCGACCCGGGGCTGGTCAAGGACGGCGTCGAGTCGCACCTGCAGGAACTGCTGGCCGAGCAGCTCCACCTGCTCGGCGACGGCTACCGGCTGATCCGCCGTGAGTACCCCACCCCGATCGGCCCGGTCGACATCATGTGCCGTGACTCCGATGGCTCGCACGTGGCCGTCGAGCTCAAGCGCCACGCCGGCATCGACGCCACTGAGCAGCTCACGCGGTACCTGGAACTGCTGAACCGGGACCCGCTGCTGAGCCCGGTCAGGGGCGTGCTCGCCGCGCAGACCATAAAGCCGCAGGCGCGCACGCTGGCCGAGGATCGCGGCATCCGCTGCCTGGTGCTGGACTACGACGCCATGCGCGGCATCGAGCGCGAGGGCACACTGTTCTAAGATTTCGCCTCGGCCCGGCTCCGCGGTAGCGGCCGGCTCGAACCGCATCATGTGCGCTGCCACCAGCGGGATGTAGAGGTCGTCGACTATCGACTTGATCCGCTCGGGCGGCACCGGGCGCAAGGTCATCAGCAGGTCGTGGCGCATGAGCTCGAAGGGCATCGCGAGGACGGCAGGGGGAACGCGGTCGAGGTCGATCTCGCCGCGCTTGACGGCGCGGCCGTAGATCTCTTCGGACCAGAGCGGCCGGTCGTCCAGGATCCTCTCCCTGACCTGAGCCGGGGTCAGGCCGGAGTTGGCCAGCAAGCCGGCGAACGTCGCGGTGATCACCGTGGTGAACGACGTCCGCCCCTCGCTCACGTTCCCGAGCAGCGCGAGCATGTCACCGCGGAGAGTCCCGGTGTCGGGAATCTCGATCCGCCGCGTCCGCCCGTAATGCTGCAGGGCGGCCATCACCAGTTCATCCTTGTTGGGCCAGCGGCGGTACAGGACGGCAACGCCGGTCTTGGCCCGGGCCGCGACGGACTCCATCGTCAAGCTGGCGAACCCCACGTCCACCAGCTCATCCCACGCGGCATTGAGGACCGCGTGCTCCAGCTCCTCGCCGCGCCGGCGGTGCCGAACCTGATCGGACATGAACCCAAGCCTAGTCATCGGACTCCGCTCCCAGCCTAGTCATCGGATCCCGCCCCCAGCGTGGTCATCGGACTCCGCCCGACTTTAAGAGAGGTTTGCTTTCCTTATTATGCTGCCGTAGGCTTCGAATAAGGAATGTCCATCACTCTTATTCTTGGAGGTGGGTCGCATGGCCGCGACCGCCCCGGCCGACGGCAAGGTCGACCCGAAGGTCATCAAGACCGGTCTCATCCTGGTGATCGGCATCCTCGCGGTGGTCTTCGACACCACGATCGTCAGCGTCGCCTTGCACACGCTGGTGACCGACCTGCATTCGTCGGTCTCGACGATCCAGTGGGTCAGCACCGGCTACCTGCTGGCTCTCGGAATGACGGTGCCGCTTTCCACCTGGGGGTTGCGGCGGTACGGCGGAAAGCGGCTGTGGATGTTCGCGCTGACCGTCTTCCTCGTCGGCTCCATCGGGTCGAGCCTGGCCTGGAACGCCGACTCCCTGATCGCCTGGCGGGTCGTCCAGGGGGCCGGCGGCGGGCTGCTGCTTTCGGTCCTGACGACGCTCATCATGCAGGCCGCCGGGGGCAAGTCGCTCGGCCGGACGGTCACGCTCATCGCGTTGCCCGCGCTACTAGGCCCGATCCTCGGCCCGCTCATCGGCGGTGCCATCCTGACCCACCTGAGCTGGCGGTTCATGTTCTGGGTGAACGTGCCGTTCTGCCTCGTCGGCCTGGTTCTGGCCGCGAAGTACCTGCCCAAGGACACCGTGGCCGCGGTCAAGCCGAAGCTGGACACCCTCGGGTTCGCGCTCCTCGCGCCCGGCATCGCGGCCCTCATCCTCGGCCTGTCCAACGCGGGCGCGGCGGCCGGGTTCGGCCACCGGGACGTGATCATCCCGCTGGCGGCCGGCGCGGTCCTCCTGGTCGCCTTCTGCCTGTACGCGCTGCGTAAGACCGAGCCGATCGCGGACATCCGGCTGCTCGCCCACCGGTCGGTGGCCACGTCGTCGGCAGTCCTGTTCTTCTCCGGGTTCACCCTGTATGGCGCCATGCTCCTGCTGCCGCTCTTCTACCAGGAGGCGCGCGGCGCCACCGCGCTGAGCGCGGGCCTCATGCTCGTCCCCCAGGGCGTCGGCGCCCTGCTATCCCGTAGCCTGGCTGGCCGGCTCACCGACAAGATCGGAGGGCGGCCGGTAGCGGTCGTCGGGTTCGCCATCATCGCCGCCGCCACCATCCCGTTCTGCTTCGCCGACCCGAAGACCAACAGCTGGCTGCTGGCGCTCTGGCTGCTGGTGCGCGGCACCGGCCTCGGTGCCGTCATGATCTCGGTCACGGCGGTCGCTTACCTCGGACTCGACCGGGCCCAGATCCCCCACGCCAGCGTGCTGACCAGGACCGCCCAGCAGATTGGCGGCTCCTTCGGCACCGCGGTCCTCGCGGTGATCCTCGAGAGCGCCGTCGCCGCTCACCGCGGCGACCTCACCGCCGCGTTCAGCATCGCCTTCTGGTGGTCGGTCGGCTTCGCCGCGCTCGCTGTCGTCCTCTCCTTCTGCCTACCCGGCCGCCCCGGTCCTCGGGGCGGCCGAGGCCACCTCTCCGGCGACGGCACCGGCGACCGCCCGGACCTGAGCAAGCGGCAGACCGCGGCGGGCACCCACTCCCCTCGCCGACGCCCCGGCCGCCCGGCCCGGCTGTCCCTTCCCTGTTAGACAACCCGGCTGTCCCATTCCTGTCAGAGGAACGGTCCCTGCGCGATTGGCGGGCTGTACATGCCACGGTCCGCTGGCTCGGGACGCTCGGGCGCCGCCGGGCGCCAGCCGGGCAGGTCGGCAAACGCCGCGGCCCAGGCGGCAGTGAACCGGGCCAGCGGCAGATGCTCCCTGGAGACGAGCTGATAGCGCAGCGCGTACGGGAGCAGATCCGTCGCCAGGGCCGACTCGCCATCCCTGGCCTTCAGGTCGCGAAGGTTTCGTTCAAACCCGCTCAGCTCCGCGGCCACTCGCTCGCCGGCCGCACTCAGCTCCCGATGACTCCACCGGCGAACCCACCCCTGGCTGACCGCTTCGCGTATCAGACCGGCGCGTACCCCGGCCAGGACCGGTCCGAGCACCGGCACCAGTTCCGGCAGGGCGGCCGCCCGATGCTCTCCGGCCAGGCCGGCGAGCAGACTGCGCTCGTAGCCGAGCAGGCCGACCCGCGCCGAGTTCAGCACCGGCAGCGGCCGGATGGTCCAGCCCGCGGACGTCTCCTCGGCCGCCAGGAAGCCGCGCTGCACCAAGTCCACAGCCGAGACCGCGATGTCGCCCGCGATGACCCGGCGGAGCACGAGCAACCCAACCTGGCCGGGCCGCAGGCCGCCCGGGCACCGCAACTGCGCCATACCGGAATTGTCCTGCCCCCGGCCGTCGAGGGCAACCCCAGTCAGGTGGCACCGGGGCCAATCCCCAATCCCCGCCCTAGATCGTTGATCGGGAAATGCGGGCAGTTCAGATGTGGTCGTAGGCGATCAGGGATCGTTTGACCGGGGCGCCGATGAGCCAGTTGTGCCAGATGCAGGTTGAGGGCGAGGAGCCGCTGGATGATGCGGGCCCAGAGTTCTGCGAGGATGCGGCCGCCGTGGGGTTCGAGGCCGAGCTGGCTTTTCAGGGTCCAGATGACGGCCTCGACGCGCTGGCGGAGCCAGTTCGGGAACGGGCACGGCTGCTTCTCGTCTTTGCGGGCGGGGCGGATCAAGGTCAGGCGGAGGCCGTCGGCGGCGAAGAACTCCTCGGTGCCCTGTCCGGACAGGCCATTGTCGGTGACGACGGCGGTGCCGCGCAGGGCGGCCTCCATCAGCGGCGCGATCTGCCGCAGCCGGGTGTTGTACCCGCTCTGGGCCAGCAGCCGCGGGAACAGGTGCCCGACCAGGCGCGGGGCGGCGCGCAGCCAGTGCCCCTCGTCGTCGCACCGGAGCAGGACCTGCACCACGGCCAGGCAGGCGAGCTCGGCGTCGGTGACGTCCGGCGGCCTTCCCGGCCCGCGGCGGTGGCGGGACTGCCGTCGGCGCGGGTCAGCGTTCGTTGCCCGCCCTGAGCCAGGCGATGTAGCTGGCGGCCGCGCGGGCGGTGTCGTACTCCGGCTCGAACCCGGTGTCCTGGCGGAGCCGGGTGATGTCAAGAGCGGCACCTGGCCGGCCGGCGCCGGCCGGGAGGCCGAGTTCGGCCTCGGGCACGGCCTCGCGGATCGCCGCGATCACCTCTGCGTTCGTGGTCACCCGCCCGGACGCGATGTTGTAGGTGCGGTGCTGGAGATGCCCGGCGAGCTGGATCAGGGCTATCGCGCGGCCGGTGTCCTTGACGTAGCACAGGTCGAGCCCGTCGCCGAGGTACGGCGGGATGAGCAGGGCGGACAGGTCCAGGGGCTTGCCGCTGGCGGCCGCGTGGATGAGCGCGGGCGCGGCGAAGAACGGGTCCTCGTGGCCGAGGGGGCCCCAGGTGCCGGAGATCCGGAGGCTGACGATCTCCGTGCCGGTCGCCTCCGCGAGCTGCTCCCCGAGGAGCTCGGCGATCTTCTTCGACCGCGGGATCGGGTGCGGGGCGGTCAGGAGCACCGGCAGATCCTCCGTCAGCGGGCCGCTGTGCTGCAGGCCGCCGTAGACCCCGAGCGTGCTGGCAAGACTCACCCGGCGCACGCCCCATTCCGCGGCGACGCGGGCGATGTTGAGGAGCCCGTCTAGCAGGCCCTGGGTGGCCTCGATCCCCCCGGCCGTGCCCCGCGGCGCGGGGTAGCCCGCGAGGTGCACGATGCCGGTGATCTCGTGGCGCTCGCCGAGCGTCCGCAGCGCGCCCAGGTCGGCGACGTCGGCCTGCTCCGCGATGACGGGCAGGTCCGCGAGTTGCGGGGGGACCCGGCCGCTGCGGCGCTGCATCACGACGCTCGGCTCGCCGAGGCCGTGCAACGCGCGCACGGTGTGGGAGCCGATGAACCCGGACCCTCCAGTGACGAGAATCATCGCGTTCCTTTCGTCAGTGTAACAAATCATCAGTAAAACTGACGATCAGTCTACTGTTACTATCTGGGTGTGTCGAGGCCGGGTTCTGAAGCAGCGGGCCAGGTTCGCGCCCGTGACGACGTGCTCGGCTATCTCCTCAAGCACGCGCACCTCGCACTGGAGCACCGGGCGCAGGCAGCGCTCGCCGACGTGGGGGTGACCGTTCGCGACCTCGGCGTGCTCAGGGTCATCGCAAGCGGGGAAGCGCAGTCACAGCAGGAAGCCGCGGCCGTGCTGGGCGTCGACCGCACCTCGATGGTCGCGCTCCTCGACGCGCTCGAACGCCAGGGAATCGTCGCGCGCAGGCCCTCAGAACAAGACCGGCG
>JBEKEK010000119.1:0-24558 GCA_050013875.1 Trebonia sp. | reverse complement strand
CGAAGGACGTGGACGCCGAGCGGAACGTGGTGCTCGAAGAGATCGCGATGAACGAGGACGACCCGGGCGACACCGTGCACGAGGCGTTCACCACGCGACTGTTCGGCGACACGCCGCTCGGCCGGCCGATCCTGGGCACGGTCGACTCGATCAACGCGATCACCAGAGAGCAGATCTTCGAGCACTACCGGGCCAGGTACACGCCGCCGCACGTCGTCGTGGCGGCGGCGGGCAACCTGGACCACGAAGCGGTGGTGGCGGGCGTGCAGGCGGCGTTCGCCCCGGTGCTCGCGGACTTCGGCACGGCCGTGCCGGCCGGCCCCCGGCTGCGTGACGCTGGCGGCCTCTGGGACGGGTACGGCACGGCGGCCGGGTCCGGGGTGAACCTCATCGCCCGGCCAATCGAGCAGGCCAACCTGGTACTCGGCTGCGAAGGGCTGTCCCGTACCGACGAGCGCCGGTTCTCGCTCGGCGTGCTGAACGCGGCGCTCGGCGGCGGCATGTCGTCGCGGCTGTTCCAGGAGGTTCGCGAGAAGCGCGGGCTGGCCTACTCGGTTTACAGCTTCGCCTCCCAGCATGCCGACACCGGCCTGTGGGGCGTCTACGTCGGCTGCCTGCCGTCGAAGGCGGACGAGGTGCTGAAGATCGCGTCAGCCGAGGTGGCGAAGGTGGTCGAGTCCGGGCTCACCGACGTCGAACTGGACCGGGGCAAGGGCCAGGTCCGGGGTGGCATCGTGCTCAGCCTTGAGGACCCGTCCTCGCGGATGACGCGGCTGGGCAAGGCGGAACTCGTTTACCCAGGCCTTGAGCCGGTGGACGAGATTCTGGCGGCGATTGACGCGGTGACCCACGACGACATCAAGGCGATCGCCACCGAGGTTCTCACCCGTCCGAAGGTCCTGGCGGTCGTCGGGCCGTACGACGACCCCGATGCCTTCGGCACGGTCCTTTCCTAGCTCGACAACCCGTACCGGGGAGCTCGATGATCAAGGTTGGGGTGCTCGGGGCCCGCGGACGGATGGGACGCACGGTGTGCGAGACCATCGAGGACGCGGCCGACACCGAGCTTGCCGCGCAGGTCGACCAGGGCGACTCACTTGACGCCCTGGCCGGCTGCGATGTCGTGGTGGACTTCACCCACGTAGGCGCGGTGATGGGGAACCTGCGCTGGTGTGTTGAGCACGGGGTCAACGTCGTGGTCGGCACCTCCGGTTTCGGCGCTGAGCGGCTCGCGGAGGTGCGGGCGTGGCTGGAGAAGGCCACGTCCGTGCGGGTGCTCATCGCGCCCAATTTCTCGGTGGGCGCGGTGCTCATGATGGCGTTCGCCGCCCGGGCGGCGCGCTTCTTCGACTCCGCCGAGGTCATCGAGCTGCACCACGCGAACAAGATGGACGCCCCGTCGGGGACGGCATTGCGCACCGCCGCGATGATTGGCGAGGCCAGGGCCAAGGCCGGGCTCGGCGTTCCTCCGGACGCCACCAAGCAGGAGCTGCCGGGGGCGCGGGGTGCGAGCGTGGACGATGTACGCGTGCACTCCGTCCGGCTGGCGGGCTTGGTGGCGCACCAGGAGGTGCTGTTCGGCGGCCACGGCGAGACGCTGACCATCCGCCACGATTCGCTGGACCGGGCCTCGTTCATGCCCGGCGTGCTGGTCGCGGTCCGTGGCGTGGCGTCGCTGCCAGCGGGACTCACCGTGGGAATCGAGCCCCTGCTCGGCCTCGACTAGAGCACCGGCGTCTCCCGCCGCCAACCTCGGTCTCCAGACCGGCCGCCGCACCGGCTGCGTCGGTCACACGATGGACTGGCGCCTTCGAGGCGGACAGCGCACACTAAGAGCGGACGGCAAGATCGCGTGGCCGACCGGGCGGGACAGGGGCAGGGCAATGAACCAGGACATCCCGCCAGATGCGGCGGACCGGGCACAGGCGCTGTTCGGCGACCTCATCGAGGGGCGCTGGGAGGAGGTAGGCCGGGAATCCGCCGGGAGGTTGGGCGAGCACGCGGTCATGAAGTTCGCCCGCGGGTGGCGGGACATGGCGGACTCCGCTGGCAGCTTCAAGCGCATCGGCACCCCTGCCGTCCGCCAGTCAGGCGATTACACCGTGGTGGATGCCCCGCTGATTGCCGGGCGTGGCGAAGCAATCGGCAAGGTGGTCTTTGACAGCGCGGGTAAGGTCGCTGGCTTGGCGCTGGAGTATCCCCGGCACCGGTATCGGCTAGACCCACGGCCCGTGCGCACTCTCTTTCTCGGGAACCCTGAGACGCTTGGGATCAGGCGCACTCGGATCTAGCTGGGCTGCCCGGGACGGCAGGGGCATCAATGGCCTTTGCTCCAGACCGTCACGCGCGAAAGCCAGGCCGTGCTCGGGTAGACGAGCGGGCCATTGCAACAGCTGTCCGGCCTGTCCTGATTCTGGAAGATGAGCTGCTGGTTCGACGAGACGGGCAGTGCCACCGTGCCCATCTTGGTGGCGCCGTACCAAACGGTGACCTTGCCCCCCGTCCGCAGCATGGAGACCGTGACCCAGCCGAGACCGACACCACCGAGCGCCGCGCAGTCGCTGGCGGAGTTGGACTCGTGCTGCGCGGAAGTTCCGTAGTGAGTCTGCTCGCACGAGTACCCGTGCTGGCCTTCCAGAATGTCGATCTCGCCGCCCTGGGGCCACGGGGTTCCGGCGGTGTACCACGCGGGCCAGTCGGCGGTGTACCCGTGCGGCCCGGCCGGGATGTAAACGAGCGCCTTCACGAACGAGTTAGGCCCGACTACCGCACCCGAGGAGACGACTTCGGCCCATTGGTTCACGTCAGTCACCTCCACACCAAGACCAAACTGGTTGCTGATCTCCACCGTGGCCCCGGCGCCGGGTTGCGTCACCCAGTCCCCCCGGCCCTGGCTGGCGAAGTTGTGAGCGTACGTCTGGGTGTAGCCGGACGGCGGGGAGGGGGAGCTTGCGCTGTAGGAGCCGGCCGAAGCGGCGGGGGTCACGAGCACGACGAAAGCCACGACGCCGAGCAGCGCGAAGATGATGATCCTACGCATGCTGGCAACGTCTGATGTGTGCGGCCTGCTCCAAAGAACCCCCTAGCCCTACTACTGAACACTATCCGTAACGTGCAAAGTCCTTGTTGTAGCAAAGGATCGACGGTGGTCGACCATTCGGGTCTTTGCCCTTCTGACTGACTAGGACTTACGCGAACTGTCGTAGGCTTGCGGCATGTGTCGCAGCATCAAGACCTTGCGCCCGCCTTACGCCGAGGCAGTAACCGACGAGGACATGCGGGCCGCCGCACTCCAGTACGTGCGGAAGATCAGCGGCTTCCGGGCCCCGGCCGTCCGCAACGCCGCCGCTTTCGACGCCGCGGTCGACGAGATCGCGGCCGCGACCGCGCGTCTGCTGGAATCACTCGAGGTGCACCGCCACGCGAGCGCCCACTAGCCCACGCCAGAATGTAATTACTAAATAGCGGGTAGTAGTCAGGCATGAGGCTGATTCTGAACGTGATCTGGTTCGTCCTGTGCGGGTGGTGGATGGCCATTCTGTACGCTCTGGCCGGGATCGTCTGCTTTATCCTGATCATTACGATCCCTTTCGGCATAGCGGCGTGGCGGATCGCGGGCTACGTGCTGTGGCCGTTCGGGCGGTCGGTGGTCATGCGCCGTGATTTCGGCGCGGGCGCGCTGATCGGCAACATCATCTGGATCGTGCTCGTCGGCTGGGAGCTGGCGCTCGGCCACCTGGCGAGCGGGATCCTGCTCTGCCTGACGATCATCGGAATCCCGCTTGGCCTCGCGAACTTCAAGCTGATCCCGATCTCGCTGCTGCCGCTCGGCGTCCGGGTCGTCCGCTCCGGTGAGCTCTATCCCGGTCACGCCGGCGGCTACCAGGTCGGTTCTCCGGGGCAGCCCGGCTACCGCTGACTCGCGGTCACGGAGAAGGCGGGCACCGGTCTCTTGCGCGCGCGGTAGCCTATCGTCCATGGAGGAGTCTGAGAGCCGGGTTGAGGTGTACGTCACCACCGACACGTCCGGCGCGCCGCACAAGGCCGGCGAGCCGATGCTTTACGTGATGTACGACGCCGCCAAGCCCGAGGCGGGAAAGCTCTACTTCACTGAGGCCGAGTGGGACGCGTTCGTGCTCGGCGTCAAGGACGGCGAGTTCGACTTGGACGAGGACGGGAACCTGCCGCCCGTCCCCGCCGATCAGCAGCGGCAGTAGCCCTAGCAGTGGCCGTCGGCAACAGCGGCGGCGGTCAGTACCGGGGTGCGCCAGCGCATCCCGGCCCGATAAGCGTCTGGTATCGACCGTGATGTACCAGTTACGCTTCAAATATGTCCACCCGACCGCGTCGGCCCGTGCTCGATTCCGCGCGATTCGGCCGGACGCCGGTCCAGTTCCTTCTCGTGCTGGCCGCCTGCTGCCTGGTCGCGATCGTGGCGCTGGTGATCGTGGTGGCGCAGCGGGGCCCAGCGCCCGCGCTGGTCGGCCTGTGCCTGGCGGTACTGCCGATCCCGCTGCTGGTGGCGTTGATCCTGTACCTGGACCGGCTCGAGCCGGAACCACGAGCGCTGCTCGCGGCGATGTTCGGCGCGGGCGCGGGCATGGCGGTGATCACGGCCCTGCTTGGCCGCGCGCTCCACAGCGCCGTCATCACCCCGCCGGAACTCGGGTCGTACGCGGGACGGGTGGTGCCGATCACCGTTAGCGCGGCGATCGGCGGCGCCCTGGTCGCGGAGACCCTCAGCGGCGCGGTACTGCTGGCGCTGCTGGCCTCGCGCCGCACCGAGATTGACGGGGCACACGACGGCGTGGTCTACGCGTCGATGACAGGACTCGGCTTCGCGCTGGTGGCCAACCTGTACGCCTACTCCGAGGCCTGGAGCGCCGGCGCCGCCGCGCTGGTCGAGGAGTTCACCCGGCGGGGGATAGCCGGCCCGGTCTTCCAGGCGCTGTTCACCTCGATGATCGGGCTTGGCGTCGCCTATGCCGCCTCCCGCCGCTCGGGGGGTTACCTCGCGATCGGCGCCGGCTGGATCGCCGCGGTCGCGCTTGACGCGCTCTGGAATCATGCCGCTACCGCAGGCGGAGCCAGCCTGGTGGTCACCTACGTCATCCTCGCCGCCGCGCTGATCGGCGTGATCATCGTGGTGGTCATCGACCGGCAGCGCGTGGTCACGATGATCACCATGTTCCTGCCCGGCTTTGAGGATCCGGAAGTCGTCATGGTGACGGACGTCCGCATGCTCGCCAGCCTGCGGATGCGCCGCCTCGGGAGGCAGTGGGCGCGGCTGAACCTCGGTCTGGCGGGCCAGCGCGCGATGGCCGAATACCAGCTCGCGGCGACCGAGCTGGCAATGGCCTGCAACCGGAACAGCTTCGGCCGGACCACCACGGAGGCCTACGTCAAGCACCGCGACGACTCGGTGAGCCTGATGCGGGCGGCCGCCGCGATCGTGCGCCGCCAGGAGCAGCTGTACCCGCCGCCGTGGCTCGGTCCCGACGATGTCTCCGTGTTCGTCGCGCGCGCCCGCGGCCCGGCGCCGCCGACGACCTGGCCCCGTCGGCCAGCGGGCTAGGTCCCGCGCTACCAGAGCGTGGGCTGTGACGGGGCGGAGGCCGCGGCGCGGCGCTTTCCGCCGCCGACGGGCAGCGGCGCTCCCTCGTGCCGCAGCAGCCACTCCTTCCGGTCAAGGCCGCCGCCGTAGCCGGTGAGCGACCCGTCGGCGCCGATCACCCGATGGCAGGGCACGATGATCGAGATCGGGTTGCGGCCGTTGGCCAGGCCCACCGCACGGGAGGCGAGCGCGGACTTGCCGAGCGCGGCGGCCACCTCGCCGTAGCTGACCGTCACGCCGTAGGGGATCTGGGTGAGCTCCGCCCAGACAGCGAGCTGGAACGGGGTGCCGTGCGGCGCGAGCGGGAGGTCGAACTCGGTCCTGGTGCCCGCGAAGTACTCAGCGAGCTGGTCAGTTGCCGCGCCGAACCTGCCCGGCCGCCGTTCCCACGCTGGCGCCGGGCTCATCGAGTGGCCCCCGGTGTCCATCATGAACAGCCCGCCGAGCGCCCGCTCATCCCCGGTCAGCAGCAGTCGGCCGACCGGTGAGTCCACGATGTCATACCAGGCCGGCGTGTTCGGTTCAGCAGGCACGAATGGGCTGGTCATGAAGCCATCTCCTCGGTTTTGGGCTCAGCTTCGAGCGTCGCCCACAGATGATGGACCGCGTACGAGCGCCAGGGCCGCCAGGACCGGGACGCCGCGTCACCCGATCCGGCGGCGGCGGGCTGCCCGAGCAGCCGCAGTGCCCGCAGCACGCCGGCGTCTCCCGGCGGGAACGCATCCGGATCGCAGAGCGCCCGCATCCGGATATAGCCGACGGTCCACGGCCCGATGCCCGGCAGCGCGAGCAGCCGTGCGCCGGCCTCCTCACGGTCGGCCCCCGGGTCCAGGCAGACCGTCCCCGAGGCGAGCGCCGCGGCTAGCCCCACCAGCGCCCGCGCCCGCGAACGCGGCATCGGCAGCGTGTCCGGGTCAAGCCCGGCGACCGTGGCGGCCTCGGGAAATACATGGGTCAAGGTCTCGTCACCGCTGGCCAGGTCGCCAGGACCGACGCGATCGCCTGGCCTGGCGGCGCCGGGGACCACGGCGGCGGCGTCCGGCCCGGCGACGGCCTGGTCTGTCCGCGACAGCGGTCTGCCGCACAAGGCGGTGAGCTGAGCCGCCAGCCGCCGCGCCGCCGCGACCGACACCTGCTGGCCGAGCACGGCCCGCAGCGCGATCTCATCGCCGCCGACCGCACCGACCGCGCGCCGCCCCGGGCAGGCCCGGGCGAGCGGCCCGATCACCGGGTTGGCTGCCAGGTAACCGGAGATCGCCAGCGGGTCGGCGTCCAGATCGAGCAGGCGCCGGCAGCGCTGCACCGCGGCGGTCACATCGCGCAGGTCAGCGAGGGCCAGCGAGCACTCCACCCAGTTCTCGCCGTGAACGATGCGGAGGCGGGCAACCCCGGGCCCGTTCGGAAGACTGATTGTTCTGCGGTACTCGGCTCGGGTGACCACCTCAACCCCGGGTACCGCCCGCGCCGCGAGGAACCCGATGACCCGCGGCAGGTCAATCGGCGGCCGGAACGGCAGCCGGAGGCACAGTGCGCCCGCCGTTGTCACCTCACCCGCCGCGACCGCGCCGCCCCGCCCGCCGGCGGCACCCCGGCCCGCCGCGCGTTCCCGCAGCACGCTGGGCGGCGTGGCGTACACCTCGAGCATGGTCGCGTTGAACTGCCTGATGGAGGCGAACCCAGCCGCGAACGCGATGTCCCCCATTGCCAGCACGGTGGTCTCGACCAGAACCCGCGCGGTCCGCGCTCGCTGGGCGCGGGCGAGCGCGAGCGGCCCGGCGCCGACCTCGGCCGCGAGGACGCGGCCGATCTGGCGCGGCGAGTAGCCGAGCCGGGCCGCCAGCCCGGGCACGCCGTCCCGGTCGACGATCCCGTCCGCGATCAGCCGCATGGCGCGCCCGGCCACGTCGGAGCGGACGTTCCATTCGGGTGAGCCGGGCGAGGCGTCCGGCCGGCACCGCTTGCAGGCGCGGTAGCCGGCCTGCTGCGCCGCTGCCGCCGTCGGGTAGAACGTCACGTTCAGGCGCTTCGGTGTGATCGCCGGGCAGGATGGCCGGCAGTAGATCCCGGTCGTCCGCACGGCGGTCAAGAACACGCCGTCGAACCGCGCATCCTTGCTCACCGCGGCCTGGTACCGCTGCTCGTCGTCCATCACGGTCCCACTCAACCACCAGGAAGGCCGCGAACACTAGCGGAAATCGGACGTCAACAACGCTCGTCGTCGCGTCCGCGGCTGACTACGGCCAGGCAGCGGCCGGCCGTCGGTCCACGGCGGCGCAGCCCGTGGTTCGGTCAGGGAATCGCCGCCCGACGCCGTGCGCCTCGACGTGAACATGACATTCAACTGCAATGAATGCATGTCTATACGCATACTGTGTATCTGATGCTAGCAAGAAACAAACTAATCATTGCAAGAAGTGATGCCCCGGTGTTAGATGACCGGTGAGCGCGGAAATTTCATGACACAGTGGTCCGTCGCGCTCACTCGAGTCCTGACTGGAAGGGGTGGCCGTGTTCGCACGAAGACTCACCACCGGCGTGGCCATGGCGACGCTCATAGCAACGGCAAGCTTCGCGGGGGCGGCCGCGGCCAGCGCCTCTCCCGCGCCCGATCATCCCGCTGCCCACAGTTCCGATGTGGTGCCGACCTCCGCTAACGGCAGCGGGGCGGCCGTCGGGTTCACCGAGTATTCCGCGGTCGGGGCGCAGTCCAACGGCACCGTGATCGGCCCGTCCGACAACCTCTACACGCTGCCCGCCGAGGCCGTGAACCGCACCGCGGTCACGCTGGACGGGGCCGGCCGGTACGTCAACTTCACCCTCACCCGGCCGGCCAACGCGGTCGACCTCCGCTACTCCATCCCCGACTCGGCCGATGGCACCGGGCTGACGACGCCGCTGCGGGTGTACGTGAACGGCCAGCAGCGACCCGACCTGACGCTCTCCTCTGTGTACGACTGGTTCTACGGAAGCTACCCGTTCACCAATGACCCGGCCGACCTCGGCGGTCACCACATGTACGACGATGTGCGGACCCTACTTGGCAATGGCCGGACCTTGCCGGCCGGGACGCACGTCCGGTTCGAGATCGCCGACCCGTCGATTCCGGTCACCATCGACGTAGCGGACTTCGAGCAGGTAGCGCCGCCCGCGCCGCAGCCGCGGGGGTCGATCTCGGTGCTGTCCTACGGGGCGGACCCGACTGGCGTGACGGACTCGACAACCGCCATTCAGAACGCGATCAACGCAGGTAGCGCGGCAGGCAAGGCGGTTTACATCCCGCCGGGCAACTTCACCGTCACCGCTCACCTGATCGTCAACAACGTGACGCTGACCGGCGCGGGCGAGTGGTACTCGGTGCTCGGCGGCAATGGCGTCGGCGTCTTCGGCAACTTCGCACCCGCCCCGAGCACCAACGTGCACCTGTCGGACTTCGCCATCTCCGGCCAGGTCAACGCCCGGGTCGACTCCGAGGACTTCATGGGCATCGGCGGCAGCCTGCAGAACTCGACGATCAGCAGCGTGTGGATCGAGCACGTGCAGGCCGGCATCTGGATGACCGGCCCGTTCACCAACCTCAAGATCAGCAACGTGCGGATCCAGGACACCGTGGCCGACGGGATCAACTTCGACGGCGGCGTCACCAACTCCTCCATCACCAACACGTTCATCCGCAATACCGGCGACGACGGCATCGCGCTGTGGTCCAACGGCGTCGCCGACACCAATGACCTCATCGCGCACGACACCGTTGTGCTGCCCATCCTGGCGAACAACTTTGCCATCTACGGGGGCGGCGCCGACTCGATCGTCAACGACTACGGCGTGGACACGATCACCCAGGGCGGCGGCATCCAGGTCGGCAACCGGTTCTCCGCCGTCCCGCTGTCCGGCACCACCACCATCGCCAACAACACGCTCGTACGAACCGGGACCCTCGACCCCAACTGGAAGTTCGGCGTAGGCGCGATCTGGTTCTACGCCTCTGACGGCGAGGACATGACCGGCACGATCAACGTCGACCACAACACGATTCTCGACAGTCCTTACGACGCGTTCGGCTTCGTCGGCGACTACATACCCAACGCCACCCCGCCCGCCTATGCGATCGATAACGTCCACATCAACGACAACATCGTCCACAATGTCGGTACGTTCGTGTTCCAGCTCCAGTCGGCCGGGTCGGACGACACGATCTCCCATGTGGTTTCCACCGGAACCGTCGGCCTAGACGGGACTATGGCCTGCGGCTACGGCATCACCGTCACCGACGGCCCCGGCAACAGCGGGTGGAGCGGCTCGGAGTGCACCTTCCCGCCGTTCAACATCCTCAGCACGTCCACCTCATCGCTGAGCTTCGGACTGGTCAACCTGAACACCCAGAGCCCCACCCAGACGGTCACCATCACCAACCCGGGACCAGACCCCGCGCCCATCTCCAGCGTCTACGCGACCAACGGGTTCGACGAGACCAACAACTGCCCGGCGACGCTCGCCGTCGGTGCCAGCTGCACGGCCACGGTCACCATCACGCCCACCGCCGTACGGCAATACACGGGCAGCCTGGTGTTCGACGCCAACCCGCTCAATAACCCGTTCGCGCCGTACGTGGTCGGCCTGAGCGCCGCCGTCTACAACCCGGCAGGCAACCTGGCGCTGACGGCCACCGCCGCGGCCGACAACACCCTCGCGGGGTTCCCTGCGAGCAACGCCAACGACGGCAACCAGGCCACCTACTGGCAGGCGGCCAACGCCGCCGGCGACCTGTCGCTGGCGCTGGCCGAGCCCGCATCGATCGACCGGATCGTGCTGGAACTGCCGCAGGGCTGGGGCGACCGCGACCAGACCATCGAGGTCGACGGCAGCACCGACGGCTCGACCTGGACCACCCTCGTTCCGTCGGCGGCCTACCTGTTCAGCGCGGGCAACGCTGACGGCAACAACGTCGTCACGATCTCCGTTCCCTCCGACCCCACGGTTAGCTACCTCCGCCTGGACGTCAGCAACAACACCGTCCAGGGCGCCCCCCAGCTGGCCGAGTTCGAGGCTTTCTCGAACTAGCCGCGCCTGGTGGAACAGCGAAGGCCCCCCGCAATCGCCGCGGGGGGCCTTTCGACCCAGTATCCGGGGCCACCGCCAGGGATTCGCCGCTGGCCGTGGCCGCACACTGCCGGCCGGCCAGGAGACGGCGAGGGTCTTAGGCGCGCCAGAAGTCGTAGGGGTCGCGGCCGGGCTTGAATCCGGCCGACTCGACAACGTCGACGGCCAGCTTGAAGCGGTCGCCGACGCGGCGGGGGAGGTGGGCGTCGCTGCCGAAGGAGACCGCGGTCCCGCCCTCCTCACGCCACCAGCGGATCTGGTCGACCGAGGCGAGCGGCGACTTGGTGTTGACCTCGAGTACCCGGCCGCCGGACGCGAGCGCGCGCAGCACGGTGCGGTACTCCTCCTCGAAGTCCTGCTCCCGGTACAGGTGCGCGCCCCTGGGCCAGTAACGGCGGGGAAAGTCCAGGTGGGCGAGGACCTGGAAGAGGTCGCTGCCCTCGATCAGCGTCACCAGTTCGGCGAAGTAGTAGCGCATCACCTCGTCGTCCGGCATGTCACCGAAGAGCACGTCGGCCGCGACGAGCTTCCCCTTGTAGGGGACCGCGTGCAGCGAGCCGAGGACACGCTCGAAGGCGTGCCCGTGCACGATCGCGCCCGCGCTGGCGGCGAACAGGTGCGGCTCTCCCGCCTCCACGCCGGCCAGGATGCGCAGGCCGGGGAAGCGCTGGCGGCAGTCCTCGATTGTCGCCATGTAGCCGGTGACGTCCAGCGGCCTGATCCGGCTCCACCAACGATGATCGGTGGCGACTTCGACGATCGCGTCGCCGGGGGCACTGGCGGTGAACTCCAGATGCTCGGTGAATGCGATCGCCGGCAGGCCGATGGCCACAGCCTGCTCGCAACTGCGCGCCATCGACGCATCCGCCGGAGTGTCGTACGACCACTCCGTATGTACGTGATTGTCCGCAGGCAGCACGCTGCCAATACTATCGGTGAGGCATTACCAGCGGTCGTCGCGGTCCTTGGCCGAGGTGATGACGTAGATCTCGCCAGTGCGCCGTGCCTCCGGGGGGATCTGGCCGCGGCCGCCCTGGGCGGCGCCGGGCTCACCGGCGGCGGGGCCCGCGGCCGGCAGCGCGATGCTGCCCTTCTTCCCCGACTTCATCAGCCGGTCCCAGCGTTCTTCCCACTCGGCGACGTCGCCGTCGCAGGCGTTCACGTAGGCGATGAGCACGGGCAGCGTCGGCAGCCTGAGGCCGCCGGCCGCCGAGGCCAGCGTCCGCATCGTGTAGTGCGACTTCTCCGCCATGTCGGGGTAATCAAGACCGGCCTTGGCCCGCAGCACCCGCAGGTCGCGCGCGAAGGCGGCGATGTTGTCGGTCTCGATGGCCGCGATCACCCCCTTGCTGCCTGGCGGGGGATCGGGCAGCGCGCTGTCCCGTTGCCTGATGACCGGACCGCCCGCCCGGCCGAACGAGCCGGTGGCGCGCAGGTCGGGACCAGGTCCGCCGGGGGTAGCGCCGTAGAGCGGGTCGCCCAGCAGGCCTCCGCCCGGCTGGGCCTGACCCGGGTACGGGTGGCCCGGGTACGGCTGGCCGTGGGATGGTGGCTGATCAGAGCCAGCCCAGCTCTGCCCGGGGGCCGGCCCTGCCGCCTGCCAGGATCCGGTGTTCCGCGGGTCCTGAGCGTACGGTCCCTGATCTGCCGTCCAACCCTGTCCGGGCGGTTGCCCGGCGGCCTGCCAGGATCCGGTGTTGTGAACTCCCGGGCGGAATGGTCCCGGCCCGGCGGCCCACGCCTGGCCCTGGCCCTGGTCGGCCGCTTGCCAAGAGCCCGTGTGGTGGACGCTCGGACCCTGCTGGCCGGCACCCGGCTGCCCCGTGCCCGCTGCCCAGGCCTGGCCCGGTGCCGCCCCGGTGGCCCGCCAGGATCCGGTGTTGCGTGGGTCCTGCGGGTACGGCGCCTGATCTGCCGCCCAGCCCTGCCCGTAGTCCGGCCCGGCCGACTGCCAGGGGGCGAATTGCCCCGGCTCTGCTGTCCACGCCTGTCCCTGGGCCGGCCCGGCCGACTGCCAGGACCCGGTGCCGCGAGGATCGCCGCCGTAGGTCCCCGGTCCCGCCGTCCAGGCCCGTCCCTGGCCCGGGCCTGCCGCCCGCCAGGAGCCGTTGTTGTGGCCGCCCGGGCCCTGCTGTCCTTGGCCGGCCGCCCAGTCCTGTCCGGGCGCGGACTGCCACGAGCCGGTGTTCCGCGGGTCCTGGCCGTACGGACCCTGGCCGCCAGCCCAGGGCTGCCCGGCAGCGGGGCCAGCGGGGCTGCCCGGCCCGGCGGCCTGCCAGGACCCGGTGTTCCGCGGGTGCTGGCCGAACTCCCCGGCCGCCTGCGGGTTCGGTGCGTACTGGCCCTGACCGTACTGATCCTGACCGTACTGCCCCTGGCCGGCCGGTGAGCCGTACTGGCCGTGACTTGGCTGGCCGGGCTGCCCGTAGCCGTTCGCGCGGAACGGGTCAGGGCCGGCGCCCGGGTACTCGGCCCCGTATCTCGATTGCCGGGGTTCGGACATCGGCTGGCCGGGGCCGGGGTGCCCCGTCGACTGCCCGGGCTGCTGCTGTCGGTAGCGGTCGGCCCGGGGCTGCCGCGGTCCATAGCCGCCGGCCGCCCCGCCGTGCTGGTCCTGCCCCCGGCCAGCCCAGCCGCCCGCGGGCGGCTGCCGGTAGTCCTGCCCAGGCCGGGCTCCCTGCGCGCTCTGACCGTACTGGTCTTCCCCCGGCCCGTACTGCTGACCGGGCTGCCCGGCCCGGCCGCCCGGACCCCGGCCACGGCCGTCGGGGCGCGGGGCACCCGGTCTCTGCTCGTAATCCGCTCTGCCGCCGTAGGACCCGGCGGGCCGCGGGCCGCCGGGAGGGTTCGGGGAACCGTTGGGGGGAACTCGCCGCCCGTTCGACATGATGGTCTCCTCCGCTGTCGGACGGGTGCGGTCGGCCGCCTGGGGGCGGGGCCGCTCGGTTACCTGGCCGCGGCCGTCGGCTGGCCCGCGTCCTGGCCGTGGCCGGGGCCGGCCGCCGGCCGCGTAGGGTGCCGCCTCTTCGGGCCGCGGCCAAGGGCGGCTTGCCCCGCCCGGGTTGCGCGGCGCCTGCCGGGTCGGCCTGGGCGGGAACCCGGGCCGAGGCGGCATGCCGCGCTCCGGGCGGGTACGTGGCGGTGCGGGCGGCAGGTCGGCCGGCCGGGGCCGGTCGCTAGTGCGGCCTCGGTAACCGGGATCAACCGCATAGGCGCCCATGTCGACGGCCGGGCCATGCAGTGCAGCGTCCTGCGGGTAGCCGCCGCCGTAGGCGGCCTCGGCGGCCCAGCCACGCGCGCCCCGCCCAGGCCGGGGCGCGCCAAATGAGCCGCCCTGACGATTCACCCGGTACCTCCTGCGTGTTCGCCCGCGCAGCGCTTGGCCAGCCTGCGGCACTCGCCCCGCAATCGAGTGTAGGGCGGGCGGGCCGTCCGGACATGGCTGACGGGCAATTGCCCTGATTCGACGCTTTTTTATTTCATCGGCCAGCGTGGTTGCCGGTGGGTGTTGTGTGCGCGTCCGCGGGGTTACCCTGGGTTCAGGGCACGAGCATTTCGCCCGCGCCACGTCTTGCCGCGCTGACGCGCGGCAAGAGGATCGCAACGCATGCGGAGCGGCCATGGTGGCATGGATCGTCTGGCTGATCGTGGCGGCCGTACTCGGCGTCGCCGAGTTGGCCACGACCACCTTCGCGCTCGGCATCCTCGCGGTCGGCGCGCTTGTCGCCGCCGCTGTCGGCGCCACCGGCCTTGGCCTGCCGTTCCAGCTTCTCGCGTTCGTGGTCGCCTCGGGGGCGGGCCTCGGCTTCGTGCTCCCCATCGCCCGGCGGCACCTGAAGCAGCCGCCACTGCTGCGGACCGGCCCGGCCGCCCTGATCGGGCGCTCGGCGCAGGTGCTCGAAGAGGTCACCAGGTACGGCGGCCGCGTCCGCATCGGCGGCGAGGTGTGGTCGGCCCGCTCCTACGACGAGACGCTGGTCATCCCGGCCGGCGCCGCCGTCGACGTCATGCAGATCGAGGGCGCGACCGCCCTCGTTTACCCACGGGAGTAGCCATGATCATCGCGGAGATCATTATTGCGGTGGTGATCTGCATCGCCGTCCTGCTGACGGTGGTCCGCTCGGTGCGGATCATCCCGCAAGCACGGGCGCGGAACGTCGAGCGGTTCGGCCGGTACCGGAAGACGCTGGAGCCGGGGATGGCCTTCATCATCCCGTTCGTCGACCGGGTCAAGCCGATGATCGACCTGCGCGAGCAGGTGGTCTCGTTCGAGGGGCAGTCGGTCATCACCGAGGACAACCTGGTGGTCGTCATCAACACCGTGCTGTTCTTCCAGGTGACTGACCCGAAGGCAGCGGACTACGAGATCGTCGACTACATCGGGGCGATCGAGCAGCTCACCGCGACCATGCTCCGGTCGGTCATCGGCTCCATGGACCTGGAGCAGACGCTGACCTCCCGCGACAAGATCAACACGCTGCTGCGCGGCGTGCTTGACGACGCGTCGGGCAAGTGGGGCATCCGCGTCACCCGGGTGGAGATCAAGGCGATCGACCCGCCCAAGTCCGTCAAGGACGCGATGGAGAAGCAGATGCGGGCCGAACGGGAGAAGCGCGCCGCGATTCTCACTGCCGAGGGCGTCCGCCAGTCGAAGATCCTGACCGCCGAGGGCGACAAGCAGAGCGAGATCCTGCGCGCCGAGGGCGACAGGCAGGGCGCGATCCTGCGGGCCGAGGGCGAGGCGGCGGCGATCTCGCAGGTCTTCCAGGCAGTGCACGACAACGATCCCGACCCGAAGCTGCTCGCCTACCAGTACCTGCAGACGCTGCCGCAGATCGCCAACGGGCCCGGTAACACCTTCTGGGTGATACCTGGCGAGGTCACCAGCGCGCTGAAGGCGGTGACCGCCGCCTTCAGCGGAGCGGCGAGCGATATCGCGGCGCATGCCGCCACGCCCGGCGCCCTGGCCGGCCGGAACGCGCACGCGACCGCGGACAGCAGTCCCGCCATCGCCTCCGGCAACGGCGAGCTGGACGCCGAGGGCGGCACCGCCACGGCGGTCCCGCCGGCGGTCACCGCCGCCCTCGCGGCGCTCGCGCCGATGGCCATCCCTGGGCAGCAGGAGCCGCTGCACGACACCGCGGCCGACGATGCGACGCCCACGCCGAACGGCGCAAACGGTGCCGGCCAGAAGCCTGCCTGAAGCGACTTCAGGCAGGCTCCGCAGGCGGCACTGAGCAGGCGAAGGCGGTCAGGCGAAACGGTCAGGCGGAACGGTCAGGCGAAAATCGCCAAGGCCGCGACGATGACGCAGATCACGAGCGCGATGAGGACCGCGATCGTCTTCCGCGTTGCCGTCGGCCTGGCAGCCAATGCCGGGCTAAGCGTCGCGTCGGCGCGCCGGGCCGCAGGCGCTCCCGCCGCGCTGACCTCGGCTGCCTTGGCAGCGGGCACCTCAACCACGCCGGTCACCGGTTCGGCGGCCGCCGCGGTCTGGTCGGTCTCCCGCGCGGTCGGTCCCGCGGCGGTTCCATTCGCGGTCTGTGTCGTGCTCGTCTCCCACACGGAAGGCTTGCCCGCGGGCGCCACCGATGCGGTGGCGGGTACGGAGGCGCTGGCGCCGGCGGGCTCGCCCGCCTGCGGGCTGGCGCCGCCCGAATTCGGGGCGCCGGGCGCGCTGCCAGGGCGCTGCTCGATCGTGGCTACCCCGGGCCGCGACGGGAGCGGGGCCGGGTCTCCGACCGCCATCCCCTCGGCCACCCGGTCGAGCGCCGCCAGGATGATCGAAGGGTCCGGGGTGTCGGCGGCCGGGCTAATCGAGCCGATGCGCGCACCGGCGGAGGCCGCCGTCGAGGACCCGGTGGGCCGGGCGGCCAGCAATGGCAGGGTGGGCGCGCTGGTCAGCGAACGCCACCGCTCCTCCCACTCCTCGGTGGTGCCGCCGCATCCCCTGACGTAGGCGGACAGCACCGGAAGATCGGGCAGGGCCGGTCCGGCCTCGGCGGCTCTGATGCGGTCGTACGGGTAGTGCGCGCGCGCCGCCAGTTCGGCGGGCCCGAGACCCGCGCCGTCTCTGAGCTGGCGCAACTCGTTCAGGAAGCGTGCCGGATCATCCCCCGATGATCGACGGGCGCTCGTTTGCGGCGCTTCCACCTGACTCTGCTCCACGCAGGCATCCCCTCCCCTGAATCCATCAGAACTGCTGGACCCGTTGGACTGCGGGGGCCGCGTCCCCCCGCGGGCCACCCGTGTATCCCCAACCCGGGATTCATCTGCAGGTTATCGCGCCACAGGGGCCTACAACCTGCAACGCCACTACTTTTGGGTGTGTCGAATTCGCAGCGGAGTCAGTTCTTGTGGTTATGTTGATTGCTGTCCGCCATGGTCCGATTACGTCGCGGAGTTGTGGATACGGCCCGAAGTGTGCCGGTCAGGCCTCCTCGCCGATGCTGGCAACTCCTGGTGGTTCCTCGCGCAGCCGACGACTTTGCATAGCTCCCGGACAAAATAAGCCCGTTTTAGGGCGTGAAAATGTCCGGCAGCTATGCAAAGTCAAAAAAGTGTCCGGAAGCTATGCAAAGTGGACCCAAGGAGAGCAGGAAGAGTTTTCCGGGGATCGACGGTAAGGGGTAGCGACAGATAAGGGTAGGCGTGAGTAGCCGACGCGGCCAGGCCGGCGGCAGCCGCCGGAAACAGGGCGCCGTTGCCGAGGGCTCGCTGTATTAGCGGTAATTGCCGAGATCCACGGTGAATATGAGGATTGGCAGTGGTTGTCGAGGCTCACGGTGAATATGAGCGTCAGCCGTGAATGGCGAGGCCCACGGTGAACGCGAGACCGAAGGCGAGTTGCAGCCGCCCGGTCTGGCCCAGCGTCGCGATCAGCCCCGGCCCGGACACGCCGCCGCGCACCGCCCGCACCGGTGCCACCGACAGCGGCACCGCCAGCAGTGCGAGCAGCGCGAACGGCCGGTAGCTGCCGATCAGCGCCGCGAGCGCGAACGGCACCAGCAGGAACAGCAGGTACACCACCCGGGCGCGCGCGTCGCCGACCCGCACGGCCAGCGTCCGCTTGCCCGATGTCGCGTCGGAATCGATGTCACGGAGATTGTTGATCATCAGCAGCGCGCAGGAGAGCAGCCCGGCCGGCACCGAAGCCGCCAAGCCCAGCCAGGATAGCCGTCCCATCTGCACGAACGCGGTCCCGGCGACGGCGGCGACGCCGAAGAAGACGAACACCGACACCTCGCCAAGACCCCGGTACCCGTAGGGCCGGGGCCCGCCGGTGTAGAACCAGGCCGCGAGCACGCACAGCCCACCGCCGGCCACAATCCACCACGAGGAAAAGGCCGCCAGTACCAGCCCCAGGCAGCAGGCCGCGAAGAAGCAGGAGAAAGCGGCGTATTTCACTTCGCGGGGCGTCGCCGCACCCGAGCCGACCAGCCGCATCGGCCCGGCCCGGCGCCCGGCCGCGTCGGTACCGCGGACGCCGTCGCTGTAGTCGTTGGCGAAGTTCACCCCGATCTGCAGGGCCAGCGCCACCAGCAGCGCGAGCACCGCCCGCCAGAGCGAGAACTTGCCGTATCCGGCCGCCACGCCGGAGCCGATCAGCACCGGCACCACCGCCGCGGGAAGGGTCCGCACCCTGGTCCCCGCCACCCACTCACGCGCGCTAGCCACCGGCAGATTCTATGCGGAGGAGGCCGAAGGCGAGAGGCGGGTGTGCAGCCGCACCACCGGCACCTTCACGCCCATGTCCAGGTTGGACCGGGCGCCGTCCAGGCCCCAGCCCGCTTCCGACAGGAACTCGATCCGCGCCGCATCGTCGGCCAGCGCCCATGCGTACCCCGTCTGGAACCCGTCCTCGGAGAACGTGTCGGCGACCGCGTGCAGCAGCCGGCCGGCGTGCCCGCCGTCGCCGGAGGCGTGGTCCGGCAGCACATGCAGCTCATACAGTTCCGCGTCGGTCCCCGGCCACAGGTCCTCATCGGTGGCCGGCCCGGCCGCGGCGAATCCGACGACGTCGGGCGACCCCGGCTCGGGCACGGCGACATGGACCCGGTGCCGGGAGGTGGGCGGGTTGACGATCGCCTCCAGCCACCGGTCGGACCACCCGGCGAGCGCCTCGTCGCTGGTCAGCTCGGCCAGCACCTCGTCCGGCACCAGCTCGGCCAGCGTTGACCGCCAGCTCGCGACCTGCACCCGCGCGAGCCCGGTGGCGTCGGATGCCCGCGCCGAGCGGACGAATCCAGCGGTCACCGCGACCCGCCCGCGATGGCGGGCCTGATGCCGACGGTCACTGCGGCTCCGGTGCCAGCCGCGCCAGCGCCGAGATGTCACGCGACGCGCCGGTCGAGGCCGACGTGGCCAGCGCCGCGTACACCTGCAGGGCCGCGCTCACCGAACGCTCCCGCGCCACCGGCCGGTAGCCGCCGAGCGAGGCGAGCAGCGCCTGGCGCCGCTCCGCCAGCTCGAGGTCGGGCACGTCAAGCCGGAGCTCCCGCCGCGGGATGTCGATCACGACCGTGTCCCCCTCGTTGACCAGGGCGAGCGCACCGCCGCTGGCCGCCTCGGGGGAGATGTGCCCGATGGACAGCCCGGAGGTGCCGCCGGAGAACCGGCCGTCGGTGACGAGCGCGCAGGCCCGCCCGAGCCCCTTGCCCTTGAGGAAGCTGGTCGGGTACAGCATCTCCTGCATGCCGGGACCGCCGCGCGGCCCCTCGTAGCGGATCACCACGACGTCCCCGGCGACCACGCGGCCGTCGAGGATTCCGGAAACGGCGTCCTCCTGCGACTCGAACACCTTGGCAGGACCGGAGAACGTCCACAGCTCCTCGGGCACGCCCGCGGTCTTCACCACCGCCCCCTCCGGGGCGATGTTCCCGTAGAGCATGCACAGCCCGCCGTCGGCGGTGTAGGCGTGCGCGACATCGCGGATGCAGCCGCCGGCCGCGTCGCGGTCCAGAGACTCCCAGGACGCCGACTGCGAATACCCCTTGACCGTCCGCACCCCGCCGGGGGCCGCGTGGTAGAGCTCCACCGCCTCCGGCAGCACCGAGGGGGAGCGGAGGTCCCAGGCGGAGATCGGCGCGCCGTGCACCGTGTGGACCGCCCGGTTAAGCAGCCCGGCCCGGTCAAGCTCCCCGAGGATGGTGTAGATGCCGCCCGCCCGGTGCACATCCTCGACGTGGTAGGACCCGCTGGGGGCGACCTTGCAGATGCACGGCACCCGCCGCGACAGCTCGTCGATCTCCTTGAGCCCGAAGTCCACGCCCGCCTCGTGCGCGGCGGCCAGCAGGTGCAGCACCGTGTTGGTGGACCCGCCCATCGCCACGTCGAGCGCCATCGCGTTCTCGAACGCCTCGCGGGTGGCGATCGACCGGGGCAGCACCGACTCGTCATCATCGGAGTAGTAACGCTTGGTGATGTCCACCGCCACGGTCGCGGCCCGGGTGAACAGCTCGCGGCGGGCGACATGCGTCGCCAGCGTCGTCCCGTTGCCCGGCAGCGCCAGCCCGATCGCCTCGGTCAGGCAGTTCATCGAGTTGGCGGTGAACATGCCGGAGCAGGAGCCGCAGGTCGGGCAGGCCTCCTCCTCCAGCGACAGCAGCTCCGCCTCGGAGACAGAAGGATCGGCCGCCGCGACCATCGAGTCGATCAGGTCAAGCTTGCGGACACCAGGCGAAGCAACGGTTCCGTTCGGAATTCCGGTCTTCGCGATGACCTTCCCGGCCTCCATCGGGCCGCCGGAGACGAACACCGTCGGGATGTTGAGCCGCATCGCGGCGATCAGCATCCCCGGCGTGATCTTGTCGCAGTTGGAGACGCAGATCAGCGCGTCCGCGCAGTGCGCGTTGACCATGTACTCGACCGAGTCGGCGATCAGCTCGCGGGACGGCAGCGAGTAGAGCATGCCGCCGTGGCCCATGGCGATGCCGTCATCGACCGCGATCGTGTTGAACTCGCGCGGGATCGCGCCGGCCGCGCGGACCGCGTCGGCGATGACGCGGCCCACATCGGCCAGGTGGACGTGGCCGGGGACGAACTCGGTGAAGCTGTTGGCGACCGCGATGATCGGCTTGCCGAAGTCCTCGGACGCTACCCCGGTGGCGCGCAGCAGAGCCCGCGCCCCCGCCATGTTCCTGCCGTGCGTGACCGTGCGTGACCTCAACGGCGGCATCGCCGAACTCCCCTCGTCACTAAGACATGAGGAGTTCAGCCTACAGGCGCGGCCGTCCTGGCCGGAGCGACGTCGGGCAGCATCCTGGCCGCCGTCTCGTAGATCGTCCGGACTTCCTCGCGGGTCAGCTTGGGCACGCCGTCCTTCTGCCGGCCGCGTCGCCTGAGGTACTTGCGCAGCGTCCGCCCGGTGAACACGTCGACACCCCTGATGCTGGCCACGTCCCAGGGGATCCGCGGCCCGTAGATGGCCAGCGCGGGCCGGACCGCGATCTCGGTCCCGAGCGCGGTCGAGAGAATCTCCCCGGCCCTGCCCGCTTCCCAGACCGCGTGCTCAAGCCGGTCCTTCTGCGACTCGGGGCCGCGGTAGAGGCGCTTGCCGTTCAGGGTGCGGACCGGCACCTTGGAATCCCATTTCTCCGAGTCGATCGCGTAGACGCCGGTTGGCCCGACCACCAGGTGGTCGATGTACTCCCGGCTGCCCGGGATGGGCCGCGCGTCGAGCGCGAAGTACCCGGCCCGCCGCATCCGCCGCAGCTGCCAGCGGGTGCGCCGCTGGGCACCGGACTGGCTCGCGCCGTTGACGTGATCGGAGGCGGTCCGCGACCGGTAGAGGGTGTCGACGATCCCGGCCAGAATGGCCAGGGTAAGACCGATCACCCAGCTCCTTGTGAGAATTCCGAATAGCAGGCCGACGATGATCATGATAATGGCGCGCAGCCGCCAGAACCGCAGCTGCACATCAGGGGGAAGGTCGCGGATGCCGACGCGGGGCTGGCCGTCGCGTGCGGGTGGCGGAGTGCGAAGATCGCCAATCCGCATTCGGAACGGTCGCGGCTTATTCTCCTCCGCCTGCCCGACCGGCTGCGGGGCAGGCGCGATCGGCCTGTTCCACCCGGTGCCGGAAGGCTGCTCCGGCGCGGCCTGCGCGAGGCCGTCGGCGGGGGTCTGCGCCCCGTGGGGCCGGCCGAACGACCGGAAGTCCAGGGCGGGCTCCTCGTCCTCGGTCACCTCGGTCGTCGCGATGTTGCCGAAGATCGAGATGCCCTCGTCCGGCGGCTCCGCTTGCCCGGGGTCCGGTGCGTCCGCGTAAGGGTCGGACGAGTCGGACGTGTCTGCCGTGTCTGCCGTGTCTTCTGCGGCCGGCGTGAAGGTGGGGGCCGCCTGCGGGGCGGGGCGGTTCGGGCGGGGAGCCTCGTAGACCACGCCGCTGATCGCGTCGTCGTCGTCGGTGGGCGCGCGTCCGGCTGCTTCATCCACCCCGGAGTGCGCGTATCTGATCGGGCCGAGGCGTCGGCTGGCGGTCCGGTCATGCCGGGGGAACCGGGCATCCGCGCCCTGGTTGTCGGCCACGGCGTGCGTGGTGCCGGCGACTCCGGCGTTCCGGGTGCCGCCCGGGGGCGGATCAGCGTCAGGGGCCGGGGTAACGGTGGCCTGCACGCCGTCGTGCGGCTGTATTCCGGGCTGCGCTGATGATCTGGAGTTGCTAGTTCGGGGCCAAGCCATCCATCTCACCATCTCAGCGTACCGATTTCGCCGTCTCTAAGACGGCGCTCTGTAATCGATGTGCCCAGCGTTTGTAGTTTTAAAGCGGACATTCGGCGCTCTTAATTGCACTGTAAATCGCGACGACCGGTGCGGCCAGAGGCAACGGCGGCAGTTAAGTCTGTCCGCGCTCACGCTGAGCTGCCGATAGAATCCGGCCTAGACATGACGGTCCGAGACTTGACAAGGCGGAGTTGAACGTGCGCTGGTCAACCATGCACATCCCGACGCTGCGGGACGATCCTGCGGAGGCGGGCGCGCCCAGCCACCGGCTGCTGCTGCGGGCCGGGTACATCCGCCAGCTGATGGCGGGGCACTACTCGCTGCTGCCGCTCGCGGTCCGGGTCCGGCTGAAGGTCATCGCGATCATCCGCGAGGAGATGAACAGGATCGGGGCCCAGGAGTTCCTGATGCCGGTCATGCAGCCGGCCGACATCTGGCAGCGCAGCGGGCGTTACGCGATCATGGGCGACGAGCAGTTCAAGCTGCACGACCGCAAGGGTGCCGAACAGGTGCTGAGCATGACCAGCGAAGAGGTCATCACGCTGCTGGCGGGCGAGCTGAGCTCCTACCGTGAGCTGCCGCAGATGTGGTACCAGTTCCAGACCAAGCTGCGTGACGAGCCGCGGCCGAAGGCGGGTCTGATGCGGACCCGCGAGTTCACGATGAAGGACTCCTACAGCTTCGACCTCGACGCCGCGGGCCTGGACGCGTCGTTCGACGCCCACCGCGCCGCCTACATCCGCGCGTACGCGCGGATCGGCGTCCCGGCGATCCCGGTCGAGGCGTCCAACGGCGCGATGGGCGGCTCCGGGTCGACCGAGTTCATCTGCCCGTCGGAGACCGGCGAGGACGACATCGTCCACTGCCCTGAGTGCGGCTACGCCGCCAACGTGGAGGCAGCGGCGTCGCGGCTGGCACCCTTCGACCCGGTGGCCGACGCGACCCTCGGCCTGCCCGCGCCCGCCCGCTTCGACACGCCCGGCGTGCGGACGATCGAGGACCTCGCGACCGGTTATGACGCCCCCGCCGACCGGCAGATCAAGACCCTTATCTACGTGCTCGACGGCGCCCTCACGCTGGTTCTGGTCCGTGGCGACCACGGCCTTGAGGAGCAGAAGCTGATCGACGCCACTGGCGCGAGGGCGGTACGCCCGGCCGACGCGGAGGAGATCTTCGCCGCCCTCGGCGCCCACCCGGGCTCGCTCGGCTCGGTTGGCGTGGCCGACCTGCCGGTCATCGCCGACCTGGCCCTGCGCGATCGGTCCGGCCTGGTGACCGGCGCCAACACCGACAACGTGCACCTGCGCGGCATTGACGTGGCCAGGGACGTCAACGTCGGCCAGTGGGCGGACCTGCGGGCGGTCGCGGCCGGAGAGGCGTGCCTGAACTGCGGACAGCCGCTGACCGTTATCAAGGGCATCGAGATCGGGCACATCTTCAAGCTCGGCTACAAGTACACCGACGCCTTCGACGTCACGGTCTCCGGTCCCGACGGCAAGCCGGTCAGGCCGATCATGGGCTGCTACGGCATCGGGGTGGAGCGTGCGATGGCCGCCTGCATTGAGGTGCACCACGACGACAAGGGCATCATCTGGCCGGTCAGCGTCGCGCCGTTCGAGGCCGTCGTCGTGGTCGCGCAGCAGAACGACGCGATGGTCGCCGACGCGGGCGAGCGCGCCTATCAGGCCCTGCTCGAGGCCGGGGTCGATGTGATCATCGACGACCGCCCGGACCGGGCCGGCGTGAAGTTCAGCGACGCCGAACTGGTCGGCATCCCCTTCCGCATCACCATCGGCAAGCGCGGCGTGGCCGCGGGCACCGCCGAGCTGACCGACCGCGCCACCGGCGAGACCGAGGTCGTCCCGCTCGACGAGATCGCCAAGCACGTCCGCGAGGCGGTGGCCCAGGCCCTCACCGCCTAGCACCGCCGGTCCATCTGCCTTCCGGGTTAGTCCAGGTAGTCGCGGAGGACCTGGGACCGGGACGGGTGCCGCAGCTTCAACATCGTCTTGGATTCGATCTGGCGGATCCGCTCGCGGGTGACCCCGTAGACCTTGCCGATCTCGTCCAGGGTCTTCGGCTGGCCGTCGGTCAGCCCGAACCGCATCGAGACCACGCCGGCC
>JBEKEK010000118.1:0-24804 GCA_050013875.1 Trebonia sp. | reverse complement strand
ACCGGGCACTTCGTGGCGGCCAAGCGGTTCGGCATGAAGTGCACCCAGTACTTCATCGGCTTCGGGCCGACGATCTGGTCCACCCAGCGCGGCGAGACCGAGTACGGCGTCAAGGCGCTGCCCCTCGGCGGCTTCGTCAAGATCACCGGGATGACCTCAATCGACGAGGTGGACGAGGAGGACGAGCCGCGGTCCTTCCGCCGCGCGCCCGGCTGGCAGCGGCTGATCGTGCTGCTGGCCGGCTCGTTCATGCACTTCGTGCTGGCGGCCGTGATCATCTTCGGGCTCGCGCTCGGCATCGGGATCGAGAACGAGATCACCACGAACCAGGTGGCCACGGTGACGCCCTGCGTGCAGCCCTCGAAGGCGGCCCTGCTGAACGGGGCCGCGTGCCCCAAGGATGCCCCGAAGTCGCCCGCGGTCCTGGCCGGGCTGAAGGCCGGCGATACCGTGACGGCGTTCAACGGGGTCAAGATGACCAGTTGGACGCAGCTCCATAACGCGATCCTGGCCGCCAAGCCGGGGGAGTCGGTCTCGATCACCGTCGACCGGGACGGCCGGTCGCTGGTACTCCACACCAAGCTGGCTAAGGTGCCGGGATACGGCACCGATCTGGGTTTCGACGCGACCGCGGACACCGTGTTCCAGGCGCAGAGCCCGATCGGCGCGTTCCGCTACGTCGGCACCGGGTTCTCCGAGGTAATCACCGGCTCGGTCTCCGCCCTGGCGGAACTGCCGGGCGCCGTGCCCGATCTCTTCAACAAGCAGAAGCGGGCATCGACCGACGCGGGCAACGTGTCCAGCGTGTACGGCGCGGCCAGGGATACCGGCCAGGCGGTCGCCGCCGACGTCGGCTGGAAGCAGAAGGTCTCCTTCATCCTGCTGCTCATCGCGTCGCTGAACATCTTTGTGGGGGTGTTCAACCTGCTGCCGCTGCTGCCGATGGACGGCGGCCACGTGGCGGTGGTGCTCTGGGAGATGGTGCGGTCGTGGTGGGCCCGGGTGCGGCGCCGGCCAGACCCCGGCCTGGTCGACTACCGTAAGCTGATACCGGTGAGCTTCGGTATCTTCGTGGTCCTGGTCGTCTTCGGGGCGCTGCTCATTTCCGCGGACATTTTCAACCCGGTGAACATTGGGTAACCAGGAGTTATCTTCCTGACGGATGAGTCAGGGTGTGCGCGCGATGGTCCAGAGACTAGGCGACAATAGAAGTCGTGCCGATCACCCGACGCACTGACGGGATGGGAATCAATGAGCGTTGACCTTGGCATGCCAGCCACTCCTCCGGCGCAGCTCGCGCAGCGACGGAAGTCGCGCCAGCTGATGGTGGGGAACGTCCCGGTCGGCGGCGGCGCGCCGGTGAGCGTGCAGTCGATGTGCACGACGCTGACCGCGAACGTGAACGCCACCCTGCAGCAGATCGCCGAGCTGACCGCGTCCGGCTGCCAGATTGTCCGGGTGGCGGTGCCGTCGCAGGACGACGCGGACGCGCTCCCCTCGATCGCGAAGAAGTCGCAGATCCCGGTCATCGCCGACATCCACTTCCAGCCCAAGTACGTGTTCGCGGCGATCAACGCCGGCTGCGCGGCGGTCCGGGTGAACCCGGGCAACATCAAGGAGTTCGACGACAAGATCAAGGAGATCGCGCGGGCCGCGTCCGACACCGGCACCCCGATCCGGATCGGCGTGAACGCGGGCTCGCTGGACAAGCGGCTGCTGGCCAAGTACGGCAAGGCCACCCCGGAGGCACTGGTCGAGTCGGCGCTCTGGGAGTGCTCGCTGTTCGAGGAGCACGGCTTCCGCGACATCAAGATCTCTGTGAAGCACCACGACCCGGTGGTCATGATCCAGGCCTACCGGCTGCTGGCCGCCAACTGCGACTACCCGCTGCACCTGGGGGTCACCGAGGCGGGCCCGGCGTTCCAGGGCACGATCAAGTCGGCCACCGCGTTCGGCGCGCTGCTGTCGCAGGGCATCGGCGACACGATCCGGGTGTCGCTGTCGGCGCCGCCGGTCGAAGAGGTCAAGGTCGGGATCGGCATCCTTGAGTCGATGGGCATGCGCCAGCGGGGCCTGGAGATCGTCTCCTGCCCGTCCTGCGGCCGCGCCCAGGTGGACGTCTACAAGCTGGCGGAAGAGGTAACCGCGGGGCTCACCGGCATGGAGGTGCCGCTGCGGGTGGCGGTGATGGGCTGCGTGGTGAACGGCCCGGGCGAGGCCCGCGAGGCGGACCTCGGCGTCGCATCGGGCAACGGCAAGGGGCAGATCTTCGTCAAGGGCAAGGTCATCGCGACCGTGCCCGAGTCCAAGATCGTGGAAACCCTCATCGAAGAGGCGATGCGGCTGGCTGAGCAGGCCACCGAAGACGGTGCGCAGGAGGCCGTGCCCGGCCAGCCGATCGTCACTACCTACTAAGCCACGGCCCTCCCTGGCCGCGGCACCGGGCCCTAGACGACGATCTCGCCGACCCTCCCGTCCAGCGCGGCGTGCGCATCGGACGGGAGCAAGACGTCGGTCACGAGCACGTTGATCTTCTCAACCGGCGCGAACGAGGCCAGGCTGACCACGCCCCACTTGGTGTGATCGGCGAGCACCACGACGCGCCGCGCTACCTTGATCAGCGCACGGTTGGTTTCGGCCTCTGCCAGGTTGGGCGTGGAGAGGCCGACCTCGGGGTCGAGTCCCGTGCAGCCGAGGAAGAGCGTGTCGAAGTGCAGTGACGCGATTGTCAGGTCTGCCACCGGCCCGACCAGCGCGTCCGATGCCGTGCGCATGCCGCCGGTCAGCACCACTGACGCGACATCCGGTGTGCGGTTGCCGCTGAACAGATTGGCCACCCGCAGCGAGTTGGTGACGATCGTCAGCCCGGGCACGTCGAGCAGGCACTGGGCCAGCGCGAACGTGGTGGTTCCGGCCGCGATCGCGATCGCGGTACCCGGCCGGACCAGACCCGCCGCGGTGCGCGCGATCGAGGTCTTCTCTGGCCGTTCGAGCACGAGCTTGTCCTCGAAGCCGGGCTCATGGCCACCATGCGAGCCCGGCAGCACCGCGCCGCCGTGAACCTTCTCGACGAGACCGTCCTTCGCGAGTACCTCTAGATCGCGGCGGATTGTCATGTCTGAGACGCCGAGTTGCTGTGTTAGATCGCTCACCCGCGCGCTGCCGTCGTTTCTGACCGCTTGCAGTATGAGCGATTGCCGGTGTCTTGCCAGCATTCACTACCCCCTCAATAGTGTCCGAACACTTTAAAGTATGACGCTTGAGGGGCATGTTGGGTTACGACCAACACTGTCGGAAATTTACACTCAAGGCGAGAAAAAATTCGGTGATGTGCACCTTGTGCCGAATCTCGTTATGCGAAGAGCCGATGAGTAGCGATGTGTATCGAATTGACGCCGGTACGTATCGAATTGCTGGCGGTCCGTGTCTACTGTTGTCGCCCGGGGCGGCGACCCCCATCACCCCCAATGTTGTCCGGCCGGTACGGCAGGATGGAATGCATGACGATTTCCCGTCGACCCATGCTCTGCCCGCCCAGCCGCCGCGTCGCCCTGGCGGCGCTGGCGCTGGCCGTCGGCGCCACCCTGAGCGCCTGCACGTCCGGCTCAGCGTCCTCAGCGGCCTCATCCGCCGGGACGGGCGGATCGGGCGGCTCCGCCCCGGCCGCGGCCGCCACACCGGGCGGCGACGGCACCGGGACAGCGGCCATCGTCCCCACGGCGTCGGCGCTGCACTGGTCGGCCTGCACCGGGTCGCTGGCCCCGGCGGAGTGCAGCTCGCTGCAAGTGCCGCTGAACTACGCCGACCCGGGCGGCAGGAAGATCACGATCGCGCTGTCGATGATCCCGGCCACCGCACCGGTCGCCAAGCAGCAGGGCGTGCTGCTGGTCAACCCGGGCGGCCCCGGTGCGCCCGGCCGCTCGCTGGCGGCGGCGGTCGCGGCCGGGCTCAGCCCGCAGGTGGCGGCCACCTATGACATCGTCGGCTTCGACCCGCGCGGGGTAGGCGGGTCGGTGCCCGCACTCAGCTGCGATCCGGGTTTCCTCAACGGGGTGCAGCCGAATGACATCCCGGCCAACGCGGCGGCCGAGCAGGTCCTCATCGACCGGGCCAAGACCTACGCGGCCGGCTGCGAGCAGAGCTACGGCTGGCTGCTGCCCTACCTGACGACGGTCAACACGGCGCGCGACCTCGATGCGATCCGTACCGCATTCGGCGTGCAGAAGATCAATTACTACGCGTTCTCCTATGGCACCTACCTCGGCCAGGTCTACGGGACGCTCTTCCCCGACCGGGTGCGCCGGATGGTCCTCGACTCCACGGTGGACCCGACCGGCGCGTGGTACCAAGACAACATCGACCAGGATTATGCCTTCCAGGGCCGGATGGACGCGTTCTTCGCGTGGACCGCCAAATACAACTCCGCGTATCACCTGGGGACCACGCAGGCGGAGGTCGAGGCGGCCTACTACAAGGTGCGCAACGAGCTGGCCAAGACCCCGATCAGCGGGCCGGGCGGCCCGCTGGTGGGCCCGGACGAGCTCGACAACACGTTCGTCATCGGCGGGTACCTGACCGCCGTGTGGCCCGCCTTCGCGCAGGCGCTCTCGCAGTACGTCGCCAATGGCAGCAGCGGCGGGCTCGTCAGCCAGTACCAGGAGTGGGGCACCACGCCCGCCAACGAGTTCGCGGTCTACAACGCGGTCGAGTGCGCCGACGTTAACTGGCCGCGGAGCTGGGCCAAGTGGCAGTCCGACACCGAGCGGGTCTACCAGACCGCGCCGTTCGAGGCCTGGGACAACGCCTGGTTCAACGCGGCGTGCGCGTTCTGGCCGTTCAAGGGGCCTGCCGAGCCCTTCAAGGTGGACGGGGCGGGGCTGCCGCCGATCCTGATGCTGCAGGGCACGCTGGATCCGGCGACCCCGTACGCGGGCGCCCAGACCGCGCACCGCCTGCTGCCAAGCGCCCGCATGGTGGTCGTTGAGGGCGGCGGTGACCACGGGCAGTCGCTTGAGACCCCGCCCAACGCGTGCGTGCAGAACTACCTGAACGCCTACCTCGCCAACGGCGCCGTGCCGGACCGGCCGGGCCTGGTCAACGCGACCTGCGCGGCCAGCCCTGACCCGACTCCGGGTGACTAGACTGACTCGGGGTGGGTAGGCTAGAGCGATGCGGCTAGGCTGGCGACATGTTGCGCGTTAGGCAGCGTTCGGAGCAGGCCAGGCTGCTTGATGACCGTGACCGGGCCGCCGCTCTCGAGGTCTGCGGTGCCGATCCGGTGGCGAACGTGTTCGTTGAGTCCAGGCTCAGGATCTTCGGGGCCGATCCGGGGCGGCTCGGCGCCCAGCTCTGGGGCTTCGAGCAGGCCGGCCGCCTGGTGTCCCTCTGCTACTCCGGCGCGAACCTGGTCCCGGTGCAGGCCACCCCGGTGGCGGTCGGCGCGTTCGCGGACCGCGCGCTGCGCCAGGGACGGCGCTGCTCCTCGCTGGTCGGCCCGTCGGCGACGGTGGGGGAGCTGTGGCGGATCCTCCGCCCGTACTGGGGGCCGGCCAGGGACGTGCGCCCGTCGCAGCCGCTGATGGCCATCGACGGCCCGCCGCAGGTCGCGCCCGACCCCGCGGTAAGGCGGGTCCGCACCGATGAGATCGACATTCTGCTGCCCGCCTCCATCGCGATGTTCACCGAGGAGGTCGGCGTCTCCCCGCTGGCCGGCGATGGCGGGGCGTCTTACCGGGCGCGGGTCGGCGAGCTTGTCCGGGCGGGCCGCGCATTCGCCCGGATCGAGGAGGGGCGCGTCCTGTTCAAGGCCGAGGTGGGCGCCGCCACCCCGAGCGCCTGCCAGGTGCAGGGCGTCTGGGTCCGCCCCGAGTACCGTGGCCGGGGTCTGGCCGCCCCGGGCATGGCGGCCGTGGTCAACCAGTCCCGCGAGTCGATCTCCCCGGTCGTCTCCCTCTACGTCAACGACTTCAACGCCCCTGGCCGCGCCACCTACAAGCGCGCCGGCTTCCGCGGAGTCGGCGAATTCATGTCGGTCCTGTTCTAGGGGCCCGCTTGGCCTAACCAGGTGTTTTGACTAAAGCCAACGCAACTGGGCCGCCAGGAATCTCCCTCGCGAGCTGACACTCGCGTCGTGTGGCCCGGGGATCTTGGTCGCCGGCTGCCGCTCACGGTGCGCGGCTGGATGACACCTGTCACCTACGCCAACGACATCGCTCCGACCTGTCACCTACGCCAACGACATCGCCTATTAGTGTCAATGGCGTAGCTGACAGGCTTTATCAGGTCAATGGCGTAGCTGACAGGTCGCCCGGAGCTGGGTCCTGGCCCCCCTAGAGGCGGCGTCGGGCCAGAGAACGGGATCTGGGCTATCCAGGCGGCCCGCGTCAGCCCAAGAAACGGACCCAGACCATGGAACGCCCGCGTCAGCCCCGAAAACGGATCCAGGTCATAAAACGCTGGCGTCAGCGCCAAAGCAGCCCGCAGGGCGCTGGCTTACGGGTTTCTCCGGACCAGGGCACGAGCCAGCGGCCGCGAGGGAGATTCTCCGCTGGCCTTCCGAAGGAGTGCCAGCGGAAATCTCCCCAAGGCCGCAAGCCCCGAGGTGGGGTTTTGACTTTGCACAACGCCGCACCACACGTCCCAGCGCTGTTACTGAAGGCTAGAACGCGTTTCTAGTCGCGGTCGCGGGTTTTCCTGAGCCGCTCGAGGACCGGTTCGCACGCGTCGGTGAGGATGGCGAGGCTCTCCGGGGCGAGCTGGTCGATGAAGTGCTCCCTGACGCTGGCCACGTGATGCGGCGCGACGTTGCCGATGACGTCCGCGCCGAGTTCGGTAAGCACCGCGAAGGTACCGCGCTTGTCTCCTTCGCAGCCCTCGCGAATCACCAGGCCCTTGGACTCCATCCGGTTGACCTGATGGGAGAGCCTGCTGCGGGACTGCGCGGTGCGGTCGGCCAGCTCGGTCATCCGCAGCCGGCGCTGCGGCGCCTCGGACAGCAAAACGATGATCTCGTAGTCGTGCATGGACAGCCCGAAGGGATGCAGGTCGCGATCCAGCTGACGGATGAGGAGCTGGGCGAGCTGGATATAGGCGCGCCAGGTGCGCTGTTCGTCCTCGGTGAGCCAGCGGACGGCGCTAGTTCGCGGGACGCCGTCAGCAGGGGGCTCTGTCGGCATAGCAGGTAACCTACCTGTCGCGCTCAGTGCCTGCCACCAAGTAATGCCGGCCCGGTGCTTGGCCGGCGTTATGCCCGTTCTGGGCCGGCCCGGTCTGCCGTTCGGGGCGGTGCGTACCGCGTCCGGTGCGGTAACGTCGGGCGAGATGTCCGAGACAGCGGCGACCACCATGACGGCGAACGGGGCAGCGCCGAAACGCAGCCGGCTAGCGTGGCTCGACGCGCTGCGCGGTTTCGCCGCGCTCTGCGTCGTGTTCGACCACGGGTCCACGCTCATGCTTGAGCCCATCCGGGATTTCCTGTACCGCTGGCTCGACCTCGGCGAGTACGGCGTCTTCGTGTTCTTCCTGGTCAGCGGGTATATCATCCCGGCCTCGCTGGAGCGCAAGGGATCCGTGCGCGGATTCTGGACCAGCCGGCTGTTCCGGCTGTACCCGATGTACGTGGTGGCCCTGGCGCTCGCCGCGGTTGCCTACCACTACGGGTACGGCACGATCAGGGGCGCCCAGCACGCGCCTGCCCAGTCGGCGTTCGCCTGGCTGCTCATGCTGCCGAACCTGCTGACCGGGCCCAACGTGCCCAATGTGACCTGGACCCTGTCCTACGAGATGGTCTTCTACCTGCTGCTGGTCGCGCTGTTCAGCTGGGGCGTGCACCGGCACAGCGGCTGGTACGCGTCGGCCTTCGCGGTGGGCGCGGTGGCGCTCGGCGGCGTGCTGCCGATGGCGGCGCTTACCACCTGGGCGGGCCGCGCCCGCGACGGCGGGCTGTGGCTCAACGTGACCGCCGACGCGCTGGTCCTCGGCGGCATCCTGGTCGCCCTCTCCGCGCGCTCCCTGGTGGCCAGGGTAGGGGCATCCGTCGCCGGGCTCACCGCGCTCGTCCTGGTCATGTTCAACCAGGGGTCGCCCTCCCCGTGGGAGGGGTGCGTGATCCTGGCCCTGATGTTCACCGGCACCCTGATCTACCGGGCCGAGCACCGGCAGCCTGGCGCGGGCCGGGCGCTGACCGCGGCGATCATCGTCGGCGTGCTCGCGCTGGCCACGTTCGCCGGGATCTGGCACGGGCAGCAGCGCCATCTGAGCCATCAGTGGCTGGTCCAGTGGGCCACCTCGGTGCTGCTGGCGGGGGCCACGTTCGGGCTCGGCCTGGCCGTGCGGCACCGGAAGGTGCCCCGCTGGTGCGCCTGGCTTGGCATGATCAGCTACTCCGTCTACCTGCTCCACCCGCTCGTCTTCGACGCCTACCGGGCGGTGCCCGCGTTGCACCGCCATCACACGCTGGGCGTCCAGGCGCTGATGTTCGCTGGCTGCCTGGCGTTGATCATCTTGCTCAGCGCGGCGACCTACTACAGCGTCGAGAAGCCGATGCAGCGGTTCGGCCGCCGGTTCGCGCGGCGTCGTAGCGGACCGCCGCCAGCGGTCTACCCGGCCGGGGCGGCAGCGGGTTCCGGCAGCGCCGAGATCGCGGGCAGCTCCGGGCGGGACACCGCTTCCGAGCGGCCCGGCGCGCCGGCGGCGGCGCGGAGCGCGTCGAGCAGCAGCGTGGTGGCGGGCGGGTCCGGCGCCTCGCCGTAACGGACCGCGACCACCGACCGGCGGGTGCCGCGCAGCCGGGCGGTGCGGATGCCTGGGTTGCGGGCCGCGCGCAGCGCCAGCGCGGGCAGCAGGGTCACGCCGAGGCCGGCCGTGACGAGGGCCTGCGCCGCGACGAAGTCATCGGTGGTGAACGAGATCCGGGGGGTGAACCCGGCCGCGGCGCACTGCCGCAGCAGGTGCTCACGGCACCGGTCGCACCCGGCGATCCAGCGCTGGTCCGACAGCCGGGCCAGGTCGGCCGGCCACAGTTCGGTCACCGCGGTGGCCAGCGGCGGCTCGCCGCCGCAGACCGCCGTGTCCGGCATGATCAGGTACATCGGCTCGGATAGCAGCACCTGCTGGCGGAGGTCGTCGTGGTCGGGGATCGCGGCAGGCAGATCTGGATCGTCGGGCATCTCGGCCGGAGCCAGTGGGTTTGCCGCGGACCGCCGGGCGCCGCCGTCATCCGGCTCGTGCCGGAAGATCAGCGCGACGTCCACATAGCCGGCCCGCAGCATGCGCAGCGCCTCCGGCGGCTCCGCCTCGGTGAGCCGCAGGTCGAAGCCGGGGTGCCGGTCATGCAGGATCGCCGCCGCGGTGGGCACGATGGTGCCGAGCGCAGACGGGAACGCCGCCAGCCGCAGCCGTCCGGCGCGCAGCCCGGCGAAGACCGCCAGCTCGTTCTCGGCCGCGTCCAGCCGCCCGATAACCTCGATGGCCCGTTCGGCGAGCAACCGCCCCGCGTCGGTGAGCCGGATGCCCCGCCCGGCGCGCTGGACGAGCTTAGTGCCGGTCTCCGCCTCGAGCCGGGCGAGGTGATGGCTGACAGAAGGCTGCGCGTAGTTCAGCGCGTGCGCCGCCGCGGTCACCGACCCATGCCGGGAGACGGCGATGAGCACCCGGAGCCTGGTTACGTCCAGCATGGTCTGACTATAGACGCTATTGATTGGTTCGCCCAGACACCCAAATTGGACTAATTAGTGCAGCTCCCAAGGGAAACGTTAAGGTCTGCTCAACGGCTGGCGCCCCGAGGTTAGCCGTACGGCCGTTCGGCATAATCATCAGCGTGACCACCGCTGCGGGGAAGACCGACGGGCAAGCCCCTGGTCAGGCCACCGGGCAGGCCGACGATGAGAAGGAACGGCTAACCGCGCTCGGCGGTATCGCCGCGCTCTCGCTCGACGCGTTGTCCAGCGTCGCCTACGGGCCGGAGGCCATTCTCGTCGTGCTGGTCGCGGCGGGGGCGTCGGCGCTCAAGTACAGCCTGCCGATCACCGGCGCGATCGTGGTCCTGCTGGCTGCCCTGGTCATCTCCTACCGGCAGGTGATCGAGGCGTTCCCGAACGGCGGGGGCGCGTACGCCGTCTCGAAGACTCACCTCGGCACTGTCCCGTCGCTGGTCGCCGCGGCCTCGCTGACGGTCGACTACATACTCAACGCCGCCGTCGGCGTGTCGGCCGGGGTGGAGGCGCTGACCGCCGCCTACCCCGCCCTGTATGGCGCCCGGGTATGGCTCTGCCTGGCGGTGCTCGCGCTGATCACCGGGGCCAACCTGTGGGGGGTGGCCGAGTCCGCCCGGCTCTTCATGGTGCCGACGCTCGCGTTCATCGTGTCGATCTTCGCCGTGATCGTGATCGGCCTGGCCCGCAGCCACCCCGTCGTCCCCCTCGATCACAATCTGCCGCAGGTGACCGACACCGTCGGCGTGCTGCTGGTCCTGAAGGCGTTCGCGTCGGGGTGCTCGGCGCTGACCGGAGTGGAGGCGATCGCCAACTCGGTGCCGCAGTTCCGCAGGCCGCGGGTGAAACGGGCACAGCACACGGAAGTGGGGCTCGGCCTGCTGCTCGGCTTGATGCTGATCGGCCTGGGCATGCTCATCCGCCACTGGGACGCGGTGCCGCAGTCCGGGACCACGGTGCTGGCCCAGCTCACCGCGGGTGCGGTGGGGCACAACACGCTGTTCTACGTCATCCAGATCATCACGCTGGTGCTGCTCTCGCTGGCCGCCAACACTTCATTCGCCGGGCTGCCGGTGCTCGCCGGGCTGCTCGCGCATGACAACTTCCTGCCGCACATGTTCGGCCTGCGCGCCGACAGAAGGGTGTTCCGCTACGGCGTCATTGTGCTCGCGATCGCCGCCGCACTGCTGCTCATCGTCGTCCGCGGTGACACCCAGGCGCTGGTGCCGCTGTTCGCGGTGGGGGTCTTCATCGGCTTCACCCTCTCCCAAACGGGGATGGTGAAGCACTGGTACCTGCAACGGTCGGGTGGTTCGGCCGGCCGGTCCTGGGTCTACCGGGCCATCATCAACGGCGTCGGCGCGGTGCTCACCTTCGCCGTCACGATCATCGAGCTGGTCAGCAAGTTCCTGGCCGGGGCGTGGCTGGTCGCGATCGTCATCCCGCTGCTTGTGCTGATGTTCATGGGGGTGGCGCGGGCGTACGCGCGGATAGGCAGCCAGCTCGCGATCGGCCAGGTGCCGCCGCCCCCGGTAAAGCAGGCCTCGCTGGTGATCGTGCCGGTGGCGGGCATGTCCCGGCTCACCGCCGAGGCGATCTCGGTGGCGAAGTCGCTCGGCGAGGACGTGATCGCGGTGAAGGTCGTCTTCACCGACTCCGACGAGGACCCGGCCCCCGAGGTGTCCTTCCGCAACGAGTGGCAGGCGTGGAATCCCGAGGTGCAGCTGCTGACCCTTCGCTCGGCGCACCGCTCGATCGCCGAGCCGATCGTGAACTACCTGCGCCTGGTCGAGGTGGAGGACAAGTACCACCGCCTCGTCGTGCTGATCCCCGAAATTCAGCCGGATCACTGGTGGCAGGCGCTGCTGCACAACCAGCGCGGCGTGATCCTCAACCGCGCGATCCGCCGCGGCACCCGCCGGGTGGTCCTCTGCCGGCTTCGCTACCGTCTGGAGACCGTGGTCGGCGATGTCGCCGCGGCGGCCAGGCGCCCGCCCGAGCCGAAGGCGCCCGAGCCGAAGTTAGATTTTCCTGTGAGCCCGTAAACCACCCGCATGGGCGTGGCGTCTTACTTGTGAGGCTCGGTGAAAGCGGGACACCGAGCCTCAACCATGTCCGGGGCATCCCCCTGGGGCTAGCATGTGGGGCAATGAGCCTGGATGACATCGACGCGCGGATCATCACCGCGCTGATCAGGGACGCCCGGACCAGTTACGCGGTGATCGGGGACGAGGTTGGCCTGTCCGCGCCGGCCGTTAAGCGGCGGGTGGACCGGCTCCGCGCGTCCGGCGCGATCGCCGGGTTCACCGCGCGGGTCGATCCGGCCGCGCTCGGCTGGACGACCGAGGCATACGTGGAGCTGTTCTGCGGCGGCTCCACCTCACCGGAGGTGATCGCCGCGGCGGTCAGGCGGCATCCCGAGGTGGCCGACGCCTGCACCGTGACCGGTGAGGCGGATGCGCTGGTGCACATCAGGGCGGCCGATATCCGGCACTTTGAGCAGGTGGTGGAGCGGATCGCCGCCGAGCCGTTCGTTCAGCGGACACGGAGTGTTATCGTTCTGTCGAGACTGGTCGAGCGGGCCGACGCGTTTGCCCCGCCAGCGGGGTCATAACGGGATACCATCTCCGCCATGCCAGAAACCGACAGTGACATGGGTGCAGAGACCGCGCGGTTCCAGGCCTTCGCCGCCAGGCCGGACGAGGACCTCCCGGCGCCCTGGCAGATGCGCGCGCCGGGCTCCAAGATCGGCATTCTCATCGCGATCGTGGCGGTCGTGGCGATCCTCGCCGTCATCTTGGGCGTGGTGCTCGGCGCCTAGCCGGCGCGTGATCAGCAGGCCACCGCGTTAGCGGCGGTTCACCGGGTAATCCCGCGGCTCACCGCGTTATCAGCCGGACCGGGACGTGCACCGTGCGGGGCGGCGTCTCCGCGCCCGCCAGGCGGCGGATCAGCAGCTCACCCGCTGTTTGCCCGATCAGCACGGAGTCGTAGACGAGCACGCTCACCGGCGGCGACACAAGGTCGGCGAGCGCGAGGTCACCGAACCCCGTGATCGCGGGCTGCTCGTGCTCGGGCTTGTACTTGTGCTCGTGAGCTAGGGCGCGCAGCGCCGCCTCCGTCTGCGCGCGGTCGGCGCAGAGCACCGCGGTGACCGGCGCGCCGGGCAGTTGCCCGGCGGTCAGGCTCGTCCAGGCCGGATCGGCCGTCAGCCCGGCCGCTGCCATCGCATCGCTGTAGCCGGCCAGCAGCTCCGTTGCCCGGTGGGTGCCCGGGTCGCCGGCCACGAACCCGATCCGCCGGTGCCCCCGCGCGATCAGGTGCGCCACCGCCGCCCGCCCGCCACCCCGCTCGTCGGGCAGGACCGCGTCGGCCCGGACGAGCGCCGGCGGCCGCAGCACGAACACGGCGGCCACCCCGGCCTCGATCTCCGACACCAGGTAGTCGTGCGAGCCGGGCGTCGGGATGACGATCAGCCCGTCCACCCGGCGGGCGCACATGGCCAGCGCGAGCTGCTCCTCGCGTTCCGCGTCACGGTCCGTCGACCCCGAGTAGAGCAGGTAGCCGTTGCTTCTGGCCACCTCCTCGAGCCCGCGGTAGACGGCGGCGTGGTCGGGGTCGGTCCAGTCGGAGGCGATGAAGCCGAGCGTCGCGGTCTGCCCGGTGCGCAGCAGCCGGGCCGACTCGTTGCGCCGGAATCCGAGATCCTCGATGGCGCCGAGCACACGGCTGGCCGTGGCCGCCGTCACTCCTGGTTCACCGTTCACCACCCGGGACACGGTCTTAAGCGCGACCCCAGCCTTGGACGCCACGTCCTTCATGGTCGGCCGTCCGGTGCCGCGTACCTCTTCCACCTGCTTGTTCATCAGTCCCCCTGGTAACAGTGTGCTCAGCACCGGCCCCCCGGACACCTGCCGGAAGGAGGAATATGGCGGGCGCGCGAAGACACGGACCGTTACTCCTGATGGTTTTAGTCACTCAAGTGAAGGCATGGAAAAACGGGCGGTTGAGGTAAGGCACGCCGCTCGCGGGTCGGTGGCAAGATAGGCGGCATGGCTTATTCGGGGCAATTGAGCGGTGACTGAGCGGTGACGATGCCAGCGCGCTCGGAACTGCCGCTCGCCGTGGTCACCGGCGCGAGCAGCGGTATCGGGCTTGAGGTCTGCAGGCAGCTGGCTGCGCTCGGCTACGTGGTCGTGCTCGGTTCCAGTGATCTGCGCGAGGCCGAGCTCGCTGCCAAGGAACTCGACCCTAACGGCGAGCGGGTCGTCCCGGCCCACGTCGAGGTCGACAATTCGGTCAACGTCGAGCAGCTCGCGGAGTGGATACGCGGGCGGTGGGGGCGGGTGGACGCGATCGTGAACAACGCCTCAACCCTTCCTGATCAGTACGCGATCGCCGGGACGACCGACCTGTCCCCGGTGGCGGAGGCGCTCGACGTTAACCTGTTCGGCGCGTGGCGGGTTATCCAGGCGCTGCTCCCGCTGCTGCGGTCGAGCCCCCGGCCGCGGGTGGTGAACGTGTCGAGCGAGGGCGGTTCGATCGCGCTGATGAGTGGCGGGCGGCCGGCCTACAGCGTTTCCAAGGCGGCCATGAACGCGCTGACCAGGCTGCTGGCGGGCGAGCTGTACCGGGATGGCGTCCTCGTCAACGCGGTCTGCCCGGGCTGGACGTCAGGCGACGGCACCCGCAGCAGCGGATCGCGGTCCGCCGCCCAGGGTGCCGCCAGCGTCGTGTGGGCCGTTACCCTGCCCAACGGCGGTCCCACCGGCACCTTCACCAGGGACGGGCGCGAGCTGCCCTGGTAACGGGCAACCGCCGGGCGCGTGGCGCCCGGCAGTTGCCGGCATTCCGCGGTTAAAGGTGATGCGGCTTGGCCAGCGGCCAGCCACCCCCCGCGAGCCGGGCGCGGACCCGGTTGACGTCGGCCTCGCTCGGCTTGGTGTTGGTCACGTCGGCGATCGCCTTCTTGATCGCCTCGGCCGAGTGGGGATCGGAGGAGCTGGCGAGATCTTCCGCGATCAGGCTGACATCGTGGTTCGTGAGCTCGCTGCCGAGGAGGGCGAAGAGCGGTACGTAGTCGACATCGGGCACGCCTTCCGGGTAACCGGCCCGGAGCCACTCGACGACCCTCCTGAGGACGGGTGGGAGTTCCATATTCGCCATATTGCTACCGCGCCTTCCTGGTCGGGGGGCCGTCGTGAGCCGAGGTCACTTCTTCACCGCGGGGTGGCCGATCTGGTACACCTCGTAGATGCCCCAGCCGATGGCGGCAAGCACGATGAGGAAGCAGATGGCGGCCATGACCATCCCGACCACGCTGCCGCCGATGAGCACGTCAGAGTCACCGGCGTCGCCGCCGTCGGCGCCGGCCGTGGCCACCCGGTGGGTCCGCGGCCCGAGGGACAGCGAGTAAAGGCCGCCCGCGAAGAGGGCCGGCAGGCCGGCCCCGGCGATCAGGCCGAACACCAAAATCTTCCACAGAGCGCTCAGGTTGATCCAGGACATTGTCTTGTCTGCCTTTCAGGCTTTCAGGCTCTCAGGCCGCGGCGGCCGCGGCCGGCTCTTCGGCCGGGGCGACGGAGCCGGTCCACTCGGCGTTGACGTTGCTGGGGTCCACCTTGCTGCCGCGGGACCTGATGTAGATGAACACCGAGAGCGCGGCCAGCAGGATCAGGTCCACGACGACCCCGAGGGTGCCGCCGATGCCGTGCGCGAGCGCCTCCGCCCCGGCGCCGACCAGCGCCGCCATCGGGAGGGTGAACACCCAGGCGGTGGCCATCCGGCCCGCGACGTTCCAGCGGACCTCGGCGCCGCGCTTGCCGAGCCCGGTGCCGATGATCGACCCGGTCGCGACGTGCGTGGTGGACAGCGAGTAGCCGAAGCTCGAGGAGAGCAGGATGACGGCCGCGGAGGCGGACTCAGCCGCCATGCCCTGCGGCGCCTCGATCTCGACTAGGCCCTTGCCCAGCGTGCGGATGACCCGCCAGCCGCCGAGGTAGGTGCCGATCGAGATCGCCAGCGCGCAGCACACGATGACCCAGATCGGCGCGTTGGACTTGGCCGCCAGGGTGCCGTTGGCGATCAGGGCGAGGGTGATGACGCCCATCGTCTTCTGGGCGTCGTTGGTGCCGTGCGCGAGCGAGACCATGCAGGCGGAGCCGATCTGGCCGATCCGGAAGCCATGGCCGCGGGCGCCCGCGGTCAGCGACCGGCTGATCCGGTACAGCAGCCAGGTGCCGGTGGCGGCGACCAGCGCGGCGATGATCGGGGAGAGGACGGCCGGGATGACGACCTTGGAGACGAGGCCATGCCAGAGCACGCCGCTGCCTCCCGCTGCCGCGATCACCGAGCCGATGACACCGCCGATGAGGGCGTGCGAGGAACTGGACGGAATGCCGAATAGCCAGGTAACCAGGTTCCAGATGATGCCGCCCGCGAGGCCGGCCGCCACCACGGTCAGCGTCACTACCTTGGTGTCGACCAGGCCGCTGGCGATGGTGGCGGCGACGGCCAGGGAGAGGAAGGCGCCGACGAAGTTGAGGACCCCCGAGATCGCAACGGCCGTCCGCGGACCCAGCGCGCCGGTGGCGATCGACGTCGCCATCGCGTTGCCGGTGTCGTGGAAGCCGTTGGTGAAGTCGAAGGCCAGGGCCGTTATGACCACTAGGACCAAGACTGTGTCATTGCTCACGAATGTGACGGTAAGCCGCTCTTAAGAGGTTCCTAGGAATCGAGAGCGTGCAGCCGCTGAACATTGGGCGAACGGAAGGTGAACAAGATCGAGAAGCCCGGCCCTCGGATCAGCCCTCGGATCAGCCTCGGATCAGCCCTCGGACCGGCCCTCGGGAACGGGCTGCGGCGGTTGGTAGCGGTAGCCCATCCCCGGTTCGGTGATCAGCCACCGGGGCCGTGCCGGGTCGGGCTCCAGCTTGCGGCGCAGCTGCGCCATGTAGAGCCGCAGGTTGCCGCCCGCGTTGTCGTAGCCGGGCCCCCATACCTCGTTCAGCAGCTGCCGGTGGCTGAGCAGCTTGCCCGGGTTCCGCAGCAGGACTTCGAGCAGATGCCACTCGGTGGGCGTCAGCCTGATGTCGCCGTCCGACTGCGAGTCCGCCTCGGTGACGGCCCCGCTCTCTGCTGAACGGTCCCGTGTTCCACCGGTTCCGTCCCGTATCACCCGTTTCGCGGCTATGTCGATCGTGAGGCTGCCGAAGCTCACCTTCGGCGGTGCCTCGGCCGCGGGGGTGCGCCGGACGGCGGCGCGCATCCGCGCGAGCAGTTCGTCCATGCCGAACGGCTTGGTGACGTAGTCGTCGGCTCCCGCGTCGAGCGCCTCCACCTTGTCGGCCGAGTCCGCCCGGCCGGAGAGCACGATGATCGGCACCTTGGTCCAGCCACGCAGCCCGCCGATCACGTCCACGCCGTCCATGTCGGGCAGCCCCAAGTCGAGTATCACCAGGTCCGGCGGGTGCGCGGCGGCCTCTTCTAGCGCCTGCGCCCCGCTGGCGGCGGTATTCACCTCGTACCGCCGCGCCCGCAGGTTGATCCGCAGCGCCCGCAGGATCTGCGGCTCATCGTCAACGACAAGCACCCGTGTCATGAGCAAGACCCCTTTAGCTACCGGGCGCGGCGGCGGGAAGTGAGATGGTCATCGTCAGGCCCCCGCCGGGAGTGTCCTCCGCGGTCAGCGTGCCGTCCATGGCCTCCGCCAGGCCGCGCGCGAGCGCGAGGCCGAGGCCGACGCCGGTGGTGTTGTCGGTGTCGCCGAGCCGCTGGAACGGCACGAACATTCGCTCCCTGTCCTGTTCTGGTATGCCGGGCCCGCGATCGACCACGCGCAGCTCCACCCGGTCGCCCAGCGCGGAGGCGGTGAGCAGCGGCGCCTTGCCGGCCGGGGAGTAGCGCAGCGCGTTCTCGGTCAGGTTGACCACGATGCGCTCGAGGATGGCCGGATCCGCGCTGACGGCGGGCAGCGTGTCCGGGATGTCCACCGTGATGTCGCGGCCGGCCGGGCCGAGGTCGTCAAGCGACCGGGCGACGATCTCGTCGAGGCCGGACGGGCGGGGGAAGAGCGACAGTGCGCCCGCCTGCAGCCGGGACATGTCGAGCAGGTTGCCCACCAGGTGGGTGAGCCGGTCGAGCGATTCGTCGGCGGTGGCGAGCAGCTCGGCGGTGTCGGCGGCGTCCCAGTAGACGTCCTCCGAGCGAAGCGAGGTAACCGCGGCCTTGGCCGAGGCAAGCGGGGAGCGCAGGTCGTGGCTGACCGCGGCGAGCAGCGCGGCGCGCATCCGGTCGGCGGCGGCGATCGGCTTGGCCGCCTCCGCCTCGGCCGCCAGCCGCTGCTGCTCGAGCGCGACGGCGGCGTAGGCGGCGAACGCACCGAGCACCCGCCGGTCGTCGGCGGTCAGCGTCCGGCCGGCCAGCGCCAGCGCCAGCGTGTCGGTCACCGGGACGTCCACGTCGGCGTCGTCCGGCCGGGTGACCGGATGGTCGCCGGCACAGGCGACGACGGTCCACTCGGTGGACGGGCCGCGGGCCCCCCCGCCTTCCGGGTCCTGCCGCTCAAGGAGGCTGGCGGAGCGCATCCCGAAGGCCTCCCTGGTCCGCTCGAGCAGCGCGTCCAGGGTGCCCTGCCCCTGCAGGATCGACCCGGCGGTGGTCCGCAGCAGCTCGGCCTCGGCGCTGGCGCGGGCCGCCTGATGGGTGCGCCTGGCGGTGAGGTCCACCACCCAGCTGGTGACGAGCCCGACCGCGACGAACACGCCGAGCGCCAGCGTGTTGTTGGCCTCGGCAATCGTCCAGTAGTGGATGGGCGGGGTGAAGTAGTAGTTGAGCAGCAGCGACGCGATGATGGCGGCGATCACCGCGGGCAGGAAACCGCCGGTGAGGGCGACAACCATCACCACCACAAGGAACGCGAGCGTGTCGCTGGTCAGGTTGATTCCCGACCGGTCACTGGCCAGCGCGATCGTTGCCAGCGGCGCGAGTGCGACGGCGAGGATATAGCCGGCGATCTGCCGCCGCGCCGTGATCCCGCCCCGGTACCGGGGGAGCAGCCCCCAGCGGGTGCCCACGTGCGAGTGGGTGACGATGTGCACGTCGATCGCGCCCGAGCCGCGGATCGTCTTCGCCCCGATGCCCGGCCCGGTGAGCAGGGCGAGCAGCCAGGACCGGCGGCTCGCGCCGAGCACCAGCTGAGTGGCGTTCTCCGCCTTGGCGAAGGTGAGCAGGGCCTCGGCGATGTTGTCCCCGACGACCTGGTGGTAGGTGCCGCCGAGCGACTCGACGAGGTGCCGCTGCCTGGCCAGGTTGGCCGGGTTGGCGCCGGTGAGCCCGTCGGACTTGGTGACGTGCAGCGCGAGCAGGTCGCCGCCTGAGGCCCTGGCCGCGATCCGCGCGGCCCGCCTGATCAGGGTGTCGCCCTCGGGGCCGCCGGTGAGCGCGACGACGACCCGTTCCCGCGCCTCCCAGGTGGTGGTGATGTCGTGCTCGGCGCGGTACTTCTGCAGTCCCTCGTCGACCTTGTCCGCCAGCCAGAGCAGGGCCAGCTCGCGCAGCGCGGTCAGGTTGCCGGCCCGGAAGTAGTTGGTGAGCGCCGCGTCGATCTTCTCCGGCGGGTAGATGTTCCCGTGCGCCATCCGGCGGCGCAGCGCCTCGGCCGTCATGTCGACCAGCTCGACCTGGTCGGCGGCGCGGACCACCGCGTCGGGCACCGTCTCCCGCTGCACCACCCCGGTGATCTGCTCGACGACGTCGGTGACGGACTCCAGGTGCTGCACGTTGACCGCGGAGATCACGTCAATGCCGGCGTCGAGCAGCTCGGCCACATCCTGCCAGCGCTTCTCGTTCCGAGATCCAGGCACGTTGGTGTGCGCGAGCTCATCGACCAGCGCGATCTGAGGATGACGGGCGATTACCGCGTCGACGTCCATCTCCTCGAAATCGGCGCCCCGGTACTCAATCTTCTTTCTGGGGATGATCTCGAGACCGTCAAGCAGCGCCGCCGTCTGCGGGCGGTTGTGCGTCTCGGCGAACGCGACGACAACGTCCGCCCCCCGCTCCGCCCGTCGGTGTCCCTCGCAGAGCAAGGCGTACGTCTTGCCCACGCCGGCCGCCGCCCCCAGATAGATGCGGAGCTGCCCCCGGGGCGTGCTACTTTCATCGCGTCGCCATGCCATACCCCAATTTTGCGGCAACCACGCAGGTCAACCGTCCCGCGTTAACGACATCCATGCACGCGGGGGAGACTTGCACGGGCTGGTCATCCGGGCTGGCATGATCGAAGACATGACTGTGGTGAAGATCAACGCGATTACGGTGCCCGCCGACAGCGGCGACGAGCTGGCGCGGCGGTTCGCCGCCCGCGCGGGCGCGGTGGACGACCAGCCCGGATTCGAGGGATTCGAGCTGCTCAAGCCGTCCGATGACCGGACCACCTGGCTGGTCGTGACCAGGTGGAAGGACGAGGGGTCGTTCCAGGGGTGGCTCAGCTCGCCATCGTTCGCCCACGGGCACCGCTCGGCCGCCGAGCGGTCCGGCGGCGAGGCGCCGGCCCCGGTCGGCGTGCACAGCGAGGTCTGGTCCTACGAAATCGCCGGCGGCTCGGGGGAAAGCCGGTGACTCCGGGACCTGATCGATGGCAGATTTGACGAGTGACGGAGCTGACCGACCCCTGGGCTGATCGTTCGTTCCTGCGCGGCGTGCAGTACCGGACGGACGCCAACCTGGCCGCCCGCCAGTCGATCTACGCCTACCAGGAACCGCACATCGACCTGCGGGGCCGGGTGATCGACCTGGCCGCACCGGCGGCGGGCGAGACCGTCTGCGATGTCGGCTGCGGCAACGGCACCTACCTGGCGGAACTGGCCAGGCGCGGTTTCGCCGGCCGGGTGCTCGGCCTGGACCTGTCGACCGGCATGCTGGCCGCGGCCCGCGAACGCCTGGACACCGTCAGCGCCGCGGGTGGGCCGGGGACGGCCAACTCGGCTGGCCCGCTGGGCTCGTCGGCGGCCGCCGACCCGGCCAGAGCCGTCGGCCTGCTCGCCGCGGACGCGACCGCGCTGCCCCTCCGCGACGGCGCCGCCGACCTGACGTTCGCGTTGCACATGCTGTACCACGTGCCCGACCCGTCGCGGGCGGTTCGGGAATTGCGCCGCGTTACCCGACCCGGTGGCCGCGTGGTTATCGTCCTCAACGGTTCCGATCACCTCCAGGAGCTCCGCAGGATCGTCGCCGACGCCCGTGGCGAGGAGATCTGGGGCCAGCGGGAGCGGCTACGGCTAGACGGCGGGGAGGCGATGGCCCGGTCCTATTTCCCCACGGTTACCCGCCACGACTTCGTGTCGGAGCTGCGCATCCCGAGCCCGGAACCGGTCGCGGACTACGTGCGTTCCATGTCGGGCACCCAGCAAAGCGCCGACCCCGACCGCCTCGTCGCTTCAGCCCTGTCCAGGTTCCCGGCCGCCCCCGGCGCCGTCTTCACGGTCACCACCCACGCCGGCTGCCTAATCTGCACGGTCTAGCCGCGGCTCCGGCAATCCGCGGTCATGACCGTCACTCGGCGGGCCGATGCCCGGACGGCACTTTGCATAGCTCCCGGACAAATTAAAACGATTCAGGGGCAGGAAAATCGTCCGGCCGCTATGTAAAGTCGCGAAAACGTCCGGCAGCTATGCAGAGTCAAGGGGTTGGGGGCCGCGGGTGGCTAGCGCTGGCGCCAGGCTTGGAAGAAGTTGCCGGCCTGACGGCCCCAGAGCGGGATGGTGGCGGCGAGGCCGATTATCCAGATGAGCAGGGAGGCCGCCCTCGCCCCCGGGTCGTTGTGGGTGGCGAGCAGGACGGTCAGCAGGCTGGCGGTGTTGAGGGCCAGCAGCACCGTGCCCGCGATCCGGGTCCAGGAGCGGCCGCGGCGGCAGGACCGGGCGATGACGAACCAGCAGACGATGCCGATAGCGCCGCCGAGCACGGTGGTGACGTAGAGGGCGCCCGCCATCTGCTGGTTGTGTTGCGCCGCGAGCCTGACCGCCGGCCTGAGCGCGTGCTGGTACTTGACCCAGTAGGCGTTGTCGCGGGCGGCGACGACGCCGCCGGTGATCAAGTCGGCCAGGGTGACGGCCGCGCCGAGGTACATCAGCCTGATCGAGCCGAGTACCGGCGGCGGAATCTGCGCCTTGGTGGGACGCCATCGTGGCCCGGAGCCGGGGGCGTACGCGGCCAGCGGGGTACCCGCGCTGGGGTAGCTGGCGCCGCCGGGGCCGCTGGGCTGGCCGGACCCTGGCCAGGAGCCACCGGAGGCCGGCTGCTGCTGCGGCCACGGTGTCGAGGGCGATGGTGTCGAGGGCGATGGTGTCGAGGGCGATGGTGTCGACGGCGATGGTGTCGACGGCGATGGTGCCTGCGCGGCCTCCGGCGGCCAGGATGGCGGCGCGTAGTGCGATGATGCAGGCGCGTTGGAAGGCGCGGCGCCGGGCTGCTGCCAGGTTCCCGGCTGGTGGCTGGCCGGGTACTGCGGCGCCCAGGCCTGCTCGACCGACGGCTGCGCGTACCGCGGCTGCGCGTCCGAGGGCTGCGCGGCGTACCCGGGTTGCGCGTACCCGGGTTGCGCGTACCCGGGTTGCGCGAACTGGGAGTCCGGGTACTGCGGCTGGGACGGCGCGGGGCTGGGGGAGGCCGGGCCGGCCGCGGCCGGGTTCACGGCCCCCATGCCATAGGTAGCCGCCGCGTAGTAGCCGTCAGCCACCATCGGTGCGTGCCCGGTGAAGCCCGGAGCTGCCTCCGGTGGCAGTGAAGCCGGCTGCGCCATGGCCGGCGGCTGGCTGGCCGGCGGCTGGCTGGACGGCGGCTGGCTGGCCGGGGCCACGCTGACCTGGGTAACCGGGTGGGTGTGGTCGGCGGCGATAATGCCGGCCAGCGGCTCGGGCCAGTAGGCGCCGAGCGTCCCTGACATGGCCGGCCCGAGCGCGGCGATCATGGGGCCGAGTTGGTCAAGCCCGATCCGTCCGGCGGGGTTCTTGGCCAGGCAGGCCGTGATGACCTGGCGCAGGCTGGCCGGGACGCCGTTCAGGTCCGGCTCCCCGGTGACCACCCGGTACAGGATGGAGGCGGCGCTGCCGCCGCCGAACGGGGCGTTGGCGGTGGCCGCGTAGGCGAGGACGCAGCCGAGGGAGAAGACGTCGCTTGACGGGCCGGCCTGCTGACCTTCCGCCTGCTCGGGCGACATGTAGCCGGGGGTCCCCACCACCATTCCGGTCGACGTCACCGAGGTGCCCTCGAACGCGCGGGAGATGCCGAAGTCGATCACGTGCGGTCCGTCGGCGGCGAGCAGCACGTTGCCGGGCTTGAGGTCGCGGTGCACAAGACCGCAGGCGTGCACCGCGCGGAGCGCCTCGGCCAGCCCCGCGCCGAGCCGCCAGACGGCCGTCTCCGACAGCGGTCCGTACCTGCTCACGACCTCGGCCAGCGGCGGGCCTGGCACGTAGGCGGTGGCCAGCCAGGGTGGGTCGTCATCGATGCCGGCGCCGACCACGGGGGCGGTGTACATGCCGCTGACCGCCCGGGCGGCGGCGACCTCGTTGCGGAACCGCCGGAGGAACTCGGGGTCGGCGGCCAGTCCCGGGTGCACGACCTTCATCGCGACCGCCCTGCCGCCGGGGGAGAAGGCGAGGTAGACCCGGCCCATGCCGCCAGCGCCGAGCCGCGACCGGAGCGCGAACCCGCCGATCTGCCGGGGGTCGTCCGCGGAAAGCGGTTCCATTTGCTGCTCCTAGGGGGCCGCCGAGCTAACAGGCCGCTGCCCGTTGTCGAACATGCAGAGATTACCGGAATGCCCGCAAGCGGTGACCCCCTTGCGGGCATTCCAGTTCTCGCTACTGCCTGCTGTTTCTACTTCTGCAGAGCGCCGCCCGCGTACTTGGCCTGTCCGGGCAGCTCGTCCAGGGCGATGTTCAGCGTGAGGACATCGACCCGGGGCTCGCCCAGGAAGCCGAGGTTGCGGCCCTGGGTGAACTTGCTGACCAGCGACTGGACCTCGGACACCGGCAGGTGCCTGGCCGCGGCCACCCGGTCAATCTGGATCGCCGCGTTCTGCGGCGAGATGTCCGGGTCGAGACCCGACCCGGACGAGGTGACCGCGTCCGGCGGGATCTGCGAGATCTTGACGTGGTCGAACGCCGCGATCTGCTGCTGGAGCTGCTTGACATCGGTGACCAGGGTCGGGTTGTTCGGGCCGAGGTTGGCCGCGGCCGAGTAGCCAGGGTCGCAGCCGTAGTCAGTGGCGGCGCCGCTCGTCGCGGCCGAGGGCCGGGGCTGGAAGTACTGCGGCAGCGGCTGGCCCTTCGCGTTGACGAACTCCTGGCAGAGCAGGCTCGACCCGACGACCTGGCCGTTGTAGGTCACCAGGGACCCGTCGGCCTGGTTCTTGAACGCCGCCTGGGCGACGCCCCACATCAGCACCGGGTAGGCGATGCCGCAGATCACCGTGAAGACGAGCAGCAGCCGGAAGGCCGCCAGGTACTGCCTGACAAAGGATGGAAGACGGTTCATGGTGGGATCACCTGAATCCGGGGATGTTCATGATGATGAGGTCGATCCCCTTGATGCATATGAATGGGAGGATCAGGCCGCCGACGCCGTAGATCCACAGGTTCCTGCGGAGCATGGCGGACGCGGAGGCGGGCTTGTACTTGACGCCGCGCAGCGCCAGCGGGATCAGCGCGACGATGATCAGCGCGTTGAAGATGATCGCCGAGGCGATCGCCGAATCCGGGCTGTGCAGCTTCATGATGTTGAGCTTCTCGAGCCCCGGGAACACCCCGGCGAACATGGCCGGGATAATCGCGAAGTACTTCGCCACGTCGTTGGCGATGGAGAAGGTCGTCAGCGCGCCCCGGGTGATCAGGAGCTGCTTGCCGATCTCCACGATCTCGATGAGCTTGGTGGGGTTGGAGTCGAGGTCCACCATGTTCCCGGCCTCCTTGGCGGCCGAGGTTCCGGTGTTCATCGCCACGCCGACGTCGGCCTGGGCGAGGGCGGGCGCGTCGTTGGTGCCGTCGCCGGTCATCGCGACGAGCTTGCCGCCCTCCTGCTCCTTCTTGAT
>JBEKEK010000117.1:0-24910 GCA_050013875.1 Trebonia sp. | reverse complement strand
ACGGCGTCGCGCAGCAGCGGCGAGCGCTGCACCCGGCGCAGCGCGACCGAGTAGTGCTCGCGCTCGGTCGGGAGCTGCCAGATCCACCAGTGCTCCCATGGCATGCTTGACTTCACGTACAGCAGGTACCTGTCGTCGTCCCGGCGGAGCTCTTCCAGCACGTCAAGCGCCAGGTCGAGCCGCTTGCGCGACGGCACGATGCTGATCATGCCGAGGTGGAACCGCGCCCCGTCGAGCTTGGGCCGGTCGAGCTGGGAGATGTCGAGCGGGTTGGGCACCGAGATCACCTTGGCGGCCGGCCACCCGGTGTGCTCGCGGGTCAGCTTCGCGTAGTGATCGGACACGCAGATCACCTGGTCCACGTTGGCGATCTTCACCTGGCCCGGGTAGTGCGAGTACAGCTCGAACCGGTGCAAGTGGACAAGGAGCCGGGCATCGCGGCGCTTGTGGCGGCTATACCAGACGGCGTTCGGGCCGCACCATTCGCAGATGACGACGTCGGCCCATTCGGCCAGTTCCTTGGACACCGTCTCGTCGTGCTCGCCAAGCGCCGCCCACTGGTCCACCCGGACCTCCAGGCCCGGCTGGAGTGCGAAGTAGCGGATCAGCGGGGTGAAGAACTTCAGGTCGTGCCCGGCGATGACCACCCGCAGCGGCCCGCCGTCCGCGCGGCCCGGGCCGGACGCGCCGGATACGTCCGCACCTGCCGCGACGGCCTGCGCCAGGTAGACCCGCAGCCGGCCCGCCGCCCGGTCGAGGGCGAACGACTCGGCCGCGGTGGACGTCCGCGACGCCGCCAGCGCGTACACCGCGGGGTTCGCGGCGGCAGCGGCGGCCACGTCGGCCACATCATCGAGGGAGGCGGCGAAGAGCGGGTAGTCCGCCCCGAGCAGCGCCTCGTGCATCGGTGTCCGGTTCAGGATCACCGGCAGCCCGAGCTGGCCGAACTCGAGGACCTTGGTGGACAGCTCAAGCGAGGCGTCCAGTTCCGGGTGCCGCCAGGAGAGCCCGATGTCGCCGGCGGCGGCGATGCGCATCGCCTCGGCCCGCGGCTGCCCGCCGTGCCAGATCACGCCGGGCACATAGGGGTTGCCCACCTCGCCAAGCGCGGCCCGCATCCGGCGCTTGTAGCCGGCGTCGCGCGGGTCGTCGTGCACCTTGTCGCCGACCATGTGCACCTCGGCCGCCACCCCGCGGGCCGCCAGCAGGGCCGGCAGCTGGGTCATCTCCAGGGTGTTCCAGCGCGGGGCGAACTTCCCGGTGTAGACGAGAGACAGCGGGGTGCCGGCCGGGGCAACCGGCCGCTGCGGATCGCGGTGAATGTCCAGCGCTGGCAGCACCGGCGGGAACAGCACCGACTTGCCGCAGGCGGCCGCCACCGAGCCCTCAAGGAAGCAGCGGAGCTCCTCGGTCTGGCAGAGCAGGTACCGGGAGGCCTTCGCGATAACCGTCAGGTCCTCGGCGGCCTTCGGCGTCACCGCGGGGATCGCCTGCGGCACGTCGGTCAGGTAGGACCAGAGCCGTCCGTCGAACGCGCCGTCGCGCGCGGCCGCCGAGACCAGCGCCCGGCCGCGGAGCACGACCAGGTCGTGGCGGTGCACGGCGTCCACCGCGGCCAGCGCCGAGATCGCCTGCGGCACGGTCAGGCTGGCTTCGGTCAGGCCCGGCAGCAGGTTCTCCGCGTGCGGTGACCGGATGCTGACGGCCTCGACGTCGCGCAGCGGGGCGATCAGCCGGTCGGTGCGGACCGGCGCCTTCAGCACCAGCGTGACGGCGCACCCGGCGGCCACGAGAGCCTGGGTGACGGACTGGAGCCAGATGGCAGAGCCGTCGAGCAGGTTCAGGTCGACGTCACCGTAGACCAGCGCGCTTGGTCTGGATCCGGCCAATGGGTGTCGCTCCGTTCGGTGAAGAATCTCGGTTAAGCGGTGATCGTGAACAGCCGCAGCCCGTGGCTGCCCCAGTCCCCGGCCGCCGGGCCGCCGGGGGCCAGCAGGGCGGCCTTGACGAGCGCGGGCCTTTCCAGCCAGTGCGTGAACTCGTACTCGCCGGCGCCGAACCCGACCGCGTCCGCCTGCGCGCACTCGCGGGCGCAGGCCAGGTCGAGCAGGTAGCCGGCCGGCCGGGCGCCGTGGGCACCGGCCTCGCCGCCGCCGGGGGCCTCGTCGGCGGTCCACGGCGCGAGCCAGGGCACGCTGGCCAGCCGGGCCAGCGGGCGCGTCCAGTCGAGGCCCCGGCCGCCGTCGCGAGAGCCGGCGGCGTCGTCGGCAACAGACGTGACCACGACGCGGATGTCGTGGTCGGTGAGCCTGCCAAGCGCCTCCCGCACCGCCGCTGCCGCCGGCGGCCGCGTGGCGGCGATCACCTCGGCGGGCCGCAGCCGCTGCTCGAGCAGGGCCGACGCCAGCCGCCCGGCCTCGGCCGGGTCGCTGACGGTGGCCAGCACGCCGATCTGCCGCCCGCGCACCAGGTCGCCGGGGAGATCGGCGATGCGGAGGATATCGGTCAGCCTTGCCGGGGTCGCGTGGGCGGCGAAGATGTCACGCAACCAGACCCTGACCTCGGCCAGGGCGGCCGGGCGGCCGCCGCGGGCCGCCTCGAGCTGGCCGCGGACGGTGCCCGCGTCGGTGCCTGAGCCGATCGGCCCGATCACCCGCGCGCCGCTGGCGATCTGCTCCCTGGCCTGGTCGGCCGAGGCGGTGACGAACAGCGCGTGATCACGGTACAGGGCGGGCAGCGAGCGCCAGGAGCGCGCGCCGGTCAGCCGCACCGGCGCGTCGGCGCCGCCCGCGCCGACGGTCAGCGAGTCGAGCAGCGCCCGCACGGCCGGCGCCTCCCGCGGGTCGCGCTCCCCGGCGTAGACCGGCGAGGTCGCCCGGGCGACGGTGACGCCGATCGGGTTGAACCGGGCCAGCTGGACGCCGAGGCCGCCGTCGATCACCGCGTCGCAGGCGGCGGCGAGCCAGCCGAGGCCCGGCATCAGCGCGACGGGCACGTTCCGCACCAGGACCACGGGCTTGCCGAGCGAGCGGGCCATCACGATCAGCCGGGCCAGCCGACGGCCACGGTCGGCCGCGGCCGGGTCGGTCGCGTAGGCCCAGGGGGCGCCGGGCAGCAGCGCGGCCGCCTCGATCAGCACCAGGTCCGCGCCGGTGCCCTCGATGAGCACGTCGGCGTCGTGCGGCAGCAGCGGGTGGACCACCGCGTCCGGTGCCAGGGTGGCGCAGCCGAGCTCGCTGATCGCCCCGGTGATGACCAGGCCCGTCCCGGTTCCGGCGGCCCCGCCCGACAGGCCGCCGGCCAGCGCGAGCGCGGGGTCGGCGAGCGCCAGCACGCCCGGCGCGGTAAGCGAGGACAGGAACCGCCCGCCGGTCCCCGACAAGTCGGCCAGCTGGGCGGCCGCGAGCGCGGTGGCGGCGTTCTTGGCACCGCTCTTGGGTGCGCCCCGGTCCTTCCAGATCCGGTACAGCTCCCGGGGCAGCAGCGCGCCCTTCGGCCACGGCTTCTTGGCCGCGTTGGCGATCGTCCGGCCGAACTTCATGGTGGACGACTGCTCGAGCGCGGCCAGCCTGGTCTCGGTCATGACCAGTTGCATGCGGGTGTCGCGGAGCTGGCGGGCCAGCCGCTCGCGCTCGGCGGCGACCCCCGCGTCCTCGGCCATTTCACCCACCCCGCCCGCCCCATTCGCCCCGCCCGCCCCGCCCGCCCCGTTCGCCCCGCCCGCCCCGTTCGCGTCGCCGGCGGTGGACCTGCCGCCCGGGCTGGGGCCGCCGGCCGGGGTCATGTCGGTCATCTGCCCGCCTCGAGCCACGCGGTGACGACCCGCGCGATCCTGGGGCCGGCGTGACCGTCCCAGAGCGGGGGGAGCTCGCCGGTGTAGGGGCCGTCGTCGACGGCCTTCAGCACCGCGGCCGCCAGTTCCTCGCGGGTCACGAGGCGGTTGGATCCGCTGGTGATGGTGATCGGCCGCTCAGTGTTGGGCCGGAGGGTAAGGCAGGGCACCCGCAGCAGCGTAGTCTCCTCCTGCACGCCGCCCGAATCGGTGACGATCGCTGCCGCCCCGCGCACCAGTGACATGAACTCGATGTAACCGAGCGGATCCACCACGTGGATCCGCTCGCTGCCCAGCAGCCCGGCCGCGGTCAGCGTGGCGCGGCCCCTGGGGTGCAGCGGGATGATCACATCGAGCTCGGCCGCCACTTCGTGCAGCGCCTTCACCAGCTCGGCCGCGCGCTCCGGGTTGTCGACGTTGGCCGGGCGGTGCAGGGTGGCGACGACGTACCGGCGGTCACCGAGGCCGAACGCCGCCCGTGCGGCGGCTTCGTCGAACTTGTCGAGGTTGGCGATGAGCGTATCGATCATCGGGTTGCCCACGAAGTGGATGGCCGAGTCGGGCCGACCCTCGCGCGCCAGGTGGCCGATGGCCTCGGGGGAGGTGGCGAACAGCAGGTCGCAGAGCTGGTCGGTGACCCGCCGGTTAATCTCCTCGGGCATGGTGTTGTCGAAGCTGCGCAGCCCCGCCTCGACGTGCGCGAGCGGCACGCCGAGCTTGGCGCCGGCCAGCGCGGCCCCGACGGTCGAGTTCACGTCCCCGTACAGAATCACCAGGGATGGTGACATATCCAGGAATTCGCGTTCCATCCCGACCAGCACGTCCGCCGTCTGCCGGGCCTGCGTGGCCGACCCGACGCCCAGGTTGACGTCGGGCTCGGGCAGGCCGAGCTGGACGAAGAAGACGTCGGACATCCGCTCGTCGTAGTGCTGCCCGGTGTGCACCACCCGCTGCTCGTGGCCGAGCGCGGACAGCGCCCGGATGACCGGCGCGGCCTTGACGAAGTTCGGCCTGGCCCCTAGAACATGCGTGATCGCGCTGCCCATCGCCTTCCCTCGTACGTGTCTGTCGTTGCCGTCTGTGACCGCGGTTATCGCCTGTGCTCAACCGCGGCCGCTTCCGCAGCGGGGTTATCTGCTTGAGACTACGGTCCCCCGTAGTCTGCCGGTAATTGCCGCTACCATCTGCCCTCGTGACTGTAAAGCCGACGCCGCGCGCCGTCGTACTCGCCGCATCCGTGATGGTGCGGCACGTGGCCGACGACCCGGTGCGCGCGGTGACGCTCGCCTGGCGGGCGCTGCCCGCACCACTGCGCAGCTGGCTGCGGGTAGCGGGCCCGTACGGCCGGGCCGCCGCGCTATGGGGCGCGGGGGACCGCCGCGGTGCGCTCACCGCGCTGGAAGCGTCGCCGGCCCGGCTTGCCGCCTTCAGTCTCGCTGTGGACCAGCCTACTGTCGCGCGGTCGGCGCTCGCCCGGTTGTCGGAAGACAACGCGGCCCGCCCCCGGCTGGCGGCCCGGCTCGCCTACCGGGAGGGCCGGCTCACCGACGCGGTGCGGGCGCTCGACGGCGCGCGCGGCTGGCGGTCCGCCCGGCTCCGCCGCACGCTCACGGCCGAGCTTGAGATGCTCGAGCCCGGCCGGCTGAGCTTGCCCGCCGGGGTGCTATCCGACTGGGGCACGGGTGGCGAAGGCGGCCCCACCCGCGGGCGGGTGCTGCACATCGTGACCGACGCGCTGCCCACCACCAGCGCCGGCTACACGGTCCGCACCCAGGAGATAGCGGTCGCCCAGCAGGCGGCCGGCCTCGACCCGCACGTGGTCACCAGGATCGGTTTCCCGGTCACGGCCGGCGCGATCGACGGCCGGGCCGAGGTCGCGGTGGGCGGCGTCCCCTACCACCGGCTGCTGCCGTGGGTCATGCCGGGCCGGATGGACGCCCTGTACGAGACGCACCTGCGGCACGCCGCCCGGCTGACGGCGAGGCTGAGCCCGGCGGTGCTGCACGCCGCCTCCAACTACGCCAACGCCGTCATCGCGCTCGCGCTGCGCGACGCGACCCAGCTCCCGGTCGTCTACGAGGTGCGCGGGTTCTGGGAGGACACCTGGCTGTCGCGGCATGCCGGCACCAGGGACCTCAAGCTCAGCGACCGCTACCTGCGCACCCGGGCGCTGGAAACACGCTGCATGGCGGACGCCGACCTGGTGGTGACGCTGGGCGAGGCGATGCGTGACGAGATCATCGAGCGCGGGGTCGACCCAGACAAGGTGATCATCGTCCCCAACGGGGTCAGCGAGGAATTCCTCCGGCCGCTACCCGACGACGGCGGGCGCCTGCGGGCCAGCCTCGGCATCCAGCCCGGCGAGTACGTCGTCGGCCTGGTCTCCAGTCTGGTCGCGCACGAGGGCATCGGCACGCTGCTTGAGGCGGTCAGGATCCTGGGTGACCGGGGCGTCCGCACCCGGGCGCTGATCGTCGGCGACGGACCGGAGCGGTCCGCCCTGCAGCGCCAGGCGCAGGCCCTCGGCATCGACGCCATCTTCCCCGGCCGGGTGCCGATGAGCCAGGTCAGGGCCTACCATGCGATCCTCGACGCCTTCGTGGTCCCGCGCACCCCTGACCGGGTCTGCCAGCTGGTCACCCCCCTCAAGCCGGTCGAGGCGATGGCCAGTGGCCTGCCCGTCGTGGTCAGCGCGGTCAAGGCGCTGGCGGAGATCGTGACCGACAAGGTGACCGGGCGGCTGTCGCCGCCGCTGGACGCGGCCGCGCTTGCGGACTGCCTGCAGGGGCTGCTGGCGGACCCGGACCTGCGCGCCAAGCTGGGCGCCAATGCAAGGGAGTGGGTCGCCCGCGACCGCACCTGGGCGCACAACGCGGCCCGCTACCGGGCGGCCTACCAGCGGCTCGGCGCGGTGTTACTTGCGGGGGACGTTTCCCAGCATGGGGGCTCCCGCCCCCATCCCCCCTGGCCCCCTGCACCCCCCCGGCAATGGGCGGCTCCCGCTCCCCATTCCCCCTGGCGGGGGCTCCCGCGCCCCATTCCCACTGGCGGGGGCCGCCACCCCCCTGCCGCTCCGTCGACTGGCCACGGCCAAGCTGCGGCGACGCTACTCTTAAAGGTCAGTGCTTCGAGGAGGTCGGTTTCGTGAACGTGGTGATCATCGGGCTTGGCTACGTGGGCCTGCCGCTGGCTCAGGAGGCCGTCCGGGTCGGCTTGCGCGTCACCGGCCTGGACGTCCGGCAGGCGACGGTGGACGGCCTGAACGCCGGGCGCAGCCACATCGACGACCTGTCCGACGCTGACATCGCGGCGATGGTGGCGGGCGGCTTCCGCGCCACCACCGACCTGTCCGAGCTGACCGGCGACAACGCCCCCGACGTGACCGTGATCTGCGTCCCGACCCCGCTGTCGGAGTCCGACGGCCCGGACCTGACCGCGGTCAAGGCGGCGACCGAGTCGGCCGCGGCGATGCTCAAGCCGGGCGCGCTCGTCGTGCTTGAATCGACCACCTACCCGGGTACCACCGATGAGATCGTCCGCCCGATTCTGGAGAAGGCGACCGGGCTGGCCGTCGGGATCGGCTTCCACCTCGCGTTCTCGCCGGAGCGGATCGACCCGGGCAACGAGACCTACGGCATCCGCAACACCCCCAAGGTGGTCGGCGGCCTCACCCCGGCCTGCACCGAGGCGGCCGCGAACTTCTACGGCACCGTCTGCGACCACGTGGTCAAGGCCAGCGGCGCCCGCGAGGCTGAGATGGCCAAGCTGCTCGAGAACACCTACAGGCACGTCAACATCGCCCTGGTGAACGAGATGGCGATCTTCTGCCACGAACTCGGCGTCGACCTGTGGAACGCGATCGACTGCGCCGCCACCAAGCCATTCGGCTTCCAGGCGTTCTACCCCGGCCCCGGCGTCGGCGGGCACTGCATCCCGATCGACCCGAACTATCTCTCGTACAAGGTGCGGGCCGAGCTCAAGCACCCGTTCCGCTTCGTCGAGCTTGCCCAGGAGATCAACTCCCGGATGCCCGGCTACGTCGTGGACCGCGCCGCCGAGCTGCTCAACACCGACGCCAAGCCGCTCAACGGCGCGAAGGTGCTGCTGCTTGGCGTCACCTACAAGAGGGACATCGCCGACCAGCGGGAGAGCCCGGCCCGACCGATCGCCCGCAAGCTGCTGCAGCGCGGCGCGGTGCTCAGCTACCACGACCCGTACGTGGACAGCTGGCAGGTCGACGGGCGCGACATCCCGCGCGCTGAGTCCCCCGCCGCCGGTGCCGACCTGACGATCCTGCTCCAGGCGCACACCGAGTACGACCTGGCCGACATCGCGGCCAAGGCGCACTTGCTGTTCGACACCCGTGGCAGGATTTCCGGAGAGTCGGTTTACCCGCTGTAAAACTCCCCGGGGGGACCCCGGACCCGCTGTAAAACTCCCCCGGGGGGAGACCCCCCGGACCCCCCTTTGGAGGCCCAAGATGCGCGTCGTCGTCTGCACGGTCGTGCATCACCCGGCCGACGCGCGGATCTTCTTCCGGCAGATCCGCGCCCTGCTTGACGCCGGCCACGACGTCACGTACATAGCCCCGCATGACGAGGCGGAGCAACGGTCCGTTCAGGATCAAAGTCCAGGTCAAACCCCTCAGGAAGGGGAACGGTCGGTTGCTTCGCCTGGCACCGCGGTACCTGCCGTTTCCCCGGCCGAAGCACCGGTGCAGGGGACTCTGACCCTGGTCACCATCCCGCGCGCGGTCGGCCGGCGCCGCCTCGGCGCGCTCCGGGAGGCGCGGGCCGCGATGGCCGCGCAGGCGCCCGGCGCGGATCTGCTGCTGGTGCACGACCCGGAGCTGCTGCTGGTGCTGCCACCCAGGCGGCACCGGCCGCCGACCGTCTGGGACGTGCACGAGGACACCGCCGCCGCGCTGACGACCAAGTCGTGGCTGCCCGCTTTCTTGCGGTCGATCGCCGCCGGGGGGGTGCACATCGCCGAGCATCACGCCGAGCGCCGCCTGCATCTGCTGCTGGCCGAGCACGGCTACAACGACCGGCTGGCGGGCACGCACCCGGTGGTACCCAACACGACGTACGTGCCAGCGACGGCCGCGCCGCCGGGCGGTCCGCGCCGCGTGGTGTACATCGGCTGGCTCTCCCCGGACCGCGGGTCGGCCGAGCTGGTGGAGCTTGGCCGGCTGCTGAAGCCGCACGGCATCGCGGTCGAGCTGATGGGGCAGGCCGACGGCGCCGCGCGGGCACACATCGAGGCGGGCCGCGACTACGTGCACTGGCACGGCTTCGTCCCCAACGCCGAGGCCCTGCGGCTGCTCGAGGGTGCGCTCGCGGGCCTTTCGCTGCTGCGGGACGAGGCGAACTTCCGTCATTCGATGCCCACCAAGGTCGCCGAGTACATGGCTCGCGGGGTGCCGGTGGTGACCACCCCGCTGCCGTTGGCGGTGGAACTGGTGGAGGCGGCCGACGGCGGCTTCGTCGTGCCGTTCAATGACCCGCGGGCGGCCTGCGAGGCGATACTGAAACTGGACGCCGACCCGGACTTGCGCGTCAAGATGGGCCTCCGCGCCCATGAATACGCCCTGCGCAACCTGGCCTGGGCCCCGCACGCGGCCGCGTTCGTCGCCCGGCTAGAGGCCTGGGCCACCCGGCACTAGCCAGTGCCGACTCAGCGGATCATCGTAAATATCGACATATTCGTTCGGCTTATAAACGTAATAATGACGGTTGTGAGCGAATATTTTCATATCAGTAGCCCACCAGAGTGCTTGACAGCAAAGCGCTAGCGCGATGTAGCCGGCTGGAGATCGCGTTATCAACGGGAAGGCGGAGATAGCAAATGAAAGGGGGATTGCTACAGCTCCGAGGAAGAGGGCGACGAAGACATTCAGGTCATCAACTATGGATACGAGGATGTTGCCGCTGTCCGCATTGTCGCTGGAGTCAACGAGATAATCAGGTGATAGTTGTTCGACGAGGTAATATAGTATTATGGGTACTGCGGCAACCCAAAACACAGTCAGCAGTGTCAGCCAGCCGAATGGATGAAGAAACTGCCGTGGATCGATGACCAAGGCTGCTGCCGAGATTGAGAATCCCGCTATGAGTTCCAACCCGGACAGTATTCTGGCCGGCCAGAAAAGCGAGAATGAAATCGTGCGCCGTCGATCGGACTCGATCTGCTCAAGGCGCCCTGCTGTCCTTGCCTCCAGAAAGCGGTTGCGAATTTGGGGATCCACCTGCAAGTATTCGACCCATGCTAGCAGCGTTATCAAGTTATGATCCAAGGCAAGTGCCTTTTTGAATGGATATGCTTGCGGTCGAAGTTGGGTAAGGAAGTCGCGGTTATGGTGATCTTGGTGCTCAAGTTCGGAAAACGAGTTTGGTTCCATGACCAAGGTCAGAAGTCGCCGCACGATCTCGCCGCACTGTGCTTTGCGCAGCTCGAACCCGTCGGCGTTCAGGCACTGCCACAGCGGACGGACCAGACGTGGGTCATCGGGTACCTGGTCGATGACCATGGGCAGGACCGCGGCGATGTCGGCCGCGTTGGTGCGGGTCAAGGAATCGAGCAGCGGCAGCAACTCGTCGAATTCAAGGTTCGCGTCGTAGAACACGCCGTCGGGGTCGAGAACCGCTTCCTTCAGCCTCGCGATGGCCAGGGTTCTGACGGCTTTCAGTGGGCAGCGCGTCGCGGCAGCTAGCGCCGTTACAGCTTCCCTTGTATTGGGGCGGAGGTGATCGAGGACTTCCCGGGCGGCTGGGACGGAGGGGCGGCAGACCTGCAGGCAGCGGACCGCTAGCTCCGGGTTGCGGGTGGCTAGGGCGCGGAGGAAATCGTCAATTTGCTGGGATTCCTGGCCGACAGCGTAGAACTGAATCACCTGTCGCCAGTCGAGGCTGTCCGCTCTGTCAAGCAAGAAGACGGCGGCGTGGTCCAGGCGGAGTTCCTGGGCCCCCAGGAACTCCTGGATGGAGCGGTGAGCGTAGTGCCAATTGTCGTCTCGTCCTGCGCTGGTGAGGAGGCCGGAGTGGCTGATGATCTCCTCGACGAAGGCCTCGGGTTGGCGGGCCATGTTCAGGCTGTCGGCGCGCTTGGCGGCGAACTTTTCCAGGCTCTGCCTGGTGAAGTCACCGAAGCCGCCGGTCTGCTTGGCGGCCTCCAACGCAAACTGGCGCAGCAGACTGTACTTGTCGATGACCTGGTATTCGTTCAGGCTGTAGCGGCTCTGCGCGTTATGGCGGCGTTGGGCCGCGCGCCCGCGGACGCGCGGGCCCGACGCGCGGTCAGCATCGTCAGGGATGACGCGGAAGCTGTGCCGGTCGAGCATTTCCTCGACCATCTCTTGATACAGCTTCCCGATCGTGGATGGGATCAGCTCCGGAGCCTCGGCGTAGAGGCTGACGGCCATCGCCAGGATCAGCGGAACACGCAGCAGGTCGATCTTGTCGTCCTCACGGATCGCGTCGAAGAATCGGCGCGGACCCTGCTCCGTGCTGAATAGGGGTGGCTGCTTCCGCAACGAGCTGAACCGCTGCTGGTAGCCGAACTTGTTCAAGTAGGCTATGACGTCGGCGTCGCCAAGCGGTGCCAGCGCGCACAGCTTGTACGGGGCGAACGACGAATCAATCCAACCGCCGCGCAGCACATCGAAGTTCTGGCTGCGGCAGGTCAGCAGGATCCTGGCCTTCCTGGTCGGGTGTGCCTCTGTGCCGTCGGTCATGAAGTCATCGATCGCGCTGAGCACCGCGGCCAGCTTATCGTCGGGCACCTCGTCCAGCCCGTCAAGCATGACGAGGGCGTACCCGGTGGTGAGTGTGACCTTGAGGAACTGCGCTGCCCGCTCGTCCGAGCTGAAGAACGCATCCTTGCTCACGAGGATCTCGCGGACAAGGTAGTCGACGATGGCGTTGCCGCCCGGCGTCCTAGGCGCGTCCGGGTCGAGGAAGGTGGCGAGGTCGCGCAGTCGGATGAGGAACGGGACGACCCGCACCCTTCGGCGGGCAGCCAGGAAGCGCCGCCCGAGAACGCCTACCCCGTGCGCCTGTAGCAGTGTGGACTTACCAGATCCGGGACTGCCGACAATGACAGTGCGCCGCTGGCCCTGGTCCGAGAGCACCTCGGCGGCAGGCTGGACCTGCTGCGCGTCGTCGTCGCTCCGGAACGACAGCGGCACGTAGGTGCTGCGCAGGTCAAGCCGCTCTTCCCGGTTGAGGTACGGGTTGGCGTACGACCCGTAGACCTTGGCGAAGTGGCTGGCGTACCGGGAGTAGGGCACCCCGGCGCGCAGCAGGGACAACCGCCACGCCCGGGTGACCGCGTTCCGGAACATGGGTACGACTGCGATGACGGCCGCGACCGCGCCGATAGGGCCAGCCCATAGCGCGATCTGGGCGACGATCGCGCCCCAGTCGACCTCATGCGATGCTCTGGCCGCGACCTCGACCGCACTGGTGACCCCACTCGTGCTGGCTGCCCCGCCGTGCACGAGCGCGCTCAGCCTGCCAAACGCGACTTCTCTTAAGGTCCCGTCCACAACCGCGATCCCTCCGTCGGCACTCCCCGCGCCGTCATGATGCCCCAATGCTAGAACTTTCGTTGTCCAAGCCATGCTGAAAAATGCGGATATCGATGGCAACGAGAAGAACGTGCACACCGTCAATGCCCGATTCGTGCGGCCAGAGCTACCCGGACTTACCGGCGTCGCGCAGCTGCAGTCCTGGGCCGGCGAGTCCTAGCCGATGCCCGCTCCGCTGGCTGTCTCAGCTAACTAAGGAGGCCGGGTGTCAAGCGGGGAAACCCGCGACATTTCCGGTGATTTCCGCGATGCCTGGCGGGTGCCGAGCGGGCACTCTTATTGTCATGGCACCTGACCCCGGCCCGGGGATCGATGGCCGGCCACCGCCGGCCCGTCGGCAGGTGGAGACGCTAGGAGTAGCCGACGTCGTGGTGAGCATCCTCGAGGCCCGCAAGGAGAAGCCGTGGGCGAATGCCGCCGCGGTCTGGCGGCAGCATCGCGGCGGCACCGTGTACGTGCGGGTCATCCTGATGGAAAGCGCGTCGGCACCCTCGCCTGCTCCGGGAGAGGCGGGCCAGGAGGGCCGGGCTGAGGTCATCGGGGAGTTCGCTGCCCGGCGCCTTGGTGAGGATCTGATCACGGCGTTCGGGGCCAAGGACGTGATCATCCTCAGCTGAGCTGGGCCCGGGGAGAGGCTGACTGAGGGGGGGAGCCTCTCCCCGGACCCTAATCCGGGGAGCGCAGGTAGGTGAGGACCGCGCGGACCCGGTTGTTCTCGGTGTCAGCCTGATCGAGCCCGAGCCTGGTGAAGATGGAAGTCACATGCGCTTCCACGGTTCGCGGGCTGATAAAGAGCTCTCGCGCGATCCCGAGGTTGGAGCGCCCCTCGGCCATGTGCCGCAGCACCGCGCGCTCGCGGTCGTTGAGCGCGTCGATCCGGCTCGGCCTGCGGTCACGCAGCAGCAGCCGCCGGACGATCGTCGGGTCAATGACCGTTCCCCCGGCGGCGACCCGGGCCAGGCTGTCCATCAGGGTCGCCACGTCCGTCACGTTGTCCTTGAGCAGGTAGCCGACGCCGGTGCTGACGATTTCGAGCAGCTGGCTCGCGTAGCTCGTTTCCGCGTAGGTGGACAGCGCGAGGATGCCGACCGTCGGACGCAGGCGCCGCAACTGAGCCGCCGTCGTGATGCCCTCGTCGGTGAAGGTAGGCGGCATGCGAATGTCGAGGATGGCGACATCCGGCGGATCGGGATCAGCCCCGATCGCGGCCAGCAGCTCGGTCCCGGACGCCGCGCTCGCGGTGACCTTGGCGCCCGACGCTTCAAGGAGCAGCGTCAGGCTGCTGCGGAACAAGCCAGAGTCCTCGGCGATCGCTAGCCGCACGGAATCCGCACCTCCAGGCGTGTGCCGGCGCCCGCCGGGCTGACGACGGTCATCTCCCCGTCGAAGGCGCCCACCCGGTCCACGATGTTCGAAAGGCCACGTCCCGGCGCCTGCGCACCGCCGACGCCGTCGTCCGCGATCGCCATGGTCAGCTCGGAACCGGCGATCTGCACGGTCACCGTCACGCTGTTGGCCCTGGCGTGCTTCACGGCGTTGGCGAGGGCCTCGCAGGCGACGTAGTAAGCGGTCGCCTCGACGGCGGGGGAGAGCCGCGTCGCCGGGATCGTCAGCTGAACAGACAGCGGAAGCCGCTCGGCGACATCCTCGAGTGCCGGGCGGAGCCCCCCTTGCGTCAGCACCGCCGGGTGGATCCCGTGCGCCAGGTCCCGCAGCTTGGCGAGCACCTCCCTGAGCCCGTCCCGCGCCTCTAGGAAGGCCTCGTGCGCCACCGGATCGGCCGTCCGGTGAACCGCCGCGGTCAGCTGCGCGGCCAGGCCGAGCACGTGCTGCTGCACGCCGTCGTGCAGGTCACGCTCGATCCGCCGTCGCTCGGCGTCCGTCGCCTCAAGGAGGCGGGACCTGGACGCGCGGACCTGGTCTAGCTTCTCGCGGGCGGCCTGCGCCTGGATCTGGGCGTTCTGCAGGGCAAGCCCGCTTGTCTGCACCGCCGCGTCGAACAGGCTCCGGTACCGCTCAAGCACCGGGTCCGCGAGGACGACCGCGATGGGGGAACCGCCTTCCGTACGGATGAACTCCACGATGCGGTCGGCGGACTCCCAGGTCGCCGCTTCGCCCGGCGGATCGGCTGCCTCGATGTGCCCCGAGTGGCCGGACAGGTCGACGATTTCCAGGGTCGGGTCATCAAGCGCTCCGCGCAGCGCGCCGCGAACCACCTCGATGTCGGCTCCGGCGGAGATCTGGGCGATCAGCCCGGTTATGTTGCGGAGCAGCAGAGTTCGCTGGGTGGCGGAGACCAGGAACGCCAGCGGCACCGTGATGTCCAGGCAGCCTTCGACGATGTAGATCCCGCCCGGCGTAGTCTGCAGCGACGTCACCGCCTGGGTCAGCGCGGACGCTCCGGCGGCCACCGCGGCCGCCAGGCCGGCCATGATCACCGGAGTAATCACGATCCGGTCAAGGCCCGTCGTCAGCGTGAGGCGCCTCGCCAGGAGCACGAGTACCGCCACGCCGAAAAGCGCCTCGCCGAAGTTGTCCACGTTGTAGAGGAGATTGTTGAGCGACAGGTCCGCGTAAAGCGTCGGCCACCACGCTGAGGCCGGCTCTCCGTCCCATTGCGGCAGCGAGGTGACGGTGATCAGCGTGCGCAAGCCGAACATCCATACCACGAGGAGAGTGAGGAAGATTCGCTGGTGCTTTTGCAGCGCGCGATTGGGGTAGCGCAGCAGCGCCCAGGCGCCGAAAACGCGATCGGCGCCACCGAATATCAAATCGTAAACCGCGACCGGGGAGTTGCTCCAGGCATCCGCGAAGTCCAGTGAGCGAAGCAAGCCGACGGCCATCAGGGCCCATGCGACCTCTCGCTGGCCGGGTTCCCTGCGGAGCCAGAGTCCGGTAAGGACGAAGAGCACCGTGACGGCCGCGTTCACCCCGGCCAGGTCCCCGTTCTCGCTCCAGGCCGGCCACTGGACAAGCACGGAGAAGGTTCCGGTGGCGAGGAGAGCGACCGCGGCCGTCAGCCACATAGAACGCATCATGGTCCGTTCACACGGGAGATACCTGGGGGAGATTGGCATGGACAGAGTAGCCGAATAATGCCGCGTTAATAGTTTCGGGTCGAGAATTAGCCGGCTTCGTTACTGATCGAAATCACACTTACTTCGAACGGAGTCCAGGGCTCGCTTATTAGCCGACGACGCTGCGTACGACGCCGAGGGCGGGTGGGCAAGGCGCGGCGCGCGGGCGGGCAAGGCGCGGCGCGCGGGCGGGGCCACGGCTTCACCCGGCGACGGCCCAGGCCCGGTAGGCCGCCTGCAAGGCCGCCCTCCGGCCGGGGCTGGACAGGACGTCGGTGGAGTCGGCCCACTGCTCGATCGCACCGACCAGGGGTGGCAGGCGGGCGACGGCCGGGTCGGTGATGCCGGCCAGGAGCCCCCTGGGTACCGCCTCGTCCACCGTGCGGTAAGGCCGGTCCCAGAACGGGATCACCGCCGACTCCGGCGCTGGCAGCCCGTGCTCACGCTGGAGCTCCAGGAGCAGCTCGCACCCGCCGGCCAGGGCGTTCTCGCGCTCCCGCCAGCCGGGTGCCGCCGCGGCGGCGTCGAGCAGGGGACCGAGCCTGGCGGCGACGGGAAGCGAGCGGAAAACGGTGCCACGCCACTTGGCGTAAGGCGCCCACCGCCGGGACAGCGCGAACGCCAGCCAGAGCAGGTCGTTGGCGAGCCCGGCGCTCAGCAGCCGCGAGCCGAGCTCGTCGCCGGTCTCCGCGGTCCGGCCCACCATCGCCATCAGCTGGCAGAGCCGCTGCCACCCGGCGGCCAGCACGTAGCGTTCAACATCCGGCGGATACCAGGTAAGCAGCGTCCGGACTGCCGCCAGGGTCCTGGTCCGGTCGGTGAAGACCGGGCCGGCCGTCACCTCGAGCACGCTCTGCCCGGTCACGGTCAGCCAGTCAAGCGCCGACAGCCCCATGGTCGGGTCCACCCCCAAGCGGCTGACCGCGAAGTCGGCGACGGTGGCGACCTCGGCGTTGTGCGAGACCGAGCGGTCCCAGGTGACCGGGAACCGCACCGGGAACTCCCCGAAGAGATCCGGCAGCTCCTCTTCCAGCATCCGGTGGAGCCACGGGATCTGGCCGCTCGTGTCCTCGTCGACCAGCAGCGTCAGGCGGCACCCCCAGTCGTGGTCGCGGCTCATCCCGTCATCCAGGCCGAGCACATCCGACCCAGAGCCCAGCCGCGCCGCGGCATACCGCAGCCCGGGTGCCGCCCGGCTCAGCAGCGGCTCCACGACATCGGTAAAGAACCTGCGGGCGAGCTCGGCCCCACGAGGCAGATCGAGGTCAGTCACAGCGGCAGCCCATCAGATCAGCGCCGGCCGGGCCACTCATTTTCAGGCCACCCGTCCGCTGTGAGCGTCGCGGGCACCCCCGACCGCCCGCGTCGACGAGTCGTAGCGCCCGCCCATCCCAGAGCCGGGCCACTGGTTCGCGACGCCCATCCCCAGCCCTCGCCAACCCAGCGCGCCCGCCGCTGCCTCCACCAGATAACAGCAAGAAGCTCGGGCCCGCCCCATCCGATTCGGCGACTCGGTCGTCTTGGGGCCAATTGCGTACGGCTAGGTGTCCTAAATACGCCATTTTGGTACGGTTTGCACCGTACAGGTTTGGCCCAAGACGACCAAGACCCCGCAGGCGATGAGGCGTGCATGGCGGGCTGATGTGCCGTGCTAGCTGGCGGGGGTGTCGAGGAACGCGCCGACGGCGAAGACCTGACGCATCTTGGCCAGCTGCTCGTCAACTTCGGCCTTCTGCCGGGTGAGCTCGTCGAGTTCGCGCTTGACCGCGGCGCGGCGCTTGTCGGCGTCGGCCTCGACGTCGGCGAGGGCCTGCTTGCCGTCGTCCTTGGCCTGGGCGATGATCAGCTCGGCCTTGCGGTGGGCGTCGGCGATCTCCTTGCTGGCGTCCTTCTCGGCGTCGCGCCTGGCCTGTTCGGCCCGCTGGACGGCGTCGGCGGCGCGCTGCTCGGCGTCGGCCGCGCGCCGTTCGGCCTCTTCGACCAGCTTGCGGGTAGCCTCCTGGGCGTCGGCGAGACGCTCGACCCCCTCCCGTTCCGCCTCCTCGCGGCGGGCGGCCAGCTCGACCTCCAGATCGGCCTCGGCCTCGGACCTGAGCGCCTCTGACTGCTCAAGCAGGAACTGCTCGCGCCGGCGGATGTCGTCGGCCTCGCGGCGGGCGGCGCGGACGATGTCGTCGCGTTCCCGTTCGGCGGCCGCCCTGATCTTGGCCAGTTCCCGTTCGGCGTCGGCCCGCACGTTGGCCTTCTCGAACTCGGCGGCGGTGCGGAGCCCGGTGGCGTAGGACTCGGCGGCGGACTTGATCTTGGCCGCCTCGCGTTCAGCCTCGGCGGTAGCGGCCTTGACGTAGTCGGCGATCTGCCGCTGCGCGTCGAGGAGGAGTTGCTCGATGCGGGCGGCTGAGTTCGGGTGCAGGGGCGGGGACTGGCTCATGGCGGGAGCCTGGGCTTGGCCATGGTCCTGCTGTGCGCGCGTCTCATGATGCCCGCGGGGGTCCGGCCGTTCGCGGGGGTCCGGCCGTTCGCGGGGGTCCGGCCGTTCACGGGGGTCCGGCCGTTCACGGGGGTCCGGCCGTTCACGGGGGTCCGGCCGGTCGCGAGGATCCCGCGGTCCGCGAGGATCCTGACGGCGGCGCGGGTCTTGTGACTCGCGGAGATTGCGGGGCAGGCGCGTGTCTTGCGGATCGCGGGGGACGCGCGGATCCTGCTGCAGACGGGGATCTGGCGCTCTACCAGGGGGCATACCGGACCGCGGTCCTGGCGGCGGGGGCGGCCCAGGGCGGGTCGGGCGCTCATAAGCGTGCGGCGGCATGCTACTCCCTTCCCATTGAGATAGTACCTGTGATCACGGTCGGCCCCCCGGGTTGCCGTGATAGCCGACCCAGGCGTGAACTGTTAACGAACTCGTGAAACATGGACGGACTCGGGTGAATCATGGTGGCTTGTCGTGCAAACGGCCGTCATGATTGGGCGCAGTGAGCACGTCGTGTGATTCGCCCCGATAGGATCATGGGCGTGAATCCGCGTCAGCTGCTACCACGTTTGCGCCACCTTGCCGGTGAGAACAAGCTGTTCACCGGGGCGCTGGCGGCCGGTACGCTGCTGCGGCTGATCGTGATGCTCGGCTACCCGGGCGCGCTCTGGTTCGCGGGAGACTCCTACGTCTACGTTGGCGCCGCATTGCGCCCGCAGCCGAACCTGTCGAAGTCGACCGGGTACTCGTTCTTCCTCAGGGCCCTGCTGCCGTTCCATTCGTTCACGCTTGTTACCGGTCTGCAGCACCTGATGGGCCTGCTCATCGCGGTGATGATCTACGTCCTGCTGCGACGGAACGGCGTGTCCAAGACCTGGTCGGCGGTGGCCACGCTGCCGCAGCTCCTCGACGGGTACATCATCGAGGACGAGCACCTGATCATGGCGGAGACGCTGTTCACGTTCATCCTCATGATCGTGACGCTGCTCCTCCTTTGGCGGCCGCGCCCGGCGTGGTGGACGGTGCTGGTGACGGGGCTGCTCGTCGGCTGCGCGGCGCTGGTGCGGACCGAGGGCGAGGTCATGCTGGCCGTGCTACCGGTCTTCCTGCTGCTGCGCAGTTGGTCGTGGAAGACGGTGCGCGGCTGGCTGATGGCGATCGTATTCGTGGTGGCTTCGCTTGTCCCGGTCGCCTCGTACGCGGGCTGGTTCCACGACTACTACCCGCAATACCACAAGTACGACCTAACGCTGTCGCAGGGGTTCTACACCTGGGGCCGGGTCTCCTCGTTCGCCAACTGCGACATCATTAAGCCGGTCGGCGCGGAGGCCAAGGTATGCCCGGCCCAGCCGCTCGCCGATCGCACGCCGCCAGGCGACTACATCTGGCACGCCGTGTACGTGCACAAGAACATCAACTCAATCGGCGGCCCGGTCAGCCCCCAGGGCAACCAGTTGCTCACCAACTTCGCGATCCATGCGGTCGAGGCCCAGCCACTCGATTACGCGAAGACCGTGGTTAAGGGCGTCATGCTGTCGTTCGGCTTCCCCCGAATTGCCTATCCCGGGGCCGGCACGACCTACTACTACAGCTTCCACCTGCACTTCGTCGGCACCGATCCGGGGACCGGCAAGCCCGAGTCGCTGCTCCCGCCGAAGAACCACGCGTGGATCTCCCCGCTCACCACTCCGGCCGATTCCGCTTACAACGACTGGCTGAAGTATGGTCACGAGGCGCCCGGCGTGGTGCGGAAGATCTTCGCCGCGCCGGTCGCGGTCTACCAACGGGTGGTGTTCACCTACGGGCCGCTGCTCGCGGTGATCTTCCTGGTCGGCCTGGGCGGCCTGATCTCGGTGTCGGAGTCGGCACGGCGGCGTGGCCAAGGGTGGCGGTCAGCGCTGTCCTTCCAGGCGCTGCGCTCGGTGCGGCTGCACTGGTCGCCCCGGGGCACCTCGATGCTGCCGTGGGTTACCGCCGTCGCCCTGCTGGTGGCCCCGATCGCGGTGGCCGATTTCGACTACCGCTACTTGATCCCGGTCATCCCGTTCGCCTGCATAGCAGCCGGCCTGGCCTTCGCGCCCCGCCGCAGCGCCGTCGGCCCGGCGTCCCCGCCGGCCTCGCCGGCCGAGACGCAGAGCAAGACCGAGACCGAGACCGTCGAGTCCACCATTCCCGACTCGGTCTCCTAAGTCCCCGGGTCCAGTCCCGGCCCTGTCACGGCGGCCCCCCGTCCAGCCATGCCCTGCGATTTCGCATCAAGCGGGATCGTCGGGCCAATTGGGCTGATACTCATAGTGGAACAAATCGTTGTCAGGGAAGTCATCGTGAACCTCGAGACGAGGGACCCTGAGAGATGAGGAACCCCCAGGCCCGGGCGCCTGAGCCGAATAAGCCCGGTGAGCGGGAGCGCAGGCAGGGGAGCCGAGAGCCGGGGGACCCGGCGACGAAGTGGGTCGCCATCGGCTCAATCGCGGCAGTCGCCGCGGCCGCGATCGCCTTGCTTGCCTACGCGATCCCGCGACCGTCCGTAGCGCCCGCGCCGGCTGCCGCGCCGACGGCGCCTGTAACCGCGGCTTACTCCCCCGGACTGGCGACTTACTCTCCGTCATACTCGTCCTCGCCCGTACCGACAGCCCCGGCTCCGTCCCCGTCACCGGCGGTCATTCAGGCGAGCCGGCCCGCCGGATGCGACGATGCGTTCGGTGCCATCAACACCTATAACAAGACCGCGGGCTCGACCGCGAACAGCGAAGTGAGCGCGGCATCGCAGGCGTATCAAACCCTGTCGGCCGACTACCTGGAAGCGAACGACCAAGCCGTCTCCTCCGACATCAGCAATCTGGCCACCGATTTCGACCGGATGACCTGGATTCTGCAAGGCGAGGTTAGCCTCAGCTACCCGGATGCGGTGCAGCAGACCAACAGTGACATCCAGACCCTGGACAGCGCTTGCGCCATCAGCTGACGATCCGGGCCTTGGCTTCGACAATGACGCGGCTTCAATTGCCTGCGATGAAGGAGGCCGCGACCGGGGAAGCCTGCTTGATTGTCCGGATGATGGGCGCGGTCTCGACCCGCTCCACGCCGGGCAGCGCGCCGACCTTGTCGGTCAGGAACTGGTAGAGCTCGTGCTGCGAACGGCAGACCGCGCAGACGGCGAGGTTGGCCGGACCGGTGCTGGCCATCGCGTAGGCCACCTCAGGGAACTTCGCCAGAGCTTCGCCCACGGCCGCCAGGTGCGACGGCGGCACCGACATCCACATCCACACCGTGGACCGGTAGCCGAACGTCGGCATGTCCAGCTCCAGGTCGAAGTAGAGCACCCCGGCGTCGCGGAGCTGGTCGACCCGGCGCCGCACGGTGGTCTCCGACCAGCCGGTAGCGGCGGCGAGGTCGGCGTAGGGTGCCCGCCCGTCCGCCGCCAGCGCGCCGAACAGTGCGTCGTCGAGATCGCCGAATTCGACGTGACCGCCAGAAGTGGGCCGCCGCAGCGGCCAGAGCTGCGAGGCCGGGAGCACATCGAGGAACTTCAGGCCGTGTGGCCCGCCGGTGAACATATGCAGCCTGGAGTAGGCGGTCACCGCGACGATCCGGCTGCTGCGGGGCAGCCGGGCGAGCAGCGAGTCGGTCCCCTCGCGCGGATCGCCGCGCAACGAGCAGAGCACCTCGGTGTCACCCGACAGCAGCTGGACCCAGGCTGTGTCGGCCCGGCGGGCCAGCGCGGCGGCGATCGCCTCGCCCGAGCCCGGCACGCAGCGCATCCGGAGAAACCAGCTGGAATCATCCGACTTGGGATAGCGTAGCCCCACCACGCGCAGCGCCCCGGCCGAGCGGAGCCGCCGGTAACGGCGGGCGACCGTCTGGTCGGAGACGCCGAGGACCTCCGCGATCGCGGCGAACGAGGCCCTGCCATCGATGCCGAGGCACTGCGCTAGCTGCCGGTCGAGTTCATCAACCGTGATGGTTTCCACCGTCCCACGGTACCCGATGTCGAAATCCGGCCAGATTTCTTGCTCTGGCTACCGTATCCGCCGGGCTTCGGTCATGGTTGAGCTTGATTCCACGACAGAAGAATTCCTGGGGGATGAGACATGCGTAAGTGGTGGCCGCTGGTCGCGATCTGCACCGGCGCCTTCATGCTGCTGGTCGATGTGACGATCGTGAACGTGGCGCTGCCTGACATGGCCCGGCAGCTGCACACGACCTTCCCGGACCTGCAGTGGGTAATCGACCTGTACGCGCTCGTCCTCGGCGCGCTGGTGCTGACCGTGGGCAGCATCGCCGACCGATTCGGGCGCAAGCGGCTGTACCTGGCCGGACTGCTCCTCTTCGCGGCCTCGTCGCTGACCTGCGGTCTCGCGCCGAACGTGAGCGTGCTGATCGCCGCGCGCGGGGTCCAGGGGCTCGGCGGGGCGGCGATGTTCGCGACCACGATGGCGCTGATCAGCAGCTCCTACTCCGGGCGTGACCGGGGCGTCGCGTTCGGGGCGTGGGGAGCGATCAACGGCGCGGCGGCGGCCGTCGGCCCCATCGCGGGCGGCCTGCTCACCGCGAACTTCGGCTGGCGCTGGATCTTCCTGGTCAACCTGCCGGTCAGCGTCGTGGCGGTGGTCCTCACGCTCAAGATCGTGACCGAGTCCCGCGACCCGCACCCCAAGCGCGTTGACGTGGTTGGCATGGTGACGTTCACCGCCGCCGCCGCGGCGCTGACCTACGCGCTGATCCGCGGTGCCTGGACCTCCCCGCTGACAATCGCGCTACTTGCCGTCACCGTCGTCGCGATCGCGGCGTTCATCCTCGCCGAGCTGCGCATCGACAACCCGATGCTTGACCTCTCGCTGCTGAAGAACAGGTCATTCTCCGCGATGCTGATCGCGGGCGCGCTGCTGTCGGCGGCGGCGTGGGCGGGCATGGCGTACGAGTCACTCTGGATTCAGTCGGTGCTCGGCCGCAGTGCGGTCCAGGCCGGGCTTATCTTCCTCCCCTGCGCCTTCGCGGCGTTTGTCACGTCGGCGGTGGTCGGCCGGATCATGCACAGGGCGCACCCGCGGCTGTTCATCGGCGTCGGCCTGCTGGTCATCGCGGCCGGCGCGCTCGCCCAGGCCGTGATCAGGACGGGGTCCGGCTGGGCGGTGGTGATCCCCGGGCTGGTGCTGGTCGGGATCGGCGCTGGGCTCGCGCTGGCGCCCCTGTCCACCACGGCGATGTCCGCCGTTCCGTGGCAGCGGGCCGGAATGGCGGGCGGCGCGCTCAGCGCCTTCCGCCAGCTCGGCTACGCGTTCGGCATCGCCGTGCTTGGCGAGGTGTTCCGCGGTGGGCTTACCCAGGTAGCCGGGAGCGCCCTGGCGGCCCCGCTCGGCGGCGGCGAGGCCGGGGCGATCATGGCGGCCTCGCCCAGGCTGACGCCGCTGGTGCACCACGCGTTCGCCACCGGCCTTGACACGATGTTCCTGGCGGCCGCTGGGTTCGCTGTGGTCGCCGCGATCGCCGTGTTCGCCCTGGTCAAGAAGGCTCCCACCGCCAGCGGCGCACCCGCAGGGGCGGCCGCCGGGGCGGAGTCCGCGACCGCCGCCGAGGTGGTTGCCTGAGCTCCGGCGGTCAGGACGAAACGGTGGCGGAGGCCTCGCGGGACCGCAGCCATTCGCCCGCCACCACCGGGGCCAGCACCCGGTCCCCGGCGACCGGCTTGATCACGGTGTCGACCTCCGCCTCGAGGAAGACGATCAGCGAGATCAGCTCTTCCTCGGGGGCCTGGTCGGGTGGCGGCAGCACGCGGTGCCTGGTTGACCGCCAGCGCTCGCCCGTCCAGCGGGACAGCAGATCGGCGACGTTCACGGTGAACGCGTCGGGCACGAACGGCGCGTCCGCCCAGCTGCCGTCGGTCGCCTGCACCTGCAGGCCGCCGTAGCCGGGCTGCCGGTCCAGGATGGTCAAGATCCCCCAGTCGGTATGCGGCGCGACCCGGAACTGGCCCTGCTTGGCAGGGCCGGTGAGGGACAGCGGCGGGTACCGGTTGATGTTGAAGGTGTGCGGGCCTTGACGGACGCGAGCGACGAAGAAGTCCTCGGCCAGGCCAAGCGCGACCGCACTCATCCGCAGCAGGTCGTAGTACAGGTCACGGACCTGCTCGGTGAACTCCCCGGCCAGCGTCTGGAGGTCAGGGCACTCGGCCGGCCAGACGTTGGGGGTGAACCAGGCCTCATCGATCGCGGCGTCACCGGTCCGGAAGTCCCGGCCGTTGGTGATGCTCTCCTTCATGTCCGCGCGGGCCGGGTCGGCGACCTCACCGTAGAAGGCGTTCGCCTCGCCGCCCTGGGGGATCCAGCCGCGCCCGGCGACCGGCGTCGCGTACCGGCTCTTCTGCCCGGCCGGCAGGGCGAAGAACTTGCTCGCCTCCGCCCGGATGCTCTCCCGCAGGCTGGCCGGGACGCCGTGGTTCTCGATGAGCAGGAACCCGGACTGCCGCAGCGCCTGGTCCATCCGCCCGGCCAGGCGAGCGCGCTGGCTCTCGGTGCCGTCGCGCCAAGCCGAGATGTCGAGCAGCGGAATGTCTGGAGTGATCATGACAGCAGTCAATATGACCAGCGTGAGTGACGGCAACATGAGACCCGGATTGCCGGCCGGTAAACACGCGTGCCCGCGCCAACCGGCCCGGCGGTATCCTCGTTGCGGGTGAGTCGGCCGGACGGTCGCGCCGGGCTGTCATGGCCCGGTGAGGAAGGTCCGGGCTCCACAGGGCACGGTGGTCGGTAACGCCGACCCGGGGTGACCCGCGGGACAGTGCCACAGAAAGCAGACCGCCCCTCGCACGCCCTAGGACGGGCGAGGGGTAAGGGTGAAACGGTGGTGTAAGAGACCACCAGCGCCGCAGGTGACTGCGGCGGCTAGGTAAACCCCACCAGGAGCAAGGTCAAAAGGGCCGTCGGCTTAGGCAGCCGGCCTGC
>JBEKEK010000116.1:0-24994 GCA_050013875.1 Trebonia sp. | reverse complement strand
ATCCGCGTCGTCAGCGCCTGCTCGGCCTGCCGCAGGGCCGTGCCGATGATCCGCCGGACCCGGTCACGGGCTGGCGGCTCGACCTGCTCGCGCTTCAGGTGCGCCAGCAGTTCCTCGCGGACCCGGTCGGCCTGCCGCTCCTTCTCGCACACGTTCGCGGCCAGCCATTCGGCCGCCTTGTCCGCGTCCGCGACCGAGCACTCCCGGAACCCGAAGTACCTGCGGATGTCAGCCCGGTGAGCCTTGACCGTCCGGCCGTCCCACTCATAGAACCCGAGGTCAGACGCGGGCACGTCGACCAGCCGCGCAACGTAGGCGACAGCCTGGTCCGGAAGCTCGCTCCGGCCTGACGGGAACCTGCCGTGCACCGCGTAGAACCGCAGCAGCAAGGCGAACCCGAGCTTCGTCGCACCGCGCCGCCCCGACAACTGCTCCAGCTCATCACCGACCAGGGTCCAGTTCCCGATCAGCTCATCCTCATCCAGCTCGCGCGCCACGGAGCGTCCGGCTCTCCCGCAAGTACGGTAGCTACCAGCCACCGCAAACCCAACGAATCCGAATCAATACTGGCCGCGCACGGTCAGCCGTGCCCCGGTATCCGCGAAAGACCTCTCAACCGGCTCGCAGACGGTGCTTCTGACCAGGATCAACGCAATCGCGTGTACCTGATGACATCAGTCTTACCGGCACCCCAAGTCCGCCTACCGCCAGGCCAACCAGATCGCCCAGGACTGGTTCGACCGCACCAGCTTCCTCACCCACGTCTGGCACGAGCGCTACGACCAGATCGACGCCGTCCGCCCCTACGGCGCCCGCGTGATCACCTACCCCGAGACCGTCGGCCTCACCAGTCTCCTGTCCTCCCCCAGCTGGACCAGCCTGCTCCGCCGCGGCGACTACTACACCGCCATCCCCGCGTTCCTGCGGGAAGCAGGACGCCGCATCAGGGCATCCCTATCCCGACAAGCCAAGAAACGATCCTTTGAGGCACTGGGCGTTCAGCCAGTGGGCCGGGAAACCCGCACGCGAGCCGCGGCGCATCGACTGGTTAACCGCCACCGGCAGCTCCAGCCCCGGCCTGCCTCGGGCGGAGTCCGGGCCCCGTCCAGCTCGTTCCCAACTTCAACGCCAGGATCGGTATAATTATCGAGTAAGACAAGATACGTGCGGTAACTTACCGTGCCACTACCCAAAGGGATACCATCATGCTCCATCTGCTTATCATTGGCAGTCCGCTGGCCTTATGTCTCACGGCAATCGCCACCCTGGCCACAGCCTTATGGCGGCTGCTACTCGGCCTAACGTTCCTGGTGCTGGTCTGCAGGGCAGATCGCGCGGGGACCTGCAGGCTATAGCCCGCGAGCTGAGCCACTGCTTCTCCCGTCAACGCGGAGCCCTGCAGCCGTCTGATGAAAGCAGCGCCAGATGACTGGCGGACGGCCCAGGTGAGACCATCCCGCCGCTGAAGGGCCGGGCGAACTAACTGGGACGGCGGTCCGCTGGTGCCGGTGAGATGGTGCCGCGATCCTTATCCGCCTGCATAATCAGCAAGTGCCGGAATTCGCGCCCGAAGGGGTCACGGAGGTAGTCGCAGTCGGCGGGGTCGAGCTGTCCACCCGTCGGTTCGGGGATCCGGCCCTGCCGCTGCTGGTGGTGGTCCACGGCGGCCCGACCTGGGATCACTCCTACCTGCTGCCCTCCGTCGCGGAGCTCGCCGACCTAGCGCACGTGGTGCTGTTCGACCTGCGCGGCTGCGGGCGCAGCTCCCGCACCGCCCCGGTCGGCAGCCTCCCGGTCTCAGCGTTGCAGCCCGAGCTCCTCGCCGATGACGTCGCGGCCCTCATCGGCCACTACGGGGCGCAGCGCGCGGACGTGCTCGGCTTCTCCTACGGGGGCGGCATCGCCATCCGCGTCGTGGACCAGCACCCGGGCGTCGTCCGCCGCCTGATCCTGGCCTCCACCACCGCCTACCCGGACCAGCCAGCGGCCGCCGATGACCAGCACCAGGCCAGGCCCCGCCCCGCGATCGCCTGGGACGACCCCGAGCTCACCGGGCCCGGCGCACCCGACGGGGCGCTCAGTCGGGCCATGGCCTACGCCGGCGCCCCCGCTGATATCTGGCGGCACGACCGGCTCGAGGACTGGCACCGGGTGCTGGCGCAGGTCTCGTTCAGCAGCGACTGGAACCTCCCCTACACCCGCGGGCAGCTACGGCCAGGCTGCCCGGCCGACGCCGAGACCGTGCTGCAGAACTGGGCCGGCCCGGTCCTCATCCTGCACGGCACCCAGGACGCAACCCACCCAGTCAGCCACGCCCGCAAACTCCACGCGGCGGTCCCGACAAGCACCCTCGCGGAGATACCGGACGCCGCGCACATGGCCCACTTCGACGACCCCCGGGCCTGGGTCGCAGAAATACGCAGATTCCTCGCTCTCGGAACATGACCAACGGCCCTGATCGCGGCGGCACGGCTCTCGGTTACCCGTTACCGAGGTCCGCCAGGGCCAGCCGTTCGGCTATCTCGCCGGCGAGGCGGTTGAGCTGCGGGCCGCCGCCGGCGGCCGCATCCTTCTTCGCGTTGAACAGGCGGACCCACAGCCCGGCCGCCCAGGCGTCCCTGACCTCGCGGTCAGTCCACCGCCGGTCGGCCGCCTGCTGGTAACAGGCGATGAAATCCGCGCTCTGCGCGATCGAAGCGGCCTCGCCGGGGGCCCCGGCGGCCGGCCACACAGCCGACGCCAGGCCAACGATGGCCGTCTCGGGCTGGGCGATGACGCTGTCCCAGTCGTGCACCGCTAGCGGCTGGCTGTCTGACCAGCGGATGTTCTGAGATTCCCAGTCACCGTGACCGACCAACGGCGGATCGGCGGACGAGCTCAGGCGCTCCCGGACGCGGTCGGCGACGTCATCCACCCATACCGGCCCGGGAGCGATGTTGAGGTCGCGGCCGTGATCGTCACGGTCCGGCCACAGCCGCGAACCCGGGTGGTCCCAGCCGGTCCACGGCGGCGACGGCGCAAGCGAAGGGACGTCGGCCAGGCCTGGCGCGGAGCGGACGAGGCGGGCGAGAAGCGCCGCGAAGGGCGCCGCGCCGCCTTCCGCCGGCAGCTGGCTGCCGCCCGGCACCAGGACCTCGGCCGTGACCGTGAGACCGTCGGCCTCGACAGGAGCAGTCAGCGGCTCAGGGCAAGGGAATCCCGCGCGGGCCAGGTGCCTCTGGACCGCGGTGCAGCCGGCGATCCGGGGGTCGGACGGGCGCGCTTTGATAACCACCTGCCTGCCGTCAGCGAGCTCGGCGGCTACCACCTCGGACAGATGCCCCGAACGGAACAGCACGCGTGCAGGACGCGCACCGAGATGGCGGTCGCACCAGTCAGTAAGGAAGGCATCATCGGGCACGGCGACCAGTATCCCGGTCCCGGTCAGCGACCGCACCTAACGACGAAACCCACCTGGCCGCCAACGGGCCGCACAGCGGCATCATTTCCATTGAGTCAAAAGCGATCACCCGACTCAGCCTTGCTGATGCAGCCCAGGTGAGCAACGGGCACTGCGCATCAGATTCGCTGAGCCAGGACAGCGCCACCGGCCATGCTGCGGGATTCAGGGCTGATCGGTAGCCGGACGCGACGAGTGCGGCTGGCTCTCCGCCAGCCGCAGCAGCCGGTGCACACCCGCCCGCGAGCGCTTGTGCGCGTACATCTCCCGGTCCGCGTTGCTCAGCAGCTCGTCGGCGCGCTCAGCCGCCGAACCGGGCCGGACGCCCGCGCCGCCGGGCTCGCACACCACGCCCAGCGAGCACGACAGGTGCAGGCTCAGGTCTCCGATGCGCACCGGATCGCGCGCGAACGCCTCCTTGATCCGCCGCAGCAACCCTGGCGCGTCCTGCTGCTGGACCCCGGCCGTGACCACCACGAACTCGTCCCCGCCGATCCGGGCGACGACGTCCGCGGCCGCCAGGCGCCGCGCCAGCCGCGCGCCCATGGCCCGCAGCACCTCGTCGCCGACGGCGTGGCCGTGGGTGTCGTTGATCCGCTTGAAGTCATCGAGATCGCAGAAGACCACAGATAGGGGGATCTGCGCGGTCAGCAGCTCCTCGAGCCGCTCCTGCAGCAGCACCCGGTTGGCCAGGCCGGTCAGCGAATCCCGGCGGGTCTGGTGGCGCAGCTCGGTCTCGCGGGCGCGCTGCTCGGCGAACGCGGCGTGCAGAGCGGCCCTCTCCCGCTCCAGCGTGCGCATCGCGCGCAGCGCCTGCTCGTGCCGTCGGGCGTTGAGGATCGCGATCACAGCCTGCTCGGCGAACAACTCGAGGATCTCGTTGGCCCAGGGCGGCGGGATGCGCCCGTCCCGTGGACGGTCCAGGCTCATCGTCCCGATCAGCTCGCCGTCCGGGCCGTAGAGCGGCGCCATCAGCTCGTACTCGGGCCGCCAGGCATCCGGGACATCCAGCGGCTCATAGTCGGGAACGAACATGATGACGCCATCGGTCTCCCCGAAATGGGGCCAGAACCGCAGCGCACCCCGCGCCTCGCCACCAGCCAGGTGCTCCACCAGAGCGGCACGCGGGCACGTCGTCCCGAGCAGCATCGCCACCGCATCCGGCGGCCCGACCACCGCCTCGACGTGCAGGTCCACCGCGTCCGGCTCCCGGGCCGTGGTCAGCGTGACCTCCGTGTACGGCGTCGAACTGGTCACGCCCTCCGCGATCGCCTGGAGCGTCGCACGCAACCCGACGGCCGCGTGCACACAGGCCAGTGCACGCTGAACGGAGCCGAGCGCCGAGAGCGGAATCCGCACCTCGGCATCAGCATCCGCCGCATCACCCATGACGCCGCGCTCCCTTCGCCCGCCACCCGGACGGGCCCGCTTCCTGGTGTACTCCCGGGTCCCACCCCCGGTCGCGGCCGAGCCGTCCGATCTGCACACCTCCGAGCCGATAACTCTACTCTCTGATGCGGCCACTGCCTGTGACGAATCCGGGAGGTGGGATTCGCTGGCATCCGGCTGCTGATGAGCAGGCCACCGCCCCCGGCAACCCGTTCTCGGGCTTCTGGTGGGACTGACCACAACGGTAAATCACAACCGTGTAGTCCAGCGTGCAGTGTTCTGCATCCAGTTGTGGCGCTCCCCCGTGCCACAATGCTGCTATGGGCTTTGATCTGGTAATACGCGGCGCGACGGTGGTCACTCCCGGTCACCAGGAAGCCGCGGATATCGGCATCGCCGCCGGCCAGATCGCCCAGATCGGCGGCACGATGACGGGCACGAGGGAGATCGCCGCCGGCGGGCTGCTCGCGGTTCCCGGCGGGATCGACGCCCACACGCACCTCGTCCACAAGGGGCTGCGCGACAGGTGCGAGCCACCGATCTGGGTGGACGACTTCTGGTCGGGCTCGCGGGCCGCGATCACCGGCGGGATCACGACGATCGGCAACATGACCAACCCGGCGTTGAACGACGATGGCACGGAGGAGACGCCGAGCGCCGCGATCGCCCGGGAGATGGACGGTGCCGCCGGTGAGGCCGCGGTCGACTGGTTTCTCCACCCGATCATCTACCGGCCCGGCGCGCTGCCAGACGGCGAGATCGCCGGCCTCGCCGAACGCGGGCACCTGAGCATCAAGATGTTCCTGTCCGACCCGGACCTCGCGGCTGACGATCACGCCCTGCTCGCGGCGGCCAGCGCCGCGAAGGCGGCCGGGTCGGTGACGCTGCTGCACTGCGAGGATGGCGAGATCCTCAAGGAGGCGGGCGAGAAGCTGATCGCGGAGGGCCGGGGCTCGGTGGCGAACTTCCCGGACGCCCGCCCGGTCGACGCCGAGGTCGCCGCGGTCGACCAGGCAATCGGCATCGCCGCCCGGACCGGAGCGCCCGTCTATATCGTGCACCTGTCGTCCGCCGCGGCTCTGGACCGCTGCCGCCGGGCCAGGGCCGCGGGCCTCCCCCTCTACGTGGAGACCCGGCCGCTATACCTGCACCTGACCAGGGAACGCTTCGCCGAGCCGGACGCGGCGAAATACGCCGGAGCCCCGCCGCTGCGGGAGGAGTCCGACCGTGAGGCGCTGTGGGCCGGTCTCGCCGCCGGTGACGTCGACACGCTCTGCAGCGACCACGCGGCGTGGACGCTGGCGGACAAGCTCGACCCCGCGCTGACCGCGGTGACCGCCCGGCAGGGAGTCGCCGACCTCGAGACGATGCTGCCCATGCTGTACTCCGAGGGCGTGGCCGCCGGGCGCCTGTCACTCGACCGGTTCGTGGAACTGACCGCGACGAACGCCGCCCGGATCTTCGGTCTCTACCCGCGCAAGGGCGCGGTCGCCGTCGGCTCCGATGCGGACCTCGCGCTGTGGGACCCCGGGCACCGCCGCACGATCGACGGGGCGCGGATGGAGTCGCTGTCCGGGTATTCGGTGTACGACGGCTGGCCGGTGCAGGGCTGGCCGCGGCTCGTTCTGCGACGCGGCCAGGTCGTGCTCGCTGACGGCGAGATCACGGCCCGGCCCGGTGAGGGGAAATGGATCCGGCGTCAGCCTGCCGCGACAAGATAGCGCTGCTTGGTTGCGCGCCCGCGGTCGCGGTGTGAGGCGTCGGTCAACCGCCAGCCGATTGCGGGATGCCCGCCAGGGCGAGGTCCGGCTGGACTTGGCTCGCCGGACTCGCCGACCAGAGCTGGGGCACGCACGGCTGGAGCCCGGACTCACCCTGGAGGCATAGGGCGACGACACCGTCACCTCGAAAGCGATCTGCGTGAACGTGGCGGCATTGCCAGTGCCGACGGTCACCTGCAGGGTGCCTTCCGCGCCAGGCAGCCAGCGTCAAGGCCATTCGCGCACGAAGCCTGCCGGGGCATACCCGGGACTTTAGTTAAGCGATATATGCGGCCGGCGGTCACCGTCAGGCCGGCCGCCCACTCCCCCGGGCTGCGGATCGCCGCACCCTTGACGGCGGCATGCCCGGGGGCTAACGTCTCACCTATATAATAGGAAACTTTACTATTAATTTTCCCGCACGACTCGTACCTAGGCAAGGGGATCTACGCATGAGACGACAGACGACCCTCCTGGCAGCGCTGGCCACCGGCGCCACAGCGCTGCTGGCGCTCGGAGTCACCGGTACTGGCGCCAGCGCCAGTACCGGGCAATACCAAAGCTCACGGCCACTGCCCTACCAGGTCTTCGCTCCCTATTACGAGATGTACGACACCAGCACCGACCTTGCCGCGCTGTCACAGCAGTCGGGCTCCGGGTACCTGTCGCTGGCATTCCTGGAGACCGCCACCGCCGGGTCCTGCACGGCCTACTGGGACGGTGACACCACCGAGCCGATCGCCCCCGCCAGCTACGGCAGCGACATCGCGGACATCCAGGCGCACGGCGGGAACGTAATCCCGTCGTTCGGCGGCTACACCGCGGACACCACCACCACCGACATCGCCGACAGCTGCACGAGCGTTCCGGCCATCGCCGCGGTGTACGAGAGCCTGATCACCACCTACAACGTGCCTCGCATCGACCTGGACGTCGAAGCCGACTCGCTCACCAACACGGCCGGGATCAACCGGCGCAACGAGGCGATCGCGCTGGTGGAGGCGTGGGCAGCGGCGCATCACCGGCACATCCAGTTCTCCTACACCCTGCCGACGTTCCCGACCGGCCTCACCTCCTCCGGGCTGGCCGTCCTGCAGAATGCCGTCGCCGACGGCGCCAAGATCGCCGCCGTGAACCTGCTGACGTTCGACTATTACCTTGGCACCCAGCAGGACATGGTGGCCGACACCGAGAGCGCCGCGGAAGGGCTTTTCGGCCAGCTGCAGACGCTCTACCCGACGGCGAAGGCCCGGCAACTCTGGCACATGATCGGCGTCACCGAGATGCCGGGCATCGACGACTACGGCCCCGACGAGACCTTCTCGACGGCTGACGCGGTCACGATCCTGCACTGGGCGCAGCAGGCGGGAATAGGGCTGATCTCCTTCTGGGCACTGCAGCGTGACAACGGCAGCTGCCCGGGGACCAAGGGCGCTGGCGCCTGCTCCGGCGTGAGCCAGCCGACGTGGTACTTCAGTCACGTCTTCGAGCACTTCACCAGCCTCGGGGGCTCCGCAGGGCGGTAATCCGCCGCCGGATGCGGAACGGCTGGGGTACCGGACCCACAGGTCCGGTACCCCAGCCGTCGTCTCAGGCGATGCTGAGGTCTACTTGGCCCCGCGCTGGCGGAAGCCGAAGCCGTCCGAGCGAGTCCGGGTCGCCGTGAAGGTGTCGAACTCCACCGGGGCCGGGTACGGGGTCGTGGCCGTGGCGGCCGGGGTGTGGTAGTAGGTGAAGGTCATCGTGGTCTTGTCGCCGGGGAAGCGGCCGGGCTCTACGTCGAACACGCCGAGGCCCCACGGGTAGGTGGTGTTGGGGTCGGTGACCGCGGACCACGGCGCGTCCTCGGTCTCGGTCACGGTGCCGGAGACGTTGATGGTCTCGGTCGGTTCGCCCGTGGTGCCGGTCTGGTAGACGTCGTCGTGGCCCTTGGTCCCGCCGGTGCCGATCACCAGGTGGACGAGGCCCTTGTCGGAATCGACGCGGTGCAGGTCGGTGCTGACGACGTGCGGCCGCAGGACGGTGCCTGAGTCGGTACCGCGCACCAGATAGCTGCGCTCGTAGTCGTGGTCGTGGCCGGCCAGCACGAAGTCGACGCCGTACTTATAGAACAGCGGCATCCAGTTCTGGCGGATGCCCAGATCGGAGCCGTCCGCGTCAGACGTGGACATGGCCGGCTGATGCATGACGGCGACGATCCAGTCGACCGAGGCGTCGGTCGACGCTTCGCGCAGCGTCTTCTCCAGCCACTTCAGCTGCTCGCCGCCGGAATAGCCGGTCAGGATCTGGTTGTCGCCGGTGCTCAGGTAGGTGCCGGTGTCGATCTGGTAGCAGACGTCGTTGTTGTCCAGCATGACGAACAGCACCGAGCCGACCTGGAAGCTGTACCAGTTGCCCTCGAAGTCGCCGGAGTGGTTCTTCGGGAGGGTGAAGCGGGTCTGGTACGACAGGTAGCCCTGCGGTCCGTTGCCTGGCTCGTTCTCGTGGTTGCCCAGGGTCGGCATCCACGGCCGGTTCGCGGCCGAGAGCTGCGTGTTGTCGAAGTACTCCTCCCAGACCTGGGGCTGGTACAGCTGGTTGGAGTTGGCGTAGGACAGGTCGCCGTTGACCAGGTGCACCACCGGGTTGAACGACTCGATCGACGCGGCGGTCGCGGCGGCGTTGAGCGATGCCTTGGAGTAGGCGGTGTCGCCGCAGGCGACGTCGCCGACGCTGGTGAAGCGGAACGGCACGCGGCCCTCGGGCGCGGTGCGGAACGCACTGGAGAGCTGGGTCTCGCCGTCGCTGACGATCTTGTACACGTAGTCGGTGTCGGGGTGCAGGCCCTCGATCCTGGCGTGCTGGGCAATCGTCTCGATGCCGTTGTTGGAGTCGGTGTAGGTGCGAGTTTCGGCCGCGATGGTGCGGCCGAAACCGCCTGCCGGGGTGCCGACGATCACCTTCGGGTTGGATACCGACGTCGGGGTCACCCAGGACACGACGACCTCGCGGGCCGGGTCCTCGCCGAAGGTCAGGTGAATCTGCTCAGCAGTGACCGTGTCGGCCTTAGCAGCCTGCTGCCACAGGACCGGGCCGCTGGCCACCATGAGCCCGCCGGCGGTAACGCCGACGCCGCCGATGAACGACCGCCGCGAGACGCGCGCGCGCTCCATGCTCTCTGTCATTACTGTCCTCCCGGGGTCAAGCACAGGCAAAACAGAGCGATAATCCCAGCCGGGAGAGGCGGCAAGCCAAACGGAGGGTTACAGCTTTTCGAACTTAACAACCGTTAGATCGCAGCCGCAACGTAAGACGCAGTCGTGCCGCCTGTCGTGACTGCGGGTACGGTGCTCCCATGGAGGTCGCTGAGCTGGCGCATCTGCGTCGCGCCCGGGACTTGCTTGACCGCGAGTACGCACGGCCGCTGGATGTCCCGACGATGGCGCGCGCCGCGCTGATGTCGCCGTCGCTGTTCTCCCGCCGGTTCCGCGAGGCCTACGGCGATCCACCGTACGGTTACTTGCAGGCCAGGCGGGTGGAACGCGCGATGGCGCTATTGCGCGGCGGCCGCCTGTCCGTGACTGAGGTGTGCATGGCGGTGGGGTTCACCTCGCTCGGGTCTTTCAGTTCGACGTTCACGCGCCTGGTGGGCGAGCCTCCGTCCGCCTACAGGGCGCGTGACCACTCGCGGCTCGCCGCGGTCCCGCCGTGCATGACGCGCGCCTGGGCGCGGCCGGGGTGGATCGCGCAGCCATGCAGGATCGGAGAAGCGTTTCCGGCTGGCCGCGCGTAGGGTCGCTGACATGCCACTTTCCATTACGCACACGCCCGTTTACTGCACCGACCTGGATGAGGCGCTCGCCTTCTACACCCAGCGGCTTGGCTTCGAGGTCCACGACGACGTCCCGATGGGCCCGGAGATGCGCTGGCTCACCGTCCATGCCCCCGGCGACTCTCACGATCTGCTGCTGGCGGCGGTGGACCACCACATCCCGGCGGCCGACCGGCAGGCGATGCGCGAGATTGTCGCCAAGGGCGACCTGGCGATCTTCATCCAGGTCGACGACCTTGACAAGACCTTCGAGTCGTTGCGCGCCGCCGGCGCGGAGATCCTCCAGGAGCCGATCGACCAGCACTACGGCGTCCGCGATGCCGCCGTCCGCGACCCGAGCGGCAACCACCTGCGGCTGAGCCAGCCGCTGGGCTGAGGTTCCGGTCTCACGATTCGATATCAGTGACCCCAGAACACCCGGTGCCACCATCGGCGCGTCAGCACCACCTGCCAGGTGAAGTCATGGGGGCGCTTCCCGTTCCAGCCGTGGATGCACTGGCCGTCGTCGAGCAGGCAGTCGCCAGGGCAGTTGCCCAAGCAGTGCCGGCAATGCCTGGCCCGCCTGACCTCGGGCATGTGCCACTCCACTTGAGGATCGTGCCGTCCGCCTCGCGCTGCCTGCCGCCTCTCCCGGCGATCATAGCCCCGCGCGGTTCCGCGTGGAGCGGGAGCAGGCGGGCAGGTAACGCCCATGCCGATGATGATCGGGACGTCCGGCTGGCAGTACCGCGACTGGCGCGGCCGGCTGTACCCCGCGGGCGTGCCGCAGCGACGATGGCTGGAGCACTACGCCCAGCGCTACCTGACCGTGGAGAACAACAACACCTTTTACCGGCTGCCGCCGCGGGAGACATTCGAAAGCTGGCGAGAGCGCACCCCCGACGACTTCGTCATGACGGTCAAGGCCAGCCGGTACCTCACCCACGTACGCCGGCTACGGGACCCGGCCGAACCGGTCGCCCGGCTGCTCGGGGCGGCGGCCGGGCTGGGGCCCAAGCTCGGGCCGGTCCTGCTGCAGCTGCCGCCAACGCTGAAGGCCGACCCGGACGCGCTGGAGGAGTGCCTGAAGGAATTCCGCACGGCGGCAGCCGCACTGGGCGAGCAACGACTGCGGGTCGCGGTGGAACCGCGGCACGAGACCTGGTGGACCGGGCGGATCCGGCGGATCCTGACCACGCACGACGCGGCGCTGTGCTGGGCCGACCGGCGCGGCCGCCCGATCACACCGCTGTGGCGCACCGCGACCTGGGGCTACCTGCGGTTCCATGAGGGCACGGCCCAGCCGCGGCCCAGCTACGGGCAGCAGGCTCTGCGGACCTGGATGGCGCGGCTGAACGAGACCTGGCCGGACGAGGCCGACGTGTACGTCTACTTCAACAACGACCACGGCGGTGCTGCGGTTGTCAACTCGGCCCAGTTCGCCGGCCTGGCGCGCCGGGCCGACCGCGGCGTGACGCGCACACCGGAAGTCGGCCAGGTGGCCGGAACCGCCGCCAGCACTGGCTAACGGGGCCTGCCCGGAGGCGGCGGGAACGCGTCGGAGGCAGGCAGGCGACCGGGTGCCCGTCCGCCGTCAAAACGGCGGCGCCGGCTGCAACCGAAATCCAACCAAGCTGCAACCCAGCTGCAACTTAGACCACGTTAGCTAACCAGCGCCGTCGAAAAACACCCTGAACAACCCATCGACGGCCACGTTATCCCCCGCGTCGCCACGCAGCCGGTGATCGTACCGAATGTTCGGCAGAGCTCACCCTGCTGGTCGCGACACTCCCGCCCTGGGCGAGGAGCACTGAGGTAAGACAGGAAAAGCACGACCACTCTCGTGGCCGGCATACAGTCCTGTGTCTTTGCCATGGTCCTCGTCGGCGCTTTCCTGCGGCATTCCTGACTAGACGGAACGCTGGGCAGGAGGGGGGTTAGCCCTCAGCACGCCCCCCGAGGTACCTGTCAAAATACGACGGTGCCAAAGAACGGAAAGAGGCTACAAAGTGCTTTCTGCACTTGCACTCGCAAGCGTCCTTTACACGGTCAAGTCCGGCGACACGCTGTCTGGCGTCGCCCAGCATTACAACACGACGTGGGAAGCGATTTACGACGCCAATCAGTCGACGATCCACAACCCGAACCTCGTGTATGCGGGACAGCAGATCCGCGTCCCCGAGGGAGACGTGGCCACGAGCGTCGTGCCGGCCCAGGCGTCGGCCCCCCAGTCGTCGTCTAGCCCGAGCAGCGTCCAGAGCGCTCCCGTCCAGAGCACGCCCGTCAAGAGCTACAGCGTGACCCCCGCGCAGAGCTCCACCCCTGCTCAGAGCACTTCCGCTCAGAGCACTTCCGCTCAGAGCACGACGGACACCGCCGGCTCGAGCGGGTTGGGCTACAGCTCGACCGGTCTTGACAACATCCCCGGCGTCCCGTCGTCGTTCGCGGCGTGCGTCGCCTACCGGGAGTCGACCAACGACACCAACCCGGCCGCCAACGGTAACGCCTACGGCATTATCCCGGCCTCCGGCTACAACGTCAGCGGCGACTCGCTCGCGCAGCAGAAGCAGGTCTTTAAGGAGATCTACGACACCACCGGCGCGAGCGCGTGGGCGGCGGACGGCTGCGCCTAAACCCAAGCTTGCCTAAACGCAAGCCCGTCTAAACAAGCTGCCCGGCTCGGTATTCTCGTTTCGTTTACCGGGCCGGGCTTCTTCATGCCTGGAATCAGGCCAGCAGAACAAGCGAACAATGGACTCGGGCCCTTTGTAACGACAACGCGGTGAATACCCTGGGTTCGCCCCGCGCCGGGAGCCGCGCCACATCTGACACCGGCCCCAGATGGCCGAGCTTGTGCAGATAGTTGATGCCCAGCCGCGTCACCGCCGTCGTCAGGCAGGCCTTCGGATCGGTGATCACCGTCCCGGCCTGGCGCGCCCGGGTCAGGCCGACGAACGCGTCTTGCACGATGTCCTCCGCGTCACCGACCGAACCGGTCATCCCGTAGACGATGGAGAACAGCAGCGGCCGGTAGCCGAACTCCGCCACCGCATCACGGTCATCCACTGACCCAGGCAAGAAACTCCTCCCGCCGGCTCGCGAACCGCGGTTCGCAGACGAAGAAGACTCGCATGGCTTCTTCCTTCCGCGTGATCCTTTCCCTTGAAGACAAGGCATCACCCTGAGCTGTGACCCATCGGTCCTGCCTTCCCTGGTCAGCAGTGGTTCCGCGGCAGTTGCCCCCGTCAGCGGACGGCCGGCTGTCCCTGCCAGGCGTGCCACAGGGCCGCGTAGCCGCCGCCGCGGCCGAGCAGCTCCTCGTGGGTTCCGAGTTCGGTGATCCGGCCTTCGTCGAGGACCGCGATCCGGTCTGCGTCCTGCGCGGTGTGCAGCCGGTGCACGATCGCGATCACGGTGCGGCCGCGCACGACCGCGGCCAGGGACCGTTCCAGGTGCCTGGCCGCACGCGGGCTGAGCAGCGAGGTCGCCTCATCGAGGATGAGGGTGCCGGGGTTGACGAGGATGAGCCGGGCCAGCGCGAGCTGCTGTACCTTGGCCGGGTCCAGCGCCTGACCGCCGGCCCCGAGTTCGCTGTCCAGACCCAGGCGCCCGGCCCAGTCCCACGCGTCCACGGCGGTCAGGGCGGCGGCCAGCTCGCCGTCTGCGGCACCGGGTCGCGCGATGGCCAGGTTGTCCCGCAGCGTGCCGCGGAAAACATGATGCTCCTGGGTAACCAGCGCCACCGCGGCGCGCCGCTCGGCCTGTGTCAGGCCGGCGATCTCCCGGCCGCCGACGGTGATGCGGCCTGCCTGGGGTTCGAGAATGCCGGCCAGCAGCTTGGCCAGCGTTGACTTGCCGGCTCCGGAGGGCCCGACGACGGCGAGCCACTCACCGGACCTGACGGTCAGGTCGATGCCGCGCAGCACATCATGGCCCGGCTGGTAGGCATAACGAGCCTTCCGCACGACGATGTCCGGGGCAGCGGGGGAAGCAGACGCGGCGCCCGGGACGGCCGATGCCGATGCCGGGGCCGGCCCGCGGAACTGGGCAAGACCCAGCAGGCGGGCCAGTCCGGCGCCCGCCGACTGGAGCTCGTTCAGCAAGTACAGGGCCTGGTCGACCGGGCCGGCCAGCTGCGAGGCGTACAGCGTCGCCGCGGTGACAGCGGCCAGGGAAACCACCCCGTGCAGGTACAGCGTGCCGCCGATCATCACCATCGCCGCCACCGGCAGGGCGTAGCTGAAATCGACGAACGGGAGGAAGACGTTGCGCAGCCGCAGCGTGTAGCGCTCGGTCGCGTAGGAGGCGGCGATGTCCTCGCTGACCCGGTCCAGCCGGCGGGCGGTCAGCCGCAGCGCCTCGACGGCCGGGGCACCCTCGACCGTTTCTGCCAGGCCGTCGGTCAGCCGGGCGTAGGCAGCGGCCTCACGCAGGTAACCCTGGTGCGCCCGCCGCAGGTACCAGCGGGTCGCGCCGAAGAGCAGCGGCCACCCGGTCAGGCACGGCAGCAGCAGGATCGGGCTGGTCAGCGCGAGGGCGCCGAGGGTGAACGCGATCACGGCAGCCGAGCGCAGTGACAACGGGATCGCGGCGCGGACCGTGTTGGACAGCAGGTCGACATCGCGGGTGGTCCGGGTGATCAGGTCGCCGTCGTCTCCGGCCTCGACGATCTCCGGCGGCAGGGCCAGGATGTCCGCCACGAACTCCTCGCGCAGTGCGGCCAGGATCTTCTCGCCGAGGAAGGCCGCCGCGTAGCCCGCGAACCGGGTCAGCACCGCCTGGACGACCAGGAACACGCAGATCAGGGCGACCGTGCGCGCCACCGTGTCGTGGCCCGCCGCTACCTCAGCGACCAGGTTGCCGAGCAGCCACGGAACGAAGAGCCCGGCGACCGCGGCGAGCGACTGCAGGACGGCGACCAAGCCGAATTCTGACCGGTGAGCCCGGATGACGCGCCGCGCGTACGCGCCGAGCTCGCGGTTCGCGGCGACGGGCAGGGCGCTCATGCGATCGCCATCCCGCGCTCGACCAGGGATCGGTAGCGCGCGTCCTTCATCATCGACTCGTGGCTGCCCTCGGCCGTTACCCTGCCCTCGATGACCAGGGCGACGTGGTCGGCCTGGTTCAGCAGCAGGATGCTGGTGCTGAACACGACGGTGGCGCGGCCCTGGCGCAGCCGGGCGATCCCGGCGGCCATCACGCTCTCGGTGTTCGCGTCGACCGCGCTGGTGGGGTCGATCAGGATCAGCACCCCGGGGTCGGCCATCAGGGCGCGGGCCAGCCGCAGGCGCTGCTGCTGGCCGCCGGAGAACTCCCGGCCGCCGGCCGCCATGACAGCGCCTGCCCGGTCCGGCAGCGCTTCGATGATGTCACGGGCGGCGGCCGCGTCGATCGCCTGCCACAGCAGGCCGTCATTGCCGTCGGCCAGCCGGCCGGCCGGATCGAGCTCGCGTCGCAGCACCCCGGCGAACAGGTAGGCATCGCCCGGGGTCACCAGGATGCGCTCGCGGACGCCGGCCAGCGGCAGCGCCGCCAGCGGGCGGCCGTCATAGGTGGTGCCGGAGTCGGAGTAACGCCCGAGGCGGTCAGCCAGCGCCATCGCGTCCGCTCCGGAGCAGACCACGGCGGTCAGCCCGTGCGCGGGCACCACCAGGCCGGATTCGGGGTCGGCGAGCGCACCGGAACCCGGCATGGCGGCCTCGTCCTGGCCGGGCCCGATGTCCGGTGTCATGCGCAGCAGCCGGGTGACATTGTCGGCGGCGACGTGGGCCTGCATCGCCTTGCTGACGGCGAACGTCATCCGGTTGACGGGGGAAACCAGGTAGGTGGCGTACCCGAGGAAGGCCACCAGCTGGCCGGCGCTCAGCTGCCTGGACAGCACCAGGCTGGCGGCCAGCGCGACCACGCCGACCAGCAGCGCGCTCGGCAGGAAGGTGGTGGCCGCTGCCAGCGTGGTCGACGACCGGGCCTGCCGTGCCACCGTGTACCGGAGTTGCTGCGATCCCTCGCGGTAGCGGCGGGCGAATATGTCGCCGCCGCCGAACCCGCGCAGGACCCGCAGCCCGCGGACGATGTCGACCGCCTGATCCGTGAGTTCTCGCTGCTTGGCCCGGACCTCCGCCTGCCGGGCGCGCAGTGTCCGCGACAGGCGGGTCGTGATGAACAGGATGACGGGTACCGCGATCAGTACCAGCAGGCCGACCTGCCAGGACGCGGCCAGCATGAGCGCCGCCACGAACGCGAAGGCGAAGACCCCGCCGACGCCGCGCGCGCCGACCTCCAGCGCCTGCCCGATCAAGTTGATGTCGGAAACGCCGACGGTGAGCAAGTCCCCGGCCGACACGCGCCTGCTGACCGTCGCGCCCAGCTCGCATACCTGGCGGGTGACGAGCCGCATCGTCGCGTAGGCGGGCCTGACCCTGACGATCATCTCGTAGCGCTCCACCAGCATGGCCGACCCCGCTATGACCACGCCCAGGGCGAGAATCGCGAGGCCCCACCAGATCAGCGCCGCCTGGTGCCTGGCGATCAGGCCTTGGTTGACGGCCGCGCCGAGCGCGGCGGGGGTCAGCGCCTGCGCCCCGGTCCACAGCACGTTGAAAAAGCAGTCAGCCGTGATGATGCGCCAGTGACTGGCCGCCATCCACAGCAGGTACCGCCACGGCCCGCGGATGTCCGGCGTCCCTGAGTGCAGAACCGCGGCACCGTGCCCCGGCTGCTCAGCCGGCCTGGCTGGCTCGTCATCGGCCGAGCCTGACTGACACACGCGCATACCTCCGGCTAGGGGTCATCAGGGGACTGACTGACGGCACACCTTGGGCAGGCGGCCACGCACCTCTTCAGAGACCGCGGGACGGGGCGGGAGTAGGAATCCGGGAGCCATGCATCGTACCCCGCCCACCGGGAACTTGTCGCCCGTGGTCCGTGCGGGCCGGCTCCCCGCGGCGATCCACCCAGACGTGGTTACAAACTTTCGGTTGGTCCGAGGAAAAGTCACTATCGATCGATAGTATGTTCACAGAGGGTCACGGTCAGCGGGGTGTTCAACGGGGGTGTGATGACTAGGAACATCGACCGGCAGCAAGCGCGCGGAAAAGACGTAACCCCGGCGATTTGCCTGACCTTTCGGCCGGTAGGGATCGTTCCGGGGTCTTCGGCGGTAATGCTAGCGCACGATAGCGGGCCGCACAAATGAGCACACACGCTCCTGCGCAGTGGTCCGCGGCCGACCTTCCGCAACTGCTGTCGCCACCGCGATTCGGCCGGTACGTGAGCGTGGCGGGCTCTGCCGAGCTCGCAGCCGGTCTTTACTCGTGGAACGGCCGGCTTTCCGGTGCCATGCATGAGGAACTCGGCATGCTCGAGATCGTCCTGCGCAACACGCTGGACCGTCAGCTCGTCAAGTATCACCAGGTCACGTTCAACGGCAATGGCCTTTGGTACGCCGACCGGCGGATGCCATGGCAGTCGGCGAAGATGGTGGACCAAATAGAGCGGGCACGTGCGCAAGCGACCGGGAACTGGCGATTTCCCGAACTACCGGGCAAGGTGATCGCTGAGCTGACCTTTGGCTTCTGGCGGTATATCCTCGCCGCCCCTTATCAGAGCACACTGTGGGCGCCCGCGCTCCGGCACGCGTTCCCCCACCTGCACCCGGCGCGCCGGGCAACGGTCTACCGGGTCGTCGACCGGCTCAACTCGATCCGCAACCGCGTCGCCCATCACGAGCCAATTCACTGCCTCAACGTCGCCGCACGGCATCAGGAAGTGCTGCTCGCCGCCAGCTGGATCGATCCCGCCGCCGCGGCCTGGATCGCGGAAACGAGCCGGGTAACCGCCGTCCTCGAGCTGAGACCGGGCGGTCCCCCGCCCGTGAGCGCCTTACCCGTCAGGCAAACCCAGAACCGATAGGCCGAACGCACGCGTGGCTCCGCCTGCCAGGCCCACGGATCCCTACCAGGCGAAGCACGCTCCCGTTCCATAGCCTGATGGTCTTTAAGTGGTTGGCCGGAAGCCTGGCGGGACCGGTACCACCACTGCGCCGTATCGTACTGCGCCTTGCGCTTCTTGCTGTTATCCCGACGTTACGGCGACGCAGCAGGGCCACCATTTACCCCCCCGTAAATCGGTTCAAAGACCCTTTCCCGGGTGAAGAATAGCGCGCAGGCCCGCGATCCCCGGGTCGTTAAGGCCGGCCGAAGGCACCCGCGAACCGCAGCGGAAAAACATCGGTTCTCTCTCATTGAGCTGAGTTTTCCGCGCTCATTGCGCGGTCACAAGCCGTCAGCCGGCGGCCGCAGGCTGTCCGTCCTTGGTCTCGACCGGCCCGAGATACTCGCGGACGCGGATCCGTGACGGATGCTCGCCGCCGTGGTGCAGCGTCAGGTGCGCGACCGGCCCGTCGCTTGCGAGGTCGTTGCGGCCGCCGGTGTGCCAGTTCCGGTCGGCGTTGGGGAAGCTCGACCCGGCGATCTCGACCCTGATCCGGTGGCCCGGCCCAAAGTAGTTCGCCGTGGTGATCCCGCGCAGCTCAACCCGGTAGACCTGGCCGGCCACCAGGCTGGCCGGGCTCCCGAGGCCGGAGCGGTACCGGAGCCGCACCGCCGTTTGCGCCAGGTTGTAGGCGGTGCCGTCCGGATACACGTCCACCAGCTGTACGAAGACGTCGGCGTCGGGGACGTCAGCCGATACGTACAGTTCGGCGCTGACGTCGCCGACGACGGAGACGGCCTCATCGAGCACTGGTGTGCTGTAGACGAGCACGTCGGCCCGGCACTCGGCCGGCCGCTGGTCGGTGCAGACCGGGCCGCTGATGCCCAGGCCCCCGCCGATCGAAGGCACCGGGTTATGCGGGTCGGAAAGGAACACGTCGGTGCCCGCCGCCCCCGGGCTTGCCAGCAAGGCGCCGTCCCCCCACAAGGTTGCCGCGCCAGCGCCGCTGCCCAGGTAGAGCGACCGCTCGGCGGTCTCCGGCAGCGGCCACGTCTCGCCGGTGAGCCAGCTGCCCGCGCCCATCAGGAACACCTGGACCCTGGGCATGGGCTTCCAGCCTTCGGGCTTGTCCAGGAGCCAGCGGTCGAACCAGGCCGGGAAGATCTCGTCGTAGCCGAAGGTGGTGTCGCCCACCGGGCGGTCGCCGAGCTTCGCGTCCTTGGACGTCCGGGTCATCCGGCAGTGCCCGGTCGGGGCCATGATCAGGTACTGGTCCGGGTGGTGCTGCTGGAACTCGAAGAGCTTGATGGTCTCGTAAGTCCCGATGTCCATCCAGCCGTTGATGTTGATGGACGGTGTCGCCCCGGTGTGTCTGGCGTCGATCAGATCGACGTCGTCCCAGGCCGGGCCGGTGGGACTGGCGAGGTACTGCTCGAAGCCGCCTTCCGGCGTGCCGATCCGCCGCAGCACCTGGGCGCTCGGCGGCTGGCGGACCGACGCCGCCAGGGCCTTGGCGTACTCGGGATCACGGAAGCTGGGCACGCTGACCGAGTAGAGCCGCATGATCCGGGCCAGCTCGCCGGGGTCGGCGACCTCGGGGAGCTTGGGGCGGCTGCGGATGCCGTTGGGCGCGTGCCAGAGCGCCCAGTCCGTCAGCATCGGCACCCCGCCCTTGTAGAACAGTCCCTGCGTACCCTCGGCGCCGGGGATGTCGCCGACCCCGGCCCCCGCGCTCATCACGACACAGGCGCGCAGCGCGGGGTGCCCGGTCGCGGCCAGCTTGAGCTGGTTCTCCGCGGTCGAGGAGCAGCCGTGCAGGCCGACCCGCCCGTTCGACCAGTCCTGCGCCGCGATCCAGTCCAGCGTGTCCTGGCCGTCGGCGGTCGTCTTGGTCAGCAGCCCGAAGTCGCCCTCCGACCACTGGCTGCCGCGCTCGTTCTGGAGGATGATCGCGTAGTTCTTCTCGAACAGTGCCTTGCCGAAGCCGCTGAAGGCGTCCAGCGATGTGGCCGGGTACGGCGTACGCGCCAGCAGCGCCGGATACGCCCCGTCGGCCTTGGGGCGGATCACCATGGTGGCCAGCCGAACCCCGTCTCGCATCGGCAGCATCAGGTACTCAATGCGGTACCGCGCGGTGTCGGCCCCGAGCGCCCGGGCCGAGGCCTCGAGCGGAGTAGGCGGCTGGAAGTCTTCAGTCACGCCAGAGACGCTACCGGGTTGGTCACCGCGGTCCGCGTTTGCCCGTCCGCCGCGGGTCGCCGGCTTCCCGCGGCGGCGGCACGGCATGGAGGGCGCGGGTGGTCGCGGCGGGGGCGGCGGGCCAGGAGTAGACGAGCTCCTCCCCCACCCGCAGCCTGGCCCAGCGGGCCGCCTCCACCTGCAGCGCCCGCGCGGCCCTGGCCAGCACCGCTGGTGGCGGGACGGCGGCATCGGCCGGGTCCGCGCCCGGCTCGGTGACGGGAAGTACCGACAGCTTCGCGCCGGTGAGCCGCTCGATGTCCTCCTCCGACGGTGCGTCGAGCATCGCGACGGCCTCGACCAGGTCGGCGAGCAGCCCGGCGCGCATGACCGGCTGTCGCCGCACCCGCTTCAGGCCGGCTGAGCGCTCGGCCGCGTGCGGCGGCCTGCGGCCCTGCACGTGGTCCATGCTGGTGTAGACCGTGCCGTCGGCGATGGCGCCCCAGAGCCCGTCGGCGATCGCAAGTTCGCGTTCGACGACCAGGTGCCGCAGGTCGTGCGGCAGCCGGGCCCCCGGCGAGGTGAACTCCTTCATCCGGTAGACCACGCCGTCATCGCGCTCGATGACCGAGTAGGCGGCCGTATGGCCGGGGAACCGCCGGAACGTGATGCGCATACGCCCACTATGCGCAGCTCATCCCCCGGCCGCCTAACGATTTTCCTGGAGCTGGCCTGCGGGCCAGCGCAATTCAGTTGCGGCCGCGGGCAGCTCACCCGCACACTGCCTGGTGTGAGCGCGCCACCGGCGGTAGGAGCCAGGATCGGCTGGCAGGAAGTACCGCTGACTGTGCGGCGGGAGATCGAGCGGGTCTGCGGTTCCCCGGTGATCACGGCCGAGACCCAGCGGGGCGGCTTCAGCCCTGGAGTAGCGGCCCGGCTTCGTTGCGCGGACGGGGGCCGTTGGTTCGTTAAGGCGGTATCGGCCGACGCCAACCCGGAAACGCCCCGGATGCACCGCCGGGAAGCGCGCGTGCTGGCGGACCTGGACCCGGTGATCGTCGCCCGGCGCCTGCCGGTCCCGCGGCTGCGGGGGACGGCGGAGGCCGGGCGCTGGTTCGCGCTGATCGCCGACGACGTGGCCGGGCGCCAGCCGGACCTGCCCTGGCAGGACGGGCAGCTCGACCGCGTGCTGGCCGCGGTCGGGTGGCTGGCGGAGACGCTCACCCCTGCCCCCATCGAGGTGCCCGGCATCGAGGAGTACCTCGGAGCGGACTTCTGCGGCTGGCGGACGCTGGCCGGCGGATCCGAGCAGGAGCGCCTCGACCCGTGGTCGCGCTCCCGTCTCGGCGAGCTGGCCGCGCTTGAGGCCACCTGGGGCGCCCATGCCGCGGGCGGGACCCTGCTGCACGGCGATATCCGGGCCGACAACCTGCTGGTCACCGACGACGACGGAGAGCTGGGCGGGGTGATGGTGGTGGACTGGCCGCACGCCTGCCGCGGCGCCGCGTTCGCCGACCTGGTGATGTTCGCGCCCAGCGTGGCGATGCAAGGGGGTCCCGAGCCCGCCGCGCTGCTGGCGCGATCCCCCGTCGGCCGGGACGCCCGGCCGGACGCGGTGCGGGCGCTCGTCTGCGCGATGGCTGGCTACCTGACCGAGCGTTCGCTCGCGCCGCCGCCGCCCGGGCTGCCGACGATTCGCCGCTTCCAGGCCGCGCAAGCCGAGGTCACCCGGCGCTGGCTGGCCACGCTGATTTTAGGGCCAGAGGCGTTCGGTGAGCCAGCCGGCGCCGGAGCGGCGGTAGCGCAGCCGGACGTGCTGGCGCTGCCGATCGCCCTGCCAGAACTCCACCTCGGCCGGGGTTAGCACATAGACGGTGTAATCCGGCGGGACAAGCCGCGGATCGTCGGCCAGGCGCTGCCGCGCCGCCTCCATCGCGCGAGCCAGCTCGGCTGGGTCCTGGAGTGCGGTGCTCTGGTGGCCCACCAGGTCAGCGATCCGGGATCCTTCCGATTGCGCCATGAAGTCGGCAGCGCTGGTGTTCGGTCCGGCGGCCGTTACCCGCCCGCGTACCCGGACCTGGCGGCCCTGCTCGCGCCAGTAGAAGCTCAGCGCCGCCTGCGGGTTCGCGGCCAGCTGTCCGCCCTTGGCACCGGTCGCGGACGCTGTGAACTGCCAGCCGTCGGCACCGACGTTCCGGAGGAGCACGACCCGCGCGTCCGGGCGTCCCCCCGGGTCGACGGTCGACAGCGTCATCACGTGCGGTTCGACCACCTTCGCATCGACGGCCTCATCAAGCCAGCTCCCGAACAGGCTTACCGGCTCGTCCGGCACCTTGCTGGTGTCGAAGTCCGGCAGCGGGCGGTCGAACACCCGCAGCGTCCGCAGCAGGTCGCGGATGGTCACGACGTCTTTGCCGCCGATTCGGCGGAACCCTCGGAGTCCGCCGGCCAGAGGGGCTCCCAGCCACCGCGGACCGCGTTGCGGACCGTCTCGGGAACCCGCAGCCGCTCGTCCTCATACATCCGCCGCAGGGCCACGAAGTTGTCATCGGGGGCGAGTGTGAGCTCGGCCAGCCGGTCGAACAGCGCGGCCAGGTCGTCGCCGATGGGGACCTCCGGGGTTGGCATCGCGCCCCAGCAGTCCCACGGGAGCAGCTCCAGGTTGAGCAGGGCGGCGCCGTCGCGCATCAGGTTGGCGGCGATCCACCAGTCGCCGGACTCCTTCATCTGGCTGAGGCCGAACTTGTCCGGGTCGGCCTCGCCCGCGCGGATCCGCCGCCAGGCTTCCCCGGCGACCAGGAACTGGTCGCGGGGCACGTCGGTCAGGTCGAAATCGATCGGGAACCAGCCCAGCTGCACGCTGTCGATCTGCGCGTCGAGCAGCTGCCAGCGCTGGTGCCCGACGTGCCAGTACTCGCATACCCAGTGGTCCTCGAACCAGCCGGTGCCGAAGTAACCGCCGAACCCGCACCGCGCCCGGGCCGGGATGCCGTGCGCGCGCAGCAGCGCGGCCGCCAAGACGGTGAAGTGCCTGCAGTTGCCGGGCAGCCGCTCGGCCGGCGGCCGCGCCACGTCAAGCGGCCGCGGGTCGCGCGCGGTGATCTCCGCCAGCAGGTCCTCCGCCCGCCGGACGTGCACCGTCCGGCGGTCAGCCTCGGACAGGGACACCCCGTAGCCGCCCCCCATGTGCTCGTGGATGACGAGCCCCTGCAGCACCGCGGCGAGGGCGGCGGGTTCGTCCGGCAGGCCCGTGAGCAGGGGGGCCTGCCGGGCGGTGGACGTCATGGCGGCCGGCTTGGTGTAGAACTCGCGGGTGTCCTGGTCGTCGGCGCTCATGGGCGGTTCTCCTAATGTGGCGGGTCTCAGGTACTGACCACACCGAGGCTACGGAATCATCGCTGACACCTCATGTCAGGCTATCGGCGAGCTAACCGCGGTCAGCCGGCGGCACGGTCGCCGGCGGGCCGGCGGCGGAGGTCAGGGCGCTTGATCGCCGGCGGCAGGTAGGCGGACTGGTCGGGCAGGCCGACGTCGGTGCCGGGCGGGACGATCTCGTCGATCCGGTCGAGGATGTCGTCGGAGAGGGTGACCTCGATCCCGGCCAGCAGGTCGTCGAGCTGCCCCATTGTCCGCGGGCCGATGATCGCGCTGGTCACGCCGGGGTGGGCGATCACGAAGGCCATCGCCAGATGCGTCATCGGCAGGCCCGCCCGCTCGGCTAGCGGGATGAGCTGCTCAACGGCGTCGAGCCGGGGCCCGTCACCGAAACTGCTGAACATGGTGGCGCGGCTCAGGTCGGTCTGCTGGCCCTTGCGGATGCGGCCGGTGAGCATCCCCTTCGCGAGCGGGCTCCAGACCAATGTGCCCATCCCGTAGCGCTGGGCGACGGGCAGCACCTCGGCCTCGATGCCGCGGTTGAGGATCGAGTAAGGCGGCTGCTCGGTCCGGAACCGTTCCAGCCCGCGCCGCTCGGCCACCCACTGGGCCTCGACGATATCGGAGGCGGGCATCGTGGATGAGCCGATCGCGCGGACCTTGCCGCTGCGGATCAGGTCCGAGAGCGCCGACAGCGTCTCCTCGATGTCGGTGTCGGGATCGGGCCGGTGGATCTGGTAGAGGTCGATGTGGTCGGTCTGCAGGCGGCGCAGCGAGTTCTCGACCTCGGTCATGATCCAGCGCCGCGAGTTGCCTTGCTGGTTGGGATCAGCACCCATCGGGCCGTTCACCTTGGTCGCGAGGACGACGTCATCGCGGCGGCCTTTGAGCGCCTTGCCCACGACCTCTTCTGACCCGCCTTGGGAGTAGCGGTCGGCGGTGTCAACGAAGTTGATGCCCGCGTCAAGCGCCTTGTGAATGATGCGGATCGAGTCGTCTTCGTCGGAGTTGCCGATGGCCCCGGTGGTCCCGAGCATCATCGCGCCGAGCGCGTAGGAACTGACCTTCATGCCGGTCCGGCCAAGGCTGCGGTAGTGCATGCGGTCTCCTTGCGGTGCGGTGCGGTGCGGT
>JBEKEK010000115.1:0-27537 GCA_050013875.1 Trebonia sp. | reverse complement strand
AGCACCGCGACCGGCTCGCGCGCGGTGGCGGCGCTGAGGTAGCGGCCCTGGGCGACGCTGGTCCGAAGAGCCGAGAGCAGTCCGGAACTTGCGGCCTGGACACCGAGCGCGTTGGTGTCGGTGGCCGGGATCAGCGGGCTGCGGTAGGCGTTGACACCGGTGACCGAGCCGGTGTCTTCGACCTGGGTGACGGGGCCTATGCGGGAGATCATGCCGGGCGCCGCGTCGGGCAGTTGCACGGTCTTGCCGGTCAGGCTCTGGCCGGGAGCGACGGTGAGCAGGTTCGTGCCCAGCTCGCTGATCTCCGCAAGCAGCCCCGCCGATGAGGATGCTGACAGGCCCAGGACGGCCACGATGGCCGCGACTCCGATGGCGATGCCGAGCGCGGACAGGCCGGCCCGCAGCTTGCGGGTGCGCAGCCCGACGCTCGCTAGCCGGCCCAGATCCGAGGGCCGGAGCCGCTTAGGCCGGGTGATCTCAGTCGCGGTCATCGGCGCGTCCCTGGAAACAGCGCCGGGCCTGGGGACGGCGCCGGGTCGTGCAGCGAGCTAGCGCGGACCGTGTCGGCGACGATGTGTCCGTCGAGCATCGCGATCTGCCGGGGCATCCGATCCGCGACATGCTGGTCGTGGGTGATGATGACGATCGTGACGCCGCGGTCGTGCAGTTGGTCGAAGAGGGCCAGGATCGACTGGCCGGTGGCGGAGTCGAGGTTGCCGGTGGGCTCGTCGGCGAGCACGATGGCCGGCTGCCCCACGAGGGCCCGGGCGATGGCGACACGCTGACGCTGGCCTCCTGATAGTTGTGTCGGCAGCGCTGTCGCACGGCCGGCCAGGCCGACGAGGCGCAGGGCGTCGCCCGCTTGTTCCCGGCGATGGGCTTGACTGACTCCGGCGTAGAGCAGCCCGTCGGCCACGTTGTCCAGGATGCTCTGGTGCTCGGCGAGGAAGAACTGCTGGAACACGAAGCCGATCCGGGTGGCTCGCAGTGCGGCGAGGTCCCTGTCGGCCAGGGCGGCCACGTCGAGACCGGTCAGGCGCACGATGCCGGTGCTGGGCAGGTCGAGGGTCCCCATGATGTGGAGCAGGGTGGTCTTGCCTGACCCGGACGGGCCGACGATGGCGACCAGCTCGCCCCTGGTTATCGCGAAGCTGATGCCCCGCAATGCCTGGACGGGCGGTTGGCTTGGGTATGTCTTGGTCACCGCGTCGACTTCGAGCACCGACTGCGTGCCGCGCTGCTCGTCGCCCTGGCGGGGACGGTCAGACTCTCCGATGGCTGAGCAGATGGTGGTCATAGCGTGGGGACCACCACCTGCTGGCCAGCCGACAGGCCCGACCCGCTGACCTGGACCAGGCCACTAGCGTCATCGAAGAGCCCCAAGGTGACCGGGACGAGGTGATGCGCCCCGGCGGGGCCGGCCACCTCGACGGCGTAGCCGCCGCCGGTGAGCGCCAGAAGAGCGTCGACAGGTACGACCAGCGCGTTCTGCGCCGTGCCGGTGGTGATTGTGACCTCGACCGTGGCCTGGTCGAGGCTGCCGGTGGCTGCCGGGTCCGTCGGTGTGACCTGAACGCCGATGGTCGGTGCACCGCCCCCTTGCGGCGTGGTCGCGACCTTGCCGACCGAGGAAATGACCCCCGGCGTGGTCTGGCTGTCCGGCAGGGTGATGATCACCTTGTCGCCGACCTTGACCAGTGACCCCTGGGCGGCGTCTAGGGGGATGGTCACCGCACGAGTGGTGGAGGTTCCCGTAAGAGCGGGCTGACCAGGTTGTGCCGGGGCACCTGCCACGGCCGACACCACGGTGACCCGCACCGCCGCCGGCAGGAACACCGCCTGGCCGAGCGCGAGGGTGCCGGTCTGCTCGACGCCCAGATGGGCTTGCAGCCTTTCCACTGCCTGCTCGGTCTGCCAGGTGAACTCATCGCTGCCGACAGGAATCTCCGATCGAGTGGCATAGCCAAGCGCCACCAGGTCGGCGTTGAGCTCGGCGACGTCGGCTCCGGTCATATCCGACGCGTAAGTTCCTTCGGACAGGCTGCGGTAGGCGGGGGTCGAGCCCCGCAGCAGCACGACGGGGCTGCCGTTCACCTGGTATAGAACCTGGCCCGGCGTGATCACCTGCCCCGCCGACGGCAGAGCGGTATACGTGCCCTGGGCCTGGTTGATCACGGTGTAGCTCCCCCGGTAGCCTAGGGTGGCATCCACTTCGGTCTGAGCGGACAGGTCCTGCCGCGTCACGGGGGCCAGCCCGCTCCCAGACCCATTGCCGCCGCCGGCCGCGCTCGCGCTGCCCTTACGCTGCAAGGTCCCGGTCGCCGCGAACGCGGCGACCACGGTGATCGCGACGACGACCACGACGATGGCAATGCGTTTCGCCGCCTTGCGCTGCGGTCGCTGTCTGGCCGGCGGCGGGCCGGCGTGCTCTTCGATGTGGTCCTCCATCGCGGCTCCTGCCTGGTTCATCACGCGCCAGCCCGGCCGGAATGCCCTGAAGATTGAACGTGCCGTTGACGTCAGGGTCGGGAAAATTCGGCACGCCGTGCGAGCGCATGCACTTGGCGAGTGCGATGTCCTTCGCAACCTGCTGAGCCTGTTGCTGGGCGTTCGGGGCTATGCTGCCTGCAGGATTTAGCGATACGCACACCTTGGCCGCGGCCTGGAACTGGGGCGAGTTGACGTCGGGAAGCGACTGCCCGGGCGCGAGCTGCAATGTGCCGTTGCTGCCAGGCTCAGGGAAGTTCTTGATCCCGTGTGACTGCATGCACTGCGCGTAGGCAAGGGTGCTCGGCTTCGGGCCGCTATGCGACGACGCCTGGCTGGCTGACGCGGACGAGCCGACGCTCGCAACTCCAGGACCATCCGAGCCACTGGAACAGGCCGCCGCCGAAAGGCCGAGCGCGACAAGCCCGGCCGCCAGCGCCCCGGCCCGCCAAGACGGATGCCGCCGGCCTATCCGGTTCCTGCCGTCCTTTACCTCGCTGCCGTGCATGCCTGCTCTTTTCGCTCGGTCGTGCATGCCTGCTCTTTTCGCTCGGCGGATCTTCTCTCAGAGCAGTTGTACGGTTCGGCGCCTAACAGCAGATTTACGGCAGCTGTTAGGCCGGCGTTAGGTCCGGCCCGCCATCATGGGCCAGACAGGGAAGGAGCCTGACGTGCTGAGCGCACCCGCCACTCGTCTATCAATGTGGGCCCGGTCCACCCGCCTGCCCCGGCATACCGTGCGACTTCGCCTCACCGCGCTCTACGGCGGGCTTTTCCTGCTCTGCGGTGCCGGACTGCTCGCCGTTACCAACGCACTCGTCCGGTATGACAAGGTCGCCGCCCTGCCCGCAGGACTCCTCGGCGCCTCAGACGCCGGAAAGGGCACCGGAATCGCCGTAACGCGCGTCAGCTCGTCCGGGCTGCCAGCCTCACATGGTGGCGGCGGCGCCACTGGCGTCGCGCAGGCCGCCGGCGCCGCCACGTACGCTGCCACACTCCACCTGCTCCTGATCCAGTCCGGCATCGCCCTGGCCATCATGGCGGTGGCCTCGATCCTGCTCGGCTGGTTCGTGGCCGGCCGGGTACTCAAGCCGCTGCTCACCATCACCACCACCGTTCAGCAGATCACGGCCACCAACCTGCACCAGCGCCTCGCCCTGGACGGTCCCGACGACGAGCTCAAGGCCCTGGGCGAGACCTTCGATGAACTGCTCGCCCGCCTGGAAACCTCGTTCGATGCTCAGCGCCGCTTCGTCGCCAACGCCTCCCACGAGTTGCGCACTCCGCTCACCATGATGCGCACCGCGCTCGACGTGGCGACAGGCAAGCCCGCACCACCGCCCCCAGAAGTCCGCGCTCTTGCCGTCAAGCTCCGCCGCGGCCTCGACATGGCGGACCGGCTGCTGGAAAGCCTCCTCACCCTCGCTCGCGCGGACTACATCCCAGTGACTCAGGACGCGACCGCCTATCTCGACCAGGCCGCCGCCGACGCGCTCGCCGCGCACAGCCAGGCCATCAGCGGCATGGGACTCAGCGTCGAACGGGACTTGCGGGCCACCCCGGTCCGGGGCAATGAGGTCCTGCTGGCCCGCATGGTCACCAACATCATCGACAACGCCATCCGCCACAACGAGCCGAACGGATGGGTCCGGGTTGTCACCGGGACCGACAGAACGTCAGCCCGGCTGGTCGTCGAGACCGGCGGCCGGGTCCTCGACAAGCGACAGGTCTCCGACCTGGCCCGGCCGTTCCGGCGCATCGGCGCCGAGCGCACCGGGTCGGACAACGGCGTCGGACTTGGCCTGTCGATCGTGGCCGCCGTCGCCGCCGCCCATCACGGCACCCTCGAACTGCAGGCAAGAAAGGGCGGCGGCCTGCGCGTCGCCGTAACCTTGCCGGCCGCCGCCCAGCCGGCCAAGGCCGGCGTGCCGGCCATTTCCGGGGCGTCGGCGTGAGGGTGCTCGTCGCGGAAGACGTCAGAAGCCTGGCCGACGACATTGCAGAAGGACTCCAGGATCAGGGATTCGCCGTCGACGTCGCCTACAACGGCATAGACGCCGCCTCCAAGCTCGACGTCAACGCCTACCATGTTGCCGTCCTGGACCGTGACCTTCCCGGCATACACGGCGACACGCTATGCCGGATGATCACCGAGGCCGACAAGCCGGTCATGGTCCTCATGCTCACCGCCGCGGACTCACCCCAGGACCGGGTTGGCGGCCTCGGCCTGGGTGCCGACGACTACCTCACCAAGCCCTTCCACTTCCCTGAGCTGGTCCTTCGGGTACGTGCTCTCGCCCGCCGCCAGCCCGCTGCCCGCGCGCGAATCCTCCGCGCCGGAGGCATCGAACTCGACCCCCAGCGCCGCACCGTGACCCGCGACGGACGCCATCTGGACCTGTCGGCCAAGGAGTTCGCCGTACTCGAAGCACTCCTGCGAGCGGCGCCAGCCTTCCTCAGTACCGAAGACCTTCTCGAGCAGGCGTGGGACGAGAACGCCGACCCCTTCACCAATGCCGTCTTCGTCACCGTCAGCCGGCTACGACGCAAACTCGGCGACCCGCAAGTCATCGAATCCCAGCCCCGGGTCGGTTACCACATTCCAGACCCGGCGCCGGTATCTCCCGGGGCTATTCGGTAGCACATGGCAACCTTCCCCTGTAGCGGACCGGGCAAGTTCCGCTAACGTAGATACGGGCAGCGCGCCGCCGGCGGGACGGTCACGTAGATGACGGGGATCCGTTCCCTGCCCGCGCCCTCTCTGCCGGTCTCGTGTGAGCCAGGATGAACCTGTAAATATCAGTGCTTAGTGCGCAGCAGGGCAAGGCGGGTCGGGTCACCCCAAAACGCCTACCGCACGATCCGGGCTAGCGATGTGGGCGGGGCTCGCAGACGAAGATGGGAATGTCCCGGTCGGTCAGCGCTCGGTACTCAGCGTATGGCGGAAAGTGCTCGTCACAAATCGGCCAGAGCGACGGCTTCTCCGCCGCCGTCGCGAGCCTCGCCGCCAGATCCATAGTCTGCCTCCGGTGACGAACTTCGATGTCCGGGTACTTGAGCACGTTCCAATACCAGGCGGGGTTTCTCGGAGCGCCCCCGAGTGACGCGACAAGGAGTACCCCATCTTCGTAGGGCACGTACATCAACGGCTTCGTTATCTCACGACCACTCTTGGCGCCCGTCATGGTGACAAAGCACACCTCGAAGCCTTGCATCTTGTTACCAACGCGACCGCCGCTGAGTCGGTTCACTTCGATGTGAATTCGCGCGAGCCACTTGACAAGTGAGCGCGATGGAGTCCGCGGCTGCGGCATCGCGTTGGCTTTATCTCGGCCGGTCACGTTGCACTTATATCAGGTCCTGACGCTGGTCTGCCGGGTCCAGACAACCTGGCTCAGCCCGGCGCCAGTACTGGACCTGGTCACCGTCCGCCCGCCGCCGTCCCCACCTCATCCGCGATGGTTACCACTCCCATAACTGGAATCGTAGAAGTGGGCACCGACGTTACCTTGCGGCAGAACAAACGAGACAGGGTGCTGGCCTGCACGGTCGCGAGAAGGAGAGGTCATATGCGGCAGCAAAACGCGCCGGAGATCCGCAACCCGATCCTGACCGGCTCGCACCCTGACCCGTCCATGCTGCGGGTGGGAGGCGATTTCTACCTGGCGACATCGACGTTCGAGTGGTACCCAGGCGTACGGCTGCACCACTCCCGGGACCTAGTGCACTGGCGTGCTCTGGGCGGGGCGCTGGGCAGCACACGACTGCTCGACCTGGCCGGCTGTCCGGATTCCGGCGGGGTGTGGGCGCCGAACCTGAGCTATGCGGACGGCCTGTTCCACCTCGTCTACAGCAACGTGTCCACGTACGCGGGCGGCTTCACCGACTGCCCCAGCTACCTGGTCACCGCGGAGTCGATCGACGGCCCGTGGTCCGACCCGGTGCCGTTGCACATGCGCGGCTTCGACGCGTCGCTGTTCCACGACGGTGCGGAGAGCTGGCTGCTGAACCTGGTCCACGACTGGCGGCCGGGCCACGGCGGATCAGCGGGCCTGGAGGCCACCCGCTACGACCGCGCCGCGCGCCGCCTGGCCGGCGAACCGGTACCGATCGCGCTTCCGCCCCAAGCGGAGTGGATCGAGGGGCCCGGCCTTTACCGGCGCGGACCGTGGTACTACCTGCTCACCGCGGACGGTGGCACGGGCTACCAGCACCAGGTCACCGTCGCCCGCTCGCCCTCCCTGGCCGGCCCGTACGAGCGCGACCCGCGCGGGCCGCTGATCACCGCCCGCCACCACCCGGACCTGCCGCTGCAGAAGGCAGGGCACGGCAGCCTGGCGGAGACCGGGACCGGCCAGTGGTACCTGGCCTATCTCGTCTCCCGCCCCGACGGCCGCCACGGCCCGTGCGTGCTGGGCCGGGAGACCGCGCTAGCACTTGTCACCTGGCCGTCCGAGGAATGGCCGCGCATCCCCGGCGGCCGGCCCGCGCTCGAAGTACCCGCCCCCCACCTGCCAGCCGCCGAGGGAGACGCCGAGGGGGACGCGGCCCCGCAAGAGAGCCGAACGCACCCGGACGGTTTCGACGGTTTCGACGAACCAGCACTTGGGCCGCACTGGTCCACGCTGCGCCGCCCCGCGGCACAGGAGTGGGTGTCCCTCACCCAGCGCGCGTCTCACCTGCGGCTTCACGGCGGCCGCTCCCCCCAGAGCATGATCGGCCCCAGTCTGGTGGCGCGCCGGGTGACCGCAGCCCGCTGCACGTTCGACGCCACGGTGGAGTACCGGCCGCGGACCTTCCAGCACCTGGCCGGGATCACTGCCTACTACAACACCCGTAACTGGTACTACCTGCACGTCACCGCGGACGACCAGAGGCAGCCGGTGCTGCGCGCAGCCGCCTGCGACCGGGGCGTGCTGACAGTAGACGAGCCGGGACAGCAACGGCTCGGCGGCAGCCCACGGCTGCGTCTCGGCCTCGACATCGACGGACGCGTCCTGCGCTTCCGCTACGACACGGGCGCCGGCTGGCGGCTCTTCGGCCTTCCGCTCGACGCGACCGTGCTGTCCGACGAGCACGCCGAAGAAATGGAGGGCGGCCAGATCCGCGCCCTGGGATTCACCGGGGCGTTCGTCGGCCTGTGGGTCTGGGATCTGACCGGAGGCGGCCTTCCCGCCGACTTCGACCAGGCGACCTACCGCACCGCGCTATGAACGACGCGCCGGATCGGCCGGCCACTCGAAGCTGACTGGGACCGGCTGCGTCGCTGGCAAGGTAACCCGCTGCCGGTCGTGCTGACGGCAAGCTAGCGCTATCTCCCTTGGAGCGTGCGCGACCAGGACAACCTCGGCCCGGCCAGCCGCCAGGTCCCAGTGCAGGTCGGCGACGAGCACGCCGGTGCGAGTGCGGATACCGCGCAGCCGTCCCGATGGCAGGAAGTCCGGTACCGCGGGCAGCAATTCAATCCATCCCGGCTGGGCTGGGCCGGCCGGCGCCGAATCGACCAGCAGCTCGGTCAGCACCCCGGGTAGCGCGCAGGCCGCGTCGGCGTTGTAGACGTGCTGCCGCGGGTAATGGCTGCTCATCAGGGAGCGGAAGAAGAAACGGCGTCCGGTAAGCGCGGCAAGCAGTTGCCCGGCCAGCCGAGCGTCGCGGAGCCTGGCCGCCACCAGGGCCTTGTGCAGGTAGCCATGCGCGGAGTCATCCTGGGCGCCGCGCAGGCGCAAGGCACGCAACGCGGCCGCGGCGAGCTCAGGAGTACCGGCAGCTGTGATCTCGTGCAGTGGCCAGACGGGATAGAGGTGACTGATGTGCCGGTGATCGTAGTTGTCGGGCAGCGGCGGCTGGCCCGACCCGGCTGGCGGCCAGGCCCACTCCGCGAGGGCGCCGTCGGCGTTGACCCGGTACGGCGGGAGCCGGCTCGCCAGCTCCCGCCAGCGACGTTCCTCCTTTTCGAAGCCGGGCGGGCCGGCCTCACCGGCCGCGCTGGCTGCCGCCGCGAGTAGCGCGTGCCGCGCCGCGGCGATGTCCATAGTGGCGTTGAGCGCTGCCGCTGACCATCCACGCGGCGCGTTTTCCGGCGAGTAGGACGGCACGAAGATCAGGTGTCCGTCCTCGTCCGTCCGGGTCAGGAAGTCTTCGTAGAACATGGCCAGCTCCCGCAGCGCGGGCCGCACGCGCAGCCCGAGCGCCTCATCCTCACTCGCGTCCACGGCCTCCACCAGCACCGCGAGGAGCCAGTCGGCCCCGGCGGTCCACAGCTGGTGAGGGTAGTCGGCCGCGAAGTGCGCACACCGGCCGTCCAGCCCGTCGCTTTGCGCCGGCACGGCAATGCCGCGGCAGCCAAACAGCCGCCTGGCGTTCTCCCGCCAGTCCGGGAGCCGGTCGCGAACGTGGTCCGCCAGCGCGGCGATCGCCGCGGGCACATCCGTCGTGACAGCACCGGCAAGCTGCAGGCCGAGGTTGGCGTTGGTCGTCACGGCACCGGACCAGGCCGCGTTCCAGTCGCCTTGCCAGAGCCCGGTCAGCCGGGGCGGCAGCAGGCCGCTGGCGGACATCAGCAGATACCGGCCCGAGTCGAACAGCTTCTCAAGCAGCGCGGGCAGCGGCTCGTCAGGCTGGGCCGCCTGACGGCTGAGCAACTCACTCACCGCCATCGCCCGCTGCCCGCCAGGCGCGTTCAGGCTCAGCCGCACGTTCCCGTAGGCGGCGGCGTGCAGCCGGGCGTGCTCGGCGGTCAGTTCGCGGCGGCTCGCCCGCAGGCCGCCGACCGCCGCCAAGGCGGCGTGCATGGCCGCATTCGCGTCCGCGGTGGCGGCGAACGGCTCCACCCGGGTAAGCAGGAGAAGCTCGCGTCCCCCGCCAACTCGCACACCGGGCGGCCCGCCAGGCCCGGCCGGGCCCTGGCACGCCGAGCTCGTGCCGCCTGCGACCACCACCCTGGTGACGCCGACGTATCCACCCGGCCCCGGCCGGGGATACCGCACGCAGGCGACGATCTGCATGTCACCGGGTGCCAGCTCGCGCACGTGACCGGACGTTTCCAGCCCCGGCGGCGCGCCCGGGAGGCCGACGTCCAGCTCGACGGCGAGGTCGAGCGGCGCGTATGGCGGCGCGGTCAGCGACTGCACCACCACGTCACGAGCCCGCGACACGAAACAGCCGCGCCACCACTGGCCCGGCACCTCCTGCCAGGTCGCGGCGGCGACGCCGGTGCGGTAATCGAGCGTACGGCGGTACGCGGCGGGTAGCTGGCGCGCGATGTCGCCCTGGCCGACCCGGGCGTCGCGGAGCCTGATGGCGAACGCGGGGTGGAACGGGCGCGGAGGACAATCCGGCCAGCCGTCGGTGAGCAGGGCGAGCGCTGCCGCGGACGCTCCCGCGAGCAGCAGGTCCCGTGCCCCGCCCAGGCGGTGGCTCAGGTCCGGCGGGGCGACGGCGGCGGCCGAGGACGAGCGGTCCGGCCAGACGAGGTGATGGTGGTTGACGACGACCGTCTCGTCCCACGGGTCCCCGTGGACAAGCGCGCCGTGGCGGCCGTTGCCCACCGGATAGGCGTCTTCCCACCTGGCCGCGGGCGTCGTGTCGTGGCTGCCGCACCGGGGCGGCCAGCCGGCGGTCACCCGAGGATCCGGAAGGAGCGCAGCCGCAGCTCGCCGTGGAATGCCAGGTACAGGTCAGCGCGGCAGGCGAGACCCCCGGGCGATGCGGTGAGTGCGGCGGCCGCCTCTGCCCAGGCGTAGTCACCGCCGGTGGAGTTCACCGTGACCTGGCCGATCCGCACGCCGTCCAGCGGCGCCTTGCTGTCCGGGCTGGCCCGCCACAGCTCGACTCGTGCCCGGCCCGGGCGAGCGCGCGCCACTCGCAGCCTGATGCTGCCCCCGCGAGGCAGGTCCAGCTCCGCGTCCCGGAAGAGTATCCACCCGCCCCGCTCGGGTGACGCCACCGCGTCGCCGGATTCACGGGTGGCGTCCACCAGCGTGACGGACTCGTAGTCGTCGAAGTCAGCGGCCGCGACCTCACGGCCCGTTAGCCGCCGTGGCGACGGCGCGGGCCCGGACACCGTCAGGATCGCCGTCTGCCTGATGTCGCGGCTGGACGAGCCGGCCATGACCTCGTAGTCGCCGGGCTGCACTGCCATCTGGTGCGTCTCGACATCCCAGCAGGCGAGCGCCGCGGTCGGCAGCGGCATTTCCACGGTGCTTGCGGCGCCGACGCCGAGCGCCACCCTGGCGAACCCGACAAGCTGGCGTCGCGGCCGGCCGACGGGCTGCCTGCCGGTGCCCGGCGCGGCAGGACCTTGCGTCGCGCGGGCGTACAGCTGGACCACTTCTTCCCCGTCCGTGAGGCCGGTGTTGGCCACCCTCAGGCTGACGCTCACCGTGTCACCGGGCACCACCGATACCCGGCTGGCCCCGTTCAGCCGGAGTCCGGTGTGGCTGAATGAGGTGTAGCTCAGCCCGTGCCCGAACGGGTAAAGCGGCTCGCCGTCGAAGTACAGGTAGGTGCGCCTCGACTTGATGATGTCGTAGTCGCTGATGGCTGGCAGGTCCGCGTCTCGCCGGTACCAGGTCTGGGGCAGGCGGCCCGACGGCGCGTGCTCCCCGAGCAGCACGTCGGCCAGCGCGTGGCCCGCCTCCTGTCCGCCGTGGCAGGTCCAGGCGATCGCGGGCACGTTCGCCTGCGCCCAGGTCACCGCATACGGATAGCTGCTCACTATGACGACGATGGTCCGGGGGTTGGCCGCGTGGACGGCGCGGATGAGCCGTTCCTGGGCCGGCGGCAGCGCCAGCGTGACCCGGTCCTGCGTCTCTCTGCCGTTGATCAGCGGATGGTTGCCGACCACCACGACGGCGGCGCGGGCGGCGCGGGCCGCGGCCGCGGCGAGCCCGGTTCCGTCGGCGACGACGTCCCAGCTGAGCGGCTCTGCCTCGGCCGCCGTGGGCGCCGCCGCCGACAGCGTGCCGGTGTCCGGGTCGATGCCGAGGTAGCGGCCGGTCGCGGTCGACCGCAGCAGCACCAGAGCGCCGCCGGCGCTGGTGGCGGCGAGCCTGGTGATGGCGAAGGTCTCGTGCACGACCCAGCCGTTCGGCGCGCCCGCATCGGCCGCGAGCGAGCCGTCGTCGCGGACGCTCAGGTAGCGTCCGTCCGCCGCGGCGCGCAGGGTGACGATGTCGTTGCCCCAGTCCGCGACGTCGAACTCGCCGAGCAGCAGCCCGTCCCGCGATGTGGTCCGCACCGCGACCCGGTCGAAGCCCTCCCGGCCGGTCACCTCGACCCCGAGCGCGCCCAGCGCTTCCCGCAGGCCATCGGCGGCGGTGACCTGGTACGGCAGCGTCCCGCTGTACCAGTCCTCGCACACCATCTCCGACAGCGGGCCGAGGACGGCGATCCGGCTGCCTGGCCCCGGCCGCAGCGGCAGCGTGGCGTCGTCGTTCTTCAGCAGCACGATGGCGCGGCGGGCAGCCCGCCTGGCCAGCCGCTGATGCGCGGTGCAGTTGAGCATGCCGGCCCCGTCGGATGCGAACGGCCCGCCGCCTGCGTCGAATTCGCCGAGCCGCAGCCGGATCAGCAGCTTCCTGCGGACCGCGCGGTCCACGTCCGCCATCGTGATCAGGCCGCGGGCGAGCGCGCCGGTGACCTGAGCCGCCGTGAACGCGGGGTCGCCCTCGTGGTCAGTGAAGCTGTCCACGCCCGCGCGCAGCGCGGCGGCATGCCCGGCGGGGTGGTCGGCGAAGTAGTGCTCGGTGTCCACCAGGTTGGACGGCGCCCCGGCATCGCTGCAGATAAGCAGTTCCCCATCGGTCCAGGACCGGGCCAGCGCGAGGTAGGGACTCACATGGCACGGCCGGCCGTTCAGCAGGTTGTACGCCGGCATCACACCGCAGGCCCCGCCCGCTTCGACGGGGTCACGGAACGCCGGCAATTCGTACTCATGCAGCACTCGCGGAGGTAGCACCGACGACGTCGTATCCCGGCCGTCCTCGTTGTTGTAGCCGAGGAAGTGCTTCAGCGTCGGTGCCGTGCGCAGGTACGCGGGGTCGTCGCCGCGCAGGCCGCGGCAGTAGGCGATGGCAGTGGCGGCGGTGAGCCGCGGGTCCTCCGAGTAACCCTCCTCGTTGCGGCCCCATCGCGGGTCCCGCAGCAGGTTCACCACCGGCGCCCAGAGGTTGAGGCTGACCGTTGGGTTAGCGTCGTGCAGCGCTCGCACCTCTCGCGCGACGGCTACGCCTATCTCGGTGACCAGGCCGGGATCCCACGTCGCGCCGATCCCCACGGCCTGCGGGAACACCGTGGCGGGCCCGTTCCAGGCCGCGCCGTGCAGCGCCTCGGTCCCAGTCCAGAACTCGGCCAGGCCGAGCCGGGCCACCACGGGCGAGCGCTGGTGCAGCATCGTGATCTTCTCCGGGCCGGTCAGCCGGGCCAGCAGATCCTCGGCGCGCTCGCGCAGCGGCAGCGAAGGGTCACGGAACGGCGGCGCTGTCATGGTGGCACTGGTCCCTCCGTCATGTCCTAAGACAAGTTCCCGACGACATAGGTTCCCGACGACATAGGTTCCCGACGACATAGGCGAAACGCTTCGACGATCGCGCTTCGCAAGAGCCCTGTCAAGCGCGACCGAGGAGTCCGCACATAGCACAAGGTCAGCCGTAGTCGATCGAATGCGCAAAAAAGTAGACGTTTCTCAGGTATTGCGCACACGTCAACACCGGATCTAATCTCCCTGTAACTCAAGGAAGCGCTTCGACATCCGGCTCTACCGAACCTCCCCGAAGGGCGGTACCGCACATGGATCGCGGACTACCTCATGGCTCTCCGACGAGCCCGCACCTCACAAGACGTGGCTTCCTCACCGCTGCCGCGGGTACCGCTGGCATGGTCGCGGCTGCCCCTCTCCTCGCCAGCTGCGGCACCGCGCCCGCGGTCCAGACCGGCTCGACGTCCACATCCGAGCTGGCGAAGATCATGCCGGCCTACGCTCCGCTCGACCTCGCCGGGATCAAGCCCGACTACCCGAGCGTCTACGGCTCGGAACCCGGTTACCTGAGCTATCCGGCCACCCTGGTCCACACGATCAGCGAGACGCCGGGCAGCGGCAGCTCCTACACCGCGATCGCGCCGGACTGGGGCGCGATCCCGCGAACCGTCGGCAACACCTATTACCAGGCGCTGAATGCGGCGCTCGGCGCGAACATGCAGTGGCAGCCGACCAACGGCACCACGATCACCACCACCCTGCCCACGCTGTTCGCGGGCAACCAGCTGCCCGACTGGATCGAGGTGCCGACCTGGGCGCAGCCGCCAGGTTTCGGCCAGGCCACGCAGAGCAAGCTCGCCGACCTTACCCCGTACCTCGCCGGAGACAAGATCAAGGAGTACCCGAACCTGGCGGCCATCTTCAGTAACGGCTGGCAGCAGGGCATCTGGAACAACAAGGTCGTCGGCATCCCCGCCGTCGTGTCCGCCTTCGCGACCGGCGTGTTCCTGTACTACCGGGCGGACATCCTGGACAAGCTCGGCATCGGCACGCCGTCGGTGAAGTCGCTCAGCGACCTGTACGACCTCGGCAAGGAGATCAACGACCCCCGGGCCAAGCGCTGGGCGTTCGATGACATCTGGCAGTTCATGGGCTACCCGTTCGGGTCATCGATCGGTCCGCCGTACGTATGGACGACCGATGGCAAGGGCGACCTGATCACCACCTTCGAGACCGACCAGATCATCGAGGCGATGAACTGGGAGGCCTCGCTCTTCAAGGCGGGGATGGTCAACCCCGACGCGGTGGCAGGCAACACCGGCACCGCCAAGCAGCGCTTCTGGTCCGGCCAGAACGTCATCACCGCCGACGGCGGCGGCGCCTGGGACTCGGCCGACCTCACCTCCGGCCAGGCGGCGAACAAGAACTACGTGCGGATGGCGTTCGACTTCTTCACCGCGAGCGGCAGCGGCACGCCGCGCGTGGCGCTCTCGCCGCCCACCGAATACGTAAGCTACCTCAACAAAAACCTCAAGCCTGACCAGATCAAAGAGCTGCTGCGAATCGCGAACTACCTCGCGGCGCCATTCGGCTCCTACGAGTTCACGCTGGTCAACTACGGTGCGGAGAACGCCGACTACACCATGACCGGCAACGGCCCGGTGCCGACCGCGACCGGCAACAAGGACGTCGACGCGACGGTCCCGATCCTGCTCGCCAGTCCGAACAACGTCATCTCGAACCCCGGCTACCCGGCCGTCACCACTGCGGCGGCGCAGTTCGAGCAGCGGAACGCGAAGTACGGCTACAAGCCGCTGTTCTACGGCATGAACGTCACGGTGCCGAACGACCTGACCGCCGCTGACGCGTTCGCGCCGTTCACCGGGACCGGCGGGATCAACTACATCATGTACGAGGTGGTCCGCGGCCGGGCCACGATCTCCGAGTACCAGTCGACGCTCAACACCTGGCTGCACGGCGGCGGCAGCAAGCTCAAGGCGTTCTACGAGACGGTCCGGGCCAAGTATGGCGACGCCTGACCGGCTGGGCCTGATGCCCGCGGTCGCCGGCCACGCGCCGTCCGGGCGGGAGGCGGCTGGTCGCGCGGAGCACGGGACCGTTCAGAAAAATTCAAAAGCCCTTCACTCTGAACGGTCCCGTGTTTCACCTCAGCCGCCCCCGCGGTCCCGGAACTGGTCCCGGCGGTGGGGCCGGCTCCGGCGTGACCGGTGGCTGATCATCATGACGCTGCCGGCCGCCGTGCTGCTGCTTGTCTTCGGGTACACGCCAATGCTCGGCCTGGTGATGGCGTTCCAGGACTACGACCTCTACGACGGGATCCTGCACAGCCCCTGGGTCGGCATCGCGAACTTCCAGCTGCTGTTCACCGACCCGGGGTTCTGGCACGCGTTCTCCAACACCCTCGTGCTGTTCTTCGTCCAGCTCGTGCTGTCGTTCCCGGTCCCGGTCGCGCTGGCGATCATGCTCGACGGCATCTTGTCCCGGCGGCTTCGCTCGTTCATCCAGAGCGTGGTGACGCTGCCGCACTTCTTCTCGATGGTCATGGTCGTCACCATCTTCGACCAGATCCTCGGCGGCTCCGGCCTGCTTGACACGTTCCTGCGCAGCCACGGGGTAGCCAATCCGCCAGACATCATGACCAACCCTGGCCTGTTCAAGTTCCTCATCGCCGGCCAGCTGATCTGGAAGGAGTCCGGCTGGAACATGATCATCTACCTAGCCGCGCTCGCGGCCATCAGTCCCTCGCTTTACGAGGCGGCGGCGGTGGACGGGGCGAACTGGCGGCAGCGCACCTGGCGGATCACGCTGCCCGGGCTACGGCCGATCATGGTCCTGCTGCTCATCCTCAACCTGGGCTACGCGCTGACCTTCGGGTTCGAGCAGGTGCTGATCCAGATGCCCGCTGTCGGGACGGGTGCCGCCCAGGTGCTCACCACGTTCTCCTACGAGAACGGCATCGTGCAGGGGAACTACAGCTACGGCGCCGCAGCCGGGCTGTTCCTCGGCGTGACCTCGGTGATCCTCATCGTCTCGGCCAATCGAGTCGCGCACCTGCTCGGCGAGGACGGCCTCTACAGGAACAGCAGAAAGTGACGGCACCCATGACGACAACGGCGCCCAGGCAGGCCGCCGCGCAGCCCCGCCGCACCGGCCGCAACTCCATGCGCCCGGTGTGGCAGGAACGGCCCTCCGCTGCCACCCAGGGCGTCAAATCGGGTGCCATCGTCGTGATCTTGCTGATCATCGCGCTTCCGCTGTACTCCATCGTGCTGACCAGCCTTTCCAACCAGGCGTCGGTCAACATCGCGGGCGGGCTGGTCGTCTGGCCGCACGGGCTGACGCTGAGCGCCTACAGGCTGATCGCCGAGGGCGGGGTCGTCGGCCGGGCGCTGGTCATCAGCGTCCTGCTCACCGCGGTGGGCACGGCCTTCTCGGTGACCGTTACGATCCTGGCCTCCTACGGCTTGTCCCGCGCCGGGTCGTTCGGCCACCAGACCATCTTGTGGTTCATGATGATCACGATGTTCTTCAGCGGCGGGATCATCCCGCTGTTCCTCGTGGTCTCCGGCCTCGGCGGCTTTAATCAGTACTGGGCGCTGATCCTGCCCGGCGCGGTCAGCGTGTTCAACATCATCGTGATGCGGGCGTTCTTCATGAACATCGCCAGCGACATGATCGAGAGCGCCCGGATCGACGGCGCGAGCGACTGGAAGATCCTGTGGCGGATCGTGCTCCCCACCTCCAGGGCCGTGACCGCCGTCATCGCCCTGTTCTACGCGGTCACCTACTGGAACTCGTGGTTCAACATCCTGCTGTTCATGCCCGCCGACAGCGTCAAGTGGCCACTGCAGATGGTGCTGTACACCTACGTGACGCAGGGCAACCCCATGCCGGGCAGCGGCAGCAGCACCATCGGCGGGTTCGTCGGCAACCAGCAGATCGCCCCGCTGTCCGTGCAGATGGCGGTCGTCACGCTCACCGTCGTGCCGGTCCTGCTCGTCTACCCGTTCGTGCAGAAGCATTTCACCAAGGGAGTGTTGCTCGGTGCTATCAAAGGCTAGCCGCACGCTGCTCGCTGCCAGCGGCGTCACCCTTCTGGCCGGACTGGCGGCACCCGGCACGGCGACCGCGTCGCAGACCGCGTCGACGGCCGCCTACTCCTGGAGCAACGCGGCGATCGTCGGCGGCGGCTTCGTGGACGGGCTGGTGTTCAGCCCGGCGCAACCGGGCCTGGCCTACGCGCGCACCGACATCGGCGGCGCCTATCGCTGGGACGCCGCCGCGAGCAGGTGGGTTCCGCTGATGGACTTCACCGGCTTCGACGACTGGAACGACCTCGGGGTCGAGTCCATCGCACCCGATCCGGTCAACCGGGACAAGGTGTGGGTGGCAGCGGGCGAGTACACCCAGCCGTGGGCGGTGCCGCTGGACGGCGAGATCCTCCGCTCGGACGACCAGGGCCGGAGCTGGCAGATCACCGACCTGCCGATCCAGCTCGCATCCAACCAGAACGGCCGCAACATGGGCGAGCGGCTCGCCGTCGACCCCCACGACGACGACGTCCTGTACCTGGCCAGCCCGGCCAACGGCCTGTGGCGCAGCACCGACGGCGGCGCCACCTGGGCGCAGGTCACCAGCTTCCCGGTGACCAGCACCGCGGACGATATCGGGCTCTCGTTCGTCACGTTCGACGCGGTCGGCGGCCATCGAGGCGCCCCGACCAAGACGATCTTCGTGGGCAACGCGACCGGCACCGACCTGTATGAGTCGACCGACGCCGGCGCCACCTGGCAGCTCGTGCCCGGCGAGCCCACGGGCATGGAACCCGAGCACGGCGTGATGGCTTCCAACGGCGTCTTCTACGTCGACTACGCCAACCAGCCGGGACCCAACGGCATGACGGACGGCAGCGTGTGGAAGTACGACACGCTCACCGGCGCCTGGACGAACATCACCCCCGAGACACCAGGCGCCGACGGCAACCCGACGTTCGGCTATGCCGGCCTTGCGGTCGACCCCACCCGCCCGGACACGGTCATGGTCGCGACCAACGACCGCTGGTACCCGGTCGACACCATCTTCCGCTCCACCGACGCCGGGGCCACCTGGGCGGACGTGGGCGCGAAGGCCACGCTTGACATCTCCGCGTCGCCATTCCTGGCGTTCGGGGCGACGCCGAAGTTCGGCTGGTGGATCGCCTCGATCGCGATCGACCCGTTCAACCCCGACCATGCCATCTTCGGCACCGGGGCGACCGTGTTCGGCACCGACGATCTCACCGCCGCCGACCACGGCAAGCCGACAACCTGGTCCTCGGCCGCGGCCGAAGGCATCGAGGAGACGGCCGTCAACGACCTGCTGGTGCCCACGGCCGGACCGTGCAAGCTGATCAGCGCCGTCGGCGACCTCGGCGGGTTCTGCCACACCAGCCTGGACCGGTCCCCGCCGGTGGGCATGATCGAGCCGATCATCGGCTCCGGCACGTCCGTCGCGGAGGCAGGCGAGGCGCCACTCGACGTGGCGTTGGTGGGTTACGACGGCGGCGACTACTCCACCGACGGCGGCGCGGAGTGGACGTCAATGGAACTGCCCGCCGGCAGCACGGAGGGGGCAGGCGTGGTCGCGGTCAACGCCGACGGCTCGTCCATCGTGTGGGCGCCCGCCGACGCCGTCCCGCAGTACAGCACGGACGGCGGGCAGACCTGGACCGACGTCTCCGGCCTGGCCGAGGGCGCCTTCCCGGTCGCCGACCCGGTCACGGCCGGGGTGTTCCACGACTTCGACCCGGCCACGGGCGCACTGCTCGTCTCCACCGACGGCGGCGCGACGTTCACCACCGAGACCACGGGCCTGCCCGCCGGTGTCAACCCGGAGGGAACCTCCAGCCTGGCCCAGCTGCACACCGTGTTCGGCCGGGCCGGCGACCTGTGGCTGACCGGGGGCAACGGGCTGCTGTACCACTCCACCGACGGCGGCAGGACGTTCGCGGCGGTTGGCAGCGTCGCCGCCGTCGCCACCCTCGGGTTCGGCAAGGCGGCACCGGGCGCCGGCTACCCGGCGATCTACCTGACCGGCATCGTCGGCGGTGCGCAGGGCGTCTTCCTGTCCACCGACGAGGGAGCGAGCTGGGTGCGGATCAACGACGACTCCGAGCAGTACGCGTGGATCGGCCAGACGATCACCGGTGACCCGAACGTCTTTGGCCGCGTGTATCTCGGCTCCAACGGGAGGGGGATCCTTTACGCCGATCCGGCGGGCGGCGGTGCCGGATAGCGGACGGTTATCAGCCGGCGGCCATGGGCCAGCACCCGCGGACAACGGAACCCGCACCCATGGCCGCGGAAGGAGAAAATACCATGTTGCACCGCATCCTAGGGAGGGCCGGACCACGGCGGGGCCTGGCGGTCGGGGCGTGCCTGGCGCTCGCCGCGGCCGTGACCATGCTCGCGCCCGCCGCCGCGCAGGCCGCCACTACCTGCACGAGCGGCGCGTCGGAGGGGATGAACCCCTACTACATCCTGAACAACGAGTACAACGCGTCGCTGGCCACCTCGGGCAGCTGGCAGTGCGCCTGGTCGACCAGCCAGTCCGGCCACGCCATCGTCTGGGGTGCCGACTGGGACTGGGCGCACGCCTCCTCCGCCACGTCCTCCGACGTGCTCGCCTACCCGGCGGCGGTGCTCGGCTGGGAGTGGGGCTGGCAGTACTCCGATACCGGGCTGCCCGTGCAGCTGGACTCGGGCACCACGGTCAGCAGCAGCTGGAACTACACGTTCACCCAGAACACGGCCAACACGTTCGACGTCTCCTACGACGACTGGATCACCTCCAGCTCGGACCCGGGCGACGCGAACCCGCAGGACGAGGTCATGATCTGGCTGAACCACGGCGGCGGGGCCGGACCGGCCGGCTCCGAGTACGCCACGGTCAGCGTCGACGGCGCGTCGTGGAACCTGTACATCGACTACGACAACACCTGGCCCATCTACTCATTCGTCCGTACCGCCACCACGACCTCGTCCGAGCTGAACATCACCGACTTCACCAGGCTGCTGGTCGGCTCGTACGGCCTGGACGGCTCGTATTACCTGTCCAGCGTGCAGGCGGGCGCCGAGGTCTGGTCCGGCGAGGGACAGATCGACGCCAACTCCTACTCGGTAACCGTCGGATGACCGCGTCCCGGCTGCCGGCCTCGGGGCCGGCAGCCGGGGACGGAGAACGTGAAGCGCTTCGATTGACGGGAACACGCGTGCCACTTGCGAAGCACTGCCCATTGATACCGTGGTTCCAGCCCGCCCGGGCTGACCGGAAGGGAAATCTTGAAGCGCTTCGATCGGCAGTTGAGGGGAGCCAGATGACGACAATCGGGGACGTGGCGCGTCATGCCGGGGTGGCGGCAAGCACGGTCTCGTACGTGCTCAGCGGGAAGCGCCCGGTTTCCGAGCAGACACGCCACCGGGTCCAGCGCAGCATCAAGGAGCTGAACTACCACCCGCACGCCGGAGCCCGCGCGCTGGCAAGCAGCCGATCCGATGTGCTGGCGCTGTTCGTGCCGCTGCGCAGTGACCTTTACGTGCCGGTGATGATGGAGATCGCCATCGGCGTGACCACGGCGGCACGCCGGTTCGGGCACGATGTGCTGCTGCTGACCAGCGACGAGGGACCGGCCGAGATTAAGCGGGTCATCTCCACCGCTCGCGCTGACGCGGTGATCCTCACCGACGTCGGCATGGACGACGACCGCATCCCCATCCTGCGGGAAGCGGGCATCGACGCGGTGCTCATCGGGGTTCCCGCCGACACGGCCGGACTCGACTGCATCGACCTCGATTTCGCGGAGGCGGGCAGGCTGTGCGTCCAGCACCTGGGGGATCTCGGCCATCGCGAGGTCGCCTTCATCGGCGAGGCCGAGGGCGTGTACCAGCGCCGGGCCGGGTTCGCGATGCGCACCATGGCGGGGATCACCGACGGCGCCGCCTCGCGGGGCATGGACCTGGTGCATCGCCCGTGCGCGGGCAGCTATGAGGCCGTGGCGGGCGTGCTGGCCAGGATCCTCGAAGAGCGACCGCGCACGACCGGCCTGATCGTGCAGAACGAGGCCGTGATCCCGCCGCTGCTCGGCCTCCTGCGGACGGCCGGCCGGACCGTCCCCGAGGACGTGTCGATCGTGGCGGTGTGCCCGGATCAGATCGCGGTGCAGACGTCACCACAGCTGTCCTCGGTCAACATGCCGGCCGCCGAACTCGGATCGGGAGCGGTCCAGCTGCTGATGGGACGGATGAACGACGGGCGCGCACCGGGAGTGACCCTGCTCCGGCCGGTGCTCACCGTCCGCGGCAGCACCGCACACGCCAAGGAGAAGAACCTGTGAATAGCATCCGCGATCTCGGCGGCGCGCTTGAATGGAGCGCGCAGCAGCAGACGCTGCGGGTCGAGCCCTGGGGCCCGGACGCCATCAGGGTCCGGGCCGCGATCGGCCCGGTTCTTGACGGGCTGCCTGCCGCCCTCGACGGGCCGCCCGGTCAGTCGGAGGCACGAGCAAAGATCGAGGACACCACCGCGCAGCTTGTCAACGGCGCCATCACCGCGCAGATCAACGCCGGCCACACCGATCACGGACAGGCGATGCTGCGCTTCACCAGGACAGCGGACGGCGCCGAGTTGCTCGCCGAGGAGCCCATTCACTTCTGGTGGCCGGGTCCCCGGCTCTTCGGGCCCGCGGGGAGCGGCTACTACCGGCTGGAACAGCGCTTCCGCGCCTATACAGGCGAGCGCCTGTACGGGCTGGGCCAGCATCCCCATGGACTGCTCGACCAGAAGGGCGCCGTGGTCGACCTGGTCCAGCGCAACGGCGAGGTGACCATCCCCTTTCTGCTGTCCAGCCGCGGTTACGGACTGCTATGGAACAACCCGGCCATCGGCCGGGTGGAACTCGCCGCGAACGGCACCCGCTGGACGGCCGACAGCGCGCGCCAGATCGACTACTGGATCACGGCGGGCTCGCCCGCGCAGATCCTCGGGAGCTACGCCGACGCCACCGGCCACCCGCCGATACTGCCGGACTGGGCGGCCGGTTTCTGGCAGTGCAAGCTGCGTTACCGCACCCAGGATGAGCTGCTCGCCGTGGCTCGCGAGTATCACCGCCGCGGCCTGCCGCTGTCGGTGATCGTCGCCGACTACTTTCACTGGACCCACCTGGGCGACTGGAAGTTCGACCCGGCGGAGTGGCCGGACCCGGCGGCGATGACCACCGAGCTGCGCGAGATGGGCACCCGGCTGATGGTGTCGATATGGCCCTCGGTCAGCCCGGCCAGCGAGAACCACGCCGAGCTGGCCGATCGCGGGCTGCTCATCGGCACCGAGACCGGGCCGCTCACCCACGCTACCTGGCCGGACAAGGGCATACCGGCGCCGGTCGGCGTCGCCTTCTATGACGCGACGAACCCGGAGGCGCGCGAGTTCATCTGGAGCCGGGTGCGGGACAACTACCTGCTGCCCTACGGCGTAGACGCGTGGTGGCTTGACGCGTGCGAGCCCGAGCTGCGGCCCGGGTTCCAGCAGAACCTGCGCTACCACGCGGGTCCAGGCCTGGCGGTGGGCAACCTGTACCCGCGCGAGCATGCCCGCGCGTTTTACGAAGGCAACCGGGCCGAGGGGCTGCCGGGGAGCGTCACCCTCGTCCGTTCTGCCTGGTCGGGAAGTCAGCGGTACGGCGCGGTGCTCTGGTCAGGCGACATACCGGCCACCTACGGCAGCCTGCGGGAGCAGATCAGGGCCGGGCTGAACGTCGCGGTCAGCGGGCTGCCGTGGTGGACGACCGACATCGGCGGGTTCCACGGCGGGGATCCAGCCGACCCGGAGTACCGCGAGCTGATCGTACGGTGGTTTCAGTACGGGGCGTTCTGCCCGATCTTCCGGCTGCACGGGTTCCGTGAGCCGTCGATGCCGTTCGGGCTCGACCAGACCGGCGGCCCGAACGAGGCGTGGTCTTTCGGCGACGCGGCCTACGAGTGCATCGCGGCCATGATGTCCCTGCGGGAACGGCTGCGGCCGTACGTCATGGCCCAGATGAGGGCCGCCCACGAGACCGGGATGCCGCCGATGCGGCCGCTGTTCGTCGATTTCCCCGGTGATCCGCAGGCGTGGGACGTGGCGGACCAGTTCATGTTCGGGCCGTCGCTGCTGGTCGCGCCCGTCGCGTGGCACGGTGCCAGGGAACGGGACGTGTACCTGCCCGCAGGCAGCCGGTGGACCGACGCGTGGACCGGCGAAGGCGCCGATGGCGGCACGACGGTGCTGGCGGAAGCGCCGCTCGACCGGATCCCGCTGTTCCTCCGCGACGATGCGGAGCTTCCGATCCGGTGACGCTGGCCTTCGGCGGGGACTACAACCCTGAGCAGTGGGACGCGGCGGTGTGGGCAGAGGATGACGAGCTGATGCGCGCGGCGCGCGTCAACACCGCCACCGTCGGCGTGTTCTCCTGGTCGTTGCTGGAACCCGAAGAGGGGCGGTTCGAGTTCGGCTGGCTGGACGAAACGCTTGACCGGCTGCACGCGAACGGGGTGCGGGTGATCCTGGCGACACCCACCGCGTCGCCGCCGCCCTGGTTCACCCTCGCGCACCCGGATGCGATGCCGGTCACCAGGGACGGAGTCCGGCTGTGGCACGGCAGCCGGGACACCTACTGCGCCGCCGCGCCTGCCTACCGCCAGGCGGCGGCGCGGATCGCGGGCGAGCTGGCCCGGCGGTACGCGGATCATCCGGCGCTCGTCCTGTGGCACGTGCACAACGAGTACGGCACGCTGTGCTGGTGTGACCACGCGGCCGCAGCGTTCCGTGACTGGCTGCGGCGCCGCTACGGAGACGGTGCGAATGGCCTGGCCGTGCTGAACGAGGCGTGGGGGACGGCGTTCTGGAGCCAGCGCTATTCGGCGTGGGAACAGGTCCTCCCGCCACGCGCCACGCAATACCTGCCCAATCCCGGGCACGACCTGGACTTCCGCCGGTTCTGGTCCGACGAGCTGCGCTCCGCGTTCGCCGAGCAGCGGGACGTCATCCGGCAGAGTTCCCCCGCGGTGCCGGTGACCACGAACTTCGTGTCGGCTGACTGGATGGTCCCTGACCCGTGGGCGTGGGGCCGCGAGGTCGATGTGTTCGCGATCGATCACTACCTGACGACGGCGGGGCCAGGCGCCCATGCCGACATCGCGTTCACGGCGGCCCTGGCCAGGTCCGCCGGCGGCGGTAAGCCGTGGCTGCTGATGGAGCAGGCGGCGAGCGTCGTAGTCGAGAACGGCCTGATGGTGCACCGGGAGCCGGGCCGGACGCTGCGTGACAGCCTCGGTTACGTGGCGCACGGCGCCGACGGCGTGTGCTTCTTCCAGTGGCGCGCGTCGCGGGCCGGGGCCGAGATGTACCATGCGGCGCTGGTCCCGCACGCCGGCCGGGACACCAGGATTTTCGCGGAGGCCGCGGAGCTGGGCGCGGCGCTTGAGCATCTCTCGGAAGTGACCGGGAGCGTGCTCCGGGCCGAGGCGGCCGTGCTGGTGGACACAGATTCTAGGCGGGCGCTGGAGTCCGGGGGATTGCCTTCGGACCAGATCAGCCACATGGACGTGGCGCGCTGCGTGCACGCCGCGCTGTGGCGAGCCGGCATCGCCTGCGACCTCGCGCCGCCAGCCGCGGACTTGTCCGGGTACCGGCTCGTGCTGGTCCCCGCCGTCTACCTGATGTCCGGCGACGTGGCCGCCGCGCTGCGCGGGTACGTGGCGGCGGGCGGGCACCTAGTGGTGACGTTCCTGTCCGGGATAGCCGACCAGTTCCACCGGGTACGGACCGGCGGGTACCCGGGCGCGCTACGTGACCTGCTGGGTATCCGGGTGGAGGAGTTCCATCCGCTGCCACCAGGCGCAACGGTCACGCTGAGCGGCCTGGACGGGGCGACGGGCACCAGGTGGAGCGAGCGTCTGCGGACGGCGGGCGCCGAGGTCCTCGCTCGCTATGACGGTGGCGTTCTGGCCGGGCTGCCCGCGGTGACGAGGAATTCTCTCGGCGACGGCGTCGCGTGGTACCTGTCGACCTGGCTCGCGGACAGTGCATACGACTCGGTGCTGCGGGACGTCGCCGCCGCGGCCGGCGTCCAGCCGGTCCTGGCCGATGTGCCGCCGGAAGTCGCGGTCAGCCGGCGCTATGGCGAAGACGGCACGTCGTGGCTTTTCGTGTTCAACCACACGGATGAGCCGGTCACCCTCCCGGCCAGAGGCGTCGACCTGCTGTCTGGGAAGGCAGCCGATCCCCTCCGCCTGCCAGCGCGCGGCGTAGCCGTCCTCCGCGAGACAGGCGCCCGGCGGGCGTGCTCCGCCGCGCTGCCCGCCTCCGCATTACGCTGGCTCACCAGCCCGCCCGCCGCCGCGCCCTCCGCCTCCGGCCCGCGCAAGGCAGGGCGCGCTGACATCGACGCGATCCGCGAGCTGACCTGCTCCTACCGGGAAATGGACAACCGGCTCGGCGGGGGCAAGCCCCGCACCACGATCGTGTCTTACCTCGACGACCACGTCTCCAGGCTGCTCACCGCTGGCAGCTACCAGGAAGAAACCGGCCGACAGCTCGCCGCCGCGTGCGGGGAGCTGTCCCAGCTGGCCGGATGGGTGGCCTACGACAGCGACGAGCACGGCCTGGCCCAGCGGTACCTCACCCAGGCCCTGGCCTACTCCCGGCACGCCAGCGACCATGCACTTGCGGCCGAGGTTCTCGCCGGCCAGGCGCACCAAGCGCTCTACCTAGCCCGGCCGGACGAGGCGGTCGACCTCGCCCGCGCCGCCCAGGCCGCAGCCGTCCGACACGGCTCGGCGACCCTGCTCACCGAGTGCCTGGTCATGGAGGCGCACGGGCATCGCCCCTTCCCCGCCCGCCCCCCGGGGAACACCGCACGGGGCGGGCGGGCACACGCGGGATGCACGCCCGACTCAACCGCGAATGTCAAGCTGAAACGCGCCCGGCCGACCATGTCCGTGGCCACGGACGGGATCACGCGAGGCCACGGACGGCGCGGGCGGGACCGGCTTGGCCCAGAGATCCGCTGCCGGCCGACTTGTCGGCCTGGCTTCCGAACGACGTGCCGGCCTGTCGGGCCCCGAGGGGTGTCGATTTCCGAGATAGCTGCGCTATGCCCGTTTCTCTCGTCGGGGCTTGCGGGCATCAGGGCTTGCGGGCGACCCCGCCGTAGCAGTTCACTTCGTTGGCGAGCGGAAGCGGCCCGGTCTCCGCCCGCCATTCCGACACCAGCACCACGCCCGGCGGCAGCAGTTCCATCCCGGTGAACGCGATGTCGGCGAACTCGGCGCTGTCGCGCATATGCAGCGGCACCCCGCGGCTCTGGTAGGCGCGCTCCCCGGCGGCTGAGCCGACCACGTTGTGCTCGTTCGTGACGTGCGAGGCGATCAGGTAGCTGCCCGGCGCGAGGGCGTCGCGCAGGGTCGCAACGACCTCGGCCGGCCCGTCCTCGTCGGGGATGAACTGCAGCACCGCGAGGAGCAGCAGCGCCACCGGCTGGGAGAAGTCCAGCACCGACTGCACCACCGGCGAGGACAGGATCTCCTGCGGGTTGCGCAGGTCCGCCTGAATGTAGGCGGTCCGGCCTTCCTCAGACGACGTCAGCAGCGCCCGGGCGTGGGAAAGGACCAGCGGGTCGTTGTCCACGTAGACCACCCGGGACGAGGGCGCGACCTGCTGCGCGACCTCGTGCACGCTGTTGGTGGTCGGCAGCCCGGTGCCGATGTCGAGGAACTGCCTGATGCCAGCTTCCGCGGCCAGGAACCGCACCGTGCGGCCGAGGAACTCCCGGTTCTCCCGCGGTCCGGTCCGCATGCCGGGTATGGCCGCGATGATCTTGTCCGCCAGCTCCCGGTCGGCCGCGAAGTGGTTCTTGCCGCCAAGGTAATAGTCGTACATCCGGGCTATGTGCGGCTGGGACGTGTCGATTTCCGTTGGAAGTTCGACAAATTCCGAGACGTCCGGCAGGTCCGACATGTCCGCCTTTCTGTGTTCAGCCAGCATCCTACCGTCGGCCCGGCGCCCCACCGCGGGGCGCCCGCCCAGCCGGGTTCAAGTCGCGGCCGACGACAGGCAGCAGCTAGTCACTTCCAGCACGTCAACGACTCACTCGTTGCTCCCGGCAAAGGGGCGTCGCGGCGCGCGCGTAGCCGACGCTATGCTCGGCAGCCTGGGCGCTGGGATGGCCGCCCGACGCCACCCCGAACCGGGTGATCTGTGCCCGGCTACGCCACAGCCCAACTGCCGTCGAGACGCTCACTCATGCCGATGAACGGGCACGTCGTTCTGCCCGCCCGCCGAGAAATCCCGTTGCGGAGTGGCCGGCATCGGATGTCTCATTGATCGGCCGCCAATCACGGGAGGGAACATGACGGGCACGTCGCTGCCCACCCCCACGCTGCACACCGCTCGCCTCCGACTGCGTCCCTTCGACGACGCGGATGCGAACGACCTCTTCGCGCTGCACAGCAGCGCCTACGTGCTGCGCTACTGGGACGCGC